>JAUNGG010000027.1 GCA_030524635.1 Lachnospiraceae bacterium
TGATCATGACCACGATCATGAACATCATCACGATCATGATCACGAGCATCATGATCACGACCATGACGAGGAGTGCAGCTGCGGCTGTCATGATCATCATCACCACCACCATGCAGACGAGGTATTTACCAGCTGGGGAATGGAAACCACAGTTCCGTGTACCAGAGAGAAGCTGGAGAAGGTTCTGGAGAAGCTGGCGGAAACCACTGCTTACGGCGAGGTTCTTCGTGCCAAAGGAATGCTGCCAACGGAGGAGAAAGGTCAGTGGCTGTATTTTGACTTAGTTCCGGAGCAGTATGAGATTCGGGAGGGTCAGCCGGACTATACTGGAAAGGTATGTGTGATTGGAGCGCGCCTGAAGGAAGAGGAATTAAACCAGGTATTTGGAAGAGCGTAATAATTAGGTAAAAATAGGGAGTTACTGTATGGCGGAATATGAATTAGAAGACGATATGATACCGGTATTTTTGATCAACGGTTTTCTGGAAGCCGGCAAGACTCAGTTTTTGCAGTTTACCATGTCCCAGGATTATTTCCAGACAGATGGCAAGACCCTTCTGATCGTTTGTGAGGAAGGAGAAAACGAGTACGATGAGGCGCTGCTGAAGCGGACCCGGACCACGGTGGTTTATGTGGAGGATCAGGAGCAGCTGACACCGGAGTATCTGACGGAGCTGGAGCTTTTGAATAATCCGGAGCGTGTGCTGTTAGAATGGAACGGCATGTGGAATCAGGATGAGCTGAAGCTTCCCAAGGACTGGACCATCTATCAGCAGGTGACGATTCTGGATGGCTCGACCTTAAATCTTTATATTGCAAATATGAAGCCTCTTTTGGGGGCAATGCTCCGCAATTCGGAGCTGGTTATCTGCAACCGCTGCGACGATGTGTCGGATGAAATGCTGACCAGCTACCGCCGTACCATTCGGGCTATGTGCCAGAACGGACAGCTTGTGCTGGAGGATAAGGAGGGCGAGATCCAGCAGGAAATGCTGGAGGAGGATCTGCCTTATGATATTCATGCAGATGTGATCCAGATCCAGCCAAAGGATTTTGGTATCTGGTATTTTGACTGTATGGATGTGCCGGAGCGTTATCTGGGAAAGATGGTAGAGTTTACCGGAATGGTGTTAAAGTCTCCGGATCTTCCAAAGAATTATTTCGTGCCGGGCCGTATGGCCATGACCTGCTGCGAGGCTGATATGACCTTTATTGGCTATGTGTGCAAGGCCAGAGAAGCCAGACTGCTGGAAACGAAGCAGTGGGTTCATGTGAAGGCGAAGGTTGCCTATGAGTATTGGAAGGACTATGGCGATAAGGGGCCGGTTCTCTATGCAGAGAGCGTAGAGCTGGCAGAAGAAATCCGGGAATATGTGCAATTTTAACGGATCGATTGCGAATATTTGCTTGACAGTGGATCATCTGTGCTTCAGATTCTGATGGTAGAGAGCGAAAGGGGCGTGTAAACCCATGGGAAATTATTTGAATTCTCTGACTGCACAAAAGGCGTATCGTAAAGAACTTGACAGCCCTTACTTTGTTGATAAATCGGAGTTGCTTAATGAGTTGTTTTCCAGCATTGGAACCAGCACAAACTATGTATGCCTTACAAGGCCGCGCCGCTTCGGTAAATCCGTTATGGCTAGCATGATTGTGTCCTTTTTTTCAAAAGCATATGATGCACATGATATGTTTGGCCGATTAAAAATTTCGGGAGTTGAGAAATACGAAGAGTATATTGGCAAGTATGATGTTATTTCGATTACGTTGAATGAGCTTCCAAGAAGATGTGAGAGCTATGAGCAGTATATAGATCGTATTGAAATGCGTCTGATTCGGGACCTGATGCAGGCATATCCTAAGGCTGATATTCAAGAGGAGGATGCCGTGTGGGATGCCTTGACTGCTGTTTTTAATACGTATGGTTCGAAGCAATTTATTTTTGTTCTGGATGAATGGGATTTCATTTTTCATCGTGATTTTGTAACCGAGAAGGATAAAGGAGCATATATTGATTTTCTGAGCAATCTGCTGAAAGATAAAGCTTACGTGGCACTGGCATATATGACAGGTATTCTGCCCATAGCAAAATACTCAAGCGGCTCAGAATTGAATATGTTTGCTGAATATACGATGGCATCTGAGGAAAGATACAGCGGTTATTTCGGATTTACGGAATCGGAAGTTGATGATTTATATTCCAAATATTGGAAAATTCAAAAAGATCCACAGGTTACTCGGGAGGGATTGCGGAGCTGGTATGATGGCTATCACACCAAGGCTGGAGAGCGTGTGTATAATCCGCGGTCGGTGGTGCTGTCTTTGACCAATAATAATCTGGGAAATTACTGGACCAGTTCCGGCCCATATGATGAAATTTATTATTATATTAATCATAATGTAGCTGCGGTTCGTGATGAGCTGGCACAAATGGTGGCAGGGATTCCTGTGCCGGCAAAGGTACAGGAGTATGCTGCGATTTCAATGAAACTGACTACAAAGGACGAAATTTTTTCTGCCATGGTAGTCTATGGATTCCTGAGTTATGAGAATGGTTATGTCAGTATTCCGAATAAAGAATTGATGGACCGCTTTCATGAAATGCTGATGAAGGAACCATCCCTGGGCTATATCCACCAGCTTGCTGAAGAATCGGTTCAGATGTTGAAGGCTACGCTGAATGGTGATGCCAATAAGGTGGCAGAGATCATGAATCAAGGATCGGAATTATGCCTTAAAGTTTGGCGGAAAGCTTGGTGAAATGCCAAGATATACCGGCCGAATCATCGGCGTGGGGATTGCTTATGATCGAAGTACAAAGGTGCACACCTGCAAAATAGAAGTGCTGAGAGAAGCGCTGTAAGTTGATTGAATCAGGAAAGTCCCTCTCTTTTATGCCTTGGCGGCGTGAAAGAGAGGGACTGTTTGCATGCTTTTATGGAAGCATTCAGCATGTATGCATTCGGGCGGCTTTTGCAGGAAGAAAACTGTGAATGATATATTAATTGCACATTAGAACAAAAGAAAAGAATTTGTAAGGAAAATCATATGTTCTGTTGGACGGTTCTATGCTATACTAAATCTGTCAAGAGTTGATAAAAAGTAATTATGAAGGTACGAAACCATTGCAATAAAAAGATCACATATGTGACAAAACTGAGGTAGATGATAACATGGATGAGTCCAATTACGATGATATTTTAAAGCGGCGCCAGCAGCGGCGGCAGGAGGAACGGAACCGCCGCAGGCGTAAGGTAATGTTTCTTTATATTTTAATCTTTGCAGGTGTATTTGCTGCGGCTGTTTTGCTGTTTGGGTTTTTTAAGGGAAGAAATGCATCTGGCCCGGGAGGGCAGGGAGATAGCGTGGTTTCTTGGGGAAGCGGCAGCCAGGCTGAGAGAGAAGAACTGCCAGGAACCAGCAGCAAGGATGGAGCGGACAGCAAGGCAGGAGGAAACGATAACACCGGGGATAGAAATGAGGCCGGAGATAACAACGAAAATAAGAATGGCGATCAAACAAGCGTATGGAGCAGGATCCTTGCATGGCTGAAGCAGTTATTTACCAGAAAGGATAAGGGGCTTTCCTTTGAACAGAACCCTGGAGCGTTATCGGATCAGCCTGGAAATTCCGGTGATGGCAGTGAAAATGGAGCTGGCGGAGCCGGACAGAGCGGAGCAGATGCAGACAGCGTAAATTCCAGTGGGGCAGATGCTGATGGAAATAATCCCATTTTTGGATTGCCGGGGGCGGATTTAAACACTTCGGAGGGGCGTCTGGCCGATCTTCTGTACCGGGCGGACCGTATGGCGGCAGGCTATGACTATGATGGTGCCATTGCCCTTCTCCAGGAAAATGATGAATTTTCCGGTCATGCAGATGCAGCTGCGGCAGTTTCCTCCTATGAGGCTGCAAAGGCAACCTTGGTAGAGCAGGATATCAGTCAGATTCCTCATGTCTTTTTCCATTCTATTATTATGGATACGGCAAAGGCGTTTGACGGTGATTCGGATTCCAAGGGATATAATCAGGTGATGACCACGAAAAGTGAGCTGGACAAGATCTTAAATGAGATGTACCGCAGAGGCTACGTGCTGGTGCGGCTTCACGATATGGCCCAGGAGGTGACGGACGAGAACGGCAATGTCAGAATGGCAAAGGGAACGATCCTGCTTCCGCCGGGCAAGAAGCCGTTTGTTATGTCCCAGGATGACGTGTGTTATTATCCATATATGGAAGGGGATGGCTTTGCCAGCCGGATCGTGATTGGTGAGGACGGCATGCCCACCTGCGAGATGGTGCTGGATGATGGAAGCACTGCAGTGGGAAATTATGATCTGGTTCCCATACTGGAAGCATTTATCCAGGAGCACCCTGACTTTTCCTACAAAGGGGCCAGGGCGGTGCTGGCGTTTACCGGATATGAGGGGATCTTAGGCTACCGCACGGCAGCTTCCTACAAGGACAGCAATCCGGATTATGAGGCGGACCGGCAGAAAGCGGTTCAGGTGGCCCAGCGTCTGCGGGAATGTGGCTGGGAGCTGGCTTCCCACAGCTGGGGACATCGTTACCTGGGACAGATCGATCTGGACAGCTTTCGGACAGATACCAATAAATGGGAGGCAGAGGTGGAGTCCTTGATTGGCCCTACCGACATCATCCTCTATCCTTTTGGGGATGATATTTCTGACTGGCATCCGTACAGTATGGACAATGAGCGCTATGCCTATCTCCATGAAATGGGATTCCGGTATTTCTGCAATGTGGATGCCAGCCAGACGTGGGTGCAGCTTGGGGATGATTACCTGCGCCAGGGGCGTCTGAATCTGGATGGATACCGGATGTGGCAGGACATTGCGGCTGCCCAGGAGGGCGGCAGCGGCAAGCGCAGGCTGGATGGATTGTTCCGGGCAGAGGATGTGTTCGACCCGGCGCGGCCGACCCCGGTTGAGTGGAATTAGGCCAGCATCATATCCATATCCTTAAGATGTTTCCAGCAGCCAGGTATGGAGCAGTCCTTTCCAGTAATCAGCAAAGTTTGCCTTCTCCACATCTGTTTGATAACGTACAGGCACCTGGCCGATCTGAGTTCCGTTCAGGCGGTAATTCAGCCAGCCGGCCTGGTCGCCTGCTTTTACCGGCGCTTCGGCGTATTCCTGGAGGACCAGTTCCTTTTCAATGGCGGTGAAGTCTTCTCCTGTCAGACTTAGATAGGAGAAGGTGCCGTCATAGGTTAAGGGGACGAAGTCCTCCTTTCCGTTTTTTACCAGAATTTTCGGAAGAGGAAGCATTTCTGTGTCCTGATACAGGCGGCAGTTGGCGAAGCCGTAATTTAAAAGGGCGAAAGCGTCCTGGAACCGGGCTTTATAGTCCGGCGCGGCCATGATGGAGGCGATCAGCCGGACGCCGTCCTTTTCTGCTGTCCCGGAGAAGCAGTATTTTGCCAGGGAGGTGGAGCCGGTTTTTAAGCCGGTGACATTGAAATTAGTGGCCATCTTCAGAAGCTTGTTGGTGTTGGATAACCCGAATTCCTTCGTTCCCTGCTTGGTCACATGGGTGATGGTGTCCATCCAGATGGTGGAATAATTATGGATCTGGGGATAATGATTGATCAGCTCCCGGCTCATCAGGGCGATATCGCGGGCAGTTGTCACATGGGAGGGGGAATCCGTCAGGCCGCAGCAGTCCTCGAAATGAGTGTTGGTCATGCCAAGTCCGGCGGCACGGTCATTCATCATTCTAACAAATTCTGCTTCACTTCCGGCTATGTATTCTGCCATTGCCACGGAGGCGTCATTTCCAGATGCGATCACGATACATTTGATCAGGGTTTCCACTGTCTGTACCTCGCCCTCCTCCAGAAAGACCTGGGAGCCGCCCATGGATTTGGCGTAGGCGCTGGTGGTCACAGAATCGTTCATCTGGATCTTGCCGGATTCCAGGGCATCAAAGATCAGGATCAGAGTCATGATTTTCGTAATGCTGGCAGGGCTTCGTGGCTCGTCGGCATTTTTTTCGTACAGGACCTGGCCGGTGGAGGCTTCCATCAGCAGGGCTGACGGCGCGGCCACATCAGGGCCGGAGGCAGCGTTTTGCATCGATGGTTCTCCCCAGGCATCTGCATTGGCAAGGACAGCATCTCCCGGCTGGTCCGTCAGATCTGGGGTGGTGGGAGAAAAAGATAAAAGAAAAGCCAGCAGAAAAGACAGAAGGGTATGAGAAACAGGTTTCATAGTTGGAGGGCTCCGTTCAGAAAATCTCTTTCTAATTTTATGAGGAAAACGTACCGGATATACGCTGGAATTTCCAGGAGAATCCATGATGAGGCGGCCGGCAGAGGATGTCTGGCAGGGAGCAAATGGAAGGCGTTTACAAAAGGGAAAAAGAATTGTCATAAAATTGTAAGCAGATTCTTGAAACAAATTTGGATTTTTATGGTATACTTTGTTACAGTTCAGATCGGTCTGTGCAGACCGCAGGATAACGTGGAATCGTAAGCAAGTATCCCATGAACAGAAATATTGGAGGACAACAGCGAATGAATAATCGAAAACGGCTGCTCTCTCTGGGAGTGGCGCTCAGTTTATTGTGTACAAATACAGCGTTTGGTGCGGAGCTGATTCCGCCAAATCCATTATCGGGAGGTTCTTTTCTCACATCGGGAATCCTAAACCAGGGGCCGGGCGGGAGCCAGATCGGATCAGGGGCGGGAGCCGGAGGTCAGGGAACGGTTGTCATTCCTGGCAATGCAACAAATTCCGCAGGAAATAATGGTACCGCCAATGGTGGTTCCTCCGTTTATGCAGGTCCGGGCGGTGTTTCCCAGGGGAATTCCGGGACAAGTGCAGGAAGTAGCAACGGAACCATTGCCGGCGCAGCTTCCCAGACATTGGCAGGGACTGTATTCCAGGGATCTTCTGCGGTAGCAGCGCCGGTGGTTCAGGCGGAGGGAGCGGTTCTCTTAAACTGCGGCACAGGTCAGATCTTATTTGGAAAGAATGAAAATACCCAGTTTTATCCGGCCAGCATTACAAAGGTGATGACGGCACTTCTTACCATTGAAAATTGTAATTTAAGTGATATGGTTACCTTCTCTGAGTCTGCCACCACCAATCTGGAATCCGGCGCTGTGACGCTGGATCTGACGGCGGGAGATCAGCTGACGGTGGAGCAGTGTCTCTATGGTCTGCTTTTAAAATCAGCAAACGAGGTTGCCAATGGACTTGCGGAGCATATCTCCGGCAGTGTCAGCGCATTTGCGGATAAGATGAATGCCAGAGCGGCTCAGCTTGGCTGCAGGAATACTCATTTTGCCAACCCAAACGGTTTGAATGATGCCACTCATCTGACGACTGCTTATGATATGGCATTGATCGCCAGAGCGGCTTATGCCAACCCTACCTTGTCCAAGATCTCGACTACTACCTCCTACCAGATGCCGGCTACTATCAAAGGGGCAGCGAAAACCATCACCATGGGCCATAAGATGAATTATCCTACGGATTCCCGCTATTATCCTGGAATCGTTGGCGGAAAGACCGGCTATACCTCCAAGGCAAAAAATACGCTGGTGACCTGTGTGGAAAAGAATGGAGTGCGGCTGGTGGCAGTGGTGCTGAAGGCCAGCGGAACCCATTATACCGATACGAAGGCCATGCTGGATTACGGCTTTGCACTGGCAGAGCGGGGAGAGATCCAGGGCGGTGATCCTACCTATGCAGGCCCGTCAGACGGTGCGGCTGGAAGTGCGGCCGGAACGGGAAATGCAGCTAATGTGTCTGGGGCCGCAGCAAGCGGAACGGGCAGCGCAGCCAGTACGTCCGGAACAGCAGTTTCGAATCCAGCTTCTGCAGCCTCCGCCGGGGCGAACAGCCAGGGACCGGGAGCAGCAGCTCAGAGCGTGCAGGCCGGCTGGCTTCTGGATGGGGACCGCTGGTGCTATGTGAAGGCAGATGGAAACAAAGCAGCCAATGAGTGGCTGACGGTAGAGGGAAAGGAATACTGGTTCGATTCGGATACTCATATGGCAACAGGATGGAGAAAGTATGTGGGAGATATCTGGTATTATTTCCATTCGACTGGGGAATTAGCGAAAAGCACCTGGGTGAAATCTGGGGAGCAGTGGTTTTATGTAGGGGCAGATGGAGCTATGCTGAAGAATACCACAACCTCAGATGGATATCAACTGGGCGCGGACGGTGCATGGATCCCATAAGGATTGTATGATCAGGAAAAGAGAAAAGGCATTGCACACAGTATGGGCTAGGGCCAAACGGCTAAAGCTTAATTGTGCGCAGTGCCTTTTGATTGTGTAAGCAGCTTACCGGACTGTAAACACTGCCACAGACCGGGGCCGCATGATAAATTCTCCGTCGATCCGTGCTTCACGGCCTTCCGGGTAGAAGTAACGTCCCTGCCCGTCACCGTAGGTGTTGACGCTTAAGTACCAGTGGCCGGCCTTCCGGGGATTGGGAAGGGTGATGTGTACATCCTTCCAGTAGGTGTTGACGGATACATATACCATATCATCCCGGCCCTTGTCCTTGTCGTATCCGGCGAAACAGACGGACAGGGTTCTGGCATCTCTTGGGATGGTGGTATCCTCTGCGTTAATATTGTGGGTGTGCAGCGGGTCAATGCCGCAGACAGCGTCGGGGAGGCGCTTGCGGATGACGGGATGCTTCATGCGGAAGGCGATCATGAACTGGAAGAATTCAAACACATCATGGTTCTTTTCCAGCAGGCTCCAGTCCAGCCAGGAGATCTCATTGTCCTGGCAATAACAGTTATTGTTGCCGAACTGGGTGTTGCCGAACTCATCACCGGCCAGGAACATAGGGGTACCGCGGCTGCACATCAGCACGGCGCAGGCATTTCGGATCATCCGCCAGCGCAGGCTCAGAACCTCCGGGTCATTGGTGTCACCCTCGGCGCCGCAGTTCCAGCTGCGGTTGTCATTGGCTCCGTCTGTATTGCCCCAGCCGTTGGCTTCATTGTGCTTTTCGTTGTAGGAATACAGGTCGTACAGAGTGAAGCCGTCATGGCAGGTCAGGAAGTTGACGCAGGAGTTGTAGCCTGCGTAGTTGCCGTCGTAGTCCGGGGAGAAGCCGCCGTACAAGTCGCCGGAGCCGGAAATGCTCCAGGCAGCATCCCAGGATTCCCAGTTATCGCCCTTTAAATAGCCGCGGATAGCATCACGGTAGCGGCCGTTCCACTCAGCCCATCGTTTTTCAGCAGGGAAGCTGCCTACCTGGTACATGCCGCCGGCATCCCAGGCCTCGGCGATCAGCTTTACATTGGCAAGGAGCGGATCGAAGGCCAGGCTTCGGAGGAGAGGTGGGTTGTTCATAGGTGAGCCATTCTCATTTCGTCCCAGGATGCTTGCTAAGTCGAACCGGAAGCCGTCCACCCGGTAGCTGACGGTCCAGAAGCGCAGGCATTCCAGAATCAACTGATGGACGATGGGATGATTGCAGTTTAAGGTGTTGCCGCAGCCGCTGAAATTGTAGTAATTGCCGTCCGGGGTCAGCATGTAGTATACTTTATTGTCCAGACCCTTAAAGCAGAAGGTGGGGCCTTTTTCATTGCCTTCGGCGGTGTGGTTGAATACCACATCCAGGATCACCTCGATGCCGTTGTCGTGGAGCGCCTTGATCAGCTCCTTTAATTCCTGGCCCCTGGTGTTGGCTTCATCAGAAGCAAAATAATTATTGTTGGGAGCGAAAAAGCCTACGGTGTTGTAGCCCCAGTAATCCAGCAGCTTCTTTCCGTCTACCTCTCTCACATCCATGTTTTCATCAAATTCAAAGATGGGCATCAGTTCCACCGCATTGATACCCAGGGATTTCAAATAAGGAATCTTTTCCCTCAGGCCGGCGAAGGTGCCTCTGTGGGTGACGCCGGAGGTGTAGTGCTGGGTAAAGCCTCTTACGTGGAGCTCGTAGATCACAAGGTCGCACAGCTCCCGGTTGGATTGAGGCATATCGCCCCAGTCAAAAATATCCTTGACCACCTGGGCATGGTAGAAGCGTTCCTTCTGCTCGCCCCAGTTTTTCTGGCCGGTAACGCTTCTGGCATAAGGGTCCAGAAGGATGGCATGCTTGTCGAAGAGCAGTCCCTTTTCTGGCTGGTAGGGGCCGTCGATCCGGTAGGCGTATTCGAATTCCTCGATATTCAGGCCGAAAACGATCATGGAGTAGACATCGCCGATCCGGTAGGATTCCGGGAAGGGAAGCACAGCATAAGGCTCATCCTCTCCCACATGGAAAAGAAGAAGCTCACACCGGGTGCCGTAGCAGGTGTGGATTGTAAAGTTCACCCCGCACTGAAGCGCCATGGCGCCGTTCACATCAAACATTCCAGGGCGTACCGGAAAGCCGGCGATCTCACCCATGGGACTTACAGATATTGGATAATCCAAGGTTATTTTTTGCGAGTAAAATTTCAATGAAGATTCCCCCTTGTATCTTTCCGTTTTGCTGCAGTAACAATCAGAACTGTAACAGGTCGGTTATATATAGACGTTCTGTTTGTATTATACAGATATTTGCGTAAGGAGTCAAAATTTATTTTCTAAATGCCAAATCCATTTCCAGGATGACCGGCATTTTTGCTTTACAAGGGAGCCTCAGTCCGTGTATAATAGTAGAATTAGCGCAACTGTGTATAACTGGAAGGAATGTACATGTTTCAACCAGCATAAATTGGGAAGAAAGGGAGCACAATGAAGGAGAAGCTGTATACAATAGAAGTGATGGATGCCCTGAAGGCGGCGGATGAGTGTCCGTGCTGTTATCTGGAGCGGAAGATCGAGCAGGATACCATAAGCTTTGTGCTGGGAGTGTCCTATATGGAGGATGATATCCGGGCGGCTACGGATCAGGCTGGATTTTGCCGGCGTCACACGAAAATGATGTATGATTATGGAAATTCCCTGGGGAATGCCTGGATCTTGAAAACCAGGATGGAGTACATGAGAAAGCAGCTGAAGGCTCAGGCCCAGGGGAAGATGACGGCCTCTGCCGGAGGCAGTGTGCCGGCGGGAAGCGGCCGCAGCGGCAAGCCGTCCTTATTTTCCAGGTGGAAGCTTGGGCAGGGAGCAGGGGGGCAGACTTCCGGCAGTGAGGCCGGGAAGTCGGACTGGATGAAGGCTTCTGAGCATACCTGCTATGTGTGCCGGAAGTTTGAGGATACCTATGGGAGGATCATTAAAACCTTTCTTCATCTGATCCAGACGGAACCGGAGTTTTTGAATCAATTAAAGGCCTCCAAGGGCTTCTGTATTCCCCATTTTGCGGATTTAATCAAGGCCTGTGAGGAAAACTTTGATGACAGGGAAGGGGAGCGGGTGATTCCGGCCCTGTACCAGCTGATGAGTGAGAATCTGGATCGGATCCAGGAGGATATTGACTGGTTTATCGATAAGTTTGATTACCGGAACCAGAATGCAGACTGGAAAAATTCAAAGGATGCTATTCCCAGGACCATGCAGAAGCTGGTGGGCACCTATCCGGCAGATCCGGTGTTCCGGCAGAAGTAGGCCCTGGCAGAATGCCGCAGCATTGGGAAAATCAGGATAACAGTGACAGAATTGGACAGCTTTGAATAGGTGGAAAGTGGAGTGACAAGTTATGTGGAAAGCTTTGGCAGCCGGAACGGCAGCAGCGGGGCTGGGATGCCTTCTGCGGTCGGAATATGAGAAACGTCATTTTGTGACGGAGGAGATTCAGATTTCTTCTTCTAAGATCCATCAGGAGAAACGGCTGATCTTTATTACTGATGTTCATGATAAGGAATTTGGGCCTGCCAATGAGAAGCTGTTTACAGAAATACGCAGGATCAAGCCGGATGGGATTCTAATCGGCGGAGATGTGATGGTGACCAAAGGGGTCGGCAGCCTGGAGGTGACTTTTCGTCTGCTGGAAGGACTGACAAGGATCGCGCCTGTATTTTATGGACTGGGAAATCATGAGATGCGCCTTCGGCTGGAGCGTGATATTTATGGAAGAAAGTATGAGGAGCTGCTGGAGCATGCCAGGAAGCTTGGTGTTGTGATGCTGTCAGACCAGACGGTCGCTTTTGGCGAGCTGGATATTTCCGGGGTGAACCTGCATTCTGCTTTTTATAAGAAGCTGCTGTTTGAAAAGCCGGTTAAGATGCCGGCGGATTATCTGAGGGAAAAGCTTGGAGCGGCAGAGAACGACCGTTTCCAGATCCTGATGATGCATTCTCCTATGTATTTTAAGGAGTGCCGGGAGTGGGGAGCAGATCTGACGCTGTCCGGCCATTTCCATGGGGGAACCATCCGGATCCCTGGGCTTGGGGGCGTGATGACGCCTCAGCTTCAGTTTTTTGTCCCCTGGTGCGCCGGAACCTTCTGTCAGGATGGAAAATGGATGGCAGTAGGGCGCGGGCTGGGAACCCATTCCATTAATATCCGATTAAATGATAAGCCTCAGGTATTAGTGATCCGGCTGGTGCCGGGCTGATAGAATCGAGGAGAAATGCAGGGGAAAGGAAGATAAGGAGCAGAAACAGGATATGGAAATTTCATATAAGCTGGAGCATTTCGAAGGGCCTTTGGATCTGCTCCTGCATCTGATCGAGAAAAATAAGGTAAATATTTACGATATTCCCATTGTGGAGATCACCAACCAGTATCTGGACTATGTGAATCACATGGATCAGGAGGATTTAAACCTGGTCAGTGATTTCCTGGTTATGGCAGCCACCTTGATCGATATTAAGTCCCGGATGCTGCTTCCCAAGGAGGAAGAGGAGGAGGCAGCAGAGGATGACCCCAGAGCGGAGCTGGTTGCACGCCTTTTGGAATATAAGAAGTATAAATACATATCTCAGGAGCTGGCAGATCTGGAGGATTCGGCGGGAATGCATCTGTATAAGCCGCCCACCATTCCGCCGGAGGTGGCAAAATACCAGCCGCCGGTGGATCTGGACCAGCTTCTGGACGGACTGACGCTGGCGCGGCTGCAGACTATTTTCCAGCAGGTGATGAAGCGGAAGGAGGATAAGATCGACCGGGTGAGAAGCTCTTTCGGCACCATCCGGAAGGAGCCGGTAAGCCTGGAGGAGAAGATCGGTTCTGTGATGACCTATGCCAGGAAGCATCGGAGCTTTCGCTTCCGCCAGATTCTGGAGACCGGAGCAGACAAGCTGGAGGTGGTGGTGACCTTTCTGGCGGTTCTGGAGCTGATGAAGATCGGAAAGATCTACCTGACCCAGGAGCATATTTTTGATGATATGCAGATCGAAACGCTGGAGCCGGAGGGCCAGGAGGAGGAACTGAATCTGGAAGGGCTGGAGGATATTATGGAATAGGCGTAACGGTAAGGGTACTGAACCGTTGCGAATAGGCCAATGCTGGATGAGGAGAGGATTTACGTAATGGAAACGAATCGAAAGGAAAATCTGCTGAAGGCGGCAGAGGGAGCCGGCGGGGCGGCCGCACGCCTGAAAAAGGACAGCCGCCCGGCGTATCAACAGATGGCCCTGGAATTTCCGCCCACAGAGGATGAACTGGAGCAGGAGGCCATTGTGGAGGCGGTGCTGTTTACCATGGGACAGTCGGTGGAGGTGCGCCAGCTTGCCGCAGCCATCGGCATGAATGAGGATTGTGCCAGGGAGGCTGCCCTCCGCCTGAAGAAACGGTACGAACAGAGGAAGGGAGGCCTGCAGGTCATTGAACTGGATGGCGCCTTTCAGATGTGCACCCGGTCGGAATATTATGAGAATCTGATCCGGGTGGCTGCCACGCCGAAGCGTCAGGTGCTGACGGAGGTGGTGCTGGAAACCTTGTCCATCATCGCCTACCGCCAGCCGGTGACCAAGATGGAGATCGAGAAGATCCGCGGAGTGAAATCGGATCATGCAGTGAATAAACTGATTGAATACAACCTGGTCTACGAGGTGGGACGCCTGGATGCGCCGGGGCGGCCGGCGCTGTTTGCCACCACGGAGGAGTTCCTGCGCCGTTTCGGCATCGGCTCTACGGTGGACCTTCCGGGGCTGAACCCGGAGCAGGAGGAGGAGATCAAGTCTGAGGTGGAAGAGGAGCTTCAGATGAAGCTGGAGGAACTGGAGCAGGAGCAGACAGATGACAGGGCAGCAGAGGACACAGAAGAAGGACAGGAGGAAGACTAGATGAAACGGATCGGAAAATTTCATAAAATAAGTGAGGAGCAGTTTGCAGCAGATTGGAAGGATACCTTCGGGGAAACGGCAGAGGAGGAGATCCATCAGATCTATGAAGCCCTGAAGCTTCCACGTCGGGCCACGGCAGGCAGTGCAGGCTATGATTTTTTCCTGCCTATGGCGGTTACCCTGGCGCCGGGGCAATCAGTGAAGGTGCCTACCGGAATCCGGGCGGAGATGTGCGATGAGTGGGTGCTTCACATTTACCCCAGAAGCGGCCTGGGCTTTAAGTACCGGCTGCAGATGAATAATACGGTAGGCATTATTGACAGCGATTATTTTTACTCAGATAATGAGGGACATATCTTTATTAAGATGCTGAACGACAGCCGGGAAGGAAAATGCGTTGAATTAGCAGCCGGAATGGCCTTTGCCCAGGGAATCTTCCTGGAATACGGAATCACGGTGGATGATGATGCCAGTGAATCCAGAAACGGCGGCTTCGGAAGCACAGATCGGGTGTAAGGAATGAAAAGAGACAATCAGATAAAAGGAAAACGGAAAAGGCGGGCAGTTCTTTGTGGGGCGGTGCTGGCGGCAGCGGTGCTTTCTCTGGGAGGCTGTAAGGAGAAGGGGCCGGATAAGCAGGACCTTCGCATGGCAGGGATCGAAAAGCTGGATGCCGGCGATTATTCCGGGGCGGTCATAGATTTTGACGCGGCCATTCAGGCATCCACAGGTAAGGTGGGAGCCTTTGAGATCGATGTATTAAAATACCGGGCCGAGGCAGAATATATGCTGAAGGACTATCAGGCGGCGGCCCACACCTACGATGTGCTGCTGCAGGTAGATAAAAAGGAGACGGAGTATCTTTACCTGGATGCTGCCATGAAGGCGCTGGGAGGCGATACGGACGGGGCTTTAGAGGCTTACCGGGAAGGCGTAGAGCTGGAGCAGAAGGCTGGCGGGAAAGGAAATAAAAAGACGGACAAGGAGTCTGGCAAGGAAAATGACCAGCAGGAAGCGTCCGGCGAGACAGCCGGCTTTGGCAGAATGGAGGCATTGACTGCCGTAGGAGAAGCCTGCCTGCGGGATGGCCGCCAGGAGGAGGTAAGCACCCTTTATGATGAGGCGGTCCAGGACGGGGCAGCCGGGCCGTCGGTGTTTAATTCCATGGGGCTTACCTACATGGAGGCAGGCCAGTACCAGGAGGCTTTGGAATGTTTTGACCGTGCCATCCAGGCTGGAGACAGCCAGGGGGCAAATGGTGGTACCGGGGCGGATCCGGCGGTCCGGAACGCACGTTTTAACCAGGCTGTGGTGTATGAATACCAGGGCCAGTATCAGGAGGCGCTGCAGGCGTTTCAGTCCTATGTGTCTGAGTTTGGCCCGGATGAGGCGGCACAGAAGGAGATCACATTTTTGCAGACCCGGTAAGGGCAAGGGATAAGCTGCAGGAAAGATAGATGGCAGAGAAGCCTTTGCCGAAAGTATGACCGGGAGTCAGGAGATTATGGCAGAGTTATTTGAAAATAAGGAAGTAGAGGAGCGGGTGATCCTGATCGGTGTCAGCACCCGGGAGGGGGACGATACGGAAAGCTCCCTTGCAGAGCTGGCAGAACTGGTAAAAACTGCCGGGGCCGAGACCATCGGAATGGTGATCCAGAACCGGGAGGCGGTTCACCCTGGAACCTATCTGGGAAAGGGAAAGATCGATGAGGTAAAATGGCAGATCTGGGAGACAGAGGCTACCGGCGTGGTCTGTGATGACGAGCTGTCCCCCGCCCAGCTTCGGAATCTGGAGGAGGCGCTGGATACGAAGGTGATGGACCGGACTATGGTGATCCTGGACATTTTTGCCTCCAGAGCCAGCACCAGGGAAGGAAAGATCCAGGTGGAGCTGGCTCAGCTCCGGTTCCGGGCAGCACGGCTGGTGGGGATGCGCAATTCCCTGTCCCGTCTGGGCGGCGGTATCGGTACCAGAGGCCCCGGCGAGACGAAGCTGGAGGTGGACCGGCGTCTGATCCATCAGCGGATCGGACAGCTTAAGGCGGAGCTGGAGGATGTGAAGCGGCACCGTGAGGTGGCCAGGCAGCAGAGAACCCGGAATCAGGTCCCGGTTGCTGCCATCGTGGGCTATACCAATGCAGGAAAGTCTACATTATTAAATAAGCTGACGGATGCGGGGATCCTGGCGGAGGATAAATTATTTGCTACCCTGGATCCCACTACAAGAAATTTGAAGCTGCCCAGCGGGCAGCAGATCCTTCTCACCGACACGGTAGGATTTATCCGAAAGCTCCCTCATCATCTGATCGAGGCGTTTAAAAGCACCCTGGAAGAGGCGAAGTACAGTGATATCATCCTCCATGTGGTGGACTGCTCCAATCCGTGGATGGAGATGCAGATGTACGTGGTTTATGATACCTTAAAGCAGCTGGAGGTTCAGGATAAGGTGATTGTCACCGTATTCAACAAGATCGACCAGCTTCCTCAGGATGTGATCCTGCGGGATTTTACATCGGATTACCAGGTGAAAATCTCAGCCAGGACAGGGGAAGGCCTGGATCAGCTGAAGGAAGTGCTGGAGTCCATTCTGAGAAGCCAGAGGGTGTATCTGGAAAAGACATTTTCCTATGGAGATGCCGGCAGGATCCAGACCATCCGCAGATCCGGGCAGCTTTTGTCCGAGGAGTATACAGAAAATGGGATCGCTGTGAAGGCCTACGTTCCGGCAGAGCTGTTCCATATGTTTTTCGAATGATAAGAGGGTCGTTATGGATATGTTATTCTTTTTTGCCGGCTGCTTAGGGCTGGCAGAAACCGTTGATTTGTTTTTTGGAAAGGATTTCCTGATCTTTATGGGAAATCAGGTAGAGGAGAAGGACTATGATCTGGAAAAGCTGTTTCGTGTGGAGAAATGGCTGTTTGTGGCGGATACCATCGGCTGCTTTATTTTGACCAGAGGATCCTTGATTGGATTCTGGGGGCAGATGGTAGTGATCCTGATTCTCCTGATTACCCTTGTGATCCATGGCTGGGCCTTTAATAATGAAAAATTTATGACAGCCCATGGACTGAAAAAGAAGCAGCAAAAGAAGGAGGCCAGGATCGCCTGGAGGAATCGGAAGAAGAAGTAGAGTTACTGTTCAGGTAGGTCTGCGCAGGGTCTGCCCCAGCGAAGCGAGGGTACTTGCTGCGCTGACCGTATGATAAACTAGACCAGAAAGCAAAAATCCCATCGCCGTAGGCGATTTTCATGGATTTTTGCCGGTTGCTGTGAACGCACGTGAACAGTAACGAAGTAGGATGGGATATGACTGTGGAGCAGTGAGCCATTTCGTTGTGACGAAATTTCAGGTATAATATGGTACAATGGAAGCGAGGAGGTGGCAACATATGAATTATTTCCTGATGAATAAAGATCATTTTGTGGCAAAATTCACCATCAAAAGAGGACTGATTGACGATGTTTACACACTGTCACGTATTCCTGGCCAGAAAATGCCAATTGGATTTAAAGATATACAAAGTTGGGTAGATAACCGGAAAGGCTCAAAACACAATTCTCATTTAAAAAAGATTATGGAAATGTGCGGATGCGAAAAAACGGAAGGTTTTATCCGTATCACGCATGCAGCCTCCATTAACGACACGTTCTGGATTAAAGGAGCAGAGGAAAACGTATCTTGGAAGGACATATCGTTTTACCATAACGAATTCAATGAAACCATTTCTAAACTAGCATTTGAAGGCATTGGATTATATGGTATTCAACTCAGCAGTACAAGTCCAGAATTATCAACAGAAGGCAGCTTTCGTAAATGCTGGAGACGTGAAGATAACGAAATATATCTCTATAAGCGTGGGCAAGAAGGTGCTCGCAATGTAGGATTGGAACCATATTCTGAAGTAATGGCTTCAGAATTAGCTTCAAAGATCTGCAAAGATGCTGTCCAGTACGGTTTAACTAAATTGCATGGAGCCTTAGCTTCTAAATGCCTGTTGTTTACAGATGAGCAATATGGGTATGTTCCTATTGCCAGATTTCCAGTTAACCATAAATCAGCGGATGACATGCTGCGTTTTTATACAGAACTTGGCAGTGAAAATCTATTCAGACGCATGCTGGTATTGGATGCATTGACGTTTAATGTTGATCGGCATGCGGGAAATCATGGTGTATTAGTCAATAATGACACTTTGGCCCCCGTACAGATGGCTCCGATATTCGATTTAAACTTGGCTCTTTTACCATATGTAGAGCGTGATGAATTTGAAAAAATCGGAAACAAATTATTAGAATATGGGCCTAGAATTGGTGAAGATTTTACTTTTACTGGACGAGCTGCTATGACTTCTGCAATTCGATCCGACTTAGTTTCACTGAAAGGCTTTCAATTTACTTTCCGTGGTGACGAAATGTTTCCTGAATGGCGTGTAAAAGCAATAGAAGAAATGATCAACAAACAGATAGAGGCGTTGTTAAGTAAAGAAATTCTCTATACAAAGGATATTTTTGTGCCAGACATGGAAACAACAATATCTGATTCGCAACCAGAAACAACAATTCCGTCCCCATTAGAACAGCAGGCCCATGGATTGGCGCAAAAGCTAATGGAAACAGGGGAGTATATCTGTTATGATGTTGAGAACGTCGAAAATGATGTGCAACTCGTTTTATTTCCAAAAGGAAATAACAATGCTGAGGTACGCATGAGCATGGAACTTGGGGATATATGGGTAGAAGTACATGGGAAACCAATTTCCAGATTTGATCTTGTTACTAAATATCCCGATTTGGTTGAAACAGTAGACTTGATAATGGATAAATTTCAGGGGCAGGTGTAATTCGCATGAATCACACCTGCCCCTGTGCAGGGCTATCGATTTCCCGACAGCCCCTTTATACAGTAGAACTTCCTGCTATTCTGTGCGGCACGGTTTAATAGAGATGCCGCCGCTGACAAACCCGGCAGGCATCAGGATATGGACGGTGAGCTGGCGCTTTTGGCGGCTGCCTTATTCAGGGCAGCCTGGATCGCCTTCAGCAGCATGGCAGAGGTGTATTTCTGCTCGGTCTGATAAGTAACGGAATCCAGGGACTGGCTTTTCAGGATCTGGCCTGCCAGATTCTGCATGGCCGGTTCCACCAGGGGATACATAGCGGCTACAGATTCATTTAACGGCTTCAGTGTAATGGAATTGATGTGATCTGCATCTACGGTGACCTCCACATTGACCTGTTCACTGCCCAGGGTGATGGAGGAGGAGTAGACGCCGGGAGTATAGCTGGCCTCCGCAGACGAGGATTCTGGTGGGGAAGATCCCTGATCCCGGCGGAACATGATGAGAAACAGAGCGATCAGAAGGACTGCCAGGCCCACAAAGATGGCGGTGTAGATGATCTCCTTCATACGCAGGACAACGATTTTTGTTTTGGCGCTCATGGGGAAACCTCCGTAATGATTTATTACAGTTTATGAGAAGATCGGATAATTAGAACGTAACCGTTCAGACGGCGGGGAAATCTGCGAAAAAACATCTGTCAAGCTTAATTGTTACATTCGAACGCCGGAAACCAGGATATGGAATCTCATCTTAGATGACAAGAGAATGAAAAGTATGGTATACTTTGTGATATTACAAGGTAACTATTCGGTAGGTCTGTGCAACTTGCTGCGCTGACCGTATAAAAACGTGGAATAACAGGCAAAAATCCCATTGCCGAAGGCAATTTTCATGGATTTTTGCTTGTAACTGTGAAGGTACTGAACAGTTGCGTTATGGGGATGAAAGCACAATTAAGGAGGGAATACATGTCGCTTCAGTTTATCTTAGGTCCCTCCGGGTCGGGAAAGACCCGGTTTTTATATGAAGAGATCATCCGGGAGTCTATGGCGCACCCGGAAAGGCAGTATCTGTTTCTGGTGCCGGAGCAGTACACCATGCAGACCCAGAAGGAGATCATCACCCTGCATCCCCGCCATGGCCTGACCAATGTGGATGTGCTCAGCTTTAACCGTCTGGCCTACCGGGTGTTTGAGGATCTGGCGGTGGAGACGCTGACAGTTTTGGATGATATGGGGAAATCCATGATTCTGCGGAAGGTGGCAGCCCAAAGGCGGCGGGAGCTGCATTATTACCAGCGGCATTTAAACCAGATGGGCTTTGTCAATCAGCTGAAATCCCTGCTTTCGGAAATGTATCAGTATGGGGTGACGCCGTCTCTTCTGGAGGAGCTTCAGGAAAAGGCGGACCAGCCGATTTTGAAGGAGAAGCTGGCTGACTTTGGATTGGTGTTTGGGAGCTTTCAGGAATATATTGCGGATAAATTTACTACGGCAGAGGAAGTGCTGGATCTTTGCTGCAGGGAGCTGCCCCGCTGGGAGAAACTGAAAAACAGCCAGATCTATCTGGACGGCTATACCGGCTTTACTCCGGTTCAGTACCGGATCCTGGAGATCTGTCTTCAGCGCTGCAGCCGGGTGCAGGCGGCGGTGACGGCGGACCCTTCGGAGCCGGTGTACGCCGAGGCGGATCCGGCGGATTTATTTTATATGAGCCGGCATATGATCTGCCGGCTGATTGACGTGGCAGCCCATGCCGGTGCGGTCCATGAACCGGACGTAATCCTGGGAGGGCCAGTGCCGGTGCGGTTTCGGGAGCGGCCCGGGCTTGCCTTTCTGGAACGGAATTTAATGCGGTATGGCAGGGAACGGGATGGGAAGCGGGCGGCCGGAAGCGGCCGGGAAGGAAATTCGGCGACCAAGGAGGTTCTGGTCCTTAAGGAGCGGAACCCGGCTATGGAGGTGCAGGCGGTCTGTGGTCAGATCCAATCCTGGCTGCGGAGCGGGATGCGCTACCGGGATATGGCGGTGATCACCGGGGATCTGGCCTCTTACGGAAGGGAGATCCGAAAGCAGTTTGAGGAGCTGGGAATTCCCTATTTTCTGGATGATAAGAAAAGTATTTTATCCAATCCGCTGGTGGAGCTGATCCGGTCTGCTCTGGAAACTGTTCGGATGGATTTTCCATATGAAAGCTTGTTCCGCTGCCTGAAAACTGGTCTGGTGCTGGAGGGGGAGGATGAATTCCGCCTTCAGCAGGAACTGGACCGGATGGAAAACTATGTAAAGGCTCTGGGGATCCGGGGCTATAAGCGGTGGTCGGAGTGCTGGGAGCGGCAGTACCGGGGAGCAGAGGAGCTGAATCTGGAGGAGCTAAACCAGCTTCGGGAGGCTGCTGCAAAAGCTTTTTCCAGTCTGAGGACCGGTCTGAAAGAGAAGGGTGGCACAGGCTCCTCCATGACGGCAGTTCTGCGCAGCTTTTTGGAGCAGCTTGGGCTGGAGCAGAAGCTGCAGCGGAGAGCGGACCGCCTGATGGATCAGAGGCTTAGCGAGCTGTCCAAGGAATACAGTCAGGTGTATGAGCTTACTCTGGAGCTGTTTGACCGGCTTGAGGGGCTTTTAGGGGATGAGCCTATGAGCCTTAAGGAGTACGAGGAGATCCTGGATGCCGGGTTTGGGGAGATCCAGGTGGGAGCCATCCCGGCTACGGTGGACCGGGTGGTGGTAGGAGATATCACCAGAACCCGTCTGGACAATATTAAGGTTTTATATTTTGTTGGGGTAAATGAGGGCGTTGTGCCCCAGCGGAAGGAGAACCGGGGACTTCTCACCGATGAGGAACGGGAGTTTTTTTCCAGCCAGCAGATCGAGCTGGCTCCTTCTGCCAGGGAAAATGGGCTGATGCAGCGGTTTTATCTGTATCTGATGCTGACAAAGCCATCCCATCAGCTGGTGGTTACCTATGCAGCGTATACCGGAAGCGGAAAGGAGCTGCGCCCCTCCTCTCTGATCGGGGAGCTTACGGAGATGTTTCCCGATGCGGCGGAGAGCAGAGGAAAGAAAACGGTACCATATTCCTTCCATGAGGCAGTCCGCCTGCTGGCCAGGGGGCTGCGGGAGCTGGATACACTGGATGAGGAGGACAGCAGAAGGGTAATGGATCTGTTTGCCTATTTATACAGCCAGCCGGAGTACCGGGAGCAGGCAGGAAAGCTGGCGGAGGCATTTGCCTACTGCTATCAGGATCAGGGAATCGGCCGGGCGGCAGCCAGAGCACTGTATGGAAATATCCTCCAGGGCAGCGTGACTAGGCTGGAGCAGTATGCAGCCTGCGCCTATTCCCATTTCCTGCGGTATGGTCTGGAGCTGATGGAGCGGCAGGAATATGAGCTGGGAGCGGTGGATATGGGAAATCTTTTCCATCAGTCCCTGGATTTCTGCTTTGAGGCGCTTCGGGAGCAGGGCCTGAATCTGGCGGCTCTCTCCCAGGAGGAGCGGCAGAAGCTGGTTTTGGAAAATGTCTCCAGGGCGGCGGAGGATTACGGCAACACCATTCTCCACAGCTCCTCCCGAAATGCCTACCTGATCCGGCGGATCTCACGGATCACAGAGCGGACCATGTGGGCCCTGGGTGAGCAGCTGAAGAAGGGGGATTTCAAGCCTGTAGGGTTTGAGGTGTCATTTTCTGCGGCAGATAATCTGAATGCCATGAAGATCGCACTGTCAGAGGATGAGGCTCTTTATCTGAAGGGGCGGATCGACCGTTTGGATCTGTGTGAGGATGAAACTCATGTGTATGTGAAGATCATTGATTATAAATCGGGCAGCACCAGCTTTGATCTGGCAGCGCTGTATTACGGGCTGCAGCTTCAGCTGGTGGTATATATGGATGCGGCCATGGAGCTGGAGGAGCGGCGCCACCCGGATAAGGAGGTGGTTCCGGCGGGATTATTTTACTATCACATCCAGGATCCTATGGTGGAGAAGAAGGAAGAGATGACGCCGGAGGAGATCGAGGCTCAGATCAAAAAGCAGCTGAAGATGAATGGACTGGTAAACAGTGACCTGGAGGTGATCCGCAGGCTGGACCGGGAGATCGAAGGAGAATCCGATGTGATCCCGGTGGCGCTGAAGGCCGGAATGATCCAGGAGGCAAGATCTTCTGTGGCCAGCGGAAAGCGGTTTGCATTTCTGCGGGATTACGTCAGGACCAGGTGCCAGAAGGCGGGGCAGGAGATTCTGCAGGGAAATATTGGAATGCAGCCGTATCAGCAGGGAAACCGGACCGGCTGTGATTACTGTCCCTACCATGCGGTCTGCGGCTTTGACCGGAAGACGGCAGGCTTTGGCTACCGGAAATTAAGGAGCATTAAGCCGGAGGAGATCTGGAAGGAGATCCTGCCGGAGGAAGAGGAAGAAGACAAGGCCGGAGCGGAGGCTATGGAATCGAAAGAAACCGCCCAGAGGGCGGAGAAAACGCCTGGGGCAGACCGGAAAACCAGACAGAAGGGAGGAAACCAACATGGCAGTGACATGGACCAGTGACCAGCAGAAGGTGATCGACAGCCGGAACCGGAATCTTCTGGTGTCGGCGGCAGCCGGAAGCGGCAAGACTGCAGTGCTGGTGGAGCGGATCGTAAAGATGGTGACGGATGAAGCCCATCCGGTGGATCTGGACCGGCTTCTGGTGATGACCTTTACCAACGCGGCAGCCGGGGAGATGCGGGAGCGGATCGGGCGGGCCATTACAGGAAAGCTTCAGGAGGCGCCGGACAATGCCAGACTGCGGCTTCAGGCAGCTCTGGTTCCCCATGCTCAGATCCAGACCATCGACAGCTTCTGCCTTTCGCTGATCCGGAATCATTATGCAGGGCTTGACATCGACCCTTCCTTCCGGGTGGGAGATGAGGGAGAACTGACCCTGCTGAAAGCGGATGTGATGGCTGAGCTTTTGGAGGATCATTATGAGTCCGGGCAGGAAGCGTTTGAGCGTTTCGTGGAAACCTACGGGAGCGGGAAGACGGATATGGGGATCGAGGAGGTGATCGACCAGGTCTACCGGTTTTCCGTCAGTCATCCCTGGCCGAAGGAGTGGCTGAACCGGTGCCGTCAGGAATTTGAAGCAGAAGGGGTCAGCCATTTCCAGGAAAGTCCCTGGGTACAATTCCTGCTTCAGGATGTGAAGCTTCAGATGGAGGAATTTAAGGAGCAGCTTTCAGAGGCCTTGCTGATCTGCCAGGAGCCGGACGGACCGGAGGGGTATCTTCCCATGATCCGCCAAGACCTGGAGCTGGTTTCCTGGATCGGCAGCGGGAAATCCTTTGAAGAGCTGCAGAACCGGCTTTCCGGTGCAGCCTTTGGAAGGCTGGCGGCGATCCGGAAGAAGGATATCAGCAAGGAGAAGAAGGAGGCGGTGGCTGCTGTACGGGACCGGGTGAAGAAGGCGGTTTCAAAGTGCAGAGAGCAGTATGCCTCCCAGACGGCGGAGGAGATCCAGGAGGGACTTTTGGGCTGTGCGCCGGCGGTATTAATGCTCCTTGACCTGGCAGAGGAATTTATGGACCGCTACCAGCAGGCAAAGAAGGAGCGGAACCTGGTGGATTTCGGGGATCTGGAGCATTACGCCCTCCAGGTGCTGTATGAGGACGGAGCGCCGTCGGCGGCTGCAGATGAGCTGAGCCGGCGATATGAGGAGATCCTGGTGGATGAATATCAGGACAGCAACTATGTGCAGGAGGCACTTTTGGAAGCAATTTCCAGGGAAAGGTTTGGAACGCCTAATGTGTTTATGGTGGGGGATGTGAAGCAGAGCATTTACCGGTTCCGCCAGGCAAGGCCGGAGCTGTTCCTGAAAAAATATGAGAGCTACAGCAGGGAGGAGAGCCGCTATCAGAAGATCGAGCTGCGGAAGAATTTCCGAAGCCGGAGCCAGGTGCTGGAAAGCATTAACCAGGTATTCTACCAGATCATGACCAGCAATCTGGGCGGCATTCGATATACAAAGGAGACGGCTCTGTACCCGGGGGCAGCCTTCCAGCCACTTCCGGAGGGCGTGGAGACAGGTGCCGACCCTTATCAGACAGAGCTTTTTGTGGTGAATACCGGGAGCAAGGAGCTTTCCAGTCTGGATGAGGAGGCCAGGGATCTTACCAGCCGGGAGATTGAGGTAAAGCTGGCTGTACGTGAGATCCGCAGGCTGACGGATCCGGAAACCGGACTTCTGGTCTGGGATAAGGAAGCGAATCAGTACCGGAGGGCCAGATACGGGGATATTGTGATCCTTCTCAGAAGCCTTTCCGGCTGGGCGGAGATCTTTGTTAACGGCCTGATGAATGAAGGGATTCCGGCCTATGCCCAGTCCCAGGCCGGGTATTTTGATACCACTGAGGTGGAGACCATGCTCAGCCTGCTGGCCGTGATCGATAACCCGATCCAGGATATTCCGCTGGCAGCGGTGATGCGCTCGCCGATGATCGGCATGACGGATGAGGAGCTTGCCTGGATGAGCGCCCGGTTTAAGCACAAGGCAGAAAAAGGGCAGGACCGGGGCATTTATGGAGCATGGCGGCTTTGGCTGGAGGAGCCGGGTGAAGGAAATCAGCAGGAAAGCGCGATCTATGAAAAGCTGTGCCGGCTGGATGACATGATCACCCGCTTCCGCGATCTGGCCGGTATCTTTCCCATTCATCAGCTTCTGGAGCAGATTTACAGGGAGACCGGATATTATGCCTACGTGTCGGCCATGCCGGCAGGGGAGACCAGACAAGCCAATCTGGACCTTTTGATCGAGAAGGCAGCCGCCTATGAAAGCACCAGCTATCAGGGCCTGTTTCATTTTATCCGGTATATAGAGCGGCTGAAAAAGGTGGAGACTGATTTTGGGGAGGCGGCCGTGGCCGGTGCCGAGGACCGCACGGTGCGGATCATGAGCATTCATAAGAGTAAGGGTCTGGAATTCCCCATTGTGATTCTGGCCGGCATGGGGAAACGGTTTAATAAGCAGGATGCCTACAGCCGCCTTCTGATCGATGTCGACTTCGGCGTGGGAGCCGACTACATGGATCTGGAGCAGCGGTTAAAAAGCGTTACCCTGAAAAAGCAGGTGCTGAAGCGGCGGCTGGAGCTGGAAAGCATGGGGGAGGAGCTTCGCGTGCTCTATGTGGCCATGACCAGAGCCAAGGAAAAGCTGATCCTGACAGCCGCGGACTCCTATCTGGAAAATAAGCTGGAGAAATGGGGGATCTCCATGGATGAGAAGGGCAGGATGGTGCAGAAAGCTGCTGGAGGGCCCCTTCAGGCAGTTCCATATACCCTTCTCACAGGAGCCGGTTCTTATCTGGACTGGATCTTCATGGCCCTTCCTAGGGCATGCAGGACCATCTCCTGCCTTCAGATACCAGCAGCGGATTTTATCGGGCAGGAGGTGCTCCGCCAGATGGAAAAGCAAAGCTCGCGGGATATGCTGATGCAGCAGGCAGACGGGACGGTCTTTGATGAAGCATACCGCAGCAGGCTGGAGGAAGCCCTTCATTATCAATATCCGTATCAGGAGGATACCAGGCTGTATGCCATGATGTCTGTGTCAGAGCTGAAACGGCGCAGCCAGGAGTTGGAAGGAGGGGAAGCAGCAGAGCTGTTTCCGGATCCGCTGGAGGAAGAAAAAATGGCAGGGCAGCTTCCGGATCCACTGGAGGAAGAAAAAATGGCAGGACAGCTTCCAGATCCACTGGAGGAAGAAGGAACGACAAAGGCTGATGCTTCAGCAGAAGGCGAGGGCGGCGGAGCGGCTCAGGACGAAAGAAAAGGAGAGGAGTTGAAGGCTTCTAGGCGCAGCTATCCGCCGGCCGCCTCCGGTGCGGTGAGAGGAACGGCATACCACCGTGCTCTGGAGCTGATCTCTATCAGCCGCTGTCATTCTCTGAAGGATGTGGTCCGCAGCCTGCAGGAGCTGACGGACAGCGGGCGTTTCTTAATGGAAGCCAGAAAGCTGGTAAATGCCCGTGTGCTGTGGAATTTTTTCCAGAGTCCCCTGGGACAGCGTCTGGGGAAAGGGGAGATGGAAGGACGTCTTCACAAGGAGCAGCAGTTTATGATCGGAGTCCCTGCCAGGGAGATGGATCTGGCAGACTCAGATGAGCTGGTGCTGATCCAGGGAATGATCGACGCCTATCTGGAGGAAGAGGACGGGCTGGTGCTGGTGGATTACAAGACAGACCGGGTAGAGCAGGGACAGGAGCTGATTAAGCGGTATCAGGTTCAGATAAACTACTACATCCGCGCCCTGGAGCAGGTAACCGGAAGGCCGGTGAAGGAGGCAGTGATCTACTCGCTGCATCTTCAAGAAGAGATTGCATTTTTTTCATAATCGGTTATAATCATACATGAATACCGTCAGTGGACAAGGGCACACTCGCCCCAACCGCCGTCTTTTGGCGGCTGGCCGCGTTAACGTCAGTCGGCGTACGTCCAGTACGCCTCCATCCGTTGCCTTGCCAGTCACCAAAATACGACGATTGGGGTCCGCAGGAGTTCTGCGCCACAGATTTGTGCTTCTGCAAGGCACTGGAACGAAGCGTACTGGACGTACGCTGAGCGACAGTAACGCCGCAGAATCGCAAATCTGTGGTGCAGAACCGAGTGTTCCCTTGTTCACTGACGGTAAAGAGAGGAGACATCCCATGATAAAATTGGAACGGACCAGTGTAATGAATCTGGAAAATGCCATGCGGGGTGCCAGAAATCCTATGAACAGCTGGAACCGCATGGACAGCTATTATAATGAGGAGCATCAGTATGTGCTGGGCCCCAACGATCTGGATCTGGCAAAGCGTCTTCGCCGTGCCGGCAGCGATCATCGGAAATTTCTGCGTCAGGTATTTGTGTCGGTTGATATCACAGCACCGATCTACTGGTGGAAGGAGTATGATACTTATAAGGTGGCCACGGTGGCCAATTCCACCAGCACCATGCATAAAATCCACAGCAAGCCCTTTGCCAGAGAGGATTTCAGCATTGATCATATGACAGAGGAAACACTGGCGTTTATGGATCAGGTGATTGCAAAGCTGGAGGAGATCCGCCTTCGCTATGTGGAGGAGGGGAAACAGAAGGAAGACTGGTATGACCTGATCCAGCTTCTGCCGTCCAGCTATAATCAGATGCGGACCTGCAGTTTTAATTATGAAACACTGATCAATATTTATTATGCAAGAAGAAATCATAAGCTGGCGGAATGGCACACATTCTGTGACTGGATCCTGTCCCTGCCTTACGGAAGGGAACTGATCGCCGGGGAAGAGGAGGCATAGTGTTTCGGACAGGTCCGATTACTGGGCCAGTTCGAGGAAAAGGAGAGAACGGATGAATATCATCGTAGCAGTTGATCGAAACTGGGCTATTGGATATAAAGGGAGCACCCTGGTAAATATTCCGGCAGATCAGAAGATGTTCCGGGAGGAAACCACCGGCAAGGTGGTGGTGATGGGACGGAAGACATTAGAAAGCCTTCCGGGAGGCCGTCCCCTGGCGAAGCGGACCAATATTGTGCTGTCCCGGGATCCGGAGTTTTCTGTAAAGGGAGCCACCGTCTGCCGCAGCCTGGAGGAGGCACTTGCAGAGTGCAGCAAGTATCCTACCCAGGATGTGTTTGTGGCAGGAGGTCAGGAGATCTACCAGGCATTTCTTCCCTACTGCGATGTGGCACATGTGACCAATATTGATTATTCCTACAATGCGGACACCTTTTTCCCAAATCTGGACCAGGATCCGGAATGGGTCCTGGCAGCGGAGAGCGACGAGCAGACATATTTTGATCTGTGTTATGAGTTCCGTATGTACTGTAGAAAGTCTGCATTAAAAGAAAAAAAGCCTAAAAATCTGTTTGGATTTTAACGATAACCTAAAAAATATTGTATATTATCAGGATTCATGGTAAGATAACAACAGAATTTATCAGGAGTCCGGAAGAAAGAGAGGGAACAGGATGGGAGAGGGCAACGTAAGATTAGAAAATCAGGATCTGCTGATAGAGGTTCAGGCATTCGGCGGGGAACTGAGCCGGATCTATGACAAGAATCACCAAAGAGAAGTGCTCTGGGAAGGAAGGCCGGAGATCTGGGGCCGCCACGCTCCGATCCTTTTCCCATTTATCGGAAAGCTGTATGATGGGAAATATCGTTTCCAGGGAATGGAATATGGGATGACTGCCCACGGCTTTGCCCGGGACAGTCAGTTTGAGCTGCTGTCCCAAACCCAGGATGAGGTGTGGTATGTGCTGAAGGATTCAGAAGAAACCCTTCGGAAGTATCCCTTCCATTTCCGTTTGGAAGCAGGACACCGGCTGGAAGGAAACTCCATCCGTGTCATGTGGCGGGTGGTCAACACCGGGGCAGACACCATGTATTTTATGCTGGGCGGTCATCCGGCATTTAAGACACCGGAGGGCATCACTGTCCACGACTTTACCCTGGATTTTCACCGGAAGGCCGAACAGGGACCAATCCACTATCAGGCGCCAAATGAGGCTGGCTATGAGATGGAGGCATTATCCGGCCAGTTGGAATTAACTGACGGAACAGCAAAGATCGTTCCGGGATTTTTTGATCAGGCGCTGACCTATATTTTTGACGAAGCGCAGGTGGAGGCAGTCAGCCTTCTGCTTCCGGGAGGACAGCCCTATGTAACCGTTCATTGTCCAGGAATCCCTTATCTGGGAGTGTGGACCATGGAGAAGACCCATCCCTTCGTGTGCCTGGAGCCCTGGTTCGGCCGGTGCGATGCGGATGGATACCAAGGGGAATTGCAAGACAGAGAAGGCGAGGTAAGCCTGGCTTCCGGTCAGGAATTTACTGCCGACTATGTTATTGAAATTCATAAATAAGCTTGAAACAGTAACCGGGAAGACCTGAGTGCGGTGCAGCGCATGACTGGGACCGATGGTTGCAGCTTCACAAAAAGCAGGAGGAAAACTATGTACAAGATCTTAAAGGCAGAAAAGCTGGCAGATAAGATTTACCTGATGGATGTAGAAGCACCGCGGGTAGCCAAAAGATGTCAGCCAGGAGAGTTTGTCATCGTAAAGATGGACGAGGTAGGGGAACGAATCCCGCTGACCATTTGTGATTACGATCGGGAAAAGGGAATCGTTACCATCGTATTCCAGATCGTAGGAGCATCAACCTTAAAAATGTCTGCTCTGCAGGCCGGCGATGCGTTCCAGGATTTCGTGGGCCCGTTGGGACAGCCTTCTGAGTTTGTCAAAGAAGATTTAGAGGAAGTAAAGAAAAGAAAGTACTTATTCGTAGCAGGCGGTGTAGGCGCAGCACCCGTTTACCCTCAGGTAAAATGGCTGCATGAGCACGGCATCGACGCGGATGTGATCGTAGGTGCAAAGAATAAGGATCTGGTGATTCTGGAAGACATGATGAAGGAAGTTGCTGGAAATCTTTACATTACCACCGATGACGGCTCCTATGTGCGCAAGGGCATGGTAACCGATGTGGTTAAGGATCTGGTAGAGGTACAGGGCAAGAAGTATGATGTCTGTGTTGCCATCGGCCCAATGATCATGATGAAGTTTGCATGTAAGCTGACCAAGGAATTAAACATTCCCACCATCGTCAGCATGAACCCCATCATGGTAGACGGCACCGGCATGTGCGGCGCCTGCCGGTTGAGTGTAGGCGGCGAGGTGAAGTTTGCATGTGTAGACGGACCGGAGTTCGACGGCCATCTGGTAAACTTTGACGAGGCGATGAAGCGTCAGCAGATGTACAAGACAGCAGAGGGCCGCGCCATGTTAAAGGCTCAGGAGGGTGATACCCATCACGGCGGATGCGGACATTGCGGAGGTGACAACTAATGGATGTATTAAAGAAGGTACCAGTTCGTGAGCAGGACCCGAAGGTACGTGCCACGAACTTTGAAGAGGTTTGTTTAGGATATAATAAAGAAGAAGCAATGGAAGAAGCTTCCAGATGCTTAAAGTGCAAGAACAATGCACGTTGTGTAGGCGGCTGCCCGGTTTCCATCAATATCCCAGGCTTTATCAAGGAGGTTGAGGAAGGGAATTTCCAGAAAGCAGCAGAGATCATCGCAGAATCCTCCGCCCTTCCGGCAGTCTGCGGCCGTGTTTGTCCCCAGGAGAGCCAGTGCGAGGGCAAGTGTGTCCGCGGCATCAAGGGCGAGCCGATCTCCATCGGTAAGCTGGAGCGCTTCGTTGCAGACTGGTCCAGAGAGAACGGCTTCGTTCCGGCAAAACCGGAGACCACCAACGGCAAAAAGGTTGCTGTTATCGGCTCCGGCCCTGCAGGACTGACCTGTGCCGGCGATCTGGCAAAGCTGGGCTACGAGGTGACCATTTTCGAGGCGCTTCATGAGCCAGGCGGCGTATTGATCTACGGTATTCCGGAGTTCCGTCTGCCCAAGAATACGGTAGTTCGCCACGAGGTAGAGAACGTAAAGAAGCTGGGTGTTAAGATCGAGACCAACGTGATCATCGGCAAGTCTGTCACCATCGACCAGCTTTTAGATGAGGAAGGCTTTGAGGCTGTGTTTATCGGCTCCGGCGCCGGTCTTCCAAAGTTTATGGGCATCCCAGGGGAGAACGCAAACGGTGTATTCTCTGCCAACGAGTACCTGACCAGAAACAACCTGATGAAGGCATTCCGTGAGGATTACGACACCCCCATCATGCGGGGTAAGAAGGTAGCTGTAGTAGGCGGCGGAAACGTAGCCATGGATGCTGCCAGAACCGCACTTCGTCTGGGCGCTGAGGTTCATGTCGTGTACCGCCGTTCCGAGGCTGAGCTTCCTGCCCGTGTGGAAGAGGTTCACCATGCGAAGGAAGAAGGCGTTATCTTTAATCTGCTGACCAACCCGGTAGAGATCCTGACCGATGAGAATGACTGGGTTAAGGGGATGGTAGTGAGAAAGATGGAGCTGGGCGAGCCGGATGCCTCCGGAAGAAGAAGACCGGTTGAGATCCCTGGATCTGATTATACCATTGATGTGGATACCGTTATCATGTCCTTAGGTACCTCTCCAAACCCATTGATCTCCTCCACCACCGAAGGTCTGGAGACCAATAAGCGCAAGTGCATTATTGCAGAGGAGCACAACGGAAAGACCACCAAGGAAGGCGTTTACGCCGGCGGCGATGCCGTTACCGGCGCTGCCACTGTGATTCTGGCAATGGAGGCCGGCAAGGCTGGTGCCAAGGGAATCCATGAGTATCTGTCCCAGAAGTAGGTCTGGAGCAGCTGTGAAAGCTGTCAGATAGCTGCACGCGGATGCTGTGTCCGCGGGGACTGAGAAAATTCGCTTAACGAAATTGTAAAAAAGGCCCGGATTTTTCTCAAATGAGAAGACCGGGTTTTTTGTTATGTTTATGAAGGAGATGAATCAATGCTGCTGCCAAATCCATCCAATTATTTTGACTCGATTTATGCTATTTACGAAGAGGCTTTTCCGGCAATTGAGCGGCGGACCAGAGAGGGACAGAGAACTGTTCTGGAAAAGCCCCGGTACCGGGTCCGGGTCATCGGGGAAGCCGGGGAGGAGGAAACGGATCATCAGGAGCTGGAAAATGGAATCTGTGCCTTTCTCGGCTACTGGGAGCTGGATTCCTGTATTTTCTTAGAGCATCTTGCTACCTTGAAGCAGTGCCGGGGAAAGGGCTATGGCCGCATCCTGATTGAGGAATGTATCCGGGAAGGCCGGGAGAAGGGAAAGCCGCTGTTTCTGGAGATCGAACCGGTGACGGAAGCCGATCCCATGACGGGAAGAAGAGAGAACTTTTATCATCGCTGCGGCTTTCACACCAACCATTTTTATTATGAACAGATGCCACTGAAGCCGGGGGATCCGCCCATCCCGCTTTGGATCATGAGCTGGCCTGATCCGGTGACAGAGGAAGGGTTTTGGCCTTGTAAAAAGGAAATCTATCGGGAAGTGTACGGAGTTATTGAAACGCAGAACGAGCAATGTAGTATATAAAATATATAGTTTGAATACAAAGTTACAAATTTGTATAAAAATTTTGCTCCAACCTCTTGTTTTTCTTTTTGTCATATGGTACATTGTAGGTAACACAAAAACGTTCAGAAGCCAGCTTCTGAAACCAAGGGAAAATTCAAGGAGGAGTATTTCAAATGGACATTCGTTATTCCTGCAACCAGAGAGATTTCAAGCGTTACACTACAGAAGAGACCCGCAATGAGTTCCTGATCCAGAACCTGTATGTAGCCAATGAAGTGGTAGCCGTTTACTCTCACGTAGACCGTATGGTAACCTTAGGCTGTATGCCGACCACTGAGGAAGTATCCATTGACAAGGGCATTGATGTGTGGGCAAACTTCGGAACCAGCTATTTCCTGGAGAGAAGAGAGATCGGTATCTTCAATATCGGCGGCGCCGGTACCATCAAGGCTGATGATGAGACCTTCCACATGAATTACAAGGACTGCTTATACATCACCCAGGGAACCAAGAAGGTAAGCTTTGCAAGTGATGATGCAGAGCATCCGGCTAAATTCTACATGGTAAGTGCTCCGGCTCACTGTGCCTACAAGACCACCTATCTGCCCATCGACAAGGCTGTTAAGAGACCTCTGGGTGCAATGGAGACTTCTAACAAGCGTACCATCAACCAGTTTATTCATCCGGACGTACTGCCGACTTGCCAGCTTTCCATGGGCATGACCGCACTGGAGCCAGGCAGCGTATGGAACACCATGCCAAGCCATACTCACGAGAGACGGATGGAGATTTACATGTATTTTGAGATTCCGGAGAACAATGTGGTATTCCACATGATGGGTGAGGGCAAGGAGACCCGCCACATCGTAATGCAGAATGAGCAGGCTGTGATCAGCCCATCCTGGAGCATTCACTCCGGAGCTGGTACCTCCAACTATACCTTTATTTGGGCTATGGGCGGCGAGAACCAGGCATTTGATGATATGGATAATATTCCTACTACTGAGTTGAGATAAAAATAAAATCTAAATTCTAAGCTGATGGATCAGTGAGATTCGGGATATGGGGCAGTGTTTTTGAAAGCACTGCCCTGTTTGTTTGCGCCTGACGGCGGGAAAAACCAAGGATGGATCTGTTATTCTATATATGGATGGGTTTTCCAGTAATCAGAGGCTACCTGAATAAAGTCCTTTGCTGCGTTATTCAGGTAGTGATTTTGGGCATGGACGGCAGCCAGCTCCCAACTGGCGTCTGGTCCAAGGGAAAAGTAGACCACCCGGCTGTCAGGAACGGCATAGGTCCGGGGAATGATCGAGCAGCACTGCCCATTGGCGGTCAGCTTTTGCATGGTTCTCATGTGGGTGGATTCGAACAAAAGCCTCGGAGTAAAGCCGGCGGCAGCAAACATACGATCGATTACCTTTCTCATACCGGAAGAACGCTTTACCAGAGTGAATAAGCAGTCCTGGAAATTACTCAGCGGAATTTCCGGATACTGGTCAGGAGTCAAATCAGCGGAGTAGGCCAGAGGATGGCTTTTCGGGACGCATAGGTAAAATGGCTCCGTCAGAATATGTTCATATACCAGATGTTTGTATTTCCGTTCATTGATAGTCTGGAATCCGATATCGATAGCATTGGATTCGAGTAATCCGATCTGGCTGTCCACATTGGTTTCTACCGGCTGGAAGGTCATATCCGGATATTTGTCATGGATTTGGGGATAGACAGAGGTGAACATCTGGATTCCCCGCTCCGGCGTCAGGCCGATGGTAACCGTGCCCTTCCATTTTTTTGCCATATCCTGAATCTGATTATAGGTCTCGCTTTTGATCCACAGGATCTGCTGTGCCCGCTGGACATACAACTTTCCCACATCGGTTAATTCCCAGTGATTTCTTGTCCGGATAAAGATGGGAGCGCCCAGCTCCTGCTCCAGCTTCAGAAGCTGTTGGTTTAAGGCGGACTGGGTGATATAAAGCTCTTCTGCTGCTCGGGAAATGCTCCGGTGCTTGGCGATGGTGACAATGTATTCAATTAATTTTGTTTCCATAATAGTCTCCTTTCTGTTGGTTGATTATGGTTAAATTGCACAATGAACTTTAGTAAAACTTAATATTACTTTATTTTAATTAAGTTGCTTTTTATATAGTTTATTTATATAATAAAAATACATAAAACACAAGAGCAGAAACATAAGAAAATTAAACATTTATTACAAAAAGGAGAATGCATTATGAAAAAAAGAAAAGCAGCAATGGCAATAGCAGCAGTTATGACAGCAAGCTCCGCATTAAGCGCATGCAGCAGTTCCACCCAGCAGGAAACCACTGCTGCAGCGGTGCAGGAAACCACGTCCCAGGCTTCATCGGAAGCCATGCCGTCAGGTGAAGAGAAAAATTATCTGAGCACCTTTGATGTAGCAAATGCAGGAGAGGTAAAGCTGGATGTTATGATCACCTCGTTGGGGGATGCGGACGGAGGACCGTTTTTGCGGGGAGTAATGGAGGATTACATGGCGATGTATCCGAATGTTACCTTGAATCCGGTAGAATGTTCCATGAATGATTTGTATACCACACTGATCACCCGGACAACGGCCGGAACCCTGCCGGACATTTTTACCATGTCTGAGGCATATTCTGCAAATTGCCTGGAAATGGGAATGAGTGTAACGAATCTGCCGGAGCTGCTGGGGCAGGAATACATGGACGGTCTGCTGGATGTAGCAGTGGAAAATTCCACCGTTGACGGCACCTTTGTATTTATGCCGTGGCAGAACAGTACAACAGCCATGGTATACCGAAAGGATTTATATGAGGAGAAAGGACTTTCGATTCCAAAGACCTGGGATGAATTCCTGGAAAATGCAAAGGTATTGACAGAGGATCTGGACGGCGATGGAAGGACCGACCGCTACGGTGCTGTGTTCGCCGGCACGAGAAATGATTCTGCAGAGTCAAGGTTCCAGACCTTTGCACTGACCTTTGGATGTGATTTCGTGACGGATAACGGGGATGGTACCTACACCTCCGGATTCGGCACCGAGGAATTTAAGAATGCGATGACGGCATTTGTGGATCTGGCAGCAAATGAAGGGGTAACGCCTCCAGGACTGGTTGAAACAGGCTATTCTGAGGCTTATACGATGATGGCAGCCGACCAGGCATGTATGTTTTTCAGTGCCTCTAATGTACTTGGGGGAATTTACAATGCTAATCCGGATATGAAGGGAAAGATGGGAAGCTTTCCGATGCCGACCGTGGAAGGGATCGACCCGGTTACCTCCTTCTCCAGCGTTGGTATGACTATCAGCAATACATGCAAGAATCCGGAGGTGGCGGCCGACTTCTTAAAGTACTTAACCAGCGTGGAAAACAGCCTGGCATGGAATGAGGCAACCTGCCGTCTTCCGGTGGTAAAGAAAGCCCTGGATGCGATCTGCGCCAGTGACGAGGCGTATACCGGCTTTGCCCAGGCGTCCGAGCAGGCAGTGATCTATCCGGCGTTTGCAGGTCTGGCTGAATTAAGAGATGCCTGCGGCGAGTGCTGGCAGATGGTGGTATCAGAAGGCACGCCGGTTGAGGAAGCAGTGAAAACTGCGGCGGCAAAGGCAGAAGAAACGGTAAAATCCTACAGCAAATAAGCTGGCTGCAGCATGCCGCTGCGAAATTATAAGAAAGCATCTGACAGAAGGAGCTGGGCAGAATCCGGGAACAGGTTTGGGAATGCGTCAGCTCCTTCTTCCTGAAATGGAGGTAAGATTTTGAAAGATAACACAAGAAATGTAAGCAGAAACCGTATCAAGTCCATGCTTACTCCATACGGGTTTATCACGCCGGCATGCCTGACCATCTTGCTTCTTGTGGTGTATCCCATCTTATATGGAATTTATATTAGTTTTTTTGATACCAATCTTGTGAATAAATGGGATTTCGTAGGACTCCGCTATTATATCCAGTCGTTAACGGATTCCTCCTTTCTTCACAGCTTATGGAAAACCGTTGTCTTTACCGTGACGGTAGTAAGCGGTCATTTTGTTTTCGGATTTATTTTTGCATCCATTTTGAATATGAAGATTAAGCTGCGAACAATCTTCAGAGGGATCTTGATCCTTCCGTGGCTGTTTCCCGATGTGGTAATTGCGTATTTGTTTAAATGGATTTTAAATACGCAGAGCGGCATTGTGAATGAGCTGCTGATTCATTTCGGGCTGATTTCCGAACCGGTAGGATGGCTCAGTACTTCCGCAACTGCTTTTCCATGTGTGATCCTGATCTGTATCTGGAAGGGCTATCCTCTTGTGATGGTGCAGATTCTGGCAGGAATCCAGACGATTTCTTCTGATCTGTACGAGGCGGCCGAAATCGATGGCGCCAGCGGCTGGCAGAGATTTGTCTATATTACCATTCCGGCATTGAAGCCGATTCTGACCACCATTTTGATTCTGGATACGGTATGGGTATTTAAGCAGTTTACTATGATCTGGCTGCTGACAGCCGGCGGTCCGGGAAGCTCAACCATGGTATCTGCCATTGAGATCTATAAGAATGCCTTCTCCTATTTTAAGTATGGATTGGCATCGGCCCAGTCCGTGTATATTCTGATTATTTGTTACCTGATCGGCGTTGTATTTAGGAGGTTGCTGCGAGATGACTAAGAAAAGTAAAAACAGATTGACTTTGACGATAGGCTACCTGATCTTGGTAATCGGCTGCCTTGCCGTTCTGCTTCCTCTGTCCTGGATGGTGATCACATCTCTGAAGTCCATGACAGATATTACCCTCTCAAAGGGCTTGGAACTGTTTCCTTCCGGCCCTACCCTGGAAAACTTCTCTAATATATGGAAAGAATACCCCATTGCGGTCTACATCAAAAACAGTGCGATTGCAGTAGGCGGTTCCACGATCTTCGGCGTGATCTGTGCCTCGCTTTGCGGCTATGGGCTTTCCCGGTATGAGTTTAAGGGGAAGGCATTTATCTTAAGCTTTCTTTTGGTGACGCAAATGTTTCCGGCTGTTATGAAGATCATTCCATATTACAAGATCCTGACCAGCATTCATTTAAATAATACCAGGATCGGACTGCTGATCGTATATGCATCCTTCAGCATTCCCTTCTGTACCTGGATGATGTACGGCTATTTTAAAAGTATTCCTACAGGCCTTGATGAGGCTGCCAGAGTAGACGGCAGCAGCGCGTTCCACACCTTCTACCGGATCATCCTTCCGCTGGCCCTTCCAGGGCTGGTTGCCACGGTCATTTATGCATTCCTTCAGAACTGGAATGAATATATGTTTGCATCAGTGTTAATGTCGGCTGAAGAGAAAAAGACGATCACCTATGCCATCAGCACAATGGCAGACTCTTACCGGATCCAGTGGAATTACCTGATGTGTGCAGCCATTATCTCAAGTGTTCCAACACTTGCAATCTTTGTGGTGCTGCAGAAGCATTTGATCGCCGGTATGACATCCGGTGCAGTGAAAGAATAAAGTAACAGAGGTGTTTCGATATGCGAAATCAAACATTTCACAATCCAGTGATAAAGGGCGGTTATCCGGACCCATCGATCTGCAGAGTAGGAGAAATCTACTATATGGTGGCATCCTCCTTCAGTTACTTTCCGGCGCTTCCGATTTTCCGGAGCCGGGATCTGGTTCATTGGGAGCAGATCGGCAACGGGATCTCCAGACCGGAACAGATTGATTTTAAAAACTGCGACAGCTCGGAAGGGCTGTGGGCGGCAACGATCCGCTATGACAACGGTACCTTTTATATCATCAATACGCTGGATGTAGAAGGACGGCTTTATCGGTATAATTTTATCATTACAGCGAAGGATCCGGCTGGGGAGTGGTCGGATGCGGTGATTATCCAGGAGGCCGATGGCATTGATCCATCCCTTTACTTCGATGAAGACGGCAGGATGTGGTACTGCAGCAATATGGTCCCGGAGGATTTAAAATATCCGGAGCAGAAAATGATCTATATGTGTGAGCTGGATCGTGAAACCTTCCAGATCATCGGGGAACGCCATATTCTGTTTGACGGAAATACGGATCACAGTTTTTATATGGAAGGTCCTCATGTCTATCGGATCGATGGAACCTATTACCTGATGACGGCCTGCGGAGGAACCCAGACCAATCACTGCATTCATATGGCAAGAAGCAGAAATCTTCTGGGGCCATATGAGCCATGTCCAAGAAATCCGATCGTGACCAATCGAAACCTAAGGCTGATCAATCAGCTTGGAGTGGCCGTGACCGGGCATGGGGATCTGGTTCAGACCCAGAATGGTGAATGGTATATGGCGCTTCTGGGAATTCGGCCTTATGAACGGGAGATTGCGAATTATGACCAGTATCTTCCCAGAAAGTGGATCCGCACACCAGACCGGAACCGGAATGCACAGTTTAATCTGGGCAGAGAGATCTTCATCGTGCCGATTGCCTGGGATTATGACGGGTGGCCGCTGGTGGATAATCACAATGGCATGGTCAATCTGGTGGAGAGAAGGCCCAACCTGCCCCAGCACCGCCCCCCGCTGCACAGCCGGGTGGACAATTTTGAAGAGGAAACCTTGGACATGATCTGGTGCATGAGGCGGCCTCCTAAGGAACGATTTTATTCACTGACGGAGCGGAGAGGATATTTAAGGCTTCAGCTGCTCCCGGTTTCTGTGGGGGACGTTGAGACGCCGGCAATGCTGGTACGCCGGCAGCAGCACTATGATTTTCAGGCTGCCGCAGCTATGGAATTTGAACCGGAGCATGACGGAGAAGAGGCTGGGATTGTATTAACACAGAATGAGAGATATTCCTTCCTTCTGGTAAAGCAGATGTACGAGGGTAGAAAAGAGGTTGCCTGTTACCGGATTGTAAACGGGAAACGATGCCTGATTCGGTCAGAAGAAATCGGAGAGGGAAGGCTGTATCTGTTCGCAGAAGGCGAAGAGGGAATTTATCACTTCTATTATGGAAAGAATGAAAGAGAAATGATCCCCATTGCACAGAATGAAGACGGAATCATTCTCAGCACTGTGGTAGCAGATGGTTTTGTGGGAACCTATCTGGGAATGTATGGATCCTCCAATCACAGAGCGTCAAAAAATTTTGCTGATTTTGACTGGTTCCGGTATGAAGTAATTGAGGAATAATTTGTAATTTACAAAAAAGGAGCATGGCTCCTTTTTTTGTGTTTCTGCGGACCGGTTCGTTCCCAGGAAACCGGTAAATCGTAACCGGGATGGAGCTGAAATCTGTGAAATGTCTGTGAAATAGTAGAAAACCACTTCAAAAGCTGTTAAAATAACATCGTGAGAGATTGATTACATGCACAAAGCGGACAATGATCGGCCTAATGTGCTGCTTGGCTGAATGTAAGCGAGATAGTACACCAGTCCGAGGGATAGAAAGTGAGATGTTGTATTTATGGAAGCAGGAAAGTCATTAAAGATTTTAATGGTAGACGATGAAGCCAGAATGCGGAAGCTGGTAAAGGATTTTTTGACCATCAAGGGCTTTCAGGTCATAGAAGCTGCCGACGGCGAGGAGGCAGTTGATCTGTTTTTTAATCAGAAGGACATTGCTCTGATCCTTTTGGATGTGATGATGCCGAAAATGGATGGCTGGGAGGTCTGCAAGACCATCCGGAAGTTTTCACGGGTTCCCATTATCATGCTGACAGCCAGAGGCGAGGAGCGGGATGAACTTCAGGGCTTTGAGCTGGGGGTGGATGAGTATATTTCTAAGCCCTTCAGCCCCAAGATCCTGGTGGCCCGGGTGGAGGCGATCCTTCGGAGAACCAATGGCATCAGCACAGACACCACCGAGGTAGGCGGTATCTGCATCGACAAGGCAGCCAGGCAGGTAACTATAGACGGCCAGCCGGTGGATTTAAGCTACAAGGAATTTGAACTGCTGAATTATTTTATTGAGAATCAGGGGCTGGCTCTTTCCAGGGAAAAGATCTTAAATAATGTGTGGAATTACGATTATTTTGGCGATGCCAGAACCATTGACACCCATGTGAAGAAGCTGCGGAGCAAGCTGGGGGCGAAGGGCGAGTATATCAAGACCATCTGGGGAATGGGTTATAAGTTTGAGGTGGATGCATGAAACGGATGAAAAATTCCATCCGCCTGCGATTTACTCTGATCTTTATCGGGCTGATGGCGGCCGCCCTGGTCTGCCTCTGGGGAATTAACAACTGGTGTCTGGAACGGTTTTACATGAGCGAGAAGGTAAAGGCCCTGGAGATGGCCTATGAACAGGTAGACACCCTTCTTCAGGAAGAAAAGAAGGCGGGGAGAAACATTGCAGAGGAGTTTAAGCGGCTGGATGAATTGATGCGAAGCGGTCAGGGGGCGAATATAGAAGACAATTCTATCGTCCGCCTGGTTCGGGATTTGAATGAGAAATCCAATATCACCATATTGATCATGGACAGTGCCAATGGGACTCTGATCTCCTCGGAGCGGAAAGGGGATTACTTAAGCGAGCGTTTCCTGCGGAATATTCTGGGGCAGAATAACCGGCCCTATAAGATTGTGTCCGAAACGGAAAATTATACCATTCAGCAAAGCTTCGATCCGCGTCTGAAGTCCTATTATCTGGAAAGCTGGGGATTTCTCTCCGATGACAGCACCAGCTTTATCATGTCCATGCCGGTTGCCAGCATTCGGGAGAGCGCGGCGCTTTCCAACCGCTTCCTGGCTTATGTGGGACTGATCGTGCTGGCAGGCGGCAGTGTGCTGATCTACTTCACCACAAGGACCATCATTTCTCCCATTCTGTCCCTGACGGAGATCTCGGAGCGTATGAGCAATCTGGATTTTGATGCCCATTACGATGGCACCGCTTCCGATGAGATCGGTGTGCTGGGTCACAGCATGAATGCTTTGTCTGACCGGCTGAAGGAGACCATCGGAGAGCTGAAGACAGCCAATCTTAAGCTTCAGCAGGATATTGAGGAGAAGATCCAGATCGACGAGATGCGGAAGGAGTTTATTGCCAATGTTTCCCACGAGTTAAAGACCCCCATCGCCCTGATCCAGGGGTATGCGGAAGGGCTGACGGAAGGAATGGCGGAGGATCCGGAAAGCAGGGATTACTACTGCGAGGTTATTATGGATGAAGCCAATAAGATGAATAAGATGGTAAAGCAGCTTCTGACTTTAAGCGCCCTGGAATCAGGCCGGGATGCTCCGGTGATGGAGCGGTTTGATTTAACAGAGCTAATCCGGGGGGTTTTGACCTCCGCCCAGATCATGATTGAGCAGAAGCAGGCAGAGGTAGTCTTCGACCAGTCCAACCCCTGCTATGTGTGGGCGGACGAGTTTAAGATCGAAGAGGTGGTGACCAATTATCTGAATAATGCCCTGAACCATGTAGACGGTGAGCGGCGGATCCAGATTCGGATGATTCCTCAGGAGAAGGAGGTGCTGGTCAGCGTCTTTAATACCGGAAACCATATCCCAGAGGAGGATCTGCCCAACCTGTGGACGAAGTTTTACAAGGTGGACAAGGCCAGGACCAGGGCCTACGGCGGCAGCGGCATTGGCCTTTCCATTGTAAAGGCAATCATGGATTCTCACCAAAAGCAGTGCGGCGTGGAGAATGTGGAAGGCGGTGTCACATTCTGGTTTACTCTGGAAGCGGGAACGGAGATGATTCAGGAAAGATAAGATGCTTGAAAGCAATTAAAAGTTCGATCTTCGGGAAGTGCCTTAAGATCGAACTTTTTGTTATAGCTTATTCACCGAACACAGCCTTGTAATCTGCCTGGAATTTCTCGATTCCGGCAGTGGTCAGAGGATGCCTGGTCATCTGCTCGATTACCTTGTAAGGCACGGTTGCAATATCAGCGCCTGCCTTTGCGCAGTCGATCACATGGATTGGATTGCGGACGCTGGCTGCGATGATCTGGGTCTTGATGTCATGCATCTGGAAGATCTCGGTGATATCCTCGATCAGGTCGATGCCCGGCATGGAAATGTCATCCAGACGTCCCAGGAATGGGGATACATAGGCTGCGCCTGCCCGTGCTGCCAGCAGTGCCTGAGCAGCGGTGAAAACTAAGGTGACATTGGTCTTGATGCCTTCCGCAGCCAGGGCCTTGGTTGCCTTTAAGCCCTCTACGGTCATTGGAATCTTAACAACCATGTTGGGATGAATCGCAGCGATCTCACGCCCTTCTGCAATCATACCCTCTGCATCTGTGGTAGTAGCCTTTACCTCGCCGCTGATGGGGCCATCTACGATGGAAGTGATTTCTGCAATTACCTCCTTGAAATCCCGTCCCTCTTTGGCAATCAGGGATGGGTTGGTGGTTACGCCGCAGATCACGCCCATATCATTTGCTTTTCTGATATCTTCTACATTTGCAGTATCTACGAAAAATCTCATAATCGATCTCCTTTTTTTATGAATTGCTACGGTTATCTCTCCGCAGTCTGCTGTGGTCATCTCTTTGCAGTCTGCTGCGGGGAGGCCGGTTTTGTTCATTGTAAGCATTATCGGATCATCACGCAAATGGATTCTCTGTCTTATACAGCATGCCTTTTGGCTGGTTGAAGCCGATCTCCTCTACGTCTACGCCGATGTATTTAAATACTTCATAGATGGATTTCCCGAAATGTCCAAAGGCAACAGCACCGTGATGGGGGAAGTTCTTCTCGATCAGCACATGGCGGTAGAAGCGGTTCATCTCCGGAATGGCAAAAATGCCGATGGAGCCGAAGGAGCGGGTTGCCACCGGAAGGACCTGGCCCTGAGCGATATATGCGCGCAGCACATTGTCGGCAGTACTCTGCAGCCGGAAGAAGGTGATTGGGCCAGGAGCGATGTCGCCCTCCAGGGTGCCCTGGGTAACCTCCTCAGGCAGGGAGCGCGCCATGATCAGCTGGTATTTCATTTCGCAGAAGGACAGCTTCTTGGAGCTGGTATTGCCGCAGTGGAAGCCCATGAAGGTCTCTTTCTGGGTATAGTTATAAGCATTCCTGATATCCTCCTCGTACAGATCCTTAGGTACGGAGTTGTTGATATCCAGCAGGGTCACTGCATCCTGGCTTACGCAGGTTCCGATAAACTCACTTAATGCACCGTAAATATCTACCTCGCAGGATACTGGGATGCCGCGGTCGGTCAGACGGCTGTTCACATAACAGGGAACGAAGCCGAACTGGGTCTGAAATGCAGGCCAGCACTTTCCGGCAATGGCTACATACTTCCGGTAGCCTCTGTGGGCTTCGATCCAGTCAAGGAGAGTCAGCTCATACTGCGCCAGCTTTTCAAGAATCTCCGGCTTCTTATTGCCTTTCCCAAGTTCTGCCTCCATATCCTTTACCACATCCGGGATTCTGGGATCTCCGGCATGGTTCTTGAATGCCTCGAATAGATCCAGCTCGGAATTCTCCTCAATCTCTACGCCTAAGTTGTACAGCTGCTTGATAGGAGCATTGCAGGCAAGGAAGTTTAATGGTCTTGGGCCGAAGCTGATGATCTTTAAGCTGGACAGGCCGATGATGGCGCGGGCGATGGGTACGAACTCCTGGATCATGTCAGCACATTCCTCGGCAGTTCCTACCGGATATTCCGGGATGTAAGCCTTCACATTGCGCAGCTTTAAGTTGTAGCTGGCATTCAGCATACCGCAGTAAGCGTCGCCTCGTCCCTGAATCAGGTTATTGCCGCTTTCCTCAGCGGCTGCGATGAACATAGCCGGCCCGTCGAAGTGCTTTGCCAGGAGAGTTTCGGAGATCTCCGGTCCGAAGTTGCCCAGGTATACTGCCAGGGCGTTGCATCCGGCAGCCTTGATATCCTCTAAGGCCTGGACCATATGGATCTCGCTTTCTACGATGCAGACTGGACACTCATAAATGTTTTTTGGGTCATACTTTGCTTCATAAGCCTGAACCAGGGCTTTTCTTCTGTTTACGGAAAGGCTTTCCGGAAAGCAGTCGCGGCTTACCGCCACAATACCAATTTTTACTTCTGGCATATTGATCATAATCATGTTCTCCTTTCATTTATCTGCCTTGTCAGGCATCAGGGGTACCTGAACCCCATGTTTTGCAGATATATCATCGTTTCAAATAGTTTGCGGGCACGCCGAGGTTTCAAAGGTTTGGCGGCGATACCGTAAGATTTTCTCCGGTCAGCCCCAGCCAGGCATTTTCCGGAAGGCCGCCTTCCTTTCTATAATCGGCAGAGGAATTACAGGCCGGCAAGGATTTTGTAATCCTCCTTCAGGCTCTGGTACAGCTTCTGATACAGCTTGTGGTACTCTGCGTATGCGGCAGCCTGCTCTGGGACAGGGTCGGTGCTGTCCTTTTCGGTGATCAGGGCATCACAGGCAGCTTCCACCCTTGGATAAATGCCGCAGCCGACGCCGGCCAGAATGGCAGCGCCTAAGGCAGGGCCCTCTGACTGCTGTATGGTCTTTACGGTGCACTGGTACAGGTCAGCCAGCATCTGGCGCCAGTTGGGGCTCTTTCCGCCGCCGCCGCAGGCCATCATCTGGGTCACCTCTATGCCCATCTCTTTTAAGATCTCATTGCAGTCGCAAAGAGAGTAGGATACTCCTTCCATAACGGCGCGCAGCAGGTGCTTTTTGGTATGGATAGCAGACAGACCGAAGAAGACGCCGCGGCAGTCCGGATCCAGATGAGGGGTGCGCTCGCCCATTAAGTAGGGAAGATAGATCAGCTTATCGCTTCCTGCGGGAACGGTCTTTACATCCTCATTGATCAGGTCATAGATATCCCGTCCTTCCGCCTCTGCCCGTACTGCATAATCCTGACAGAACTGATCCTTGAACCACTTTAAGGAAAGGCCGGCGCCCTGGGTAACTCCCATGATGTGCCATGCTCCGGGAACTGCACAGCAGCAGGTATGGACACGGCCCTTTGGGTCGATGGAAACTTTGCTGGTATGGGCGAATACCACACCAGAGGTTCCGATGGTGGTAAATGCTGTGCCATCTCTTACGATTCCGGTTCCTACGGCAGCAGCAGCGTTGTCGCCGGCGCCGCCCACTACTTTTACCTCTGCAGTCAGGCCGGTCCGGGCTGCGATCTTGGGAAGCAGCGTGCCGGTAACCTGACAGGATTCGTACACGGTTCCCAGCAGGGATTTGTCAATGGAAAGTGCATTCAGCACCTCATCCGACCAGCAGCGTCCGGGAACATCTAAAAGCTGCATACCGCTGGCGTCGGATACTTCCGTTGCGAATACGCCGGTTAAGATATAGCGGATATAGTCCTTCGGCAGCAGGATGTGTCTGCATCTTGCATAATGCTCCGGCTCATTTTTGCGTACCCACAGGATCTTTGCAGCTGTCCATCCGGTTAGCGGAGGATTTGCGGTGATTTCGATCCAGCGTTCTCTCGGCATGACAGCCAGCATATCCTCCACCTCGGCGCCGGTCCGCTGGTCGCACCAGATGATGGAAGGACGGATCACCTCCCCATTTTCATCAAGCATGACCAGGCCGTGCATCTGTCCGGAGATTCCGATGCCCTTGATGTTTTCCTTTGCAGCGCCGGACTTTGCTGTCACGGCGGTTAAGGTATTGAGAACGGCATCCCGCCAGTCCTCCGGTTTTTGCTCTGCCCAGCCATTATGGGGCTGATACAGAGGATATTCCTGGGAGGCGGATGCGATCACGGTGCCCTTCTCGTCGAATAAAACGGTTTTCGTGGCAGACGTTCCAACGTCAATTCCGATCAAATAGTTCATGTTTTCACTCCTCTTTTTTCATTGTTTTGCTTTCACTCCGTTTTTTTACTGCTTCCTCTCCGGCATGCTTCCGATATTCACTGGGAAGACAGCTAAAGCGTTTCTGAAATGCCTTGGCAAAGGCGCGGCTGTTGGGAAAGCCATTGTTCTGAGCTACCTCCGTCAGGCTGTGATCCGTATTCATCATTTCCCGCAGACCGTATTCCGTCCGCAAGTCCAGCAGATAGGTCTTATAGCTGACATCAGCGTATCGCTTAAACATTCGGGACAGGTAGGTGGGAGAGAAGCCGAATTGCCGGGCAACACTTTCCAGCGTAATCTCCGTATTATAATTCGCCTTCATATAAGAAGTAATGTTTGAAAGCTTGTCCAGATGACGCTTCTGCCGGATCGCAGACTGATCACTTTCTGTATTCATAAATTCTGTGACCAGCAGATAAAGAAGCTCAGAGCACAGGCTATGAGCCTTCAGCTCAAATGCAAAATCCTTTTTCTGATAGGTACGGAAAAGCTGCACGATCAGCTGTGCCAGCTTTAAATTGTCCTCATCCGACTGCTTGGAAAATACGGCGTAATCCCCTTCCCTGACATAGCGATCCAGGCAGTTGGAGGGGATCTGAAGTACGATGGTGGTGTTTGGCTCTGGTGCATCGATGGAATGGATCTCATTGGGGTTAACGATCACAAAATCGGCAGCCTGGAGAGGCAGGCTGGTATTATTGATCTGGAATACCAGGCTCCCCTCCAATACAAGAAAAATCTCCACGGCGCGGTGCCAGTGCTTGCTTCTTTTGTACTTTCCATCCTTTCCCTCAAACAGGAAAAGCTTAAACGGCAGATCCTCATTCGGTATGATTAATTCGTGATTAAATTCCATAAAATTTTTCACCCAACTTTCCTACTGCATATACGGTTACTCTAATCTTATGATATAGGAAAAAAATCCGTTTGCAAATACCTGGAATCAGAAGATTTCTTGTAGGAAAACGGAGTTGATATTACCACTTTTTTACAGGATACTCTTTACGGTATTGACAACGTTTTCTGTGGTAAAGCCGAACTTTTGAAAAAGAAGCCCGGCAGGAGCAGAAGCGCCGAATCCGTGCATGGTGACATAAGCGCCGTCCAGTCCAACATATTTGCCCCAGCCGAAATCGCTTAATGCTTCGATGGCCACACGGCTGCGTACTTCCTTTGGAAGAACATGATCCTTATATTCCTGGCTCTGCTCCTCGAACACATCCAAAGAAGGCATGCTGACTACCCGGACATCAATCCCGTCTTCTGCCAGAACCTTCTTTGCCTCCACCGCCAGAGAAACCTCAGAGCCGCTTGCCATCAGGATTGCGTCCGGCACCGCCTTTTTGCTGTCCTCCAGGATATAAGCGCCTTTTAAAGCCTCCTTGCCGGAGCCGTCTAACTGAGGCAGATTCTGACGGGTCAGCACCAGTGCAGTAGGTGCTGACTCGGCAGTTGCAGCGTAATACCATGCAGCGGCCGTTTCGGCAGCATCCGCTGGACGGAACACATGGAAGTTCGGCATGGAGCGGAGCATGGCAAGCTGTTCGATGGGCTCGTGGGTCGGGCCATCCTCGCCAACGCCGATACTGTCGTGGGTAAAGACGTAGGTGACCGGCAGCTTCATCAGCGCGGCCAAGCGAGCCATAGGCTTGGTGTAATCGCTGAATACGAAGAAGGTTGACACATAGGGGCGCAGCCCGTGAAGTGCCAGACCATTTCCGATCGCAGCCATGGCCAGCTCACGGACACCGAAATGCAGGTTGCGGCCTTCGTAGCTGCTGCTGGAGAAATCGCCGGCATCCTTCATATAGGTTTTGGTAGAAGGAGCCAGATCAGCAGCGCCGCCGATCAGGTTAGGAACGGCATCCTTCAGCCGGTTAATCATGACACCGGATAGATTTCTGGTAGCCTGAGGCTTGTCCTCACAGGCCCAGTATGCGTCATCATCGTACAGCTTTTCTGCGATCTTCATATCATGATATTCGTCCCAAAGCTTCTTTATCTCCGGATAAGCTTCGCAGTAAGCGCAAAACATGGCAGTCCAGGAGTCTTCCGCAGCAGCTCCCTCAGCAGCTAGGCTGCGGTAATTTGCGTACACATCCTCCGGAACATAAAATGGCTCCATGCTTTCCCAGCCAAGGTTTGCCTTCAATGCGATTACATTTTCCTCTCCCAGCGGTTCGCCGTGTGCACTTGCCTTTCCCTGCTTGGCCGGACATCCGTAGCCGATCCTGGTCCTTACGGTAATGAAGGATGGACGTGTCCGGTCTGCCTTTGCTGCTTCGATGGCTCTGCCGATCTCCACGGTGTCATTGCCGTCTCCTACGGTGAGAGTCTGGAATCCAAAGGCTTCCATGCGCTTCTGTACATTTTCAGTAAATGCAATGTGGGTGCTTCCCTCGATGGAGATCTGGTTGGAATCATACAGGACGATCAGCTTTCCAAGCTTCAATGTACCGGCCAGAGAGAACGCTTCCGAAGAAATGCCCTCCATCATGCAGCCGTCGCCGCCCAGAACGAAGGTATAATGATCGACCACCGGGTAAGCCGGCTTGTTGAATACAGCAGAAAGATGAGCTTCCGCCATTGCCATGCCCACAGCCATTCCCATGCCGGCGCCCAGAGGTCCGGTAGTTGCTTCCACCCCTACGGTATGGCCGTATTCCGGATGGCCGGGGGTCAGGGAGTCTGCCTGACGGAAGCTTGCCAGGTCATCTACCGTTAATCCGTAGCCGAAAAGGTGGAGAAGAGAATATAGGAGAGTAGAGCCGTGGCCGCCGGAGAGAATGAAACGGTCCCGATTCTCCCACTTAGGATTTGCCGGGTTATGATTCATGTGGTGTGCCCACAGCTCATAAGCCATGGCGGCAGAACCCAGAGGCAGTCCCGGATGGCCGGAATTTGCCTTTTGTACGGCATCCGCTGCCAGTATTCGGATCGCATTAACCGATTTTTTTTCTATGTCCAGATTCATGAATTCCTCCTTGTAAATAAAGGGCTTTATAATTTGTCTGATCTGTTTTATATTATATGCTTTCGGACCATATTTCCCTAGTGAGATACTTGTCTAGTTTATGTCACTTTCTTGCTCTTTTATCACAATGGAGAAGGCGGCGGTTTTTGTGATTCTTACTTTGAAGCCATAAAATGAAGACAGATCATGTTTAAGGCAGTAGCTTCAGATGGTTAGTGCAAATTAGTATGAAAAAATAAAAGAAGCCCGCTAACGGCGGGTTTCTTTCGGAAGCTCTGTGGTGATTTCATTGGTGTAGGTAATGGTATTTAAGAATTTGGGAGATCTATCTTCTCAGGAAAGAAATGAATCCAGTATATGCAAAGGAAGATATTGCATTTATGAGAAGGCTGCGGAGGATTTATGCTTTTAGATTGCGGATTCGTTCCTCAATAGACTGTTCAAACTCCTGATCGGACAGCTGCGGGTCTCTCGTAGCTGTCCAGATGGAGCATGGAAGCTGATCGCACTGAGCACAGGTTGCGAAGCCATTTTTCTGAGAGCATCCATAAATCGGACAGGGCTTTCCCGCTGGTGCATGAAAAACCTTTCCGCCGGACTCATTGCATCCGTCACATAAGGTTTTAAAACAACTGCATTTTCTGCATTCTGTGCCGCAGCAGGTCAGATTCAGGATCTCACGCTGTTTCTTTCTGCTGAAGCTTTTCAGAACGAGAGAGTAGGATTTATCCAGCATCTGCTTCAGCAGCTCGTCCGGGACATTGCCATCGGCCTTCACCGAATTCCAGTGAAGCTTATTGGAGTAGTAGCCTGGAATCACATCCTCATACTGCTTTCGGAAGAATTCACCCTCTAAGGGTTCCAGCTTCAAATTGATGTAATATGGCCGGTTCTGATCATCAAGACAGACTGCCGCAAACATCTTACCTCCGATGTGATAGCGGATCCAATTCCATGCGGGCTGCAGATCCTTTGTGACACCTGTTTTTTTCAGTAAATATTCATCTAACCAAAGATACTTCATGTTTTCCTGCCTCCTGTTTTTTGATTAGTAAGGTAACGCTCGAAATCCGCTTGGGGCGGGCTGCTAGGAGCATATTGATGTCAATATGATATCATTCTCAACATGACAACGGTATGTCATGAATTGCGGGAGCACGAAGTGCGAAGCAATTCGGTATCAAAGGGGGCAAAATACCTTTTGCCCCCAACATCATGTCATGTTGCCGTTATGAGTAAAAAATGAAAGAAAGATGAAGGGAAAATGACCGGAACTTCAAGGTTACGGATAGAGGAAAGAAAATGGCGCAGGCAAAACTCTAAGGTTATGCCTGCGTCATTCACGTTTATCGTACCTGATTTTACGGCGCTCAGTCTTATAGTGCTCGACCTTGCAGCATCTACTCTTACGATGCCACCCCGGTATCGATACACTTTTCCTACATTATTCTCCAAAGACCGCCTTGTAATCTGCCTGGAATTTTGCAATTCCGGCATCAGTCAGCGGATGTTTTGTCATCTGTTCGATTACCTTATAAGGTACCGTTGCAATGTCTGCACCTGCCTTTGCGCAGTCGATCACATGGATCGGGTTGCGGATGCTGGCGGCAATGATCTGCGTCTTAATATCATGGATGGTAAAGATCTCTGTGATGTCCTCGATCAGGCTGATTCCCGGCATGGAAATGTCGTCCAGACGTCCCAGGAATGGGGATACATAGGTGGCACCTGCGCGGGCAGCCAACAGCGCCTGGGCTGCAGTGAAGATCAGAGTCACATTCGTCTTGATGCCTTCAGAAGCCAGTACCTTGGTTGCTTTCAGGCCTTCCACAGTCATAGGGATCTTCACAACCATGTTGGGATGAATCGCTGCAATTTCACGCCCTTCTGCGATCATACCCTCCGCATCTGTGGTGGTAGCCTTTACTTCGCCGCTGATGGGGCCGTCCACAATGGAAGCAATTTCTGCGATCACTTCCTTAAAATCACGCCCTTCCTTTGCAATCAGAGATGGATTGGTGGTAACACCACAGATCACACCCATATCATTGGCTTTTCTAATGTCCTCTACGTTTGCAGTATCTACAAAAAATCTCATAAGTGGTCTCCTTTATCTGCTTTTTGTTGTTTCTACGGTTTGCACAGCATACAGTAGTTTCCTGGAAAAAGAAACTGCCTGGAAAATATGCGGACCGGTGAAACAATTACCATACTTTTAGTTTAATATAAGGGATAGATCCTGTCAAATGGAAGTGTAATCAAATGGAGCTGTAAACATAGGGCTTTAGAAAGAGAGTTGAATGCAGATATGACTGTAAATAGTATTAATTGTATAAATAATATAAAAAGAAAAAATAGTTTTAAAAATTTCAAAAAAACTGTTGACATTTTGCGGTTACAGTGATATTCTATATCTCGCGCCGCTGATGAGGCGGCGATGAACTCCCCAAAATGGAGTCCAAAGTTGTTTGAAAAAGTTGAAAAACTTCGAAAAACAAAAAAATATGAAAAAAGTTGTTGACAAACTCGAAACGATGTGCTATCATAAACGAGTTGCCGCTGAGAAATCGGCCGACAACAACTTACAAAATGAACCTTGAGAATTGAAGACTGAATAATACACAAACCCTGAAAATTCTAAAAACAAGGCCTTTGGTTTGGCCTTGGATTTGAGAAAATTCAGAACAAAACCTAAAGTAAATTTACGTATAAAGGTTTTAAGATGGCTGCCTGCAGACATCAGAAAACCGAACGTGACCGAGAAAAGCAAAGCTTTTCGAGGACGGGAAAGAATAATTAGCCAAGCTAAGTTCTTAACCAAGAATCAAACGACAGAGGAGTCTGATTGACAAGTCAATCAGCCCGCTTCTGACGAAGCTTAAATTTGAGAGTTTGATCCTGGCTCAGGATGAACGCTGGCGGCGTGCCTAACACAT
>JAUNGG010000082.1 GCA_030524635.1 Lachnospiraceae bacterium
GGAAACAGCAGTGCAGGAGACAGCGGTACAGGAGCAGAATGTGCCGGAGCCGGAATCACCAGAGCCAGCTGTGGAGCAGCAGGCGGCAGCAAAGGAGAAGCCCCAGGCTTCTGTTTCCAGAAGCGTGCAGATGCCGGAGGGACGGTTTGCAGCTGGATGGCTGGTGTGTGTTAAGGGAGCGGAACGAGGCCTGGATTTCCGGCTGTACAAAGGCTTTAACCGGATCGGAACCAGTGATCAGGCAGATATTCTGCTGACAGAAGGGGAAGCGGATGAGATCCTGTGTGCAGTGGTCTATGATGACCGGAGTAATCAGTTCTATGTGGTTCAGCAGTCAGAAACGCCGGCATATCGAAACGAAGATGTGATCCAGGGAGCTATGGAGCTTCATGCAGGAGATGTTTTGCGTGTGGGAACCAGTGAATTTGAATTTATCCCATTCTGCCGGGATGGCCGGACCTGGGATATGGATGAAGCATAGGAATGGCGTAACGATTTGGCAGATCTGTGCAGCTGCAAAGCAGTATAACTGTGAAGAAAAGCTGCTGCCAATGGCAGAAGTGGAGAGGGAGGATTTCATCGTATGAATTTAAAAAAATGTGAAAATGGACATTATTATGATTCGGATAAGTATGCAGAGTGTCCGCGCTGCAAAAGCAGGGAAGCTTCTCCCCTGAAGAAAGCATCAGATTCTGCGCCGCAGAAGGTGGTTCCCCAGGCTGCTGCTTCTCAGCAGGCAGTATCTCAGGAAGCAATTTCTCAGCTGGAGGCATCTCTGGGGGCAGCCCCCCAGCCGGAAGCAGCTCAGCCAGCAGCGGTTCCTGAGGCAGCTTCCCAGCAGAATGCTATGGTGCAGCCAGAGCCGAAAAAGAAGATCACCGGATGGCTGGTATGCATTAAGGGCGAGCTGGAAGGAACGGTATATGAATTAAAGAGCGGAAGGAATACCATCGGCGGCACCCAGGCTCAGGATATTGTGCTGGCTGAGGATGATCAGGTAGCCAGAGGCTGTCAGATGGTGGTAACCTATGATCCGGAAACCAGAAGCTTTGTTGCCAATGCCGGAACCTCCCGGGAGCTGTCTTATTTAAATGGCCAGGTGGTTTTATTTAATCAGGAAATGCATAACCGGGATATCCTGCAGGTCGGCGGGGAAACGCTTTTGTTTATTCCATTATGCGGAGAGGATTTTGCCTGGGATGAAACCGAGGAGTAGCGGTTTCGGAAGGGACATATACATAAATCATAAAAGAAAACATAATGTGTAACGGACAGAAAGGAGCAAAATCATGTTTTGTACAAGCTGTGGAGGACAGGTAAAGGATAGCGCCAAATTCTGCATTTACTGCGGAGCACCGTTGGCGAAGGCGAAAAAAATAGAATACGTGGAGGCAGATCCGGGAGCAGATCCATTCCAGCAGCAGGATCCCTGGAATGAGCCGGCTGTGGGCGGCGGTATGTCGGATGGCGGTTTTTCCGATACGGAGGTGGCTTCCACCGGACTTCTCGTATTACAGGATACAAAAGATGGTGATAAGATCTATGCGTGTGATTTAGGAACGGCTGCAGTTCTGGGGCGCGACGCAGCATCCTGTACCATGGTAATCGAGGGAGAGCGTTCTGTTTCCAGACGGCACTGCAGCTTTTACCGCAAAGGAAATGCCTGCTATGTGGAGGATCTGCAGTCATTTAACCATACCTACTTAAATGGTACGGAGGTTAATGCGCCTATGGAGATCCATGTGGGAGATCGTCTTACACTGGGGGCGCTGGAGTTAGTGGTAGTGGAGTGTGATTTAAGCCAATAGACGAGGGGAAGGTCCCTCCAGAGATATGAAGTACCTGGAGGGACCTTTTTACATCACGGAGGTAGGAATATGTTTTGTCCGAAATGTGGAGGAAAGCTGAAGGAGAATGCCAGATTCTGCAATCACTGTGGTGCTGCAGTGGGAGCTGGACCAGCCGGAGGAAAACCAGGCAGCATCCAGCCGTCAGGGGCCAGACCAGCTGGTCCGCCGGGAGGTCAGCGGACGGGAGGAGCCGGATCAGCTGGTCCGGCAGGAGGCTATCGCTCGGCAGGAGCCGGTCCGTCGGACAGCTATCAGCCAGGCAGCCCGATGCAGGCAGGAATGGTTCCGGGCCAGCCGCCGAAGAAAAAGAAGGGAACCGGATGGATCATCGCATTCGTTCTGCTTCTGATCCTTTTGCTGCTGGGCGGAGGCGGATTTGCCGCTTATCAGCTGGGGCTGTTTGACACGATCTTATCTTCATCCGGGGACGAAGATAAGTCAGAGGATCCAGATGAGGATGAGGAAGAGGATTCTGAGGAGAAGGGGGATTCCGGGGAAGAGGAGCAGGAACCGGAGGAACTTGAGGCTTCAGCGGAGAATGATGGGGAAGATCGCGGAAGGGAAGCTTCTGCCGCATATGGCAATGAGCTGCCGGATCTGACACAGGAGGGAGAAAGCATCGGCCAGAATTCTTACGGTGATCCTACAACAGCAGCCGCCCTGGAGACCATGCCGGCAACCATGCCAGCTACCATGCCGGCAACCATGCCAGCCACAACAGCAGCTGCCATGCCAGCTACCATGGCTGGGGCAGGCGGAGCATATGGGCAGTCCATGCCGACGCAGGATTACATCCTTCCGGACAGCAGCACCAGGCTGCTGACATCAGCCGATCTTGCCGGACTGACGAAGGATCAGCTGCGGATCGCCAGAAATGAGATTTATGCCCGTCATGGCAGGAAGTTTGATTCGGAGGATCTGGCCAATTATTTTAACAGCAAGAGCTGGTATCGGGGAACCGTAGCACCTGCTGATTTCAGGGACAATATGCTCAGTCAGGTGGAAAAGGACAATTTGCAGATCATTAAGAAGGCAGAGGAAAATCTGCAGTAAAAAGGAAAATGTAGGATGTTAAAGGGAGTGCGAAGGAGGAAAATGCATGAATTGTCATAAATGCGGCAGTCCATTGGAGGACGGAGCGGTATTCTGTGGAAATTGCGGAGCGAAGGTGGAGTCAGGTCCGGCACAGCCGGCTGGCGGACAGGCAGGAGGACAGGGGACTGTATTCTGCCCTAACTGCGGAAAGCGCCTGGCAGCAGGTGATGTTTTCTGTGATGAGTGCGGATGCAACCTGATGGGCGGAGCCCCGGCAGGTGACAGCTTTATGGATGATACAGGGAAGAAGAACTTGTTCCAGAAAAATCCAAAGCTGAAAATTATCATTCCAGCAGCCGTTATCGGTGCTGTGGTGGTGGCAGGGGGAGCCTTTGCGGTAACGAGCCTGCTTGGCTCCGGTTCTTCGAAAGAGGTGCCGTCTCATCTGGTATATTTTAAAGATGACTCGATGATGATGATCAATCTGAAGAAAAAGAAGGCAGAGCCGGTGGAGCTGACAGATTCCTACACAAAGGGAGGAAGCAGCGCCTACGGAATTGTGGGATCAAACTATCTGAGCAAGGACGGGAAATATGTGACGTATGTTGAGGATTATGACGGCAACGATTATGACCTGTTCCTGGCCAAGGTTTCCAAACCGGAGGATGCTGTTAAGATCGATTCCAAGGTCAGCCGGTATACCCTGCTGGATAATCATAATGTGATCTATAAGAAAAAGGATACGCTTTATCTTTACAATGGCAAGGAGTCGGTAAAGCTGGCGAAGGATGTTACCTATTATTATCTGGATGAAAGCCAGAAAAATATCTGCTGGGCGGAGTCGGATAAGGGAGAAGTGACGTATTATTATCAGGATATTGCCCAGAAGAATAAGGCAGTCAAGCTGGATAGCGATCCAGATGATTTTTATGTAAATAAAAATCTGGACAAGTTTTATTCTCTGAAGGAAGGCAGCCTGTATATGCTGGACCAGGCGGGCAAGAAGGAGAAGGTGGCAAAGGATATTGCAGAGATTCTTTCATCGAACCGGGATTTGGGCATGTTCTATTACACGAAGACGGACACAAAGGAAATTCCGTATATGGATCTGGTTTATGATGATACCGGTGAGATGACAGAATATAACCGGGAACGGCTTTCCAGTGACACCTTTGAGTGGACTTCCACAGAGCTGTACTTCTTTGATGGGAAGACGGAGCAGCTTGTAACCGATCGGTTCAGCGGACGGGCGGCAGCAACAGTAAATGAGAAGGGACAGTACTTCCTGTATAAGGAGGGGCCGGAGCTGGAAGGAGTTCAGGTGCCGTGGTCCGTTATGCGGGAGAACTCCTGGCGTTCCAGCGTGCAGAATGCAATGGATGAGGAGCAAAAGCTGGTGCTGGTTTCTGGTGTTCAGAAGGTTGGTGAGTTTGAAGATATTATCTGCCGGGATACCGAGTTCCACCTGGATTCTAAGAAGCTGTATCTGTACACTGTAGATGAGGACGGAGAGGACGGTGTCATCTGGGTAACAGCATTGTCTGGAAATGGAAGCGGAGAGCTGAAGGAGTACGATAATGATGCAGAGGATGCACGTCTGATGTTTGCCACTGACCAGGGACTTTACTACCTGAAGGATTATGACGGGGACGGCGGTGATCTGTATTTCAATGGAGAGGAAATCGCCTCAGATGTAGCAGCAGCCAGAGAAATCGGTGACAGTAATCTGACAGGAATTGTTTCTGATTATGACACCGGAGATTCCAGCTATGCCCTTTCTCTCTGGAACGGCAAGAAGGAGACCAAGGTAGGCGAGGATATTAATTATTCAGAATGTGCAGAGGATGGAACGGTAGTTCTGCTGTCTGACTACAGCTCTAACCGGGAAGAGGGAGATCTGATGTATTTTGACGGCAAGGAGCTGCGGATGCTGGATGATGAAGTAAGCGGCTTTTCCTTACGGCGTGATTCTACCATCATAAGATAAAAGGCACGAAACAGTTACGATAAAAGATCCGCAGAGCGGCACATTGTATTTTGTACAGAACAAGGAGAAAAACATATGGCGATGGATTTTAAACAGGGCTTATCCAGACAGATTACTAAGATCAACATGAAAACATCCACGTTTATGGAAGAGAACAAGATCAAGACCTATATCACAACATTGGAGAATGATATCGCAGAGCTGAAGCGGCAGAGCGGAGAGCTGGGCTATAATCTGTGGGCAGAAGGCAAGCTGGACGGAGCAAAGCTGGCTCCTTTCTATCAGCAGGTGAAGGAGAAATACCGTCAGATCCAGGAGCAGGAACGGCTGCTTCAGGAGCTGGAGGTGAAAAATCGTCAGGTTTTGGGCAGCAGCCCAGCCAGAATGCCTGGTGCTCCAGCGCCTGCAGCGCCGGGGGCAGCAGGTCAGGTGATTTGTCCTCATTGCGGCGATATTTGTGCACCGAATATGAATTTCTGCAAAAAGTGCGGCATGAAACTGCGGTAGCGGAGGAACATGAAGAGAAAGAATGGAACAGGCAGACTGCTGGCTCTGCTGCTGTGCACTGCATTTTTGCTTTCCGGGTGCGGCGGAAAAAATTTTTTAAGCAGTATACGCTCCGGAGGGGATAAGCAGGCGGCAGCAGCGGCAGAAACAGCAGATGCAGAAAGCTCCGGCCCGGATGAAAGTCCGGGAGGGGAGAAAATGTCTGGAGGGGAGGCCTCTGAGAAGGAAAATGGAAAGGAGCTCTCTCCCCAGGAAGCCTGTCCGCCGGATCAGGCAATCACCAGAGCGCAGTTTTTGGCGGTGCTGGCAAAGCAGTTCCAATACGATCCGGAGGACAGCGGTTCTGCCTTTTATGTGGATGTGCCCAAGGAGCACTGGGCATACCCTTATGTGGCGGCCGGCACCAGCCGGGGAATCCTTAAGGGGCAGGGAAGCGCCTTTTACCCGGATGCTAGGATCGACCGGGCGACAGCGGTAACATGGGCGATCCGGGCTTCCGGGATCTACATGAAGGCAGAGAACCCATACCGGGATGTGACGGATGAGGAGACCGCTTGGGCCGTTTCCGTGGCAGCAGCAAAAGGGTTTGTGGAGCTGTCTCCGGACGGGCTGTTTCATCCGGAGGCTGCGGTAACAGGGGCAGAGGCAGAGAAGCTGATCGGAGCAGCCGCAGCCGACAAGGAGCAGAAATTTCAGCTTCGCCCGGATGCTTCCAACACAGTGGAGCTTCAGGACCGGGTGCAGTGCACACGGTCGGATTCTGAGACCAACCAGCTGGCAGGGGTGGAGGCGGCGGCCAGAAGGCTGACGCTGCGGCAGATCGATGATACAGTGCGGGGACTGCAGCCGGGAGATGTGCTGTATCTGGAGCCTTCCGGCAGCTTCCCGGAAGGATTTCTGGGAAAAATCGATTCCATTCAGGTAGAGGGAGATCAGGCGGTGATGGTCTGCTCGCAGCCGCAGCTGGCGGAGGTGATCAAGGAGATTGATATTTCCACCACCTTCGCTGTAGGAGCGGCAAATTACAGGAATGACGGCGATCTGCTTCCGGAGGAGCATCTGGATCGGATCACAGAGCGGATCCAGGAACAGGAGGAAAACCGGCGGCGGCAGAACCAGAGCCGGGAGGCAGAAGGAACCTCGGCAAGCGTTCCGGCCACCTCCCAGGCAGCCAGCACTCAGGCAGAAGCGGAGCAGACTTCGGCGGAGGAATCAGCAGCTGCCTCCAGTGAAGGCTCTGGTGAGGGGACCGCAGCCAGCACGTCCGCAGCAGAAACCAGTGCCGGCGGGCCGAAGACAGAAACGCAGTTTGAGACCTTCGGCTATGGCGATTCCTCTGTAACCCATCATAACGGGCGGAGGATCTGGAGCGCCTTCGGCGGCGCGGGAGTATCCTCCAGTGTGGTCTTTACCACTCCAGATTATGAGAAAAAGAAGGGTTTCTATGCCAGACTGAGCGTTCTTCTGGATGTCAGTGCAGATATTCATATAATAGCGGAAAATTTGGATATTACATATTTTTCCCTGGCAACCAAGGTAGATTCCCAGGTGCATGCGCTGGCTGGCTATCAGCTGGGAGGAAGCGCCTCCCCCAGCATGGCGCTGCCCACCTGTGTGATTCCGATATCCGGCCCCCTTTCTCTCCAGGTAAAGCCTTACCTGAAGATCTATGCCGATGGAAAAATGGTGGTGGAAGCGACGGCAGACTTAACCAACACCATGGGCTTCTTCTGTGCTTATTATGAGGACTTTGATGTAGAGACTGTAAACGATACGAATGTGAACGTCACATTTACGGCAGATGCAGAGGGCAAGCTGGAATTTGGACCAGAATTTGATATTGACCTGCAGCTGTGCGGAACACCGTTCTTTGACGGAGCGGCGCTTTTAAACGGCAAGGGCTTTATGGGAGCCGGCATATCGGGAAAGACCTCTGTTAAACAGCAGGTATCCGTTTCCAATGATTCCGCCAGCTATCAGGGGCACCAGAATACGCCGGATGCAGATGGAAATCTTCATGTATGCTATCTCTGCATTCAGGGGGAGGCCTATATGGTAGACCGGCTGACCATTGGGGTGGGAAGCACGATCAGTGAACCGCTGAAAAAGCTGACAGACAAAGAGCTTTCCATGGAGCTTCCGGAGATAAAGCATACATTGACGCCGTGGCATTATTCTGCAGGAAAGGATTACGGCCCGGAATTTGAATTAAAGAAATGTCCTCATATCGCTTATCCGGTGACCTTTACAGCGCTGGAGAAGGAGACGGAGGAGCCGATTCAAGGAGCAGAGATTACGATTACCAAGGAGGATGGGGTATTAACCACCGACAGTGAGGGAACGGCGAAGACCTGGCTGGAAAATGGGGTATATTCGTTGTCAGCAGTGGCGGAGGGCTATACACCGGAGCCTCTCACCGGCGTGGTGACAGTGCCGGCCAGAAAGGTGTCAAAGGCGCTGTATTTTGAGCCGGAGCTGGAAGGTGTGGTGATCAGCGGAAGCATTGCGGAGTATCAGGGAGTGACGTATATCTGCTCCCGGGATGTGCCTGGTCTTACTGCTCTTCCGGTGGAAGCAGCCAAGTATGACTATATTTGTGAGTTTGCATTTTATGAGAACCGGCTTTACTATTGCTGCAAGACAGCAGGTACCTCAGAGATCAGTTCAGCCATTTATTCCTGTAAGCTGGATGGAAGCGATTTGAAGCAGGTTGCAGATTACCAGTTTGATTACCAGACACGAACAGCAACCGGTCTGGCAGACTGTACCAGCTTCGTGATCCTGGATCGGCGGCTGTATCATGGATATCATGCAGAGGCCTGCGTGGATCTGGAAACAGGGGAAAGCCGAAAGGCAGAGCTGGCCATTGACCGGTGGGCAGAGCGATGCAGGGACTCCCGTGCAAAGTACCAGGGTGAATACCAGTTTTATGTTGACGGAAGCAAAAATGAAGAGCTGCATCAGGTGAAGGATGGAGAGGACAAAATCATTTACCGCCATGATAAGTACATGTATCTGGTGGCAGCAACGGAATCCTATATTTATTTCTCCGATACACGGGGAAATGACGGGTACTTAAGGCGTCTGAACCGGAATACCGGCGCGGTGGAGGAGCTTGCCCATCACGGCCTGGCAGGCGGCGGTCCGGATCCGTTCTTCAACTGGTGATGAGTCTTTTTGCTAATTAGATTTTTTGTGCGGAAGGCGGAGGAAAATATGCTTTCAGCAGGATAGGGTATGCAGCTATGTGGCGACTTCAAAATTGACATCCCACATAGAACATGATACCATTAACACAATTAACCAGGCTGTTCTTGCGGCTGTTACAGCCGCGAAAGCAGATGAGTTATATATTTTAGGAGGGATAGGTATGATATGTACAAAATGTGGTCACAACAATGTAGATGAAGCACTGTTCTGTGAAGAGTGCGGCAACCGTCTGGGGGCAGGCGCCAGCCCGCAGCCAGGACCAGCTCAGCAGCCATACGCAGCGCCTCAGCAGCAGTATGCGCAGCAGCCATATGCCCAGCAGCCAAGCATGGGCCAGCCATATATGGCACAGCCGGAAAAGAAAGGAGTGGGCTTCGCAGTTACTTCTATGGTATGCGGAATCTTATCTCTGGTGCTTTCCTGCTGCATTCCGTACGTGCCGTTTGTTCTGGCATTGGTAGGTGTTGTATTAGGCGGCGTTTCCTTACACGGCCACCGCGGAGGAAAGGGTATGGCAATTGCCGGACTTGTAACCTCTATTATTTCTCTGGTCCCGGCGGTATTCGTGATCATCGCAGGTGCAAGTATTATGGCATCCCTTGGCATGTAAGCTTTGAGCTGCAAGCCGGAAGCTTGTCGCCTAAGAATTGGAGTGACCAATGGAAAACTTTGATGATACGACAGAAACGGTCTGCTATGGGATAATCAATATCGGAATCATCCTGTTTGCTGCTGCCGCGCTTTTCATTGCAAAGCGCGGTGTGGACCTGCACCAGATGATTCCGATTTGCTTTTTCTACCGTCTGACCGGATATTACTGCCCAGGCTGCGGAGGAACCAGAGCCCTTGTGGCTCTCCTCCAGGGCCATCCCCTGCAGAGCCTGCGCTGCCATCCCTTCGTGGGATATGGAGCACTTATAATAGGTGCATTCTGGCTCCGCAAAACTCTGGAGCTGATTACAAAGAAAAGGTTGGAAATCATACGGCTAAAGCCCCTTTACCTGTATGCAGCCCTGGGAATCGTGATCCTGCAGTGGATCGTAAAAAATGTATTATTATACACACAAGGTATCGGAATCGAGCGCGTTTTTTGACCATATTATAACGGGACTTTGCAGGAATCGCAGAAGAAGATTCGGCAGGGTCCTGCTTTAGTTACTGTTCAGGTAGGTCTGCGCAGGGTCTGCCCCAGCGAAGCGAGGGTACTTGCTGCGCTGACCGTATGATAAACTAGTGTGCCGTATCATTGATAAATAGTTAAATATTACTGGCTTATCAAGT
>JAUNGG010000083.1 GCA_030524635.1 Lachnospiraceae bacterium
ATACATAAGATTTTCTTACGTTCCCAAAAGGGGTTTCCGGAATCACCATTCCCAGGCAGCCTGTAAACTGCAGCATGCCCGAAATCCGCCATATTCCCCGTCTGTTTCCATCGCTGGCGGCTCATAGCAGCGCTTCCGGCAGCTGGCTGTTCTGGAAACAACCTACACTAGAAATCACAATACTGTCAGGTTATAATCACATCCGTAATGCAACCATGGAATTTGGGCAGCGGCCCAACCACACAAAAAAGGAGAGACAAAATTATGAAAAGACCAATCGCAATGATGGCTGTATTATCCACCGCGGCAATGATGTCCGCAGTAACCCCTTCTCTGTTCCCTGCTGGAAACAGCGCATTTGCTGCATCCGCCGGATGGGTGGAGGAAAATGGAAGCTGGCGCTACATGGACAGCGACGGCTACTACTTAACAGACGCCTGGAAGAAGAAAGACGGCGCAATGTACTACTTAGATGAGGAAGGCGAAATTGCCACTGATATGATGATAGATGATGAGTACTATGTGGACGAAACAGGAAAGCGGGTGGAAAACCACTGGATCTCTGTTTACAATGAAGAGGAAATGGATTCTCCGGATGCACCGGAATTCTTCTGGTACTACTTCGGCAAGGATGGCCGGGCCGTTAAGTCCAAATGGTACAAGATCAATGAAAACTGGTACTATTTCAACTCTGATGGCCAGATGCTCACCGGAAAGCAGGAGATCGACGGCGCTACCTATTATTTAGGCGAGGAAGGCGACGGTGTCCGCAAGAGCGGCTGGTTCCTGTTAGAGGAGGAAAGCGATGACCCGGATCACTCCGCATTCTGGTACTACTTTGATCAGAACGGACGAATGATCGAAAACCACATCGACCGCAAGATCGACGGCAGCTACTACACCTTTGTGGACGGCCGCCTGCAGACTGGCTGGTTCAAGCTTCCTGCCGAGGCACAGACTGCTTCTGATTCCCAGGCCCAGCCGATTCACAGAGAAGGCACCATCCACGGCTATCAGTACTACGAGGCAGACGGAAAGCGTGCTTCTGGCTGGTATGAGATTGAGGGTGCAGAAGGCGTCAGCACCGAAAGCGAGATCTACCGCTTCTATTTCCGCAACGGTAAGCCCCTTGCAGCAGAAACCGGCATTCAGACCTTCACCGTAGATTCCAAGAAATACGCATTTAATGAGAAGGGCGAGATGCAGACCGGCAAGCAGGTGATCACCTTAGAGGATGGCCAGACTGCCAACGCTTACTTCGGCACTGACGGCGTGATGAAGACCGGCAAGCAGACTATATATAATGAAGATTTAGGCGAAAATCAGACCTGGTTCTTCTATGCTGACGGCACCAGAAAGGGACAGGGCCTTCACGGAATCCGTGACAATGCCATCTACCACTACGGCCTGCGGCAGGATGCTCCAAACGATCTGCGCTTTGCACCAGTAGAATTAGACGGTGCCTCCTACCTGGTAAACACCTCAGGAGCCATCCAGAAGGCAGCCTCCTCTTCTAAGTCTGCTGAAAAGCCGGAGTTAGGCAATGGCTTTAAGGATGTAAAGGATGCAAACGGCAAGGTTTGGGTCGTTGACACCAACGGCGTGATCCAGAAGTAAAACACATAAGATATGGGATATGCCTTAAGAGTTTAAATACTGCAAAAGAGAAAAAACAAGATTTATAATCTCTAAATTCATCTAATCCGTTCAAATTGAAGGGCAAAAGAATGTTTTTTATTCTTTTGCCCTGATTTTTGTCACATTTTCAATTATTTCACGTTATAAATAGTAGGTAATTGTCATATTTTACACCGATTCGGCAGTGTGAGAACGAAAGCTTGTCCGAATTAATATGACAAGCGAAATTTTCAGCAAAATTCCCAGGAAGGGGGGCATATTCATGCGTGAGCTTTCCGTCTACTACTGCATCAAATGCGGTTATTATGCTTATTACCAGCTGCCGAAAAATGCCGTCTGCCCAAAATGCAATCAGAAAATGAAATTGCTTGATATCTCCTATCAGGCTTTCATGGATTTAGATTGTGAAGAACGAGATGCACTTCTATCCCAGGAAATTCTGCGGAATTGCCCATCCATTGTAACCCGCATCACAGCACCCCACAAAACCGCCAATCAAAGAGAAACCATTGCCCTCCTGAGCGCACGAGTCAATGAATTAGAAGCAGAAAACCAGAAGCTGAACGAAACCGTCGCCTGGATGCATCAGACCATATGGGATATGATCCGCAAGCAGAAGCACCCATAAGCAGCCACTCAGCATGTCAGCATAAAAGAGCATTCTTACCTGCCCAAACTTCATTTTTCAAGAAATTCGTTACAGATAAGAACGCTCCGCCCCATTTCATCCCTCAGACGAATGATCTGAGCATATCATATATCGGTTCAGCAGTCGATTCAGCGTAATCCTCAACTGGGCAATGATTAAGAGTAATTTTTCGTTATCCCTCCTCAACCGTTCATTTTCTTTCATCAATATATGCAGCCTCTCCTCCATACTTGCCGCACCCTCCTTCCTTTCCCTGCTGACAATATAAGTCTTTTCCAAAGATTTGAAAAGTGAATTTTGCCGCACAATTCGACATAATAGGCGAAATTTTAGCTCCAATATTCTCATTTTCGTATATTTTCAACACTAAATATGCCTTTTCAGAAAAAGACAGCACCACTTCTGGTACAATTCACAGATTCTCCCAATCTCATTCCTTGTCGGATTCTGTTGACCGATTTTTGTCCTTCGATCACTCTCCCTTCACCACCTCCACATGGAGGCTCCCTCCTTCATCCTCCAGATACCATGCCTCCCTGGAACCATCCGGCGCTTCATAGGCAATAGCCGTCAGCTTAAAATCATCATCAATAGACAGCTCCGTCACCGTCCCTTCCGGATCCCATTCCTTGGGGTAAAAGCCATGAAGTGGATTCTCCTCATCCCCCAGCGTCCTCCAAAATATACTTGCGTACAGATCATTTTCCGTCACATCCTCACCGCTGCCGCTTTGTTCCATCATCATAGCTGCAACTGCAATGCGAAGCTGTCTGGCCTCCACTAAGTTCTGCTGTTCCTTTGCTTTTTTGATATAGCCCAGATAAGATGGAACCGTGATTCCCGCCAGCACAGCCATAATTGCCATGACTACAATCAGCTCCACCAGCGTAAACCCTCCATTCCTGGCTCCATGTGGATTGGTTCTTTTTTCCATTATTTCCTCCATTTTCAAATGAATCCGTTTTTGTAACAATTCAATTCTCAATTTTCTATGGCTCATCATACTATAAGGAATGGATTCCTACAATATCTATAAATCGGGGATATACCAGCAAAAGCATACCCACTTTCGGAACCCCCTCAATTTTTCCTGCTTGACATCTGATTCGTTGCGTGGTGTAATAATTTCGAGAACAGACACAGATATAGGAAAGGAATTTACTATGGCATCCCAAGATGACACGAACGAAAAAGAAGGACACAAACCTCATCAAAGAGGAATATCCCATAAAAAACAAAAGCTTTCTGTGAAAAAAAAGCTTCTCCTGGGCGCTGTTTTTCTGGTTCTTCTCCTCCTGCTGTCAGGATGGAGTTATATCAACCATCTTTTAGGTAAGATTAATCGAATGGATTCTGCCACGATTTCAGCAGAGGATTTTGTAGAGGAGACAGATGCCTTTTTAGATGACCCAAGCCTGGAAACCTTAAGTCCGGAGGAGATCACCCTCCGCCTTGCAAATCAGGTCCTGAAAGACAAGGATGTTCTGAATATCCTGCTGACCGGTCAGGATACTCAGCCAGGTGTATCCGGCAGCCGGTCTGACTCCATGATCCTGGCTACAGTCAACCAGAAAAAGAAGGAGATCACCATCACGTCCTTTATGCGGGATTTATATGTGGATATTCCCGGATACAAAAAAAGCCGGATCAATGCTGCTTATGCCTTAGGCGGCGCCAAGCTGCTGAACGAAACCATCGAGCGGAATTTCGGAATCCACATTGACGGCAACATTGCAGTAAACTTCACCGGCTTTGCCAAATGCATCGATATCATCGGCGGCGTAGACTTAGAGCTGAGCGCAGCAGAAGCCGGTGCCGTGAATAAAGAACTTTTTGCAACCAGACATCCCATTCTGGAGGGTACTGATCTTCAGGCTGACCGCTGGGCTTTGATGGGCGGTTTCCAGCATCTGAACGGCGACGAAGCCCTTCAGTATGCCCGTATCCGGGAGATCGACAGCGATTTCAGCCGCACCAACCGGCAGAGAAAGCTTCTGTCTGCCGTATTTGAAAAACTAAAGAACAGCGATTTAAAAACCATGAACGCTCTGCTGGAGGAAGTACTGCCCCTTCTCTCCACTGACATCTCCAACACAAAGCTGATCGGCTATGCTGCCGGAGTTTTAGCCATGCAGCCAGCCACATTTAAAACAGACCGGATCCCTGCAGACGGAGCCTTCCGGGAAGCCGTGGTTCACCATATGCAGGTATTAATCCCAGATTTGGAAAAAAATCAGCTCCATTTAAAGGAATCGCTGTATGGCAGCGACAGCACCTCATACCAGCCGCTGCCATCCACAGAAGCTCCCCGCAGCCAGGAAAGCCGCAGCAAAAGCAACCGCTCCTCCACTGCCCAGACCACAGCGCCTGCTGCTTCCGGACATGCTGCTGTGAATCCTGGTGCTGCGAATCCTGATGGTGTAAATCCAAATGCAGAAAATCCAGGTGTATACAGCCCAGGAATAACAAATCCCGATGCTGCTAATTCAGCCCAGCCTTACGGCTCCGGCACCAGTTCTGCCTCCGGCACACCAGAAGGCTTCCCACAGGGAGCAGCCGGACAGAGCCTAAACCCATATGAATCATCCTCCAGCGAAAACGCAGCCGGCGGCAACGGCGCAGGCGGACAGCCATCCTCCTACCAATACGGACCGGGCATGCCCACTGCAGAGGCAGCAGCCGAACAGGATGAGCCTGCTTCCGGCATATCCCAGGAAAGCACAGAAGATCCATCCATGCTCCCGGATCTGAACGATGGCCAGGCCGCCCCGGAAAATCCTGCATACGGGCAGACAGCTTTGCAGGACACAGACAGCGGACTGACGACTCCACAAGATCCAGACAACGGGCTGGCCGCTCCTCAGAGTGCTGACGGCGGACTGGCCGCTCCTCAGTAAGGTGCTCTCTGGTCTTCGTGCAGCTGCAAATACAGTCCCTAACAGCAATCATTCTGCAGTAATAAAAACTTCCCAGCTAATTCTGAGAGCACGCATGCTCTTCCAGAATCAGCTGGGAAGTTTTCATGTTTATGACTCAAGAACCTCCAAAGCCTGATACAGTGCTCCTACATGAACTGCCTGCTCGATCCGGCCATCCTGCAGGGCCTTATGAATCTCTTCCTTCGTCATCAGCACCACATCGATCTCCTCTGTGGCATCTAATGCCTGTTTTCCCTTTTTTCTGGCATTGGTTGCCAAATAGCACCAGGCGTAACTGCTTAAGCAGGAGGCATTTGGCGCCAGCTTTCCCAAAAACTGAAGCTCTCCAGCCTCATATCCAGTCTCCTCCAGAAGTTCCCTCCTGGCAGCCTCCTCCATATCCTCCCCCGGCTCCACACAGCCTGCAGGGACTTCCAGGATCACCTTATCCACCGCATGACGGTACTGGTAGATCATCAGAAACCGCCCCTCCTCCGTCACCGCTACCGTGACCACAAAATCTGGCAGCTGATTCACATAAAACGGTGCAATCATCGTTCCATCCGCCATCTGGCAGTCATCCGCCCGCAGGTTCACCCACCGGTCCTTTATAATGGTTCTGCTGGACAAGGTATTCCAGCGCATCGCGTCAAATCTGGAGTTTGCCATGTTAATTCCTCCTCATCCTTTATCGCTTTCTTTATGATCCCGCTCCAGTCTTAACAGGCGGAATCGCTCTCCTTTTCGAAATCCATAGCACCGCATCTTTCTGCTGATTCTCCACATGCCCATCCTCATCAAGGCAGATTCGAACCGGAATACTATTTTGAAACGCATCCTGCTCAAAAAAGTAAACACGAACCTGGTCTGCATCAATCACATCACTGCTGATGCATCTCCGAAGCCCATTATAAATATGATCACTGTGGGTTTCCATCATAACCTGCAGTCCTTGCTTTGCTAAAAATACCACAAAAGAAATAAACTCTGCCTGCCCGGACGGATGAAGATGGATCTCAGGATTTTCGATAATCAATAAATCCCCCTTTCGGCAGGATAATGCTGCAATAATAATCTCAGCAATATAGCTGACACCCGTCCCTACATTCTTTGGCCGGATATCCCTTCCCAACACCTCGTTACTATATGCCACTCGAATTAATTCTGTCCCTGCTATCTGCTCTGCCGTTACACGATATCCTAATATCCGGTTCAGCCAATAATCCACCTGTCCGCCAAACGTCAGCTTTGCCGTGTGATCATAGATAAAATCGGATTCCTTCAGTTTATCCCTCGCATGTTCACAAAGATAATAAAATGCATACTCACATCGGATGCCAATATCCTCCGTATCCTTCAAGGATTTATCATACGTGTCCTGTACACCGATCCGGTCTGCTGTTAAATACAGCACCTTCATACTTTCCGGAAAGACATTTCCCCGATGTACCTCTCGTTTATCATCCAAAAATTTTTTGCCGAACTGAAACTGCTCCCCCTGATACTCATATCTAATTTCCAGATCGATCTCCTTACTTCCGGCAATCCGATTTTTCACCTCACTGACAGTTCCAATATTCATATAAGGTCCTGCAAGAGAGCTTGCACTTTCCTGAAACATTGCAAGAATTGCCTGGATCACAGTAGACTTTCCTGTTGAATTTCTGCCTGCCAGCAGGGTAAAACCAGAAAAAGTCAGTTGAACCTTATCAAAACATTTTAATCCCTGAATCTCAATACTCTGTATCATCTCTCAAATCAACCTTTCCTAAAGCCGAGTCCCAATTACCTCCCAATGTCTGACAATATTGCCATTATTTACTGCATCATTTTCAATCATATCCAGAATCTGATCATCCTGACCGATTCGTGTCAGACTTTCCATAACCGGATATCCTTTTTTCTGGCAAAGCCACACAGTGTTGTAAAAATATCCCAATTTCCTCATCTGCTGTTCCTTCCCACGATCCGCCAGCAGATCATTCACCGCATCATCGATCTCTTCTTCTCCATCCTCTTCACCTGCTGCATCTCGTCCCAGCCTGTTCCACTGAGAAATTACATCCGTTGCTTCCATTATGTCTGCGGCCAGTTGATCCAGCCAGACTCTGCTCCCATTTTCCAAAATTTGAAATGTCTGATCCAAAAGCATTTGAAGTCCTATGACAGATGCATCAAGCTCAGGGAAATCTCCCCAAATAATCAAACGGTACATCAAAATTCTTAAAACGGCATACTGACGATTCAAGCTGGAACTGCTGAAAAAGGTGACCTTTCGGAGATTTTTTGCAAGCCGTTCTAAAAAACGAACCGTCTGCCTGCCGCCATATAACGCATTCCGTACTCCCTGTTCTCTGCTGAAGTTCCAGTTAGCAACATGATTTCCAACCTGCATATGAAGATATTTGGGAGTCAAATAATCAATTACATAAAATTGCAGCGGATAATGATATAGGGCCGATGTAATTCTGGGATAATTGTCCTCCAATTTCTGAATATCATTCCCCTCTAATTCAGGATATAATTCCATATATCCACAAGGAAGCCTTCCCGCAAAAAAATCAAATAAGCACCGCAGCATATCGCTGGCATCCAGAACCAGAAACTTGCCGTCCTGCATTTCCGACACGTAAACAGGCGGAAGCGGCAATCCCATCAACACTTCCTCCAGGATATCTGCTACCTTCTTAACTTTCCGTGGCTTTACTGTAAGAGGCGCTCTGGGAAATGATATTCCACCCTCCAAATACATGTTATAAGCCCGCTCCGCCAATATTTTTTCTTCATATATATCAATCTGTTTCCTTGGAAGCTGATCCATAAACACCTCATAAACTACGATTTTTGCCTTCTGGCCCAGGTTATCTTACGGTCAGCGCAGCAAGTACCCTCGCTTCGCTGGGGCAGACCCTGCGCAGACCTACTGAACAATTACAAATTATTCTCATAAAGGGCGCGCTTACGCGCCGTCAATCCGATTACCGGGTTCGCGAAGCGGTTCCGATGATATTATTATAGTTTAATTCGGGGCATACCGCAATATCCGTTAATTTTGATTTTTTATAATCTTTTACTGCCAATGCTCTTCATATTACTGTTTACGTGCGTTCAAAGTAACCGCTTCATTCTCCTCTTTGATCATACCATGCTTTGACCTTTACACCCATCGCAAAACAGCGTATACTAATCATAAAAAGATCGTAACGGTTCAATACGCAGACCGATTGAATCGTTACAAAAGAATCCATGTAACCAGATCCATGACACGCCTGCATGCAGCGCTGTCAAACCAACAAGGAGAAGCTTCCATGAACCAGCCTCAGGAATTTGTCAGCATCATCATGCCTGCCTACAATTCAGAAAAATACATCGCCCAATCCATTGAATCCGTATTAGCTCAAACCTGGACCCAGTGGGAACTGCTCATCATTGATGACGGCTCCTCCGACCAGACTGCCCACATCGTCGGCTCCTACGCCTCCAGCCATCCCCAGATCCGTTTTTTTCAAAACAAACAGAATCTGGGCGTTGCCCGCACCCGCAACGCCGGCATCCGCCAGGCTGCAGGCCCATGGATCGCCTTTCTGGACAGCGATGACTGCTGGGTACCAGAAAAACTGGAAAAACAGATCCGGCTGTCCCGCTCCATCGCTGCCGACTTTGTCTTTACCGGCTCAGCCTTTATGGACGAAAACAGTAAACCGCTCAGCCACCAGCTTTCTGTTCCATCCAGAATCGGCTACCGGCAGCTGCTGAAGCAAAATGTGATCTCCTGCTCCTCCGTGCTGATCAAAAAAGAACTGCTTCTCCCCTATCCTATGAAAGGCGACAATCTCCATGAGGACTTTGCCGTGTGGCTTAAGATCCTCCGCGACCGCCAGATCTATGCCGCAGGCATCAATGAACCGCTGCTGATCTACCGCATCAGCACCTCCTCCAAATCCGGGAACAAAAAGAAAGCCGCCCTTATGACTTACCGGGTATATCGTTTTATCGGGTTGAATCCGGTAACTGCTTTTTATTACTGGTGCTGGTACGCTTATTTAAGCTTTCGCAAATATAAAAAGATACGGAAAACATAAAAGGAGAAGCCTGTCTTTCGTTTGTAAGCGAAAGAGACCGCAGTTCTGAATTTTCCTTTTGTACAGTACCCATTTGATAGGCCGACTGAATGTAGCTTCGACGGTCACCATCATTTACCACAAAGTCAATTTCGCGCTGAATCCTTTCTTTTTTTGTTCTTTCTGTAACAACGCCCACATTAACGGAGTACCCACGCTTTACGAGTTCATTATAGATAATATTTTCCATAATATGTCCAGGATCATATTGCCGATAATTAAGCCGGGCATTCCGAAGACCAACGTCCGTAAAATAATACTTAT
>JAUNGG010000028.1 GCA_030524635.1 Lachnospiraceae bacterium
TGCTGGCTGCGCTGTTGCTGGCTGCTCCACTGGTACTGTATCCTCTAAATCCACGTCCTCATTCCGCCTTTTCGGTGCGGTAAAGGCAATGGTACGATTGTCATCATCCGGGTAAGACGGCGTCGGCGTGTGGCTGAACGCAATTGTCCGGTTGTCGTCATCCGGCATAGACGGCGTCGGCGTGTGGCCAAACGCGATTGTCCGGTTGTCGTCATCCGGGTAAGACGGTCCTGGATTCTGAGAAAATGCAATCGTCCGGTTATCGTCCATTCCCATCACTGGAGATGAAATTCCCACAGTGCGGTCGTCATAGGCCGGCGGTGCCTGAGGCGGCACCGGCTGCTGCACCGGAGGCACCGCAGCGCCTGCCTGGCGTCCGGCTCCGTCCTTATCCTTGTGGAAAAAGTTAAATCGTTTTGGTTTTACTGGCTTCTCTGGCTGCATAACTGGCAGCACACCGCAGTGGGGACACTGCGTAAACTTTTCATCATCATAATAATGACCCTTATCACATCTTACAACTGCCATATTCTCCTCCTTAAACAATTACCTGATTCATTCCTGCCATGGCGGATACTGGTATCCGCCTTGTTAAATTTCTGAATAAACTTTAAATCTCCCAAAAATTGCCTAACAATTACATTTATTATAAACACAGCCCAAATATTTGTCAATTTGAAACCATCCTTTTGTCTATCATTCACAAGAATCAATGGTTACTGAGTCCTCAGTACATTGACAAAAACGCTGCTGTATCCCTCTGGTTCAAAATTCGGCACTGCAAACATACTGCTGTCGGCCAATAAAAAATAATGGCTGCTGTCATTGACCGCATAACCCACCAGATTTCTGCCGCTTCTCCTTGCGATCCCCGGCGGAATGCCGCCGGTATTGGCAAATACATAGTCGTACCGGTCACCATTTTGATAATAAAGAGAAAAGCTGAAGGAGCCTTCAGAGATCCCATTTTCAAAATAGCCATTTCCATAAAAATTAGGGGACCGGGTGGACAGGTTGGTGTAAACTACGGTATCGATCCTTCCGTTTCCATTGGGCCTGTCGTCTCTCCACTCTCCGGAATACACCACATACCGTTCCTGGTTATTGGTGTAATAATCTCCATAGCCGCTCCGTTTCTGGTCTGCCATCTGACCGATGTATACATAGCCGTCCGGATACACCGCCACATACTGATCCCCACTCTGCTGCAGGATCAGCGGCTCCTGAAGCTTTGCCACCAGCTCCAGAAAATCCTGTGTCAGCAGCACCTCCTTGGCCAGCTGCCCGTCATTTGCCCGAATCAGCGCGCCCAGACGTTCCAGCAGCCCCTCATACTCCTTCTTAAGCTCATAGCGCACCGCCAGACGCTCCGTCTCTCTGGTCAGGGTGCTGGTTTCGATTTCCGCCTTCTGCAGCACCTCCAAAGCCTTCTCCAGATCGCCCATCTGTTCGTACACTTCCGACAGCTTTAAGTAGGAATCCTCCTCCTCTGAATCATAGATGATCAGATCCTTATAATACTTCACCGCCTGATCATACTTCGCCTTCTGGAACGCCTGATCACCCAGATCCGTCAGCTGGCTGACGATCTGGCGGTTTAGTCCGCGGATCTGGGCCTCTGTCTCATCGTCCCGCTCCTGAAGTGTCATATCCTCCGCCACTGCAAGGCCCTTCTTCAGTACATTGATGGAACGCCCCATATCCTTCTGGGCTGTAAACACATCCGATAATCCCCGGTAGGCTGCCATCTGCTTCGGCTCGATCATAAGGGCTTTGGAGTAGGCCAGCATAGCCTTGTCATATTCAAATTCAACCAGGTACCGGTCGCCCAGCTCAAGCTGGCGGTTTACCCGGTAATCTGCTGCTGCCCCGCAGCCAGTCATCAGGAGCAGGCTGAGTGCCATGGTAAGTAATCCTGTTCGTTTCATCTTACAGCTGCCTTTCAGTATCGTTCATTCATCTTCCATTCCATCTGCTGCTTCCTCTTTTTCCCGGTCAACAGAAGGAAAAACAGCCAGCTAAAGCCCACAAGGATCAGCAGGCCCCCTGCTCCTATCATAATTACACCTGCACCTATCATAAGCTCCTCCTTTGTCATTGTGAAGATAAGAGGAACACAAGCTTCCTTTATGGATCACGCCTGCCATCAGTACCATCCGCCTCTCTGCAGATCCTGGTCGATCTGCTCCAGCAGCCGCATCTCTCCATCCTCCTGGGTTTCCAGCTTCTCATACAGACTTCTGGCATTCTCATAGCAGATCTGGAAATTCTGATAATTCCTCTGATTATTAGGCCGTTTCTCCTGCTTATCCAGCTCCAGAAATGCCAGCAGCTTATGCCCCCGGTAATCTCTGGGATATTGCTCCAACAGCTGCTGTGCCATCTGTGCGGCCGCCTCCGTCTTCCCGGTCTCCCGGTAAAGGATTCCGATATTTTCCATAATACGCGCTGTTTTCTGGCCGGAATTGTAAAGCCGGATGTACAGATTCAGTGCACGCACCTGATCCTCTGCGGAAGAGTTTGCTCTGGCCCGCAGAAGATAATCCTTTGCCAGTGCCTCGTAAAGGACCGGCCGAAGCTCTCCTTTTTTCTGATCCTGCTCCAGCTCCTGTTCCAGCATGCCAACTGCTGTGTCCAGATATTCTGCCCCGCACTTCAGATACATCCGGTTCAGCAGGAGAAGCGTCCGCTCCTTCAGCTTTGCATCCTGCATCTGTTCCAGTGCGTCCAGAAGCTGCTGCTGGGCGCTGAGATAATCCTGCTTTGCATAGCTGATCTCCCCTGTCACAAAGGCGATGGAGCCGCTGTCTAAATCCAGACTTCTGGCTTTCTTAAGAATCGCTTCTGCTTCTTCGGTCCGGCCGCACCTGGCCAATGCGATGGCATAATCCCGATAAATCAGTTCCTGGTCCTCCACATACTCCAGAGCCGTCTCCAGGTAATCGGCTGCCCGGTCCTCCTGCTCCAGCTCCAGATACCCATTTCCTATGAGATAGTACAGATTGCCCATCCGCTCCCTGTCTGCCTGCGTCTCCAGCCGGTACTGCTTTGCTCCCAGCATGGCCGTTCCCCGGCTGACGCAGGTCTCATAATCTCCGGTTTTCCACAGAAGCAGAAGCTCCAGCTCATCCCCATCCACCCGGTTAGGGTCCAGATCCTGGGCCTTCTGAATCAGGCGGCCGGCCGCCTCATAATCTGCCTGATCCAAAAGCTGCTCCGCTTCCTGGGCACAGTTCTGATACCAGACCGCCATTTCCCTTCGGTGCACCAGCACGCCGCCTGCCAGCAGCACGATACCGCAGGCTGTCATCAGACCGGCGGCTGCCCGGCTCCAGAACCGCTTCCTCCGAAACGCCTGATATTCTGAATCCAGCTCATAGATCCGCTCAAAGGCCTGATTTAATTCCAGCCCGTTTTGATAACGCCGGCCGGGATCAAGCTCCATGCATTTCTCAATAATATGGCAGAAGCCCTCGCTCAACCCAATGTTATACCGGGAGATAGGAATTATTTCCAGGAAATTGATCTCCGGCCTTCTTCCGGTGAGCAGATGATACAAGGTGGCTCCGAAGCTGTAAATATCGGACCGTTCATCCACCCGGCTGCTTTTGAACATCGGCTCCAGCGGTGCCAGTGTCCTGCGGTCGAAAATCCTGGTTGGCCTCCCATCTGCTCCCATTCCGGAAGCAGAGCCGCCGAAGCCAGATCCCTGCCGGTTTCTGGTGGTTCCTGCCATCACCCGCTGCAGATAGCTGCAGTACTGTTCCATGGTCCGGTACTGCTCCGGAGGAGAATAGCCGCCGCTGAGCCAGGTGGCGCTTTTCTCTCCCTGGTGAAAGGCCAGGGAAATATTAAAGTCGATCAGGCAGACCTTGCCGCTCCCGGCATCCCACATCACATTTCCCGGCTTGATGTCACTGTGGATAATCGGCGGCTTCTGACTGTGAAGGTAAGCAACTGCCCTGGCAAGCTGGCGTGCCCAGGAAAGCACCGCCTTCTGGTCAAACCAGCCATACTGCTTCAATGCCTCCGAAAGGCTGACGCCCTCGATAAAATCAATCACCGTGTAGACTTTTCCGTGATCCTCAAAAAAATCCAGCACCTTAGGCAGGTTTTCATGCTTCAGCCCCTTCAGGATATCAGCCTCCGCCCTGCTTTCCAGCAGAGAGGAAACTGACTCCTTGATCTGCTTTACCACCACATAATTCTGAAGATTGCTGTCAAAGGCTTTATAGACGATACCTCCGCCGCCCTCCCCAACTACGCTGTGGATCACGTAACGGTTGTTTAATCTTGTTCCTCTATTTATCATTATGCCACCAAGATTTATCCTCAATGTTGGAATAGTAGCGCTGGATCGGAACGATGGAGCCATTCCGGATCTCAAACACCTCCCAGATCACGCCTGGCACATTGGCAGGAACGGTAAAGGTAGCAGTCAGTCCGTTGGAGGTGTACACATTTACCATGGCTCCGGAGGCTGACATCTCATAGGAGGTGGGATGACTTCCGCTGCAGTTGGTAAAATCCGCCACATAGTATTTATATAATCCATTTTTCAGCACCGGAATCGTCATGGTTTCCGGTCCGTACCCGGTGGTGTCATCCACATCCAGATTATTTCCTACTGCATCCTGTTTGTTGCCGTACCAGATATGGTAGGTGTTATCCCCAAACACATTGTCATATGGCGTAAACAGGTGGGAATCCAGATCCTGAGGTGTATCGCCCCAGGTAAGCACGATACGGACCTCCCCTTCTGCCAGCCTTGGGGAGGCATTGATCTGAACTGCATCCATATTTTCCATTGCCGCAAAATTATAATAGGTGCTGTCATAGCCCTGCTTCATCACCTCTGCGGTGTACATGCCCGGCGGAAGCTCCACATTTACCACACCGTCCGCATTTGCAGTGGCCTGGGCCACTACGCCTCCGTCCCGGTGGTTTACGCCGTCGCGGATATAAAGAGCTGCATTGCTCAGACGCTCCATGCCATTGCCGTCCTGCGCGTAGTTTAAGGCATCATACATGTGCACATTGACCGGATACCTGCGGTCGCTTCTGGGCACCAGATACACGGAATCCTGGTAATCGGAAAGGATCTGGTCGCTGATCTCGATCCCGTAAACAGTAGCGTCCACACAATCCTCATTGCTCACTACCAGACGGTATCTGCCGTCCTTGGAGGGCACCATGATCTGATACTTGCCGGCTTCGTCCGACTCTGTCAGATAAAGCTTTTCATTGGTCCCATCAGAAACCAGCATTACCTGGGCTCCCGCAACCGGCATTCCCTGGTCATTGTAAACATATCCGGTGATCTCGCTGACGCCTTCCACACTTAATGCAGTCTGATAGGTATTGTAGGCTGCATTGATCATCCGCTTCTCTGTCTGATCGTAGCTGGCCTTGCCCTCTGCAGCCAGACTGCTGTACTGGATGCAGCTGGAAGCATTTCCATTCTGCTTCGCAGATTCCGGCCCGATCACATAATTCGTCTGTACACCGCCTGCCACTACCCTCCACTTTACCATGCTGTCGCTGTTAAAGTAGAACCGCTGGCCATCCTTGGTGGGGATGGCGTAGGACGGAATGTAGTTGATATCATTTCTCACGAAGATAAAGCTGACCTTGCCGTAATCATCATAATAGTAATCTGTAATTTCCAGATAGTTCTGGAAGTATTCAATGCTTACGATCTTATTGACCTTGCCGGTGGCCGGATTGGTGTAGATCTCATATTCCATCATATTTCCGGTGGATGCATTCCGGATCATCTTTCTGGCAATGTTATATCCATTGATCAGTCCGTCTGTGCCGCTGTTAGGATTAATGTCCTCCAGGGTGTAAAACAAATTTTTATCCCAGGCATAGCTGGTATTCCGGGTTCCAGGTGTAAAGTTTTCTGCATAAATCTGGATCGATGCAGTAGAATCGGCTTCCTGGTTGTACTTTGTGATGGTCTGAGCCAATTGGCTGTTGGATAAGCTGCCAGAAGCGGCTGCTTCCTGTGATGCGCCCTGGCTTTCTGCTTCTGCCAGCGGCTCCTCCGGAAGAGTGGCCTGTGTCTCGGCTTCTATGCTTTCCGGATCCTCCATCTCCAGCGTTTCCTTGAGTTCCTCTGATTCCTTTGTTTCTTCAGCAGTGACCTGCCTGCCTCCAGTCATCTCCGAATTCCGCACCCACAGGAAAAAGCCTGCTCCTGCTGCAAGCACGATTACAATCGCAGCAATCAGGATCCCGATGATCAGGCCTCCGCCGCCCTTCTTCCCTCCAGAGGGGCCCTGCCCATTAGGAGGAATATAGGAAGGCATGGAACCCTGCCCATTAGGTGTGCCCATAGATACCGGTCCTGGTCTCCCTGGTTCTCTCTGGCCCGGCGGTGCACCTACCGGCGTACCGCACCGGCTGCATACCCTGGCATGATCATTTAACTGCATTCCACATTTTTTACAAAACAAGCCTTCTTCCCCCCTGTTCTGCTCTTCCCGCTTTCTTAATTTCTGTCAAAATGCTGATAATCCTTTGGATTATTCCAATCTCCGCCCCACCGGAACCCATACTTGGTAAATACCTGATAAGCCAGATCATTATGGGTGATCACATGAGGCAGTCCCGTATCCCGTGCGATGTAAGCATCGGCATTGGAATGTGCCCATTTCGGCGATCCGCTGCTGTAAGATACATACGGATTCTGCTGCGGATTCAGATCGATGGCACGTCCATAAGCATGATTGGACAGTCTGCCGCCGCCGGTGATCTGCCGGTAACAGAAGGCCGATGTATTGTTCACATCAATGGAGGCGGAATCGGTGCTGTCCGGATCTCCGGTCCAGTAATTATCCACCAGATACATGGACTGGATCTGATACTCCGACTCAAACAGCTCCTTAAAGATCTGGAATACATCCTCCATAACATCCTGATTGACGATCAGCTCCCCAACCTGGATCTCACCATTAAAATTATAATGGGGCATTTTCAGATATCGGAGGGTATGTAACGGCACATAATCATTTTTCCGGTAGGACTTCCCATTGATCCGCTGATACAGGTTATCCCCCTCCTCGATCTCCCATGACATAAAATACGAATCCAGATGAGAAAAATCCAGCTTTTCCTTGGGAATTATAGTTCCCGGCTCCAGGCCCGACAGACTTTCCAGATAGACTGGCTCCGTTTCCTGTGGTGCTTCTTCCGGAACTTCTTCCGATGCTTCCTCCGGCGCTTCTGCCGGTATCTCCTTTACTTCTCCTTCCGGCATTTCTTCCTCTGCCCCGTCTGCTTCCTCACGGGCGGCTGACATTTCGCCGCCTTCTGCCGCCAGACTGTATTCTGCAAGTTCCTGAGCTTTTTTCTCATACTCCTCCTGAAGCTGTGTCTGCTCCAGGATCAGCTCCCGGATCTGGCTCTGCTTTTCATGAAGCTGTACCAGTGCCGCTGCCAATGCCAGAGCCAGCAGGAAACACAATACCGCCATAACCGGCAGCAGCCGGCCGGAATTCCTGCCTCTGGAATTTCTTCTTCTGCTGCTTCTCTCCTTCATCTCGTCCATTTAATTCCCATACACTCCAACTTCTGCAATAATGGTATCCTCGTACTCCGTTCCCTTATAAACATCCTCAATGGTAAGCCGGATATCCGACGCCGCAACCGGCTGCGACAGCACCAATGCAAATTCTGTCTTTTCTTTAGGGAAGCTTGCCATAAAAATCTGGCCTCCCAGATTAACCGTCAAGGTCTTCGGCGTATTATTCTTGATATACCAGCTGTCAGAACGATGATTTCCCAGCAGCAGGGTAATGACCTGTACCTGATACTCCCGGTCAAAGCTGATTCCTACATACTCTCCGATTCCATCGCCCTGTGCGCCCTCCTGCCAGCTGGTAGTGCTCTGGCCGTCAAAGGCACTCCATGCACTGTTGTCAATGGTGGAATCCCGCTGTACCACATGAGAAGAATCATATGCAGTCACCTTCTGCACACCGGCCTTCACCATGCCGCTTAAGCTGGTCTGACTGCCATACTGCACCGCTATGGTCACCGGCTCTGCTGCAGCTGCAGTTGTCTCCGGCATCGTTGGTGCCTCTGTGGCAGCAGCTGTCGTTGCCGCTGCTGTCTCTGATTCTTCGGTTTCCTCTGCCAGTGTATTTTCCTCCGCCAGTGTATCCTCCTCTGCTTCGGAAGAATCCGGATCTCCAGCCTCCTCATCCTCATTCCCGTTCTTATCATCCTCATCCTCGTCACTATATTCCGAGCGGATGGATTCCAGCAGCGCCTCATTGTTTCGTTCATTCAGATAATAAAGGATCCCGCCGCCTACACACGCAATCAGCAGAAGAAGCACAACGGACAACAGGATGATAAGCCAGGTCCTGCTCTTCTTTTTTCTCGGGGGCGGCAGCTGCCCGGGCCCTCCCTGCATTCCTGACGGCCTCTGGCCTGCACCGCTTTGCATTCCTGACGGTGCCTGCCTGACACCTCCCTGTGTTCCTGGCGGTATCTGGCCTGCAGGAATGTTGTATCCACACTTGCTGCAAAATCTTGCACCGGATTTTAACGGCGCTCCACACTTTGGACAAAACATACTCGTTCCCCTCTTTCGTAATGATTTTGTCACGAAACCACGGAAAGCCGGCTCCACTCCTGCGTTCCGGCTTTTCGTCACTAATTTTCACGGTTTTTCCGATTCTCCAGAACCTGTATCAGCTTCTGGCGGAATGCGATCTGCTCATCATTCTGATACCCCAGGGCATAGATCTGCTCAATCTGATCATGATCAAACACTGCCGTCTGATCCGGGCTTAAAAATCCTTCCGGATAGCTGCATCCGCAGTAATCATACAGCTTTGTCTGGTCACCTGCCTTATAACGGCAGTATCCTAATATCATCATCCGCTTGGTGGCGCCCTTCAGCAGCACTACCGATCCAATGGGCAAAGTCTTCTCAAACATCCTGCTTCCTCCTATTCCTCATCCTGTCCGTCTTCTCCGGCCTGAGCCATGGCATCTGCCTTTATCTTTTCCGCTGCATACTCCAGCGTCCGGATAAAGGAAAACTGCTCGCTGTCCTGATAGCCCAGGGCATGAACCACCTCGATCTGGTCCTGGTCAAAGCAGAAGATCTCGTTGTCATGAACATATCCCAGCGGAAACTTAAATCCGGAATAATCCCACACATATCCAGGTCTGGATGGTCCCATAGGAAGGTATCCTGCAATCATCACACTAGCTGTAGAATCCTTCAGCTGTACCACGCTGCCGATCGGCAATAAATGATTTTCCATATTGATTCTCCTATTCTCTTCGGATCAAAGCTTGATCCCTATATTTGTTCTACCAGAATTTTAGCTTCTTTATACCGTTCCAGGCGGCTTTCGCTCCATCGCAGACGGTATTGATCGTGCCGCCTACATCCACCTCCAGTTTCACGCTGGCTCCTACTCCCAGGGTGGCTCCTACATCCAACGAAAGCTTGCCGTCGTGAAAGCCTGCATTGACATGACCGCCGATTCCGTAGTTTAAGCTTCCGGATACTCCCACGTCTGCTCCCAGGATCTTGCCTCCCACAGCGCCTGTAATCTCTCCGCCGATTGCCTCCCCGCTTACTCCCACATAAGCGCTTGGATTCAGCTTTCCTTCTGCATCATAAAAACCGATGCTTCCTTCTGCTTTTGCTTCCGCCCTTCCGATCGTCTGGCTGCTCTTGGCATAAACCCCCAGCATATCTCCTCCCAGAACAGCTTCCTCCTCTGCTGTAAAGGCGCTAAAGCTGGCTCCCACAGAACCGCCGATTCCCGGTTTAAATTTAAACTCTCCGGTAGTTGGATCTCTTTGGTAAATTCCTGCGTAGCCCTCTGCACTCGCCTCTGCCTTCCCTGCGTAAGCCTTGGCAGACGCACTGCCCAACTTTCCGCTGGCGCTGACTTCTTTTTCCCATATGGATGCGGCTGCTGAAACGCCCACGCCCGCCTTCACGGCAGCTTCCATCTTGCCCTTTTTCAGCCCTTCATCAAACTGGCTCACCGCATTTTCATCGGTTTCATCAATGGTCTTCCAGGTATGAGTGGCTCTGTCATATTCTTTTTTACTGCTCTTTAACTCTCTGGTGTGATCGTCTTTAAATTTACTGATCTTATCATCCAGTGCTTCGGCCAGATTTCCCAATTCCCCAGTGCCCGCATCAAATTTGGCCACCGGCTCTCCCTTGGCCTCCTTGTTTCCGAATTTACTGGTTAACCAGTTTATGGCACTGTTGATCTGATCAGAAGGGTTATCTCCCCTCATCCCGATCAGCGGGAAAAACTTCTGAGAAACCGGTATTCTCAAATTCAGGATTCCAGGTATCACCGGTTTTGGAATAACCAGCTGGCCTCCAGGCCCTACTAAAATCAGAGACCCTATTATATTGGCAAATTCCAAATCACCCCATATACTGGGCCTGGTTTCCTGCCCGCACAGCTCCTTCTCTGTCTTCTCATACTGGTCTGCAATGTCGGAAAGTGCAGATGCCACCTGATTCATCTTCTTCTTTTCCGTTTCCAAAGCCAGCCCCTGCATGATCAGCCGTCTGTCGATCCGCTCTCTGTGGCTGATCTGGAAGCTTAAGCGGTTTCGCACACCATAAAGGCTGCTTTGGATATCAGACAATTCCCTGGCCATCTGTTTGCTTTCTGTGGAAGCACTTCTGACCTGCCCTACCTTTACTTTAAACTCATCCATACTCGTTCACTCTCTTCATTGGTTTTGTTGTTGAACTCATTATACCGGATTTCCGGCCCCCTATCATCAAAAGCTGACAGACGGCAAATTTATGGGAGTGAATAACCACCTGTCAGCGGCAGGTGCTTTGCTGCCTCGCTTTTATCCCTTCTTTTCTGCCTTCACCAACACGCAGGACAGATTATCCGGAGCCTGGTTTCCATACACCGCATCCCGTATCTTCTGAAAGGCCTTCTCAAAGTCGTCCTGCCGGACGGACCCTTTCAGGATGGCCTCCAGACTTCCTGGGGCCATGTATTTATAGACACCATCACTGCACAAAGCAAACAGGCTTTTTCCATCCAGGATGCCGGTCTGCACCGTGCAGATAAAGTTTTTGGAAACGCCTGCCGCACGGACCAGCTTTCCAAAATTAGGATGGCTAAGGAGTTCATCCCTGGAATACTGGCTCTGCTGCTCCGGCTGATTCTCCCACACATCATCGATGGTCAGCTGATGGACCTTGGCCCCCAGCAGCCGTGCTTCTGCCAGATAACAGCGGCTGTCACCAGACCACAAAAGGGCATAGGAGGTATTCCAGATCCACAAAAGCACCACCGTTGCACCGCAGATCTCCTTCTGACTGGTCTCATCCCAGATCTTTCTGCTGGTCATGGACAGCATCTCCTTCAGTTCCTGGACGGTCTGCTGAAAGTCTGGTTCTGTCCCTTCTCGGCAGCGTTCAAGATACTGCTCCCACCAGCGCTGGCAGGCAGCCCGGACCTCCTGGCTGGCCCGCTCGCCCTCTGAATGACCGCCCATGCCGTCTGATACCAGAAACAAGCCCTGCTCCTCATCCGTGAAGATCCCAACAGCATCCTGGTTCTGATTCCGCCGGATACCAGTCTCACTAAATCCATCACTTATTAATCTCATCAACGCAATTCAACCTTCATTTTCAAATTTCCAAGGGTCAAAACGCTCCCGCTGGTAAGGACAGCCTCCTGAAGCACCCTCTTTCCATTCAGAACCGTTCCATTCCGGGAACCCAGATCCTTCACCCAGATCTGTCCGTTTGCCACACGAATCTGACAATGCCGGTGAGATACGGAACGGTCATAATCCAGAACGATCTGGCATCCGTCATTCCGGCTTCTCCCGATCACCACCGAGGACCGCAGGGGCGCCTCAAAGGACCGCGCCGGATTCCGCAGATCCGTAAGGATCAGCATATACGTTCTTCCTGACGGTCCCCATACCATGGCGGTATTTCCCATATCCATAGGCGCCACCTGGGTATCCCTCATGGCCCGTCCGGAAAAATTCTGATAGGCATTGGCCTTCTCAAAGGCATTCTCCGGAGCCACCTCAAAGGCATTTTCCTTCTTGCTGCGCTTTACCAGACGGACAATGATCAAAATCACCGCGGCCACGGCCAGAAGAGCCAGCCCGGCAAAAACAGCATACATAATATACTTCTCTTTCTGCAGCTCCTCTTCCTCCACTGCCGGCCAGGTCTCTTCCTCCTGCGTTTCTTCTTCGGTTTCCTCCTCCGTCTCCGGCTCTGTGGCCTCCGTTTCCGGTTCTGTCTCCGGCGGTGCCGTTCCAAAGGGCATATCCACCGTCACAGAGCCTTCCACCGCCGTCTCACCTGCGGTCATGCTCAGCTTAACGCCTTTTGCCGTACCGTCGCAGACCTCCAGAGGCGGAGCCACCACTACCCGCAGAGTCTGATTGCCTGCCGCCACCTCATTGGCGATCTGAAGGGCATCGGAGGTTTCCTCCAGCATCCAGGAGGAGGCCTGAGTCATCCTGGAAAGGGCAAACATATTTTTCAGTTCCTCGCTGTTATTGCCGGACTGATAGGAGCAGCCGATGGTATAGATGGGATACGGGTGCTTCCGCAGAAGCTCATACAGCTCCTCCTTGGTGTATCCGATGGCCTTATTATCCACGCCGTCTGAAACGATCACGATCCGCTGAAAGGTGGTATCCTCATCCTGGTTCCAGGCAGACAGCACTTCGTAAAGCACATCTGTCAGATACGTCTCCTGATCCTGGTAGGTAATCGAATCAATGGTCTGCTTCAGCTGGGTATAATCGCTGCCGTTCTCCAGCAAATATGTAATTTTATCCGAAAAGGTTGCAACCGTGACCTGCTCTCCCTGCATACGGTTTGCAGCCAGATTTGTCATAATTTCATTGATCTTCGGCCGGTATTTCTGTGACACAGATAACGAATTATCGATAAGCAGCAACGTTTTTACCGGCACCTCCTGCTCTTCGATCAATCCATAGGTAAGATCCGGACAGGGAACCGTTCCAACCTGACACTGGATCCCCGTGACCTCTCCCGGACTCTGCACATACAGAACGATCTGCTCTCCCTCCACCTCGGAACCAACGATCGTTCCTGGCTGTGCAGCCCCGGCCGTTCCTGTCATCATGGTGAGCAATACCGAAGAAAAAACCAGCAGTTTTTTCCAATCCATCCCTTTTTTCTTCATTGCTTTTATCCTGCCTATCCCGCTTAAGGCCTTGCACCGGATCCCGGTGCAAAGCCTGATTGTTTTCTTATTTTCCTAATTTACAACTGTCCGCGTCCTGCCGTTTCTTATTTACTGCCCTGCTCATAGCGGATTAATCGATCAGATTGGAGGACATTGCCGCATTGGACTCAGTGTTGGCTTCCTCTGTGGACTGATATCTCTGAGCCATCTCCTGAAGATCCTCTACATGCTCCTTGATCTTATTGTTGATCTTGGTGATATCACCGGATAACTCGGAAAACTTTCTGGTGTATGCACCTGCTGCGTCACCTTCCCATACGCCGCTCAGGCTGGATACCAGGCTTAACATCTCCTGGGTTAATGAGTTTACAGTCTGTCCTCTGGAGCTAAAGTCGTTTGATGCGTTGATCAGATCCTGTGGGTTAACTTTTAATTGGCCTTCCATAATTTATCTCCTTTTCATCTCGATTGATTTCATTGATTTGATTGATTTTCTTTTTTAACGGTTATGCTTTATGTAATACGTCCCTGCCCTTCCGGTTCCTCTTTATGCCTTTCTGGTCTGAGCGGTGGAAACATTCTCTGCCTCAGTCTTGTCGTACTGGTCCGCATCTGCATTTAAGCGCTCTACATACTGCTCGATTCCCTTGTAAAACACCTCAAATTTCTCACGGTCGATCTGGAACTGGTTGTTAAATGCATCCTTTGCTTCGCCTTCCCACATGGTACACAGAGTTGCCTCTCTGTCGTTTAATCCTGCCACCTCATTGTGAAACTTGGAATTCAGTTCCCGTAACTCCTGTGCCTTCTTTCTTAACTCGCTGGTGCTGACTCTAAGTGTTGATGCCATAATCATAATCCTCCTTGAAATTCTTTATTTTCATTTAAATGATGTTCTCTTTCCTGCCAAAGCCGGCTATGACTTCCGTTCACTTGCGATCCGGAGCGCCTCCATCTCGGCTTCATATACCCGCCTTGCGATCCGCCGGATATCATCTGCAATATCATGGATCTGGGAGGCGGTCTTTTTAATATCTCCCTTCAGGATATCCTCCTTCTTCAGGAAGGCAGTTGCGTTCTGCCCCTTCCAGGCTGCTGCCAGGTTCTGCATGGAGCTTTCCATGGTCTTTCCGGAAAGCCGCTCCAGCCGGTCTGCCACATCGTCCAGCTCGTCTGCCTGGGACAGAGCCTGCCTGAAATTAAATCGTATCTCTGACCTGGTGCTCATGGTAATGCCTCCTAATCGATCAAATTACTTGACATCAGGCTGGCAGCCTCTGTCAGTTGCTGTTCCGTCTCTGTGTATGTCTTTGCGATCTTCTGCAAATCTACCGGGTGCTCCTTTAATCTCTGCAGAAGCTGCACGATATCATCCTTCTGATCCTCAAACATCTTTCTGTGAAGCTCCCCGGCCTCACCGATCCAATAATACTTCGTCCGGGCTGCTGTGGCCTGCACGCTTTCAAACAGCTGCTCCATCTGCGCGATCGCCCCGGACACCTCCTCCGCTTTGGCGTTCAGGATGTCCGGCTGGACCCGGATCTCTACTCCTGCACTGTCCATCGCCATCTTTTATCCCCCCTTATATCGGAATCGAGCGGATCATGGAATCTATGCTCTGCTCGCATTTGTCATACTGCTCACCTGCATGTCTCAGGCTGCCGATCAGCTCCTTCAGCGTATCGCACATTGCCTGGCAGGTCTGATAATCCAGCTGAAACTGCTGGTTAAAAGCATCATTTGCCGGGCCGTCCCACATCTGATCCAGCTCATTCACTGACTGAAACATCTTTTTCATCTGAGCCTCCAGCTGGGAGACCAGCCCCTCCAGATTGTCAATATCACCGGCCAATGTTGTTGTATTCATCTCAATCTCATTGATCGCCACTTTTTCCACCCCCTGTTATCCAACCATAATCGAAATCTGCCGGCGGATCCACTGATTCACCCATTCAACATCGCTAAGACCTGCCGTTTCCCGGCGCCTGGATGCTGCAGCTGCTTCCTCACAGTAATCAATGATCTCATTTTCTGTGTGCAGATACTGCTGGCAGATCTGCTCCAGCGCCATCTTAAGCTTCAGCGCCTGGGCCGATTTCTCATCCAGCCTCTGCTGCATCATTTTGATCCGGCGCAGAGGCTCTTCCATGTAGGTCAGCTCCCGTAAAACCTCCGATGGTCCGTAAAGCTCAGTCAGCCGGGTATTAATCTCATTGGTTATTTTCTTTAAATCCTCCGCTGCCTCCCCCATCGGAGCTAAACTTGCTTCAAACACCTTATCCTCTCCTTGCCTTGTGCCCTGGCGGTCTGATCTGTAACTCTTGTGACCTTATAATAACACGCTTCCCTGCCTTTTGGTATCAAAACTGACAAACGGCACAAATTTGCTGATGAACGACCAGTTTTCGGCTAAACTAACAGCAGCCGGCTTCCATTGGTGATCCCATACTGACTTAACGTTGCTGCCGGAGAAAGGATCTTCTTCTGTTCGTAGCTGCACAGATTCAGCTTTTCAATGCTTCCTGCCAGCTGGCAGCATTCCTTCTGGCAGATGACCTCTGTGATCTCTGCGATCAGCATGGAGATGGTGGCCTGCTCCTCCAGGCTGAAGTTATACTGCCGGCCGATGGATGGGACGGTTACGTCTACCATGATCATAGTATTTGCCTCCTTAATTTTTCACGGGATTCCAGGCTGTCCGGCACCCCAGTACAGGACTCCCAGGTCTGTATCAGGATCCAGGGAATCGTCCTTCCCTCCAGAAATAAAAATCGTTCCAGCACCTTGCCTTCTTTTAAGTCAAATCGTTCCCAGGCGCCTCTTATCCCGCTCTGCTCCATCACCGCAGTCAGCGGCTCCAGCATCGAAAGCTCTCGGCCGGAAGGGAGCTGACCGAATGAGAGAAGCTGCTGCTCCTTTCTTGCGGCCTCATCGTGGCGGAGCAAGGTCTGGCCTTCTGTCTCTGTTTCCAGAAAAGCGGGGCCTACCTGGTCTTCTGAGGTAAGCTGCTGCCACAGCTGATCTTCTGCAAGCAGGCAGAGCCGCAGCTCTCCGCTCTCGCCGTCCAGCTCCGTTACCGCTGTCTGCTCTCCGGAAAGATAACAGATCTTCTGGGCGCCGCCTCTTCCGGGGATGACCTGCAGTACCTGTCGGGCATGGCAGATCTTATCCAGGATCCGGCGAATGGCGGGCTCCGGCACCAGCTGCTCCTTCATCTGAAGGAACCCTTTTCTCGTCAGCTGATACAGGGCTAATGTCAGCTCCTCCTCCGTCACCTCATCTCTTCCCGGCAGCTCAAAGCTGTAGATCTTCCCAGCTCCCACAATTCCCAGAAGAATCAAAAATTCATTCCGGCTGCAAAAATACGCTTTCTCAATTGAATCATCCATTTTTGTGATATTCCTTTATGGTCTTTTTATAGCTCCGGGACAACGGGACTGTGATCCCGTCCTGCAGTTCGATCACATTCAGCGATGGCTTTACCACCTTGACCTTCTGCATGTTGACGATATAGCTTCTGTGGCAGCGGCAGAAGAACTCCGGAAGCTGCTTTTCCATATTTTCTATGGTTTCATAAAATCCGAATTCCTCCTGCCTGGTACGGATGTAAAGCTTTTTTTCCCTTGCCTCCACATAACAGATCTGCTGCAGGGGAATGTACTGTTTTCCTTCCCTGGATTCGATCACAAAGGTTTCCGGCAGCTCCTTTTTGTCAAACTGCTGGGAAAATACCTCCAAAAGCTCTCCGATCACCTGGCTGACCTTGCCCTTCTCAAGGGGCTTTAAGATCAGGGCGGAGGGAAGGATGCCCGGCTTTAAATATGCCATTGGTGAAACATGGCAGTCTGCCACCACCATAAGAAATGCCTGACGGTACGCCTTTCGAAGCTTCATCAGATGCTCTACCGACCCTGGAGGCGTCACATCCCAGCATACCAGATCCACTAACGGCTCCCCCGCCAGATAAGCCTCCAGCGGCCCCATAGCTTCAAACATGTTATAATTCCATGCCTCATCGGTCCACCTGGCTGCCTGGAGGCCAAGCTGGCCCCGGATCAGTTCATTTTCCCTTTTTTCTGATGCAAATGATAAAAATGTGATCATACTGCAGTCTTCCCCTTCACCAGCGGAATCTTGATCTTGTGGTAAGGCTCATTATCCGTAGGCGGAACTGCGCCGATTCCCGGCTTCTCCACTGCTGACTGTTCGGCAAACGGCATGCCGTTAAAGTCAAAGATACGCTGTGCATTCACATTGCCGCCCAGGTGGATTCCTGCCTTGCTGCGGATAAATTTCTCATAGACATCCTTGCCCATAACATCCATCCTCTGATCCTGATTCAGGCAGGCAAAGTAATAAATATTATGGAGGAAGCCCTTCTCAAAAAGGTTTGCCATGGCTCCGCACAGGTTATCCCGCATACCCTGGGTCCCATGGGCCGCCGCCGTAAAGGATACCAGGTCCGCAATAAAGATAAAATACGGCTTTTCCTGCTGCAGCCTTCTGTAGATATCTCCTTCCTCCATTCCGGAGCTGAGGCACTGCTTCTTGATCCGGTTCCGTGCCTGGAAGATGGGAACGAACCGCTTCATAAATTCCATGTAGCTCTCATAGGAGCCAATATATTCGGCGCCGCAGTCCCCTGCTATCTTCACAAGCTCCTGGCCTCCCAGCTCTACCACCACCAGCTCTCCGCCCTTCAGCTTCGCGCTGCACATCAGGGTCTTTAAGAAGCTGGTCTTTCCGGTCCGGCCCTTGCCGGATATCAGATAGCAATAATTTCTGGACAGATCCACGGAATAAATCTCCGCTGTTTCCATGTCATAGCCAACCGGCAGGCTCCTGTCGTCAGCCGCCAGCTTCGCCACCTCATCCAGTACTGCAAACTCGGACCAGACAGGCTTCTCCGGAATCCGCGGGATCTGGCGCGCCCGTCTGCCTTTCCAGCAAAGATTCAGCCGCTGGCATTCCTTCTGGATCTCCTCGCCTCTCTTGTAATCATCCGGTGCTGTAAATGGCAGTGCTGCCTGGAACTCCAGAGGCTCTCCGTTGACCACCACCAGACCTCTTCCGTGAATACCTGGTTCCGGCACTACCGGGATCTGCATCAGGTTCAGGCAGTCGCCGTACTGGAACCGGTCCATCAGCTCCATGCAGACTACCCGGTGGATATTATCTCGAAGCCGTACCTGGATCTCTGTGGTGTTAAAGCCAGCACCAGATATCAGCAGATAAATGCCGTAGGCGGCACATTCCCTGGAAAGCTGCATGATGGTGTCATCATACTGGAATTCCGTCTTTTCCCGGAAGCTGGCAATATTATCAATAACGATCAGCACCACCGGGCAGGTGACGCCGTGGGTCATTACATACTGGCTGTAGTTGCCTCCGCGGAACAGCTGCTTTCTTTCCTTCACCATATTCTCAATCATATGGAAGAGTTTTCCAATGGTGTCCAGGTCGCTTTCATACAGCACACCGCCCACATGGGCTTCTCCCTCGAATACTCCCAGCATCCGGCTGGAAAAATCAAGCATGTAAAGGTTCAGATAATCCGGTGAATACCGGTGGATCAGGCTGTATACGATGGACTGGAGCAGCGTGCTCTTTCCGCTCATGGAGATACCGCAGACTGCATGGTGTCCGTCCTCGGTAAAGTTTAAAACCACCGGTGACTGGGACTGCTGGGTAGGGTTGTCGCACAGTCCGATCATCGTCTTTAATTCCCACTTTTCCGGATACTTCGGCCAGTCTGTGCCGTCAAACAGCACATCGGTATAGCCGGCCAGCTGCTCTAACACAAGCTGCGCCGGAAGCACCGGGAGCCACAGCTGCTGAGGCTTCTGATAGCCCTCCCGCTCCGCCACCTCTGCCAGATACTTCACCACCGCATCCAGCTGGGTCTTGTCCTTCACCTCCGGAAGCTTGATGCCCTGGACTTCCGCCTCCTTTAAGATCCTGGCGCATAGCTGCCTGCGGTCTGTGCTTCTTCCTTCCAGCACACTCCGCTCCTTCCCCTGGTCGTACAGGGAAATCATGTTCTGCAGAGCCCTCCGGTTGTAATCATTCTGCTGGAAATCAATTCCATCTTCTTCCATCAGCTCAAACATGTTTTCTTCCAGGAATTCCATCCGGCTGCTGTCCATATTCAGCTGATTCTGCTCATTCATATCCCACTCGGAAATGCTCTCCTCCAGATAGCCGCACAGCTGCTCCAGCCATTTTAACTTGGCCTGCTCCTTCTTTCTCCGCTTCACATGGCCGCCTACCAGCGCCGCCTTTCCGGTGTCTGCCAGCATCATGGCCAGCACCTGGCGGCTGTTCTGCGCATCCTCATCATACACAGCGCCGCTCCAGCCAGACTGGAACAGCTCGTACAACTCGTCATTGCCCACCTGCAGGTAGCACCGGCCTGCCTGGGTCAGGTAAGCAGCATCCGGCTTGTGGAGCATATCGATACTGTCCTGCCGGTCCTGCACCCGCAGACACAGGCGGAACTTGGAGTTGCTCCAGATATTGTCATCCACGGTGCCGCTTGGCTTCTGGGTGGCCAGGATCAGGTGTACACCCAGGCTTCGTCCTACCTGGGCCACGCTGATCAGCTCCTTCATAAAGTCGCCTTCTTCCCGCTTCAGCTCCGCAAACTCATCAATAATGATAAACATATGGGGAACCGGCATCGCCGCCTCTCCGTTTTTATACAGCATGGTATATGCATTGATATTGTTCACGCCATGCTCATTAAAGACCCTCTGTCTTCTCTTATTTTCACTTTTAATGGACACCATGGCACGGCGCACCTGGTTGCCCGACAGGTTGGAGATCTGTCCCAGGATATGGGGCAGTCCGTTAAACAGGTTGGCCATGCCGCCGCCCTTGTAGTCAATGATGAAGAATCCGATATCGTCCGGGCTGAAATTAATGGCCAGGGAAAGCATATAGGTCTGCAGGGTCTCCGACTTGCCGGAGCCTGTGGTACCTGCCACCAGACCATGCGGCCCGTGATACTTCTCATGGACATCCAGATAACAGGGAACACCGCCGGCCCGCTGGCCCACCAGCGCCTTCATGTTGTCATAGGTACGGTTCTTCTTCCACCGCTCCTCCACATGGAACTCCTGCAGGCTGGACACCCCGAACATATCGAAAAAGGTGATGGCATTTGGCACATCGCCGCCCACCTCAGTCTCGCTGACCTCGATATTGGACATCCGTCTGGCCATCACCTCCAGAGCCAGCTGGTTCATCACATCGAAGGTTACCGCGGTCCGTTCCCCTGTGTTGGTATGGTAAATTCCCCGGAATTCATTGTCATTCTGGATGATACATTCACAGGTGTTGGGCAGATTTTCATGGCTTTCCGCCATCAGGATCACCGTCAGTCCAAAGGATTTTTCCTTGTCAAAGATATACTTGGAGATCAGTTCTCCTTCCAGGAAGGAAAGATCCTCCACAAATAAAATGTAATGAGGCTTGTAGATCCGCACCTTATCAAAAGAAGTTCTGGTCTCCTCGCTCCTAAACCGCAGCACCTTGGTCAGCTCGTAGAACACATCAGTAGCTTCATTTTTATTACTTGCCACATAGCGCACCTTTTTATCCGGCGACCAGGCATGAGGCAGCCACCTGGCGAATTTCCACCGGCTTCCGCTCTCCCCCTGATCCTCCTGGAAAGAAAATGCCATCTTCACATCTGTGTAGCAGTTCTGGGCTGCGATCTGAGCCACCAGGGCATACACAACCGGATATGCGCCGATCTTGTCTGCGCCTCCCACTACGCCTATGATATGTTCCTTCAAAAGATCCAGGCAGATCGGCACCTGATGGAGCATCTGATAGCTTTCCTTGATAAATCTGGGCTTATCTGCCAGAGAATCATTGATCAGCGTAAACTTCTCCTTAGGGATCTGAACCTGCACCTGGAAAGGCATATCCCCAAGTCCCAGACGATGGAACAGAAAATCCTCGTGGGTGCTGTTTCTTCCCCACATGGTATTATTTTCCAGCATTTGCTTCGATGCACAGACTTCCGCCGCCGGATACATGGTAAGAAGACTTTGGATATTGTGCTCGTACTTCATCTTGATCTCATCTGCGCACTTGATCAGATACTCCCCGTAAGCCTCAAACCGGTGATTCTCCTCCTTTTTCATCCGATCCTTGCCATACCGGATATTGTTCAGTGCCCAGCCTGCACCAATCACCGCAGAACACAGGGATGTGATGATTCCGGTATACATAAAGGTACTCGCCTGGGCTCCGGTGGAGCGGGCACCCATGATGGCGATCACGCTGCTCATCAGCATCGGAATTGCCATGGTCATAGCCGGTCCGATGGTCATCATAATCGGAGTATCTCCAGGCTCCTTTGGAGCCGGAGGCGCTTCGATCTCCACCGGATCGGTTTCCAGCACCTCCAGATTTCTGGGCGCTCTGTGATAGATCTGGCGGGCTGCCGGCCGGTTCTTTCCTGCTGCCAAAGCCACCTGACCGTTCCAAAGCCGCAGCTTCTGGCTGTTTACCTTTACATTGCTGCCCTGGCGCACCGCAAGCACATTGCCTAAATACACCATATCCATGCCCCAGATGTGGATATTATCCCCGAATTCCAGGCGCTGGGTACCTCTGACACGGGCATCATTAATAAAAACGCCGTTTTTGCTGCTGTCCTCCAGAACCACCCCTTCTCTGGTCCGGCGGATCACGGCATGCTTTTTGGATATATACTGAGAACCAGAATATTGATAGGAATATAAAATATCGCAGTCTGTGCCGCTTCCCACGGTAAGCTGCCTTTCTGCGGAAAAATCATATTTGGAATAGTTATAGAACGATGTAGGCTTCATCTGCACAACAGTGGATAATACCTCCCCCCTGGCAGATTCCAGCCGGTAATTGGCCTGATCCCGCAGCCTGCAGTCCCCCTGAGGTCCCCGGATCCGGCAGGTACAGGACGGCAGAAAGGACCATTTCTGATCGATCATTTCCAGATGAAGCTCGATATCCTCCTGAAGATGAAAAATTTTCCGGTCGATGATCAGAATCGTTTCTGCGTTATGGATCGGCGGGAGCACAAACTCTTTATATGCGCTCTGGCTGTATACAGATAATACTACACTCATACCCTTTGTCCCCTCTTGAATTTTCTTTTGTCAGGCTGCCATTTATATAAATTCGATCTGATAAGAGGTCCTTCCTGCAGTAAAGCAATCGCCGGACTTCAGCTTAAGTCCGTTTTGATTGACGATTACCACCTTCCCCTTTCTCCGCAGCACCACCTCCACAATTCCTGTGCTTCTTAAATAATTTCCCCTTTTATAATAAAAAATTTGGCAATATACCTGGCTGGGATTTACATTCCGCGGCAGGATCACTACATTGCCGAACTGATTTCCGATCTGGACCGGCTCCTGATAACGGAACATATACTTTCTCTGGGAAAGCTCCGTAATCTCCGTCAGCTGGTACATATCCTTTCCCGGCTTCTCTGCCGGCCTGTTATTCGGGTCCTTGGAATACTCCACCTGAAAGGGACGTCTTTTTTTCTCAAAGGGCTCCGCCTTCTTCTCCTCCAGAGGATTGGCCAGAACCCGGTCCAGCGCCTCCTCCCGCATCCTTCGGACCGCATGCTGCGCCTCTTCCTTAGCCCGTTTGTGCCGGAGAATGATACCAATTGTTAAGGATAAGCCGGCTGCAATAACAAGCACCAGCACGATGATGACCGTCTGCTTTGAAATATGCAGGTTTTGAAGAACGTTCTGAAGAACACTTTTCATGCTTTTTATTCTCCTGTATCAAGATCTCAATTGCTCTTTTCTTTCGATTTATCACTGGTAATCCGGCAATACCCGGGAAAGATCCACGTAATACTTCCGGAAATCATTCCGGTCCACGTAAATAGAAACATAATTTGAAGTCAGAAGCTTCGTGGGGTCATACCAGATGGGCCCGCTCTGGAACAGACGCAGCTGGCCGTCCGGAGTCCTGCACTGGCACTGCAGCACATATGGATGCCGGTAATTGCTGGAAATCCTTGGATCTACTGCAACGCCTATGATCTCTCCATCCAGGCGCATTCCTGTCTCCTTCAGCCGCTGTCCCTGGGCCTTTTTCCGGATGCTGTATATCAGCAATGCCGTTCCGGTTCCCAGCATAATAATCCCTACGATCCCGAAAATCAGGGCAAGCAGCTCAGAGGATTTGGTCTGAATCCTGGCCGGGTCATCCGCCGCATAATAAATCGTGATGGGATCCCCCACCCGCATCGTATTGGTATAAAATCCCAGAGGGCTTACCATTTCCTCTCCATCGATCTCGTAGGAGACATAAATCTCCCTGGAAGAGATCCGGCTGATGGTTCCCTCCGTCCGAACTGCATTGGAATAAAACTGAGAAGAGCTGTAAACCAATCCAAAGGTCACAGCCACAAAGATAACGCCTACGATCATGAATATGATCCCGATTGTGCGAAACACATCCTTAAAAACAAACCGCTGTGTATTCATATCCGATCCCCCCTTTTCCTTCTTCTATTGTAATGATTCACCGCAATAAAGTCAATTCATAGACGACTCTTTTCCAAGAAATATCAAGGCGTTTCGCCGGCATTTTGTTACAAATTGCCAACATTTATAAATAGTCTCGAAAAATGAAACAGCTCCTCTGGGGTGATGCAAAATACAGGTATTTTATCCCTCTATTTACCATCAAGCCCTCAAAGAAGCTGCTTCCATCTTCTCTCTCTTCTAAGTTTAACCCATTTCCTGAAATCAATCAAAAAATATTTTGATTTTCTCTATAGGAACGCCATACATTCTCAAAAAAGTCATCATCCTCCGGTATCGGCCGAACCATCCTCCAGCTAAACTGGCAGCCTCCGTTCTGCCAAACCACCTCCTGCACCTTATGAGAATCCGTCCCATCATCCAATTGGAACGTAAACTCCTCTGGCAGGCGATCATATGGCTTCACTCCGCCTAAGTCGGTGTACAATGTGCTTCCCCTGCTTTTTCCGCCATGACGAATATAATCAAGCATGGCTTCCAAATACACCTGCTGGCAGAGCAATATATTTTCCAGTTGAAATACACGTCGCAGACGAACCGGCTTCTGGATGCGGACGGTTCTGGTGAATTCCTCATATTGCTGCTTTGCATCATGCAGCTGCTGCTTTAATCCGGCTTCACTTCGAATGCTTGCGCCTAACTGGCTCATGGAGGAGGTAATGCGGTCCCATATCTGATCAACATTATCCTCATTTTGATCAGCCAGCACGGCAGAGCACACCTTCTGCACATGCTCCATTTCCTTTTCCAGTAAAGCGAAAAAGGTCTGCTGATCTGGATCAGCCGTGTTATGGGCGGAAACATAGGCGGCTGCACGAGCTGATCCCACCTGGCCTGCATTTAATGCACTTCCGCCAGGTCTGTAAACGCCATGGCTGGCTGCCACCTCGCCTACAGCAAAGAAGCCTTTTATATTCGTCTGCCACCAGGCATCAATGGACAGGCCTCCGTTATTGTGCTGGGCGCACAGGGCAATTTCCAGCGGCTCCTCTGCCAGATCCACTCCTTTATCCCGATAAAATTCAACGGCCGGCGCATTCATATGCATCAGACGTTCATAGGGAGTTCCAAAACATCCGCCAGCCTTCTCCAGATAGGAAAAGGCCTCCTGTGACAGCGCTGAGAAATCCAACCTCCCGCCTCCCGGATTGGACCGGAAATCCAGGAATACGCGCCGTCCCTTTTTCTTTTCTAGATATACCAGGATATCAATGATGGAGCTGCCGCCTGCGATCTTTCGCACATCAAAGGGCCACTGATAGCCTTTCAGAAAGACCTGTGTCAGCAATTCTCCCTTATTCTCAAAAAAGTCAAACAGAAATTCCCGTTCTCCCGAACCATCCTGCTCTCTGGAAATAAACCGTGGGAGCACCTGCATATAGGTACCTGACACATTCCACCGCGGCTTCACTGATGCCAACCCGTACTGCCATTCCGTAAGATTTTTCCCCTTGACGCCTGCTGCAAAAGCCACTCCGGTAGCTCCGTAATGTCCCAGCGGATATACGCTGTCTGCGTACATTCCGGCAGGGCCGCCTGTGGCCCAGATAATATTCCGGCAGCAGAAGGCCACAAACCGCTGATCCTCATCCTTGGAATTCTGGCAGTCCAGGCAGATCAGACCGTAGCTTTGCTCTCCATCTGATAGAACAGACACCACCTGCATTCCGTTAAATATACGGATTCCTTTTTTTCTGACCTCTTTTTCCAGACACTCTGTCATCATTTTGCTGGTGTACGGTCCTGCGCTGGTGGCGCGCCGGCGTGGATCATGATCCGTTTTATATCCAATGTATTCGCCCCAGCGGTTTCTCGGAAATGCCACCCCTAACTGAACCAGCTTTAAAAAGGACTGTGCCGACAGTGCAGCCTCGCACAGGGCAATATCGCCGTCCACGCCCTGTCCCTCAAACAAGGTCTGCGCCATTTTCCCCACGCTGTCATCATCATCTCCCGACAGAGTCAGCTTATAATAGGTCTGCTTATCGCTTCCGGTATTCCGGCTGGTTCCGCGATTCACACCTTCCGTGACGATCGCAATATCCTCCTGCCCATTCTGATACAGGCAGTCAGCCGCATTAAAGCCTGCTGCCCCCGTTCCGACCACAACGGTATTCCGTATATAACATGTTATATATCGGTCCTGATAGCGCACTTGAATTTCCTGCATCCCATTCTCCTTCCTGACTTATAAGCGCTGGATATGGAATCCGCCGTCCACGTCAATATAATTACCGGTTGTATACAGGAAATCATCTCCCGCCAGAGCAGACACCGCGGACGCGATATCCTCCGGCAGTCCCCATCTGGCAATCGGGAATACTCCATCCTCAAACATTTTGTTGTACTTCTCCTGCACCGTTGCTGTCATATCCGTCGCAATCACGCCTGGGCGAACCTCATTGACTAAAATGCCTTCACGCGCCAGACGGTCTGCGTATAAGGTGGTGAGCATGGAAACTCCTGCCTTTGATACACAGTACTCACCGCGGCCAGTTGAGGAAACTACGGCGGAGCAGGATGAGATATTGATAATCGTTCCCCGCTTTCTTCCCTCAATCGGCTGCTCGATCATCTGTCTGGCAACCGCCTGTGTCAAAAACATATTTCCCTTCGTATTGATTCCAACTACACGGTCAAAGCTTTCCTCCGTCATCTCCAAAAGATCGGCACGTACCTTCGGTGCCACACCGGCGTTATTAACCAAAACATGAATGCCTCCAAACCTCTCAACCGTCTGTGTAATCAGGCGCTCCCTGTCCTCTGCACTGCATATATTTCCGCGGACATATAAGAAATCGATTCCCTCCGCCTTCAGTTCATCAAAATGATCTTGATAAGCTTCTGGATCGTTCATGTCCATAATTACGATATTAAATCCATCCAGTCCCAATCTTTTTGCAATCGCGTAGCCGATTCCGCGGCTGCCGCCTGTTACAATTGCTGTCTTTTTCATTTGCCTGTCCTCTTTTCTTTCTGCTTAATTCCGATTCTCCCGAATTGCCGCTTCCTGTGCCGCTTCCCGATACAGCGGCAGATACCACTGGCTGTCCCGAACGACACAGCCGGTATGTCCGTGATCCCGCATGATCTGTGTACATTTAGAACAGGTAATGCAGCACTGCTCCGGACGCAGCTTTCCATTCAGCAGAATATCTCTCGGTCCATCCGGATACGCAATACTGCTCCGGCCAAGTCCCATCATCCGGCAGCTTCCATCCAACAAATTGGCAGCTCCTGCGAAAGGCGCAAACTGACGCAGCCATGTGTATCCATTTCCAATCACCGGAACATCTCCTGCTGCCTTCTGAATTTGGCGAGTAAATTCAAATAATCTGGCCACACTGGTCAACGGATGCTCGTCCGGAACTGGAATCCCTCTGCTGGATAAATCGAACGGACGGGTCACCTGGGGATAAATGTAATACGGATTTCCTGCAGAGTTGCTTAAAAGGTTTACACCTTCCTTACATAAAAGCTTTACCAACTCCATCGGTTCTGTGGGATCAAATTTCCACAGATCCTCCCGGTCACAGCCAAAACCATACGGATAAGGATGGGCATCAAAAACATTAAAGCGGCTGGCAATGATATAATCCTCACCTACTGCCTGGCGTACTGCCCGTACAATCTCCACGATTAAACGGCTTCGATTCTCAAAGCTTCCGCCGTATTTTCCTTCTCTCGTGTGGCTGGCTAAAAGCTCGCTGAGCAGATAGCGATGACATGCTTTAATATCCACACCGTCAAATCCCGCTTCTTTTGCCAACAGAGCTGCCTTCGCATATTTCGGCACTAAGCTTTCCAGATATGTATCACTTACCACTGCTGCATCTGACGTAACACCGCTGATGGGGTCCAGAATCGGATCGCGCTGGGGCACTCTGGGTGCCGGAGCATGACCGACCGGGCGGGCATACCGTCCAGAGTGAGTCAACTGCAGAATATGAAGCGGCTTATACCCGTTTCTTGCAATGGCACTCTGGTTGCACTCCTCGATCAGCTTCCGAAAGCTCTCCAGATTTTTTTCGGTAATCATCATCTGGTTGGGATTCGCTCTGCCCTCCTGCACAACTGCATTGGCTTCCCACCAGACAAGGCCTGCGCCTCCCTCTGAAAAGCGAAGATACCGGCGCTTTACCAGCTCAGAAGGACTTCCATCCTGATTGGAATCACAACCCTCCATAGGAAGCACGGCGATGCTGTTTTCTGCCTTATGTCCGTTGATCCAAACCGGCTTATGCATGAGCTCCAGGTTCTCAGAAAATTTGATGTTCACGCCAAGCTGATTTACCTTCTCCTGAATATCCTCTAATGTTCGAAAATTAAATTTTTCATGTCCAGACATGATAAACTCCTCCTTGTTAAAAATAGTAATATCTTGAAATTATTGCTGATCGGAAGATTTCGGTATGTTTGCTTTTCTTAAGCTTCCAGGTGTAAGTGCATACATCTCCTTAAATGCCCGGATAAAATTACTCTGATCATTAAAACCACATTCACATGCTATTTCTTCTATCGAATATTGAGAATGAAGAAGCAAATATCTTGCATATGACAATCGATTTTGTGTTAAGTACTGCTTCGGACTGTATCCCGTCAGCTTCTTAAACGAAGCAGACAGATAATTCGTATTGATATAAAACTTGTTTGCTACTTCCTCAATCGTTATATTCTCCCGGTAATGCTGATCCAGATATGCCTGTACTGCATAGATTTCTGACTTAATACTCTCCCGCAAAACAGGAAACTCTGATTGATTATTCTCCCACACAAAAAACATGACCAATTTAATCAGACACCCCAGCTTCTCTTCAAAAAAATCTGCCTTTGATGAAACATTATCGTATTCTTGTGACTCCATCATCTTCAGAATACATTCAAAAAGCCAGGTGAGATTCTCCTCTATTGCTGCCACATCAAATACATTTCGAAAAGACATGGGGCGATTTTTAAAAACAGAGAGCAGCTTTGCATTCATGATCAGCTTATCTGCGTACTCTGGCAAGATTCGCAAAATATAACGTTCGTATGGGCCTTCTAGAACTGCAGTGGAATGCTCTTCATGATTGCTGATAAAAATCAATGTTTTCGCCTGTGCCACAAACATCTTATTTCGAAAAACCAGCTGAACAGCTCCCTGCTTAATAAAGATCATTTCATAATAGTTATGAGTATGCGCATTGTAATCTACTGTTCCTGAAACTCGTTCTATTGAAATTATCTTTTCTATATCAGACCCATCTGTCCTACTCTTGTTCGTCCTATCTGCTCCCAAAGTTATCTCCTATGTTGCCATTCAGAATAGACCATACAGGCCATTTATATCTGTTTTCTTCTTCTCTCTGCAATCACATGATTCAATGCCATAACACCTAACAGCAATGCTCCCCAGATGAAATCCTTCATGATACTGCTGATGGAAAGCATATTAAATCCACTGGACAGAATCTGCAGAATGGTAAATGCAAGCACCAAACCCAGCAGGCTTCCTTCTCCGCCTTCCGGAGCCGTGCCTCCCAAGATGGCACATAAAATGGAAATGAACAAATAAGAATTGCCGAAATCTGCACGGGCAGTATTCGTTCTGGTCATCATTTCCACACCGGTGATTGCTGAGATGACACCGCTTATTATATAGGTTTTTACGGTAACTACAGTATTAGGAATTCCCGAAAAGCGGGATGCCAATGCATTCGTACCGAATAATTTTAAATCGAATCCATATTTTGTATGATTTAAGATCACTGCAATGGCTGCAACAACCACAACCAAGATGATAAATGGAACCGGTATTCCCAACGGCGTTCCGTTTCCAAAGTCCGTTACCATAGGCGGAAATCCGCTCAGCGCCTTTCCCTTGGTCAGGACAATGGCGATACCCATATATAAGTTCATGGTTCCCAGCGTAACCAGCATGGGCTGCAGAGAAAACCGTGCAATCAAATATCCGTTTATTCCGCCTAAAATAATTCCCATCACAATCGCAATGATAAAGGAAAGAACAATCATAAGCGCAATCGTGCCTGCCGATCCTGCCTCCACCGCCGGCATCTGCATCAGCAGACCGATCAGCACGCTGGTCAGATTTGCAATGGCGATAATCGACAGATCAATTCCTCCTGAAATAAATACAATCATCATGGCAATGGAAAACAAGCCCATCTCTGCCATCTGTACTCCCATGGTTCGCAGACTGATCGGATTCAGGAACAGCTTAGGACGCAATGCCGCCATAATCAGAAACATTCCGACTGCAATCAGAAGCAGCTTAACGTTATTGTCACCAATCCTATGATTCAACTCTTTCCATGCGCTTTTGGTTTCTGCACTCTTTTTTTCATTCTTGGTACGCAATCTAACTCCTCCTCTCAAGTCTATGCATTTTCCTTCTTGCCAAGCACGTGCTGAAGAACGGTTCCGATGATAACGATCAGGCCCAAAACTGCCTTCTGCCAATAAGAAGGAATCCTTAACATCGTCAAGCTGTTGGAAATGATGGCGATCAGCAGCACACCTAATGCAGTTCCATGAACGCTTCCTCTTCCCTTTGCAGAATCTGCGCCGCCTAAAATAACCGCTGCCATAATCGGAAGTTCATTTCCGATCATATCTCCAGGGGTGGCCAGACGCAGCAGAGATGCATTCAGAATTCCTGCAACGGAGGCAATCACTCCGGCGCAGACGAACATAAGCGTAATCGTAAGCGGTACATTGATTCCGGACCGTGCCGCTGCCACAGTATCACCGCCGAGAGCGAACAGCTTACGCCCAAATTTCGTATATTTCAGTATCAGGAAAACCAGAACATACAGCGCAACCACAATCAGGATGGAGCTGTTCAGATTGGTAACGGACCCGTCCGGCATCGGAAGTGATATCAGGTTGCTCCTTGACAAGCTGATCATGCTTTCCGGTACATCCAGCACCTCCACACCAATGAAGGCTAAGCAGGCTCCCTTATAGATAAAGTGGGTTGCCAGGGTTACAATAAAGATTGGCATATCTGTCTTTGTGACAAACAGCGCGTTAATAAGCCCCAGGATCGCCCCTACCACTGCACCGATGAGAAAGACTACAACAAGAGGAGGATTGATTTCCAGATTCGTCAGAAGCCTTACGGTTGCATACATCGACACCGATGCGACTGACATGAATGACATATCGATGCCGCCGCTTATAAACACCAGCAGCAGAGCCAGTGCAACGATACTGGAAACAATCGATGCACGTAAAATATTAAATACCGCCGATATGGAGCGGAATTCCGGACTAATAATAGAAAAAATAACGATGATCGCTAAGATCAATACACCTACAAGGCTTTCATTTGTTTTAAATAGTCGTTTCTGCATAACTTTAACTCCCCAATTAAAAATCAATTTCCGCCATTGGCTACTAATATTGCCTCCACCTTCTCAGTTGAAGCATTCTTTGTATCGGCTTCGAACACCATTTTTCCATTCTGCATCACCATAAGCCGGTTGCAGACCTGTTTGATCTCAGAAATATCATCAGAGATTACGATTACACTGAGCCCCTCTGCCGCAATTTTCTTAATCACTTCATGAATATCACTACGAGAACCTACATCCACACCTACAGTCGGGCAGTTTAAAATTAAAATCTTCGGGTCCTTTTCCAGCCATTTGATCAGCAGCACCTTCTGCTGATTTCCGCCGGAGAGAGCCTGCACTGCCTTATTTTCATCCAGACCGGCTACCTTGATTCGCTGCAACGCAGTTGTCATCCGGTTCTTCAAATCCTTCTGGCTTAACAGTCCATACTTATTTACCATCTGGTCCGTTACACAGGCAATTGCATTGGTGCCGATTTTCCGCGGCATGTGCAATCCCTCTGTCATTCTGTCCTCCGGCACATAACCGATCCGGTTCTTTAATGCATCGTCCACACTTCGAATTTTTACCTGCTGATTGTCAATTGTGATGGTTCCTGATTGGCTGGGCATCAAGCCAAACAGGGATTTGGCCAGCTCCGAGCGCCCGCAGCCCAGCAGACCGGTAATTCCTAAAATCTCCCCCGAATATAACGAAAAATTGATATCCTCAAAATACGGTTCCAGCGTCAGACCTTCCACCTTCATGATCGGCTCTTTTCCCTTGGAATCATACTCATACGGCGCGTAATTGATTTCTCTTCCCGTCATGTAATAAACTACCTTTTCCCGGTTTAATTCCGCCGCGCTGCCCTCAAAAACATTTTTTCCATTTCTCATAATGGTTACGTAGCTGGAAAGCTCCTCCACCTCATCCAACTTGTGGCTGACAAACAGGGTGGATATGCCTCTCTTTGTCAGTCCCTTTACGATCTTGTACAGATACTGGATCTCCTTGTACGTTAAGGCGCTGGTAGGCTCGTCCATGATGATCAGCTTCGCATCCTGCACCAGAGAACGGCAGATTGCAACCATCTGACGCTGCGCCACATTCAGATCCTCCACCAGAGCATCCAGCGGGATCTCGGCTCCTAGCTGCTTTAAAACCTCAGCGGCCTCTTCCTTGATCTGCTTCCATTTCATTCCATGACCAGGCGTATTCATGGTCTTATTCATCATAATATTTTCTGCTACGGTAAGATTGGGATAAAGAGAGAAATCCTGATAGATAACCTGGATACCGGCCTTCATGGAATCCTTCGGCTTAAAGTTCTTCTGCAGTTCTCCATTAAAATAGATTTCTCCGCCGTCATAATCGTAAAATCCAGACATGATCTTAATTGCTGTGGATTTGCCGCATCCATTTTCCCCCATCAGGCTGCGCACTTCCCCCGGTCCAATGGATAAATTAAATCCATCCAGCGCCTTGCTTCCGAAAAAGGATTTCTGAATATTTCTCATTTCAACGATATTCTTTTTTTCCAAAATCCATTCACCTCTTCTATTTTACAAATTCAGGCCATTCCAAATAATTATTTATAAGGAACAGCCTGCATTCTGTAATGTTAATTCTTTCCTGAATAACCTCAGCTACCTTTAGAAATCAAAATCCATGTAATTATCTTTGTTGATATCAATAAAGCTGTTTGCCTCTACGGATTTGTTTTCCTTATCTACGATAATGGAGTCAAATCCAGTGTATCCCAGATCCATGCCTTCTACGACTTCCTCGCCATCCAAAACCTTCACTGCCAGGGCAACGGTTGCTGCGCCCTTTGCGATCGTATCACCAACGATGCTCAGTGTGATCGCACCGCTTGCCAGATACTGGCCTGCCTCATTCGGTGTAGCATAACCCATTACCGTGATCTGGTCTAACTTTCCTGCTTCCTCAACTGCCAATGCTGCCTGCGCCGTCTTCTCATGAGTGAAGATACCCTTCAGATCCGGATAGGTAACAATCAGCTCCTTGAAAAGAGCCAGAGCAGAATCTGCTGTACCTGCTGTAGGGGCTATGATTTCGCCGCTTACCAGATGCATGTTCGGATAAAGCTCCTCCTGACGCTTTTTCATGGCCTCCAACCGGGACATATGACCGGAGTTGGTAAGGCTGCCGGCCATCAGGGCGTAATCGCCTTCTTCTCCCATAGCCTTTGCCAGTTCATCAATGGCATGATTTGCATAGTTTTCTGTATTCAGGCCTGCCAGATCCCAGTCATGGTTCGTCATGCCCACACCTTCTCCGGTGATTACCACAATTCCCTGATCCATGGCCTGCTTTAACAGCGGCTCTACTGCATCATTGGAAACCGGCACAATCGTAATCGCATCTGGCTGCAGTGCAATCGCATCCTGCAAAACTGCAATCTGAGCTGCCGCATCCGACTCGGTAGGCGACATATTAATTACCTCCTGGCCCAAATCCTCTCCAGCCTGAGAACAACCCTTTGCAAGAGTATCCCAGTAAGAAGCTCCTGCCATACGCTGAATGCAGATAATCTTATACTTTTTCTGCGGCTGTGCCTCCTGTCCGGCATCTGCGGCAGCACTTGTCGTGCTCACCGGCGCCGCCGTTGTCTGTGTCTTTGCAGGTGCAGAACAGCCAGACAGCACCATGGATAAGGTTAACAGTAACGGCAATACAACTCTGTTTTTTCTCATAATGTTTTCCCCTTCCAGCATCGTAACATTCGTGCTACTTTTCTCTCTTTTTCTTTCTTTACTTTTCTTCACCACGGCATTTCACCCGTCTTCCCTGATGGAAACAAGCAGTACAGTATCCACAGGTTGTGCACAGCCTCTGCGGAGACAATGCGCCTTCCTTCAGCAGCCTCTGCGGAAAGTACGGATCTGCAACAGACATCCGCCCAAATCCCACTAATGCAGCATAATTCTTCTCCAAAATCCCCGCCGCCAGCTGGGCTGAAAACTGCCTCAGGTACGATAATCCACTTGCAACCAGTTTTACATTCCCGCATGCCTTCTGCACCTGCGCTGTACAGTTTACAATGCGTGCAACGCTGACAAGCGGATGCTCATCCGGTATATACGTGCCCCGGTCATAAGGCCTCTCAATATGAGGATTGATATACGGATTTCCCATTGATATATTTGCCAGAGGCAGATCAAACAGCTTATCTAAATACTGAATAATCTCGATTACCTGCATTACATCCGGTTTTAATCCGGCATATTCCCTGGTTCCAAATCCGTATGGATACGGAAATCCATCATATATGCTCAGCCTTGTTGTAACGATAAATTCCTTAGGAACCGCTGCATGTGCTGCTTCAAAACAGTTCTGCAGAAACCGTACCCGGTTAAAAAAGCTTCCGCCATATTCTCCTGGGCGGTTATAAGCAGAAAGCAGTTCGTTTATCAGATTTTGGTGACATGCCTTAATGTCAACACCATCAAATCCAGCTTCTCCCGCCAGCCGCACACACGCTCCATATGTTTGTTCTAACCGTTTTAATTCCTCATCCCCGATAATGTAGGATGCATCAAGAATTCCATCTACCTCAAACAATGGATTGTTGCGAACAATCACCGGTTGGAGTACTCCCTGGGGCTTACAGTAACGGCCGCTGTGGCTGAGCTGCAGTAGGATAATCGGTTCAAAGCCATTTTTCTTGAAGCATGCTTCCTTTATCTCCTGCACCAGGATTTTATAATCCTCCACGTTATGCTCATCCAGCCACATATGCCTGCTTTGAGAACGAGCCTCCGGCAGAACCGCCACCGATTCAAACCATATGATTCCCGCACCTCCTTCTGCAAGACGGATATAACGCCTTTTTGTCAATCTATCCGGTCCGCCATTTACTTTTCCACCGCAGCTCTGCATGGGCTGACAGACGATTCGGTTTTGTACCGTTCTTCCCGCTATAACCAGCTTCTGATTCATCAGCTCCGTATGCTCTGAGAATGGCAGGTCTACCTGTAATTCCTGCAGCCTATCCTCCACTTCCGGAACTGACCGGTACGAGAATCCTCTGCCGCCAGCAGATGACATAGCCCTCGCACTATTCAAAATACTTAATATAATCATCAAAGGAGTTGTACATCTTCATACAATCCTCTGCTGCATTGCCGATCTCATATACACCAACCTGGAGTGCTGCCAGTGCGGTGCCTGCATCTTCTATATCCCCGGCTGCCTTGATACGGAAATCATCACCGAGTATCTCCTTGATGATAAAGATGTCTCCGATCCGGAAGGAGCCTGGGCCAAATCCAGAATGGGTCTTTACCGCATCTGCTCCGGACTTTTTAATGATCTTGCAAAGGTCAACCTTCTGCTGATAATTGAAATAACAGAATTCAGCCAGCACCTTGCAGATCACGTTCGGATTGATTGCCTTGCTCTGCTTTACGATCTCTGTCAGCTCTCGTTCGCAGTACTCATAATCTCCAGAAAGGAACATGGAAATATTTAACATAATATCCAGATGATCAGTACCTGCCTCAACCATCTCCTTTGCGATCGCCAGCTTTGCAGCCGTGGTGGAACGGCCTAATGGGTAATCCACGCTGGTAGAAATGGTAACCTTATCTCCAAATTTCTCACGCAGCCGCTTTACATGGCAGTTGCCCACGCACACCACTCCGAAGCCATACTTAATCGCGTCCTCACAGAGCTGATCCAGCTCCTCCTTTGTAGCACATGGGCTTGTGCAGGTATAATTGATACGAGAAGCAAACTCTTGCTTTGTCATTTTCATCTTCGCATTCTCCTTTGATTCAATAACAGTTGTGCATCTTTACTGACCGGTCCTTTGATATCTTTAATTATATAGATTTCTGCACAATTTTCATCGGAATAAAGCATCGAATAATATGCAAAACTTACACTTTATTTGTCTGCTGTGGAAAAATAATTGGGACCGCTTTTGTCGTATCATCCCATCTTAATCCAGCCTGTATCCGGCCTCACTCCTTCCCTAATCCATTCCCAATCCTCCCCTAATTCATCCCCCAATCAACACAATACCAACACAATATTGCCAAAATAAAAGATGCCCCCATTGCGTTAAAACACAATGGAGACATCCAAACCAGCTGCGTCCTGAATCTATTTTTTACTTCATATAGTAAACGATGGTTTTTACATCTGTCATCTCTTCGATACAGTATCTTGGACCTTCTTTTCCTACACCGCTGTTCTTAATTCCGCCGAATGGCATAACCGGAATATGGGTATATGGGGAGCCATTAATGATAACGCCGCCGGCCTCGATTTTCTGTGTAGCCTTCAGTGCCAGATTGAAATCATTGGTAAAGGCAGCCGCATGCAGACCGTATTTTGAGTCATTCAACTGATCGATTGCATCATCAAAATCGGTATAAGGAATCGCTACAACGAGAGGCGCAAAGGCTTCATTGGAAACAACCTTCATATCCTTAGTTACATTGGTCAGAATCGTAGGCTTATATACACGGGTACCGATCTTCTCGCCGCCGCAGATAACGGTAGCTCCGCCTTCCTTAGCCTCTTTTACCCAGGAATCGATACGCTCAACTTCCTCTTCGCTGATCATCGGACCAATTGCAGTCTTCTCATCAGCCGGATCACCTACTACAACGCTCTCCGCATACTCCTTCATTACCTGGACAAACTCATCAAAAATATCCTCATGTACATAAAGCCTCTGAGGCTTGATGCACAACTGTCCAGCATTGGTAAATCCGGTGGCTGCGCAGGTAACTGCCACATCCTTCACATCAACATCCTTGTGGATAATAACACCGCCGTTGTTTCCCAGATCCATCATGCAGCGGCGTAAGCCTACGGAGTTGCGGACATGGGTACCCATCTCCAGACTTCCGGTAAAGCAGTAGCATGCAACATCCTGATTTTTCAGCAATGCCTCACCGACTGTGCTACCAGATCCAATCAGAAGCTGGATATGATTTTTCGGCAATCCGGCCTTCAGCAGTGCCTCAACTAATAAAACCGCATGTCCAGGACAATCTTTCGTAGGCTTAAGTACAACGGTATTGCCTGCAGCAAGTGCTGGAGCAATCTTATTTACAGTCAGAACAAGGGGTACATTAAATGGCATAATTGCAGCTACCACGCCGATTGGCTTGCGCACGGTAAAGCACATTTTGTCCTCATCACCTGCAACGCCTTCAGCCGGGATCATTTCACCTGCTATGCGCCGTCCCTCCTCAGCAGCAAGCTGGAAGCTGCCGACAGCACGCAGTACCTCATAACGGGAATCCTCAATGGTTCGTCCAGCCTCATGGCAAATCGACTGTGCAATTTCTTCCTGCATTTCCTTAAGAATCTCTGCAGCGCGCATCAGAATATCATGTCGCTGAGTCGGCGTTAAAGCCTCCTTCTTAAAGGACTCTTTCGCAGCAGCTACTGCACGATCTACATCCTCTGGGGTAGACTCTGCGTATGTCGCATACTGTTCTCCAGTATATTTCTCATAAACCGGTTTTACAACCGTGCTGTCTTCCCATTTTCCATCAATATACATTTTATAGTGAGCCATGATTTTACCTCCATACATTATATTTCTAACATTTGCCGTTTCCCAAATTACTCAAAATACTTAATATAATCGTCAAAGGAATTGTACATCTTCATGCAATCCTCTGCTGCATTGCCGATCTCATATACGCCGGCCTGAAGCGCCGCCAGTGCAGTGCCTGCATCTTCTATATCCCCAGCTGCCTTGATACGGAAATCATCGCCGAGAATCTCCTTGATAATAAAGATATCTCCGATCCGGAAGGAGCCTGGGCCAAATCCGGAATGGGTCTTTACTGCATCTGCTCCGGACTTTTTAATGATCTTGCAAAGGTCAACCTTCTGCTGATAATTGAAATAACAGAATTCAGCCAGCACCTTGCAGATCACGTTCGGATTGATTGCCTTGCTCTGCTTTACGATCTCTGTCAGCTCTCGTTCGCAGTACTCATAATCTCCAGAAAGGAACATGGAAATATTTAACATAATATCCAGATGATCAGTACCTGCCTCAACCATCTCCTTTGCGATCGCCAGCTTTGCAGCCGTGGTGGAACGGCCTAATGGGTAATCCACGCTGGTAGAAATGGTAACCTTATCTCCAAATTTCTCACGCAGCCGCTTTACATGGCAGTTGCCCACGCACACCACTCCGAAGCCATACTTAATCGCGTCCTCACAGAGCTGATCCAGCTCCTCCTTTGTAGCACATGGGCTTGTGCAGGTATAATTGATACGAGAAGCAAACTCTTGCTTTGTCATTTTCATCTTCGCATTCTCCTTTGATTCAATAACAGTTGTGCATCTTTACTGACCGGTCCTTTGATATCTTTAATTATATAGATTTCTGCACAATTTTCATCGGAATAAAACATCAAATAATATGCAAAACTTACACTTTATTTGTTTTTCACATTGGGGATTGTTTCATTGTCTCAGATAAAGCAGCTAAAAAACAGCTGTAAAAAACAGTAAAAAGAAATGCGCCTTTAACCACGTTTCCGTGTTAAAAGCGCATTAAGGGACATTAATTTTAGGTTGATTTAGGTTGGTTGATTTTTATTTTTGAAATTCTTAATAATTCGGTTGATTTTTAAAACAGGTTTTTCTTTGATTTTTATTTTACTCTTTCATTCATCTGCCCGGCTCCCATCCGGGAACCGGGCAGATTTTGTTGCATCATTCTTCCTACTGATACTCAGCTACGTCGATCCATCTCATCAGGAAATCTTTCTCTTTTTCCTTCTTCTTGGTCAGCTGTGCAGCAGCTACGATCGGCAGCCAGCGGTTTACATACTGGCGTGCGGTATCGCTCTTCTCGCAGAACAGCTTGATGTACAGATCTGCCTTCTTCTGATCCTCCAGGCAGAACAGCAGGTAGGTCATAGCTGCATCTGCAGATGCGTTGCCCTGTGCAGCATGTGCCCAGTCGATGATCCACAGCTTGCCGTACTTATCTACGATCACGTTGGTTGGGTTGAAGTCGCCGTGGCACAGCTTGGTGTGCTTTGGCATGCTCTCCAGACGGGTAGCCAGCTCATAGCGGGCGGTAGCATCCAGATCCTTTAAGCTGTTGATCTGATCCATTAATTTATGGCGCAGTCTCTTGATGGTCGGAACTTTCTGCTTGTGAACGGTTAACTGCAGGTCTACGAACATCTCCATGTAGGTCTCCAGCTTCTCCGGCTCTTCTGCCATCAGCTCAGCTAAGGTCTTGCCTTCTACCTTATCGCGGGTCAGGCTCCATCCCTCTTCGGTTCCGGAAACGGATACTAAAGCCGGGATGTTTAAGTCGGTATTTTCCTCTACCAGAGCCTCGTTGCGTGCCTCATTCAACACATCTGCCTTGGTATAACGGTTATCAAATACCTTGATAATCTTATCCTCGGTGGCATAGACAGTTTTGTGAGGTCTTGTGAAGATAACTTTTTTATTGTCTTCCATAGCCTTTATTGCCCTCCTTGATTTTATTTGATTTTTAATTTATTTACCGTAGTAAGCCTTTAAGTACATTTCCTTGATCTCGCTCATTAATGGATATCTTGGGTTTGCACCGGTACACTGATCATCGAATGCATCCTCAACCATCTGATCCAGAGTCTCTAAGAAGTACTTCTCATCAACGCCGTAATCCTTAATGCACTTCTTGATGCCCACTCTTGCCTTTAATTCTTCGATCTTAGCGATGAACAGCTCTAACGTCTCCTTGTCATCCTTGCCGCATACGCCGCAGAAATGAGCGCACTCTGCATAACGAGCCAGAGTATGTGGATACTGATACTGGGAGAAGGTTCCCATCTTCGGCGGAACTTCCTCTGCATTAAAGCGCAGAACATAGGAGATCAGCAGTGCGTTGGCAACGCCGTGTGGCAGGTGATGATATGCGCCCAGCTTGTGAGCCATGGAGTGGCATACACCTAAGAATGCGTTGGCAAATGCCATACCAGCCATACAGGAAGCGTCTGCCATCTTCTCTCTTGCAATCGGATCATTTGCGCCGTTCTCATATGCGCTTGGCAGGTACTCAAAGATACGCTTCATTGCCTTTAATGCAAGGCCGTCGGTGTAATCAGTAGCCATGATGGAAGCATAAGCCTCTAATGCATGGGTCAGAGCGTCAACACCAGATGCACTGGTCAGACCCTTCGGCTGATTCATCATATTGTCTGCATCAATGATTGCCATGTTTGGAAGCAGCTCGTAATCTGCTAACGGATACTTGGTGCCGGTTCTGTCATCGGTGATAACGGCGAATGGAGTTACCTCGGAACCAGTACCGGAAGAGGTTGGGATGGCTACAAAGTATGCCTTCTCACCCATCTTCGGGAAGGTGTAAACTCTCTTACGGATATCCATGAACCGCATAGCCAGGTCTAAGAAGTCTACCTCTGGATGCTCATATAATACCCACATGATCTTACCAGCGTCCATTGCGGAGCCGCCGCCCAGTGCGATGATGCAGTCTGGCTCAAATGCTGCCATAGCCTTTGCACCGGCAGTTGCGGAGGACAGGTTTGGATCAGGAGCTACCTCGAAGAAGCAGGTGTGCTGAATTCCCATCTGGTCTAACTTCTCCTCGATTGGCTTTACATAGCCATTCTTGTATAAGAAGGAGTCGGTAACGATGAAGCATTTCTTCTTGCCCATCACGGTTCCTAACTCATCTAATGCTACCGGCATACAGCCCTTCTTGAAGTATACCTTCTGAGGCGCTCTGAACCACAACATATTCTCTCTCCTCTCAGCTACGGTCTTGATATTTAACAGATGCTTCACGCCTACGTTCTCAGAAACGGAGTTGCCGCCCCAGGAGCCGCAACCTAAGGTTAAGGACGGAGCCATCTTGAAGTTGTATAAGTCACCGATTCCGCCGTGGGAGGAAGGAGTATTGATCACGATACGGCAGGTCTTCATAGCCTCTGCGTGCTTCATGATCTTTTCTTTCTGAGCCGGATGGATGTACAGAGAAGAGGTGTGGCCGTAGCCGCCGTCTGCTACCAGACGCTCAGCCTTTGCGATGGCCTCATCAAAATCCTTTGCATGGTACATTGCCAGCACTGGAGACAGCTTCTCATGAGCGAACTCCTCGGAAATGTCTACAGACTCTACCTCACCGATCAGGATCTTGGTGGATTCCGGTACGGTCACGCCTGCCAGCTTAGCGATGGTAAATGCTGACTGTCCTACAATTTTAGCATTTAATGAACCGTTAATCAAGATTGTATGGCGAACCTTGTCTAACTCATCTTCCTTTAAGAAGTAGCAGCCTCTGTACAGGAACTCCTGCTTTACTGCATCATAGATATCGCCTACTACGGTCACGGACTGCTCGGAAGCACAGATCATACCATTATCGAAGGTCTTGGAATGGATGATGGAGTTTACTGCCAGCTTGATGTCTGCGGTATCATCGATGATAACAGGCGTATTTCCTGCGCCTACGCCTAATGCAGGCTTACCGGAAGAGTAAGCAGCCTTAACCATACCAGGGCCGCCGGTAGCCAGGATGGTATCAGCCTCTCTCATAACCTCATTGGTCAGCTCCAGGCTTGGAACGTCGATCCAGCTGATGATGTTCTTTGGAGCACCTGCTGCAACTGCTGCATCCAGAACTACCTTTGCAGCTGCGATGGTACAGCCCTTTGCACGAGGATGTGGGCTGATGATGATTGCGTTTCTGGTCTTTAAGCAGATCAGAGTCTTGAAGATTGCGGTAGAGGTTGGGTTGGTGGTAGGGATAACGGCTGCTACCAAACCGATGGGCTCTGCGATCTTCTTGATGCCGTATGCGGCATCCTCTTCGATCACGCCGCAGGTCTTGGTGTTTCTGTAGGCATTGTAAATGTACTCGGCAGCGTAGTGGTTCTTGATTACCTTATCCTCTACGATACCCATGCCGGTTTCCTTTACAGCCATCTTGGCTAAAGGAATTCTTGCCTTGTTTGCTGCCATAGCAGCTGCGAAGAAGATCTTATCTACCTGCTCCTGGGTATAGGTAGCAAAAATCTTCTGGGCTTCCCGCATCTCTTTCATGCGAGCCTGCAGTGCATCCACGTTGTCAATGATGTTGATGTCCTGCTCTGGTGCTGGTGCGTTGGTCTTAGTTGCCATCTCATTTTCCTCCTGTTTTTTATGTGAATTTTAATTGTTATTTAATTAACGTTATTTTTTTAACAATTTCATTATACGACTTTGTCAATAAAATGTCAATCTAAATATTAGGATTTTAAGCCAACAAACATGTAGAAAAACGCAGCAGAAAACGCTAAAAATTATACATTGTTACTAAGAGAAAAAACAGCTGAGAATATATTTGTCTTGCCCGTCCTTGTTGTTGGTACAAAGATGTTCGCTTTCATCGGCGGGCAGTCTGCCAATACAGGATTGCTTATCTCTATTGTACTGGCTCCTACATTTTTAATCAACATCTTTCTTGCCTTTTTTCCTGCTCCATAAGGCATACTGTTCTGTTGATGTATTTCTTCCTCGGCTATACTAATACGGAAATCGAGAATTGCTATTGTTGTCCTCAGTGGACAAGGGCGCATGTTCCCTTGTTCACTGAGAATATCTTTACATATGAAAAAATAAAAAGTCAGACAACGTAAGGCTGCAGTTCCTTTAATACATTCCGCACCTGGTCGATCACCGGCTGACAGGTCAGATTCTTTTTCCGGTCCAGGTAGGTCAGCACCGGGGCATCTCCCATGGTAAGGGTGATGCTTCCCTGATATAATTCCACCACCCGGGAGATCCCTTCCGGATTCAGCTTCGCCTTGGGGAACATGGTCAGCCGGAATTCCCGCCGGTTGATCATCACTTCCGTCACATAGACCTGATGAGCCATGGCCTTGATGCTGGCGATGGTCAGAAGATTGGTCACCGCCTTGGGGATATCTCCGAACCGGTCCATCAGCTCATCCTTCATATCCAGCTCCTCCTCCTCATTTTCGATGGCGGAGATCCGCTTATAGATATCCAGCTTCTGATATTCATTCTTAATGTAATCCGATGGAATGTAGGCATCGATGTCACATTCTACCGCGGTTTCAAAATCCGGCGCTTCCTCCCTGGAGTTCTGTCCCTTTAATGCCAGCACCGCCTGGTTCAGCAGCTTGCAGTACAGATCGTAGCCAACTGCATCCATATGCCCGTGCTGCTCCGCTCCCAGCACATTGCCTGCGCCCCGGATCTCCAGATCCCGCATGGCGATCTTAATGCCGGAGCCAAGCTCCGTAAACTCCCGGATGGCCTGCAGCCGCTTCTCCGCCTCCTCCCGCAGCACCTTATCCCGCCTGTACATCAGGAATGCATAGGAGGTGCGGCTGGAACGCCCCACACGACCCCGGAGCTGATAAAGCTGGGACAGGCCCATCTTATCCGCATCGTGGATGATCATGGTGTTGGCATTGGGGATATCCAGGCCGGTTTCAATGATGGTTGTGGAAACCAGCACGTCAATGTCGCCGTTGACGAAATCGCTCATGATCCGCTCCAGCTCCCGCTCGCTCATCTGCCCGTGGGCAAAGGTCACGGTGGCCTCCGGAACCAGCGCCTGGATGCGGCCGGCCAGCTCATCGATATCATTGACCCGGTTGTACACGTAATAGACCTGGCCGTTTCGTGCCAGCTCCCGGTGGATCGCTTCACGGACCATCTCCTCATTATACTCCATCACATAGGTTTGAATGGGCAGCCGGTCCACCGGCGGCTCCTCCAGCACGCTCATATCCCGAATCCCTACCAGGCTCATGTGCAGGGTCCGGGGAATCGGGGTGGCCGTCAAGGTCAGCACATCCACATTTTCCTTCATCTTCTTGATCTTTTCCTTGTGGGTAACGCCGAAACGCTGCTCTTCATCAATAATTAAAAGTCCCAGATCCTTAAACTGCACGTCCTTGGACAGGACCCGGTGGGTACCGATGACCACATCCACCAGACCACGCTTTACATCCTCCAGCGTCTTTTTCTGCTGGGCCGGGGTGCGGAAACGGCTAAGCAGATCCACCCGCACCGGGAAATCCTTCATTCGCTGAACAAAGGTATTATAATGCTGCTGGGCCAGGATGGTGGTGGGCACCAGATATACCACCTGCTTGCTTTCCTGCACCGCCTTAAAGGCCGCCCGCAGCGCGATCTCCGTCTTTCCGTAACCCACATCGCCGCAGACCAGTCGGTCCATGATCCTCCGGCTCTCCATATCCGCCTTGGTGGCCTCGATGGCATCCAGCTGGTCGTCTGTTTCCTCATACGGAAACAGCTCCTCAAATTCCCGCTGCCAGACGGTATCCGGGCCGTACTGGAAGCCGCTGGTGGACTGGCGGGCGGCGTAAAGCTCCACCAGATCCTTTGCGATCTGCTGGACCGCTCCCTTTACCTTGGTCTTGGTCTTCTTCCATTCCGTTCCCCCCAGCTTGTTCAGCTTGGGACGCTTGGCCTCCGAGCCGGCATATTTCTGGATCCGGTCCAGCCGGGTGGCCGGAATGTATAAGTTACCGCCGTCGCCGTACTCCACCTTAATATAATCCTTGGTCACCCGGTCCCGCTCTATCTTTTCAATTCCCCGGTAAATGCCCAGGCCGTGATCCTCGTGCACCACATAATCACCGATGGCCAGCTCAGAAAAGCTGGCGATCTTTTTCCCCTGGTAAGGCGATTTCTTCTTTTTCCGCTTCTTTTTCTCCGTGCCGAACATGTCGCCCTCGGTGATCACCACGAATTTCAGCAGGGGATATTCAAAGCCCCTGTGAAGATTTCCGTAGGTCACCAGGATCTCTCCAGGCTTTACTGCCGGCTCCTGGGACCGCTCTGCAGGGCCGCCCTCGTCCTGGCCCTCCGTCTCTGCTTCTGCGCTGCCATCCGGGCAGTATGCCCGCAGCTCATAATCCCGCAGATCGCTGGCCAAGCGGCTTGCCCTGGTTCTGGAAGCCGAGAGAAGTACCACCCGGTAGCCTTCCCGCTTCCATCTGGTCAGATCCTTAATCAGGATATCAAAGCTGTTCTGGTAGGAATTTACATTTTTTACGGTAAATGCAAATTTTTCTTTCACAGTAAGCCCTGCCAGCCGCTGATCCAGTCCTGTCAGATAGAGAGTCCGCTCCGTCTGAGCCAATGCCAGAACCTGCTTCACCGGATACAGAAGCTCTGTCTGACCGCCTAACAGATAGCCTTTTTCCAGCCGATGGCTCATGCTTTCCCGGAATTCTGTTTCTACTGCATCTCCCTTTTCCTGAAGTCTGGTAGGCTCATCCAGAAGGATCAGCGTCCGCTCTCTGGAAAAATACTGGGTAAAGGATACGGTATCCTTACAGAAATAGTTGATATAGCCATCCAGATTTCCCAGCTTCCAGCCCTCTTCCAGGCTGTCTGCAAAATCCTGAATAACCGTAACGATCCGGTGCCCCTCCTCGATCTGCTTATTTTTCCGGAAGATCTCCTGGCTTTCCCTGGCCTCCTTCTTAAGCCGGGCAATGCCTTCCTCCAGCTGCTCCTTGCTTAAGACCACCTCCTGGGCGGGATAGATCCGCACCTCCTTCAGCTGCTCCACAGAACGCTGGCTCTCCAGATCAAAGCTTCGGATAGAATCTACTTCATCATCCCACAGCTCGATCCGCACCGGGAATTCCTCAGTAAGAGGAAAGATATCAATGATTCCGCCCCGGATGGAGAATTGCCCCATCCCGTCCACCTGGTTCATCCGCTCGTAGCCCAGCGCCACCAACTCTGTTTTCAGCCGGTCCAGATCAAGCTGCTGTCCGGCCTCCACCCAGATCACATGAGAGGCGATCTGCTCCAGCGGAAGCAGATGATCCATCAGACCGTCCATGGTAGTCACGATGACACCCTCCTGCTCCTCCAGAAGCGCCTTCAGCACCTGGATCCGCTGCCGGGTCATCATATTCCCATGGATATCCGCAGCATAAAAAAGCAGGTCCTTCGCCGGATACAGCCACACCTGTTTGGTAAAATTCCGATAATCGTCGTAAATCTCCTTCGCCCTGGTTTCATCATAGGTCACCACCAGCTTCCAGGGATACTCCAGCCCCAGCTCGTACATCAGATGCACCTTCTGGGAATCCAGGACTCCCGTGGCCTGGACTGGTCCCTTCTTCCCCCTAAGGGCCTGGACTAAATCTTCATATTCCTTCAGCTCCAACAAAGGATTCTGCATATTTCTACCCTTTCTGTAACTATTCCGTACCTTCACAGTTACCAGCAAAAATCCATGAAAATTGCCTTCGGCAATGGGATTTTTGCCTGTTATTCCACGTTATGATACGGTCAGCGCAGCAAGTGCGCAGACCTACTGAATCGCCACTCCTTTCTTCCCATTATACCGGTTCATGGCTGCAGCCGCCCCTTCCAGAATCATCATCTCCACCGCATCAGCGGCATCCCGGAAGGCATCCTCCATCAAGGTTCGGTCTGTCTGGGAAAACCGGCTCAGCACATAGTCCGCCAGATCCATCCGGTCCGGCTTCGCTCCTACTCCTACCTTCACCCTTGGGAAATCCTGACAGCCTAAATGGGCAATGATATTCTTAATTCCATTGTGGCCGCCTGCACTTCCCTTGGTACGGATCCGAAGCTGCCCCGGCTCCAGACTGATATCATCATATATAATAATAATATGCTCTGGATCGATCTTATAGAAATCCGCAGCGTCCCGAACGCTCTCGCCGCTTAAATTCATAAAGGTCTGGGGTTTTAACAGCAGCACCTTCTCCGGTCCGATCATGCCCTTTCCACACAAAGCCTTGTGCTTTTTGTCTGTTATGCTGACTCCCAGCTTATCAGCCAGGATATCAATCGTATCAAATCCTACGTTGTGGCGGGTCTTTTCATACTCCTTTGTTGGGTTTCCTAATCCTGCTATTAAATACATATGGGTTCCTTCCTAATCCTTTTTGAATCGTTTTATGGTTCCGTTTTGTTTTACACAATTTATGTCTGATCTGTCATGATGCTTGGGGATAAAAGTGTTTTGCCCCCTATAACAGCACAACAGCCCGGCATTTTAATATGCCGGGTCATGCTGTGGATTTGCGTGGGTTTTATTATATACAAATCTGTGAGAAAAATCAAATAAATTCTTAATAGGAAAACAGCAGCTCTGCCTGACTGCTTCCCAATCGCAGGCAGTAACGCTCACTTTTATTTCTGAAATAGCCTGGACGCCAGCCCATATCCCGGTTTCGGTCGCGGGTGCTGGTCTCCACAGTATAGTATACATACGGGCCTGCGATCTCCAGATCGCGGATCAGGGCAACCTGGGCTTCTTCACCGGTAATATCCGTGCAGCCGTAGCCAGAAAGCAGGCTGGCTGGAATTACGGTGGTGTAGGAAGCCTGATTTTTATTGATCATACATACAGCGCCGTCCAGATAGACGAAGGAGCCAGGACGGCTGAGGCGGAAGGAGGAGCCAGACACCTGGCCGGTGCTCATGTCCTTTACCTTGCAGCCGTCATAAGCATAATCATCCCAGAAGCCGATATAGGAGCCTGTTTCTTCATCGTTATAATAGAGCCGGACCGTGCCGTCCTGCTGCTCTGCTAAAAATTCCTCCGCAGTAATGGAATCGACACAGGTGCTGCGCCCCACAGGGTTTCCATTTTCATCCAATTGGACACAATTGATGCCACCATCCTGGAAAAATCCGCCGGTTCCAGCATAAAATCCATAGGAATAATAAATCTGATTCCCCAGATGGCTCACCTGGGTCACGGTCACAGCGTCCGCCCAGGCTTCCAGCAGCTCCTGGGACAGGGTAAACCGGTCAAGCTCCTGTACCGTCCCCATGCTTCCCAGCTGATACCGGTATAGAGCCAGCTCCTTGCTGCTTCCGTCTGATGCTGAAAAATATACGAAATTGTCCTCCGTTCCTCCATAAACATAATTTCTGCCGTCTGAAATCAGGCTGCTGATGCTTCCGTCAGCGCCGGAAATGGCCTGCACGCCGCTTTGATAGCCTCCTGTACCGACCACCAGACCGGAACCGGGATCTGCTCCCCATATGGTGAAATAATCGTAATCTCTCCGGTCGCTTCCATCCAGCTTAACAGAAAAAGCGGAGCCGTCCCCTGCCTTCAGGTACATCCTTTCGCCGGCAATATAAATATCCCCGTTTCCGTCTGCGGTAAACAGCACCTCCTCACTGCCATCCGGATGGCGGCAGATCATCTGATTTCCTGGATTTTCCTTTGACGGAAAATAAGCAAACAGGCCATCTGGCTGTACACTGTCCGCTGTATATTTCCAGTAGTAATCATTCCCCTGATACCGCACGACGGTACTGCCGTTATTATCGATCTCTAGGGACCGCAGACGGAATTCCTCAACGGTCCTTGACTGCATCAGAGCCTTCTGGTCCACCGCTCCCAGATTGTCCGTGCGCCGCACAGAAGCTCTGCTAAGTCCCATGCGGGCAGGGCTTTCTGACGGCTCCTCCACACGTTCATACAAAAGAAAACGTGTGGTGTAAATATCCATCTCACCCTTATCCTCCCTGGCCTTTAAAAGCGCTTCCAAAATGGATATGGTCTCTCCCGGCGATTTCGGATCCTCTGTGCACAGATATTCTGCTGTCGCCTTCATCATGTTATCGGAATAAACATTTAAAATGAGATCGCTGGCCCCCACATAGGCCTGAAATCCCTTATTAAGAAATGCCCTGGCTAGCTGACCTTCATCTGCCGCGGAAAAGCAGGAGCCGCAGAAAAACAAACCGCCGTCAGAAGCCTTAGACATATATTTCTCTACAAATTCCGGTGTGATCCAGTAATTCGAATCCCCTGCCAGCAAGATTCCTTCCCCGATATCCTCGCTGAATTCCTGGCTGGTTTCTGCATTTATGGTCTCTGCCAGCGCCAGGACGCTTTTCCCGTCTGACTTACAGCCATGTCCACGCCAATAAATCAGGCGGCAGTTATCCTTCGACACATCCGCCAGCATATCCCGAACATTCCGAACCGATACCTCCTGATCATCCAGATGAGACCAGTCCTTACATTCCTCCATCATCTCCAGGGTGTATTCGCCGTAATCCTTAACCGACTTTCCCCCATTATACACTACGGCCACCGGAACCGTCTCGTCAAAGCCTACTGCATTCACAGTCGATACGGAGTAGGAACCGCTGTAGGTATCCTTGACATGAGGCGCAAAAAAGATCCTGGCTCCTGTGTCCAAAACCATGGTCACGCTGTTGGCATCCTCATCACGGATACAGCTTTGGATCTTTCCATCCTCCTCCAGCTTGCATCCATACTGATAGATCTCCTCCGCGGCCTGGGCAGCCTCCTCCTCTGTCACAGAACCATCCTCTGCCTCATAATCCGCCATGATCTCATCCACAGCCCTGGTAAGCTTCTGGTAGCCTGCCAGAACCTCCACCTCATCATCCGATCCCAGCACAGCTCCTGCTGCCCCGCCTTCCTTCGATAAGATCCTCTGCCAGCCATCAGCTACCTTCCCCAGCCAGTCCTCCGCCGCATCGGTCAGCCTTCCCACCAGATCCGTTTCCTGCCCCTTGCCGGCCCCTGAACAGCCGGTGACGCTGCACAAGGCTATGCTGACAGCCGCTGCTAACAAATATCTTCTTTTTCTTCTCATATGGTATCCCCCCTGCTATCACAAATGTGTTAATTTCATTATAGTAAATTTCAAAAAGGGACACAAGAACTTTCGCGAGCATTACCTGTCATCCACGCTTCTGAACAGTTCCTTAAACTTTTCATTACCTTTGTAAAACTTGCGCAGCAAATACGCCGGCGTACAGCTCCATGCGTGGCAGTAGCTGTTGACCATAGCACATCCATAAGGGGATTCCTGCTTATTGCAGGGATTATATACCTCCCAGAATGTATCTGCACCATCTTTAATCATCCCACCCCAGTAACGCTTCATTTCAGCCAGGGCCTTTTCCTCCTCTTTACACTGAATCAAAGCATCCACATAATGATGATACATATATGGTGTCACCATAGATATTTCCGGATTCATCTGCTGTGTGTGCAGAATCAATTCTCTGCTCTTCTCTTCATTAAAAACCCTCGCCAATATCATCCACACCTGTGTTGCCCAGGATACCTGCCGTTCATTTCCGCTTACAAACATTCCCAGTTCTTCATTCCAGAACGTTTCGACAGCAGCTTTCTTGAGAATATCCATCTGTTTCTCCAACTGCTGTACTCGTTCATAATCTCCCAGCGCCCTTGCTAAGCGAATTCCATACCGAATCGCATAGATTAATACCGCCTGTGCCCCAGCCTGCTTGTTCAGTCCTTCTCCCCAGTCCAGAAAACACCAGAAGGTCTCTCCCTGATCGATCACAATGTGATTCTCATCCAACATAGTTTCTATACAGATATTAATCTGTCCCACTGCCTGGGGATACAGCTCCTGCAGAGTCTCCTCGTCACCAGATGCTTCATAATAATCCCAAAGCACCGGGCAGAAAAATAACGCATAATCCATCAGATAAGTATCATCTACCTGCAGATCTGGTTCATGAAAAAAACAGGCACCCATCCGCCCGTCATGAAAAGTCATACCTGCAAACAGATACAAGCACCTTTTTACCATATCAAAATTTTTAAAGGTAACATAGTTTACCCTGGCCTGCAGCCGAAAATCCCCAAGCCATAGCCTGCGGTCACGTTTAGGACCATCCTCAAATACTTTCTGCATACAATCCATTAATGTCTTAATGCTAATCCGATCTATGTCATTAAGCATCTCATCCTCTGATCCCAGCGGTTCTATGCTGCTCATCTCGACTGCAGAAGCATAATTGCAGATAATATTGCTAAGCTTCAGTGAATACTTCGGCGATGTATCCAGAATTTCAATCTGCATATACCGGAAAGCATATCTTCGCGGCAGTTTTTCTGTATACGGCAAAATATCCAAATGCAGCACATCTTCCTGGATCCATGATTTGCTCAGCCAGCCGTCATAAGCATCGGAATCTTCCATCAGTTCTGCTGGAACCTCCGCAAATTTTAGCCGGATATACGCCGGTGCATCAAAATGACTTCCCAATGCTTCTGCCGTAAATGAAACATATCCTACCTGATGATCTCCAAAGTCAAAAACCACCTTATTGCCTTTCCGAAAATGCATGCTGGAAAGTTCCCACATTTCTGCTGTTTTACGAACAACAGCTTCACCATACTGATCTTCTTCTACAGAAACCATGTATTTTGGTTTTATCGTTCTTCTGTTCAGCACTGGCTCCAAAACCGCCGCTTTGTCCAAAAAAGCCTGATTTGTCTTTACCCTAAAATCTTCAATAATGCTAAATGCCGACATCAATCCTCTCCTCCTTTATTTTCCAAAAAGCGAAATCAATATTTTAACTTCAAACCAATTATTGTTTAAC
>JAUNGG010000029.1 GCA_030524635.1 Lachnospiraceae bacterium
CGGGAATCGAACCCGCCTCCCCAGCTTGGGAAGCTGGTGTTCTACCGATGAACTACATCTGCGAGGTACTTTTCTATTATACCATATTTTCCTAATAATGCAAGACCTGAATTTATGATTTTTTTGCAGGATACGAAAGAAAGACAGGGCGTCACGGAAGCATTCATTCGCGCGGCGCCCCTTTTGTGTATCATATTTGGAAATTTTTGGATTTACCTATCTTTTCATCGCTACCGATATTCAGGCATCTATGCTTCCCTGTATTTTTCCGCCCTTCCCGGAACGAGATGAATTTGATATTTTTGCATCCATGGATCCGGCTAAAGAGGTAGGCGGTGACTTTTATGATTTCTTCCTGATCGATCAGGATCATCTGGGACTTGTGATTGCCGATGTATCAGGCAAGGGCGTTTCGGCTGCACTGTTTATGGTGATCTCCAAGACGCTTTTGAAAAACTGTGCCCTGTCGGGGGCATCCCCGAAGGAGGTTTTAGAAACCGTCAATAATCAGCTTTGCGAGAATAATAAGGCCAAAATGTTTGTGACTGTATGGCTGGGATGGAGGATATGCGGTATCGGGAATAAATCAAAATCAAAAAAACAGGAGGTGCTTGAAATGAAAGAATTGACGCTGGAGGCATCTTTGGCTCACTTAAACCAGGTACAGGAGTTTGTTTCGGCAGAGCTTGAAAAAGCAGCCTGTCCGTTAAAAGCCAGGCTGCAGATTGAACTGGCTGTGGAGGAAATCTATGTGAATATAGCCCGGTATGCCTACCATCCCGGAACCGGCAGCGCTACCGTCCGATGTGAGATCGGCAGGGAGCCGCTGCCGGTGATTCTTCAGTTCCTGGATGAAGGAGTGCCTTTTAATCCACTGGAGAAAAAGGATGCGGATACCACCCTTCCCGCAGAAGCGCGGGAGCCTGGAGGCTTGGGGATTCTGCTGGTAAAAAAGAGTATGGATCTTGTGGATTATCGTTATGAGAACGGAAAGAATATTTTAACGCTTCGTAAAAGCCTGTAAAAGGTGCCTCCAAACATATAAAAATCGGATGACGGAAGAAGGATAACCGATTATCAGCTGCGCAGCGTCCTCCAATTACTTGGATTTTCATAATCCTTATGAACCCCATCATCTTCATACAGCTCATATTCAGCATCGGAAAATCCGATCAGTTCCATATGCTCCGTATCCAGGGCAGCCACATGCTCTGCGGGAGCAGCTAATGGAATACATTTCCGATCCCGGATAAACAGCGGAACCTCATTCAGTGCGATTTCCACGTAATGATGTCCAGACTCCAGAAGCTTCTCAGATAATGTGCCGTCCGGCATAAATTTGATAAACTTCATCCGCTCCGGCAGATACACATAGCGCCCCCGGGCATTCTGGGTATAGACTGGAGCAATCATAATTTCATTGCCGATCATCACCTGATCCTCTACCTGGCATGCCATAGAATCCTCCGGGTAGACGAAGGCCAGAGGCTTTGCGTACAGATCATCCTGCAATGCAGCCTTCATGTACTCGCTGTAAAGGTAAGGGATCAGGCGGTAGCGCACCTGAATGACATGACGGAAATCCTCGATGTGCTCGAACTGATAGCACTCCTGATTTCTGGTTCCCAGCGCTGCATGGTTCCGCATTAATGGAGTGAAAACACCCAGTGCCAGCCATCGCAGCAGCAGATCTCTGGTGGTATCGGCGCCGAAGCCGCCTAAGTCGGCTCCGGTGTACAGAAAGCCGCACATATTTAAAGAAGGCAGCATCTTTAAATTCAGAAGGATATGAGACCACCAGGATTTATTTTCTCCGGTCCAGATGCCGCCGTAGCGGTGCATTCCAATATAGGAGGAGCGGGAGAACATAAGGAAGCGTTTTTCCGGGTCGATCTGCTCAAACGCCTCCCCGGCTGCCCGTGTCATATGATAGCCAAACAGATTGTGGACCTTATCATGGCGGACCATCTGGCCATTTACCTGATGGTAAAAGGAGGCGTAGTCCGCCGGACGGTTTGCAAGCTCATGAAGGAAGCGCTGAACCTGATCGATGGTGACAGAGCTGCCTGGGGTTTCATCGGAGCCATTATTATTCTGACCAGCCAGATAGCGTTTCATCAATTCCCCGGCCTCTTCAAGTCCTTCCTTTGTGTAGAAAATGGCAGGCTCATTCATATCATTCCAGAAGCCTTCAATGCCCTGGTCGGTGAGGAAGCGGTAGTGGGAGCCGAACCAGGCCCGCGCGTCTGGATTCAGCATATCCGGGAAATGGGTGTCGCCAGGCCACACAGCAGCCACAAAATCGCTTCCGTCGGCCCGCTTGCAGAAATAGTTGTTTGCCACACCTTCCTCATAGACCGGATAACCAGGCTCTGCCTTTACGCCGGCATCAATAATCGGGATCAGACGGATCTCCTGGTTCTTCATCTCCTGGACAAATTCCGGGAAATTCTGGAAATTTTCTTCATTGACCGTAAAGTCCTTATAATCCTGCATGTAGTCAATATCCACATAGATCATATCGATGGGAATATGATGCTCCCGGTATCCGGCAGCCACCTTGCGGAAATCTTCTTTTGTTGTATAGCCCCAGCGGCTCTGGCCGAAGCCGAAGGCGAATTTTGGCGGGATGTAGCTTCTGCCGATCAGCTTCCGGAACTGCCTGGTGATCTCATAAGGGCTGCCGCCGTCGATCACATACAGATACAGGTCGGCATTGTCACAGCGGATGGTAAGAGTGTCCATTCGGGTATAGCCGATATCAAAGGTCAGCTTGGACGGATAATCCACAAAAAGTCCGAAGCTCTGCTTTCCAGCCACGATGATAAAATTGTGGGCACCGTACAGAGAGCGCTTGTCCTCTGTGTGATCCGGGTCGTCGGTGCAGTTGCTGATATAGCAGTAACCTCTTTTATTCAGCCCCCGGTTGGCCTCGCCCAGGCCGTATACGATGGTATCTTCATCCATGGTCAGGGTATAGCAAAAGCCGGTTTCTAGATTTACGCTTCCGTAAGATGGCATGCCGGATGCAGCTGGAAGGCTGGCAGTGACAGCCTCGGTTTCAAATGGTGTTCCAAATACATATTTTTGAATCATTGCAGATAACCTCCCTTTTATGCTGTATTTGTAATTGTGCAGCAGGTCAGCACAAGCGGCCTGCATTTTCTTTTTTGTAATTACTGTTCATGTGCGTTCACAGCAACCGTATCACTCTGAATCATATAATATACGCTTTTTCTTGTAATTTCTTGCAGTATTCTCTATAATAAATAACACAATATTGACTTATTGCTTTTATTTTTGTTGGAGCAAAGGAGAGAAAAGCATGTACCCGGATTTGGAATTAAAGGAAAAGGTAGTCCACGGAACAAAAAAGAATCCGATCACGGCCCTTCATTTTACGGCGGGGCCGGGAACGCCGTACCCAGAATATTTTTTTGTGGAGCGGCACTGGCATCCCTATGTGGAGATTCTTCTTATTAAAAAGGGAAGCTATTTATTTGAGATCAATCTGGAAAACCATGTGCTGAAGGAGGGAGATATCTGCATCCTGAACAGTGAGGAGCTTCATCAGATTACCGGACAGAGCCGGGAGGCTGCTCATGATGTACTGCTGTTTGATCCTCAGATCCTGGGCTTTTCCTACCCGGATGAATGGCAGGAGCAGGAGATCGAACCATTTTTAAATCACAGGGCGGTTCTGAAAAATTTTCTCCGGTCTAAGGAGCCGGGATACCAGGAGATCCGGCAGATGCTTGAGCAGGTGATGGAAGCGGCAGATGAGATGAGTCGGAGCAGAGGAAGGGAGCAGGAAGAAGACAGGAAGGAGGAGCACCACAGCGGACAATATATCCGCTGCAAGCTTCTTCTGCTGGAATTATTTTACCGAATGACGGGCAGGCAGCTGCTTCTTTCCACAGACGCCCTGCGCTCTGCATCAGACATGCGGAAGATCAGCCGCTATAAAACCATCATTTCTTATATAGAAGGGCATTATCAGGAGCCCATCTCCCTCCGGCAGATGGCGGATGCCATTCCCTGCAACAGCCAGTACCTGTGCCGGTTTTTTAAAGAGATTGCAGGAGTATCTCCTATCCAGTATCTGATTGCTTACCGGGTCGAGCGATCCTGCAGCCTTTTGGCATCTACTTCCAGGCCGATCCTGGAGATTGCCCTGGACTGCGGATTTGAAAATATCAGCTATTTTATCCGCAAGTTTAAAGAGCTTAAGGGATGCACCCCAAGGGAATTTCGAAAACGGTATGGCTAACATAATTCATCCTTTCGTGGAATTCCGATTGCGCCATTCTCTGGGAGATATGCCGTAGACGTTTTTAAATGCCCTTGAAAAGTGAAGGGGATTGCTGTAGCCAACTGCATTGCTGATGTCGCTGATGGAAAGCTGGGTCAGCTTCAGCAGCTCGGTTGCCTTTGTCATACGGTAGCTCATGAGAAATTCCTGGGTGGTTTTTCCCAAAGATTCTTTAAAGATCTTGCCGAAATAGCTGCGGTTTAATCCGCAGGTATCCGCGATATCTTCCACAGAAATATCGTTTTGAAAATTCTGTTCGATAAAGGTCAGTGCTTCATGGATATAAAAGTCACGGAGCCGGCCGCCTTTTGTGGGCTGCATAGAGGAGAGGGAGCGGGTGAAGGCATCCAGAAACAGGTACAGATGGCCGATCAGATGGAAGGGTGCCATATCCTTATGCTGGACCAGATACAGCATTTCATTCACCATAGTCTCCCGAAGATCACAGTATTGGGCGCGATAGACCGGGTTATTGAGAGAAAGACCGGAGATATCGATAGTTTCCTTGGCGCGCAGGCCGTCGAATTCCACCCAGGTGTATTCCCAGGGAAGCTTACGGTCTGCAATATAGGTACTGATCTGTCCGGGAAACAGCATAAAGCCCTGACTGCTTTTGATCTGATAGATCTGTGTCACACCGGAAGCATCGTCTGCCATCAGTGTTCCGGTGCCGGAAATAACATAATGAAATAAAAAGTGGTTGCGGACTGCCGGTCCGAAGGAATGTGCAGGTTGACAGCGCTCCCAACCGAACTGATATAGGCTAAGATCTACAAAATTCTCGCTTGGAAAAACCGAAAATAGTAAATTTCCCATAAAAAATTACCTCCTTATTTCTTTTAGTATATCTCGAAATATACCAAAATGCTAGATGGCTTTAGAAATCTGCGCAAAAAGTGGCATATTGGTATAAAAATGAAAAAAACATGCTATTTATGGACGCATTTTGATATGTTATAATGTTTTCGCAAAGGGAAAACGGGTATGTTTCCAAGGAGAAAGGAGTAAAAATGGGATGAAAAGTAAGAAAAGAATGTTAAGTCTTTTTCTGGCAGGCGTGATGCCGGCAGGAGCCTTGCTGACAGGGTGCGGCCAGGGACAGTCAAACAGCGGAAAGATCGAAATCGAGCTGGTACAGTATAAGCCCGAGGCAGTTGCTGTATTTGAGAAGCTGGAAGAAGAATTTAACCGCACACATGACAACATCCATCTGACGATTGAATCACCCAATGATGCTATGACGATCCTAAAGACCAGGTATATTCGTGAGGATTATCCGGATATTATCGGAATCGGCGGTGACATCAACTATTCTTATTTTATTGATTCAAACATTTTAGCGGATGTTTCGGATTACCCAGGGCTTGCTACCATCAAGCCTGCTTACGTTGACATTCTGGAAGGATTGGAATTTGTTCCGACGGAAGGAACCTATGGTGTACCTTATGTGGCAAATGCTGCAGGTGTTCTGTACAACCGGGCGATGTTCCAGGAGCATGGATGGGAGATTCCAACCACATGGGATGAGTTTATTTCGCTTTGCGAAGAAATCAAGGCAGCTGGTATTCAGCCTTTGTACTTCGGCTTTAAGGATACCTGGACCTGCCTGGCACCGTGGAATGCACTTGCAGTAGGGCTGGCGCCTGCTGATGTGTGCAAGCAGGTAAACCGCGGTGAGGCTACATTTACTGAGGAATACCGCGAGATTGCAGAAAAGATGCTTGAGATGCTGCAGTACGGCGAGGATGGCCCGTTTGCATACGGCTACAATGATGCTTGTACCGCATTTGCCAACGGTGAATCAGCGATGTACACCATCGGAAGCTATGCGGTTCCGCAGATTAAATCCGTAAATCCGGATATGGATATTGACTCCTTTACGATGCCTGCCAATGACAATGCTGACGGAAATATCTTAAACTCTGGTGTTGACTTACAGTTCTGTGTAATGTCAGCCTGCGAGAATAAGGAAGCTGCTTATGAGGTTTTGGACTTCCTGCTTGCACATGAGAACGTACAGGCTTATCTGGACGATCAGAACGCCGTTCCTTGTAAGGACGAAGAGTTTGAGCTGGCTCCGATGCTGGATGGTATGAAGAGCTTCATCACCGAGGGCAGGATGGCGGACTATCAGGACCACTATTATCCTTCTGAGATGGCAGTTGACGCACAGATCCAGACCTTCTTAATTAACCAGGATGTAGATGCGTTCCTAGCAAAGTTTGATAAGGACTGGCTGCGCTACAACCGTGATATCATCCGTATGGTAGAAGATTACCAGAAGCAGCATGGATCGAACTAGGGCAATATAGAGGAACGCCTTCCAGGCATCCCTTTATGCCCGAGTAAAACCGGGCAATATCAACGAAAGGAGTAAATTTGCGATGAAAAAGATGAATGACAGGGAACGGACGTATCTGATCATGACGATTCCGATTCTGGCACTGTTCTTTTGCTTTAACACCCTGCCTTTGATCAAAGGCTTTATGTACAGCTTTACTAATTTTAAAGGCTATGGTTCCTACGATTGGGTGGGCCTGCGCAACTACATTGACTTATTCCAGGACGGACGTGTTGGAAAGTCCTATCTCTTCACCATCAAGCTGGCAGTGGTTTCCACGATTGTGGTTAACGTGCTCAGCCTGATCCTGGCACTGGGCTTAAACAGCAAGATCAAGTTTAAAAGTGCCTTAAGAGGTATGTACTTTATTCCAAACATTCTTGGCGCGTTGGTAGTAGGTTATATCTTCAACTATTTCTTCACCTACATCCTTCCGGCTATCTCCAAGATGATGGGCGGTTCCGGAACCAGTATGCTGGCAAGCACCAGCTGGGCATGGGTGGCAATCGTAGTGGTTTGTGCATGGCAGTCCATCGCTATGAATACCATCATTTACATATCCGGTATCCAGACCGTTCCTGAGGATGTATACGAAGCCGGTTCCATCGACGGCGCAACCGGCTGGTATAAGTTCAAGACTCTGACCTTCCCTCTGATTCTGCCATTCTTCAGCATCAACATGGTTCTGTGTATGAAGAACTTCCTGATGGTGTTCGATCAAATCGTGGCATTGACCAAGGGCGGCCCTGCTCAGAGTACGGAGTCTATCTCTTACCTGATCTATAACAACGGTATGTCCGGCGGCCAGTTCGGATTCCAGAGTGCCAATGCAGTGGTATTCTTTATCTTGATCGTAATCCTGTCTGTTGCACAGATGACATTTACCGGGAAAAAGGAGGAGCAGCTGTAATGAAAGAGAAAAAGATAGCAGAGCGGGTAAACTGGCCGATTACCATTCTTTTGATTATAGGACTGATAACGATCCTATTCCCGCTGTATATGGCAATCGTGATTGCATTTAAGCAGCCAAGTGAGATGACCAACAGCATTTCTGGTATTTTGTCTTTGCCAAAGAGCTGGAGCCTGGCAAACTTTGCAGAGGCAATGCGTGTAACCGATTTCTGGCGTTCCCTGTTTAACAGCTTCCTGATTACTGTCATTAACCTGGTAGTTTCCCTTCTGCTGCATGCAACCATCGGTTATGCAGTAGGAAGAAACAAAGCCCGCAGCAAGTTCTACAACCTGGTATACTTATATATCGTAAGCGGTATGTTCGTGCCCTTCGCAATCCTGATGATGCCTCTGGTTAAGCAGACCGCTCAGATGGGAATTGCAAATATGGTTGGCGTTATCCTGTGTTATGTGGTATTCTATATGCCGATGAACCTGCTGCTGTATTCTGGATATCTGGTAAATATCCCGGTTGCACTGGAGGAGGCAGCCCGCGTGGACGGCGCTACCACCTGGAGAACCTACTGGAGCATCATCTTCCCCATCATGAAGCCGATGCATGCTACTGTAGCCGTTCTGACTGCACTGGGAACCTGGAACGACGTTATGACTCCGCTGGTTATTATGTCCGGAAGCGGCATGAACACCCTGCCGTTAGCACAGATGACCTTCCAGACACAGTTTGGTACCAATTATAACCTTGCATTTGCGTCCTACTTACTTGCATTGATCCCGATCCTGATCTTCTATCTGGTATGCCAGAAGCAGATCTTAAACGGTGTTGTAAACGGTGCAGTAAAATAAGTGTTATCAGAGTGCAGGGCCAAAAGGAGACACTTCATGAGTATTATATTTGACGAGAAGAAAAACACTTTTACGTTGCACACGAAAAACACAACTTATCAGATGCAGGTGAACCAGTACGGAGCGCTCCTGCATCTGTACTACGGACGAAGGACAGAAGGATGTATGGATTACCTTCTGACTTATGCCGACAGAGGATTTTCCGGAAGCCCATATGATGCGGGCAATGACCGCACCTATTCCATGGATGTGCTGCCCCAGGAATTTCCCAGCCAGGGAACCGGCGATTATCGAAGCCCGGCCTTTTGCGTAAAAAATTCAGACGGTTCTTATGGCTGTGATTTGCGCTTCCATGGGTATCAGATCAAGAATGGGAAATATGGTATCAAAGGATTACCTGCCGTTTATTCTGAGGAAGCGGAAGGAGAAACACTGGAAATTTATCTGTCAGATGCAGTTAGTCAGATTGAAGTGTGCCTGCTGTATGGTGTGCTGCCAGACCTTGATATGATTACCAGAAGCGCCCGGATCTGCAATGCAGGCAAGGGAAAGATTTACCTGGAAAAGCTTCAGACGGCCTGCCTGGATTTTGTGACCGGTGATTTTGACCTGCTAAGCTTTTACGGGCGGCATGCCATGGAGCGGACCCTTCAGAGAACGCCGGTATCCCACGGGGCACAGGTGATTGGAAGCCGCAGAGGAACCTCCAGCCATCAGTATAATCCCATGATGATTCTGGCGGGACGGGAGACGACAGAGGATGCAGGCGGCTGTTACGCCATGTCCTTTGTATACAGCGGCGGATTTAAAGGGGAGGTGGAGAAGGATCAGTTCCATCAGACCAGAATGATGCTGGGGCTGATGGATGAGATGTTTTCTTATCCCCTGGAATCTGGAGAAACTTTCCTGGCGCCTGAGGTTGTCTTAACCTACAGCAGCGAAGGACTGGGAAAGCTGTCCCAAAACCTTCACAAATGCTTCCGGGAGCATCTTTGCCGGGGCAAGTACCGTGATGTGGTCCGGCCGATCCTGATCAACAGCTGGGAGGCTTCCTACTTTGATTTTGATGGAGAGTCCATCTATCAGCTTGCCAGGGAGGCGGCGGACTTAGGGATCGACATGCTGGTTATGGATGACGGCTGGTTCGGCAAACGGGACGATGACAACAGCGGCTTAGGCGACTGGCAGGTAAATGAGGACAAGCTGGGAGAATCCCTGGGAAGCCTGATTCAGCGGATCAATGGGCTAGGCATGAAATTCGGCATCTGGCTGGAGCCGGAGGGTGTAAATGAAGACAGTGATTTGTACCGGGCACATCCCGACTGGGCATTGACCATTCCTGGGCGGAATCCGGTAAGAGGCAGGAATCAGCTGATTCTGGATTTTTCCAGAAAAGATGTGGTGGACTATGTATTTGAACAGGTCTGCAAGGTCTTGGATCAGGGAAATATCGAGTACGTGAAGTGGGATATGAACCGCAGCCTGTCTGACTGCTTTTCCAGAAGCACAGATGATCAGGGAAGAGTGATGCATGACTATGTGCTTGGACTTTATGATTTTCTGGAGCGGCTGGTGACCCGGTACCCGGATATTCTGGTGGAAGGCTGCAGCGGCGGCGGCGGACGGTTTGACGCAGGAATGCTTTACTACTGCCCGCAGATCTGGTGCAGCGATAACACGGATGCTCTAAACCGCTTAAGCATTCAGTACGGCACCTCTTTTGGCTATCCCATCTCATCTGTTGGCTCTCATGTTTCTGCCGTTCCAAACCACCAGACTGGACGCAGTGTGCCGATCCATACCCGCGCAGTTGCAGCCATGGCCGGTACCTTCGGATACGAGCTGGATCTGCATGAGATCACGGAGGAGGAGAAGCAGGAGGTCAGAGAGCAGGTAAAGGAATATAAGAAGCATGCTGACCTGATTTATCACGGCCTGTACTACCGTCTGTCTGATCCCAATACCCAGGGAATAGGGGCCTGGGAGTTTGCCGCAGAAGACGGAACGGAAGCGCTTCTGAATGTGGTCATGCTGAAGATGGAGGGCAATATGACGGTGAATTATGTCCGCCTGAAGGGTCTGACCAGCGGCTGCATGTATGAGGAGCAGTCCAGCGGGAAAGTGTATCCGGCAGACGCCCTGATGGAGGTGGGACTTCCGCTTCCGGTGGAGATGGGAGAGCATCTTGCTTATCAGATGTATTTTGTACGAGTATCATAAGCGGAAATTCAATTTTTGAAGTTCTGAGCAGCTCATAGCTTGCCGGGGATCCGGCAGGGGATGGGCTGCTTTTTTCTGGCCTGGATTCAGCAGAGAAAGAAAGTAAAAGAAATGATTTATTATTTCTGAAGAAAGTGCTAGAATAGGTTGGGATTATAAAGCGGCGGAGTGCTGCAAGAATACTCTGGCGCCGCATAACTTCCGATTATTAAGTTTAAGGAGTGCTTTACCAATGAAACTTGAAACAAATCGTTCCTGGTATCAAAAAGGGATCCGGGATGGAATCCCCATTGCGCTGGGATATCTGGCGGTATCCTTTACCTTGGGGATTGCAGCCGGTAATCTGGGAATTACTGCCTTTCCTGCTGCCCTGATGTCCCTTACGAATCTGACCTCAGCAGGGGAATTCGCAGCTTTGGGGCTGATCACAGCAGGTGCTGCTTATACAGAGATGGCTGGAACCCAGTTAATCATTAATCTGCGGTATTTTCTTATGTCCTGTGCTTTGTCCCAGAAGCTTCCTGCTAATCTGCCTTTTTTTCACCGCCTTCTGGTTTCCTACGGGATTACAGATGAGATCTTCGGCATTGCCATCGGAGCGGGTGAGAAGCTGAACCCCTTTTATACCTATGGTGCTTTGACGGTAGCGGTCCCTGGATGGACTCTGGGAACCTGGCTGGGAGTGGTATCAGGAAATGTACTGCCTCAGAGAGTATTAAGTGCGCTGAATGTAGCCCTCTACGGCATGTTTATCGCTGTGATCGTTCCTCCGGCCAGAAAAGAAAAGATCCTGGCTGGAATGATCGGGGTTTCGATGGCAGCCAGCCTGGTGTTCACTTATCTTCCAGGCATCAGCCAGATCTCTTCCGGAATGCGGATCATCCTGCTGACCATCCTGATTGCCGGTGCCGGAGCTATCCTGTTCCCGATCCCGGAAGAACCGGAGAATCAGACCAAAGACCAGCAGAAATAAAATAAATGAAGGAGATACCTTATGGAACGAAATATTTATCTGTACATAGTTGTGATGGCGGTGGTAACCTACCTGATCCGTGTCCTCCCCCTGACCCTGATCCGAAAACCAATCAAAAACCGGACGATTCGCTCTTTTTTATACTATGTCCCATACGTGACCCTGGCAGTCATGACCTTCCCATCTATTTTGACAGCCACCGCCAGTATTTACTCCGCCGCTGCCGGCTTGGTCACTGCCCTTATTCTGGCCTACATTGGGGCCAGTCTGTTTCAGGTAGCAGTAGGAGCCTGCGGAATTGTGTTCCTGTTGGAATTGTTCCTTTAAGTATTCAGGCAAAAAACGAACATACATTCGATTTTTCCTTTAAAATCACTTGCAATCTCCCTGATTTTATGCTTAAATAAAAACGATGACACTGAAAATGGAGGAATACAATGTCAAAAGCACAATATAACGCGGACAGCATCACCGTCTTGGAAGGCTTAGAGGCGGTGCGGAAACGTCCAGGAATGTATATCGGCAGCGTAGGAGCCAAGGGCCTGAACCACTTAATCTATGAGATCGTGGATAATTCGGTAGACGAGCATCTTGCCGGCTACTGCAGCGATATCTGGGTGACTTTGGAAGCCAACGGATACTGTACTGTCCGCGATAACGGACGAGGCATTCCGGTGGAGATGCACAAGAAGGGAATGACCGCTGAGCGAGTGGTACTGTCCACCCTGCACGCCGGAGGAAAATTTGATAATGAAGCGTATAAGACCAGCGGCGGCTTACACGGTGTAGGCTCTTCCGTGGTAAATGCCTTATCAGAACGCCTGGAAATCAAGATCTGCCGGAATGGGGCGATCCACCGCGATGTGTACCAGCGGGGGATCCCGGAAGTAGAGCTGGTGAATGGCCTTCTCCCTATTATTGGAAAAACAAAGGAGACTGGAACGGAGATTACCTTCCTTCCGGATGTTGAAATTTTTGAGAAGATCCGCTTTAAGGCAGACTGGCTGAAAAGCCGCCTTCATGAGACTTCCTACTTAAATCCCGGCCTGACCATCCATTACCAGAACCGAAGAGCCGGCGAGGAGGAGAGCATCGACTATCACGAGCCGGACGGGATCATCGCCTACGTCAAGGAACTGAACAGCGGCAAGACGCCGATCCACGCCCCGGTCTATGTAAAGGGCATGATCGATAAGATCGAAGTAGAAGCAGCATTCCAGTTTGTAGATGCCTTTGAGGAGAATGTGCTGGGCTTCTGCAACAATATTTTTACCCAGGAAGGCGGCACCCATCTGATCGGCTTTAAAACCCGGTTTACCGCCATGATTAATACGTATGCAAGAGAACTAGGCATCCTGAAAGAAAAGGATGCTAATTTTACCGGTGCTGACACCAGAAACGGCATGACAGCCGTGATTGCAGTGAAGCATCCGGACCCCATATTCGAGGGGCAGACGAAGACAAAGCTTGCCAGCGCAGATGCCACGAAGGCGGTGTTTACCGTGACCGGCGATGAGCTGCAGCGTTACTTTGACCGGAATCTGGAGGTATTAAAGGGCGTGATCGGCTGTGCAGAAAAGTCTGCCAAGATCCGCAAGGCGGAGGAGAAGGCCAAGACCAACATGCTGACCAAATCCAAGTTTTCCTTCGACAGCAATGGAAAACTGGCTAACTGCGAAAGCCGGGATGCTTCCAAATGTGAGATCTTTATCGTAGAGGGAGATTCCGCAGGCGGCTCGGCCAAGACAGCCAGGAACCGTCAGTACCAGGCGATTCTTCCCATCCGGGGAAAGATCTTAAATGTTGAAAAGGCTTCCATGGATAAGGTTCTGGCCAACGCTGAGATTAAGACCATGATCAATGCCTTCGGCTGCGGCTTTTCGGAAGGCTACGGCAATGATTTTGATATTACCAAGCTGCGCTACGATAAGATCATCCTGATGACGGATGCGGATGTGGACGGCAGCCATATCGATACCCTGCTTCTTACCTTTTTGTACCGGTTTATGCCGGAGCTGATCACCGATGGTCATGTTTATATTGCCATGCCGCCTTTATTTAAGGTGATTCCGAAAAAGGGAAATGAGCAGTATCTCTATGATGAGAAGGAACTGGAGCGGTACCGGAAGACCCACACAGGAGACTTCACCCTTCAGCGGTATAAGGGTCTTGGCGAGATGGACGCAGAGCAGCTCTGGGAGACTACCCTGGATCCGGAGCGGAGAGTGTTAAAACAGGTTGAGATCGAGGACGGCCGGCTGGCCTCTGAGATCACCCAGATGCTGATGGGCAGCGAGGTAGGCCCAAGACGGCAGTTTATCTATGACCATGCAGATGAGGCGGAGATTGATGCCTAGCATCAGCAGGAGGGGCAACGAATCGCTGCCTCTGCCCATCAAGGGTGGGATTATGAAATAACAGGAGACTTCAAAAAAGATATGGCAGAAAAAATCATTAAGACAGAATATTCGGAGGAGATGCAGCGCAGCTACATGAATTATTCCATGAGCGTGATCACAGCCCGCGCCATTCCCGATGCCAGGGACGGTTTAAAGCCAGTTCAGCGCCGGGTGCTCTATGATATGAGCGAGCTGCATATCAGCCATGATAAACCACATAGAAAATCAGCCCGTATCGTCGGCGATACCATGGGTAAATATCATCCTCACGGAGACAGCTCCATCTATGAAACTCTGGTGGTCATGTCCCAGGATTTTAAGAAGGGCATGCCTTTAGTGGACGGCCATGGTAATTTCGGCTCCATCGAGGGAGACGGAGCGGCAGCCATGCGGTACACGGAGGCAAGGCTTCAGAAGTTCGCGGAGGAGGTTTATTTAAAAGACCTGGATAAAACGGTAAACTTTGTGCCCAACTATGATGAGACGGAGAAGGAGCCTGAGGTTCTTCCGGTCCGTGTCCCTAATCTTCTGATCAATGGTTCTGAGGGAATCGCCGTAGGCATGAGCACCAGCATTCCGCCTCACAATCTGGGCGAGGTGGTGGATGCCGCCATTGCTTACATCAAGAATCCGGAGATCACCACCAGTGAACTGATGGAGCGGATGCCCGGCCCGGATTTCCCCACAGGAGGAATCATTGCCAATAAGAGCAGCCTTTTGGAGATCTATGAAACCGGAGTGGGAAAGATCAAGCTGAGAGGCCGCTTTGAGGTAGAGCTGGGAAAGCGCCGGGCCGATAAGGATAAGCTGGTGATTACCGCCATTCCTTACACTATGATCGGCGCCGGAATCAATAAATTTCTGGTGGATGTGGCGGAGCTGGTGGAGAGCAAGAAGCTTCCGGATGTGGTGGACATCTCCAACCAGTCCAATAAGGAGGGCATCCGCATCGTTTTGGAGCTTCGCAAGGATGCGGATATCGACAAGATCATCAACATGCTTTACAAGAAGACGAAGCTGGAGGATACCTTCGGTGTCAATATGCTGGCCATCACAGATGGAAGGCCGGAAACCTTAAGCCTTCGGGGCATCTTAAAGCGGTTCCTGGATTTCCAGCATGAGAACAGTACCAGAAAGTACCAGGTGCTTCTGCAGAAGGAGCTGGATAAGAAGGAGGTGCAGGAGGGCCTGATCGCAGCCTGCGATGTGATCGATCTGATCATCGCCATTCTGCGGGGCTCCAAGAATCTGAAGGATGCCAAGGCATGCCTGATGAACGGAGACACCTCTAAGATCAAGTTCCGTGTTCCAGGCTTTGAGGAGGATGCAAAGAAGCTTCATTTTACCGAGCGCCAGGCGTCAGCGATTCTGGAGATGCGTCTGTATAAGCTGATTGGTCTGGAGATCCTGGCATTGGAAAAGGAGCACAAAGAGACGCTTCGCAGGATCCGGGAATATGAGAAGATCTTAAAGAGCCAAAAGACCATGGATGAGGTGATTATCGCAGACCTGGAGAATATTAAGAAGGAGTTTGCCCTGCCGCGCCGCACCTTGATCGAGGACAGCAAGGAAGCCGTGTTCGTGGAGGAAGCTCCTGCTGTGATGGAGGCCGCCTTCGTTATGGATCGTTTTGGATACTGCAAGCTTCTGGATAAGACCGTTTATGAGCGGAATCAGGAGACTATTGACAGCGAATACCCATATGTGGTCCGCTGCATGACATCCGATAAGATCTGCCTGTTTACTAATATTGGAAATCTTCACCAGATCAAGGTAACAGAAGTTCCATTTGGAAAGCTGAGGGATAAAGGCACCCCCATCGATAATATCAGTAAATTTGACGGAACAAAGGAGCGGGCAGTTTATCTGACCAGCACTGAGGGGATGAAGGGAACCACCTTGATCTTCGCCACAAAGCAGGCGGCTGTAAAGCAGGTTCCTGCATCTGAGTTTGAAACCAATAACCGGACGGTAGCCGGAACGAAGCTTCAGGAGGAGGACGAGCTTTTACAGGTATGCCCGGCAGGAAATGAGAGAGATGTGGTGCTCCAGACCGATCAAGGTGTTTTCCTGCGGTTTGCGCTGGAGGAGATCCCGGTGCTGAAGAAGGCGTCGAAAGGCGTCCGGGGAATCAAGCTGGCAGATGGGGAATCCCTGGAGGCTCTTTATCTGGTAGGGGATGACCCCATCGTGAATTACAAGGGAAAGGAAGTTCACCTAAACCGTCTGAAGCTTTCGAAGCGGGATGGAAAAGGAAGCAAGGTGCGCCTATAGTAGCAGATAGGAAATATATTCCAGAAACATCTTCCCAGGAAAGAAAAAAACAGAAGAGATGTCTTTGCTGCACGAACAAATGTGTTTTTCTGACGAATAGGTATTGATTTTTTTTCACTTTTGTTATAGGATAGCTTCAATGTCGCCTGACAGATCCGTCTGCTGCCGGAAAGAAACAAGGCAGCAGATGAATCATAGACAGAAAATGGGATATAAGAGGAGAATACAGTTATGGAAAAGAAGTTAAAAGTCGGCGTGCTGGGCGCTACCGGTATGGTTGGTCAGAGATTTATCTCACTGCTGGAGAATCATCCATGGTATGAGGTGGTTACGGTTGCAGCAAGCCCCCGTTCTGCTGGAAAAACATATGAGGAAGCCGTAGGCGGCCGCTGGAAGATGACCACTCCGATGCCGGAGGCAGTGAAGAAGCTGGTAGTTATGAATGTGAATGAGGTGGAGAAGGTTGCCTCCAGTGTAGATTTCGTATTCAGCGCCGTTGACATGAGCAAGGATGAGATCAAGGCCATCGAGGAAGCATACGCGAAGACCGAGACTCCGGTAGTATCCAACAACAGCGCACACCGCTGGACTCCGGACGTTCCTATGGTAGTGCCGGAGATTAATCCAGAGCATTTCAAGGTGATTGAATTCCAGAAGAAGAGACTGGGAACCACCAGAGGCTTCGTAGCAGTAAAGCCAAACTGCTCCATCCAGAGCTACGCACCGGTGTTAACAGCCTGGAAGGAATTTGAACCATATGAGGTAGTTGCTACCACTTATCAGGCAATCTCCGGCGCAGGAAAAACCTTTAAGGACTGGCCGGAAATGGTAGAAAATATCATTCCATACATCGGCGGCGAGGAAGAGAAGAGCGAGCAGGAGCCGCTGCGGATCTGGGGTGAGATCAAGGACGGCGTGATCGTAAAGGCAGCCGAGCCGAAGATCACCTGCCAGTGCATCCGTGTTCCGGTATTAAACGGACACACGGCAGCTGTATTTGTAAAGTTCAGAAAGCAGCCTACCAAGGAACAGCTGATTGAAAAGTTAGTATCCTTCCGCGGACTTCCTCAGGAGTTGAACCTGCCAAGCGCACCAAAGCAGTTCATCCAGTACCTGGAAGAAGATAACCGTCCTCAGGTTACCCTGGATGTAGACTTTGAGAAGGGCATGGGCATCTCTGTAGGCCGTCTGAGAGAGGACTCCATCTACGACTGGAAGTTCGTAGGCCTTTCCCACAATACCGTCCGCGGAGCTGCAGGCGGAGCCGTTCTCTGCGCAGAGCTGCTGACCGCCCAGGGATATATTTCTGCAAAATAAATTTTTCATTTCATTTACAGGCAAAAGTTGGATGCAAATGGCTGCTGTTTTTATAAAGAAACGGCAGCCATTCTTGCGCATGCATGAAAGTTTTGATTGCCAGGAACTCCCATTTGCGTTATAATCGTGGGAGAAGGCAGCAGATAAAAATTCGTTGGCTGAATAAAAAACAGGGGGAATTGCAAATGGCAATCAAAGTAGAACGTTTTGGAGAAACGCCAGATGGAAAACAGGTAGACCTCTATACCTTGACGAATGAGAATGGAGTCAGTGCTTCTTTTACAAATTTGGGAGGGACCTGGGTATCTATGCTGGTTCCGGATAAAAATGGGGATATGGCAGATGTGATCTTAGGATATGACACAGTAGAAAAGTATCTGGTAAATGGTCCTCATCTGGGGGCTATCATCGGAAGATATGCCAACCGGATCGGCGGAGCGGCATTTACTTTAAATGGGACCCGCTATGAGCTGTATGCCAATAATGGCCCCAACAACCTGCACAGCGCACCGGATCTGTATCACAGACGTATCTGGGAGGTAGAGCTGGATGAAAGTGATCTGGGAAGCCGGGTATCCTTCTCGCTGTTCAGCCCGGATGGGGATCAGGGCTATCCAGGCAATGCCGATATCACGGTCAGCTACACCCTGACGCCGGATAATTCGGTATCCATTGAATATCACATGGTTTCCGATGCAGACACCGTTGCAAACTTTACCAATCACTGCTATTTTAATCTGGCAGGCCAGGGAAGCGGTTCGATTTTAGACCAGCAGGTGTGGATCGATGCAGATTATTTTACTCCGGCAGATGAGGTATCCATTCCTTACGGAACCATTCTCCCGGTGAAGGATACGCCTATGGACTTTACGGTGAAGAAGGCCATTGGACGTGATATCGGGGCAGAGTATGACCAGCTGATCCTGGGAAAGGGCTATGACCATAACTGGGTATTGAACCATAAGGCGGGAGAGGTGGCTCTCTGTGCCAAGGCTTATGACCCATCTACCGGGCGGATCATGGAGGTTTATACCGATCTTCCGGGTATGCAGTTCTACACGGCTAATTTCCTGACCGGTGAAGTTCCCGGCAAGGAAGGCGCTGTTTACGGCCCGCGCCGCGCATACTGTTTTGAGACCCAGTATTATCCAGATGCGGTGAATAAGCCTCAGTTTCCATCTCCGGTCTTAAAGGCAGGAGAGGAATATCATACCACTACGATTTATAAGTTTATGAGAGAGTAAGAAAAGCGCTGCGGCTCACAGATTTTTTGTGGACGCATCCGCAAAACTCCTCATACCGTTTTCTCGCGCCGGCTCCGGTTTCGTGAGCCGGCGTTCTGAATCATAAGAGAGGAATGGAATGTCAAAATCATTATATATTGCAGAAAAGCCCAGTGTGGCCCAGCAGTTTGCAGATGCCCTGAAGATCAGGGGAAAACGAGGAGATGGCTATATCGAATCGGATGAAGCAGTGGTTACCTGGTGCGTGGGGCATCTGATCACGATGAGTTACCCGGATGCCTATGACCCGGCCTTAAAGCGCTGGAGTCTGGAGACCTTGCCCTTCCTCCCCAATGAATATCGATATCAGGTGATCGACAGCGTAGCAAAGCAGTTCAAGATCGTATCCGGATTATTAAACCGGGCAGATGTGGATACCATATATGTGTGCACCGACTCCGGGCGGGAGGGAGAGTATATCTACCGCCTGGTGGCGCAGATGGCAGGTGTGAAGGGAAAGACACAAAAGCGGGTGTGGATCGATTCTCAGACAGAGGAGGAGATCCTGCGGGGGATCCAGGAAGCGAAGGATCTGTCTGCTTACGATAATTTAAGCGCTTCTGCATACTTAAGGGCAAAAGAAGATTATCTGATGGGCATTAATTTTTCCAGAGTTTTAACTCTGAAGTACGGTCCGGTGCTCTCCAGCTATCTGAAGACCCGTTCTACCGTAGTTTCTGTGGGGCGGGTTATGACCTGCGTCTTGGGAATGGTGGTGCGGAGAGAGCGGGAGATCCGGGATTTTGTGAAAACCCCATTTTATCGGGTGATCGGCACTTTTACGTTGGGCGAATTTTCCTTTACAGGAGAATGGAAGGCCGTGGAAGGCTCCCGGTATTTCGGCACACCTGCCCTCTATAAGGATAATGGCCTGAAGGAGAAAAAGGATGCAGAGAGCCTGATTGCCGCGCTGGAACAGGATCCTCCCATTACCGCAAGACTGGCGGCAAAGGAAAATAAAAAGGAGACTAAGAATCCGCCCCTTCTGTACAATCTGGCGGAGCTTCAGAATGACTGCTCCAAGATGTTTAAGATCAGCCCGGACCAGACGCTGCAGGTAGTTCAGGAGCTGTATGAGAAAAAGCTGGTGACCTACCCCAGAACGGATGCCAGAGTACTCTCCACCGCAGTGGCGAAGGAGATCGGAAGAAACATCGGAGGTCTGAAGGGCTATGGCCCTATGGCAGCCTTTGCCCAGGAGGCATTGGATCTGGGAAACTGGAAATCCATAGGAAAGACTCGTTATGTCAATGATAAGCAGATCACCGATCACTATGCTATCATCCCTACCGGCCAGGGACTGGGAGCAATCAGAAGCTTAAAGCCTCTCCAGGAGAAGATCTACCAGGTGATCTGCAGGCGGTTTTTAAGCATTTTTTACCCGGCAGCCATCTACCAGAAATATTCCCTGGATCTGGAGCGGAAGAAGGAGCATTTCTTTGCAAATTTTAAAATTCTGGTAGAACCGGGATATTTAAAGGTAGCCGACATAAACTATGGTAAGAAAGAGCCGGAGGCAGGAAAGGGACAGGAATCTGGCGGAGCGGAGAGGACAGAGACCAGTGCAGGCAGCAATATGGATGCTGGCGCAGGCAGCAGTGGAGATCCTGAAATAGACGGAAGTACAGATGGAGATCCCGATAAGGAAAATAAGCGGGCAGCAGACAATCCGGCTTTCCTGGAGCTGCTGAAAGGCCTTCGGAAGGAAGCTGTTTTGCCCATCTCTGCCTTTGCCATAAAAGAGGGAGAGACCTCACCGCCCAAACGGTACAGCTCCGGTTCTATGATCCTTGCCATGGAAAACGCAGGGCAATTGATCGAGGATGAAGATCTCAGGGCGCAGATCAAGGGCAGCGGCATCGGAACCAGCGCCACCCGCGCTGAAATTTTAAAGAAGCTGGTGAATATCCAGTATCTGGAGCTGAATAAAAAGACCCAGGTCATCACGCCCACCCTTCTGGGAGAGTTGATCTTTGAGGTGGTCAACGCATCCATTCGTCAGCTATTAAACCCGGAGCTGACAGCAAGCTGGGAAAAGGGGCTGACTTACGTGGCAGAAGGAAGCATCACATCCGATGAGTACATGGAAAAGCTGAACCGCTTTGTGGCAGGCCGTACCATTGGCGTGAAGCAGTTAAACAACAGTTATTATCTGCGGCCGAATTTTGATGCGGCGGCAGTACACTATAATAATAAAAAGAAAGACAGGATTAAGGAGAAAGAAAAAGTATGATGAAACAGGAAGAAATGAAGAACACTGAGCTTTTCGATTTAACACAGACTATCGCAGCACGGCTGTTTGGAATGTATACCTATCCATGGGAAGCTCTTTCCCACATCGGAAAGTGCATCACTTCCATCGGAAAGCATCTTCCGGAGGAGGAGTATCAGAAGCTGGGCACCAATATCTGGATCCACAAGAGCGCCAAGATCGCCCGTTCTGTTATGATGACCGGACCAGCGATTATCTGTGCCGGAGCTGAGATCCGCCAGGGCGCATTCCTCCGCGGCAACACCATTATCGGTGAGAAAGCAGTCGTAGGAAATTCCTGCGAGCTGAAAAACGCCATCCTGTTTAATGGTGTTCAGGTACCCCATTACAACTACGTAGGTGATTCCATCTTAGGCTACAAGGCTCACATGGGCGCAGGCGCAGTAACCTCCAATGTAAAGTCGGATAAGACCTTAGTAAAGGTTCATGCAGCAGACGGTGATATCGAAACCGGATTAAAGAAGATGGGCGCGATTCTGGGTGACGGCGTAGAAGTGGGATGTAATTCCGTATTAAATCCAGGTACTGTGATCGGAAAGAATACCAACATCTATCCATTATCCAGTGTAAGAGGCTGCATCGCTCCCAATTCCATCTTTAAGAAGCCAGGCGAGGTGGTAGAGAAGGAAGTAAGAGAATAAGCAGAGGGCTCTAAGCAACAAAATGAAACAATAAAATCCCGCCGGGAATCCTCCCTGGCGGGATTTTGCTGTGCAGAAAGCCAGTTCATTCCAAAAAAGCTTTAACAGGAAGCGGCCGGCCTACTTGGTCTCCGGAGTAAATTTCACGATCACATAGTCGCCCAGTGCGTGGGAAACCGGGATGGAGAAGTAGATCTCGCCCTGTTTTTCATAGCTGAAGGAGGAGGGCCAGGTTCCGTCAGGATCCAGCGGGAAATCGGCATGCTGGAACATGTGGGTGTAGAATTCAATGTCCATAGCGGTACGTTCCGCTAATGCGCCGGAAAGCCGGTCGCCGCTCAGACCGTCGAACTGGACGTCATCACTCAGCAGATAGCCGGCCATGGTATAGGGATCAGTATAGTCGCTGAAGCCCAGATCCTTGCCGGAGGTTAAGTCCACCGTATTGGTATAGAAAAGATTCACCGGATGGGCAGCTTTTTCTACCGATGCGGTGCCGGTATAAACGGCAGTGATCCGTTTCCTGGAAATGGAAGGAACCTGACAGCTGATGTCAAGGGTAAGGCTTCCGGAATCTTCGGAAAAGGTTTTTAACACAGCAAGTGCATTGTCCTTCAAAAGCTGATTGATCTCCTCCTGCTTCGTCTTATCGCTCATATTGGAAATGGTAGGATAGCGGATGGAGATGTTATTGCTTGTATCGGTGTAAAGAGAGATTTCGTAAGAGATACTCTCTCCCTTGGATGCTGCCGCAAGGGATTCACCTGGACTTTCTAACGTGACCTCCACGGGAGCCTCTGTGGTCTGCGGCGGTGCAGTCTGGGCAGAACCAGAGTCTGCCGATGTGGTATGAATGGTAGACAGATCGATCGGTTCCGGTGTTTCCCGGCTGGAGCAGGCAACTGCAACAACAGCACCTGTGATCACAACTGCGGACAAAGCAGCAGCGATTATAATATTGCGGTTCATCATATGATTCTCTCCTTTGTGTAAAAACTGCTGTATTTTGACGATGAAACAGAATGCCATTTATAACATTTTTATCATATCAGATAAACATGGACAGGGTTTGAAGAAAAGCTTACGAAATTCGAAATAAATTTTGTCATATTTTGGACAGGAAAAATAAAAACACAGAAAAAACAATTTCTGACAAAAATATTAAAAAAATATAAAAATTAGTTGACACTAACTTTGAAATGTGCTATTATACCAAACGTAGGTGAAAGTTATTCTCAACTAACCAAATAATACTTGACTAACTAAGGGAGAGGAGCGGTAATGATGCCTTTAACGATGGCGAGAGCTGGCGAAATCAACCAGATCAAGAAAGTGGGCGGTAAGGAAGAAACCCGCAGGTTTCTGGAGAGCTTAGGGTTTGTGACCGGCGGTGAGGTAACTGTTATTTCAGAAATCAACGGCAATGTGATTGTAAACATAAAGGAATCCAGAGTTGCAATCAGCCGTGAGATGGCAAATAAAATTTATGTATAAAAAGGAGAATCCGTCATGGAAACATTAAGAGATGTAAGCTGCGGAAAATCCGTAAAAGTGGTTAAGCTCCACGGCGAAGGCGCTGTGAGACGCCGTATCATGGATATGGGAATTACCAAAGGCACAGAAGTATATGTTCGAAAGGTGGCTCCATTAGGAGATCCGGTTGAAGTAACCGTCAGGGGCTATGAGCTGTCACTGCGTAAGGAAGATGCACAGATGATCGAGGTTCAGGGCTGATTTCATGTTAGGCAAAAGGGAGTTAGACCGCCTTTATTTTTTTGGTAAAGGGTTAGAATGGTCTAACTAAATTTGAGACCTCTGGTTAGAAAAATCTAACTGGGTTAGAAAAGCCAAACCAGAAGACGCCATGTCAATGGTTTTTGGAAGCTTCTCAAACCAGTGGCTGCCAGATGGGAATGAAGAGGAGGAAATGAAAAAATGTCTGTGAAAATTGCTTTAGCCGGCAACCCGAACAGCGGTAAGACTACCTTGTTCAATGCATTGACCGGCTCCAACCAGTTTGTAGGAAACTGGCCTGGTGTAACCGTAGAAAAGAAGGAAGGAAAGCTGAAAGGCCATAAGGATGTTGTGATTATGGACCTTCCAGGTATTTATTCCTTATCCCCATACACGTTGGAAGAGGTCGTTGCCAGAAATTATCTGATCACCGAGCGTCCGGATGCCATTTTAAATATTGTTGATGGTACGAACCTGGAGAGAAACTTATATCTGTCCACCCAGCTGATGGAGCTGGGAATCCCGGTTGTCATGGCTGTGAACATGATGGATATTGTGGAGAAGAACGGCGATAAGATCAACATCAAGAATTTAGGCCGTGACCTTGGCTGCGAGGTTGTTGAGATCTCCGCATTAAAGGGAACCGGCATCACCGAGGCTGCTAATAAAGCGGTAGCTGCTGCTGAGAAGAAGAACAAGAGTCTTCCGGTACATCGCTTTGGAAAGGCGGTTGAGAGCTGTCTGGAGGAGATTGAAAGCTATCTGGACGGAAGCATTCCGGAGGAGCAGAAGCGTTTCTATGCAATCAAGCTGTTTGAGCGCGATGAGAAGATCAAGAATACCATGAAGTCGGTTCCAGATGTGGAGCGTCTGATCACAGGCCTGGAGGATTCTCTGGATGACGATGCAGAGAGCATTATCACTAACGAGCGCTATACATATATCTCCCAGATCATCAAGGACTGCTATGTAAAGGCCAATAAGAATCAGTTAAGCATATCCGATAAGATCGACCGTATCGTAACCAACCGTATCCTGGCTCTGCCGATCTTTGCCGCTGTTATGTGGGTGGTATATTATGTTTCTGTAACCACAGTAGGTACCATCGTAACAGACTGGACCAATGATGTGCTGTTCGGCGAGATCATTCCTCCGGCAATCGAGAGCGTTTTAGTCAGCATCAACTGTGCAGACTGGCTGCAGGGTCTGATCCTGGATGGTATTGTAGCTGGTGTGGGCGCTGTACTTGGATTCGTTCCGCAGATGCTGGTTCTGTTCATCTTCCTGGCATTCCTGGAGGCATGCGGATATATGGCCAGAATCGCATTTATCATGGACCGTATCTTCCGAAAGTTCGGTTTATCCGGTAAGTCCTTTATCCCAATGTTAATCGGTACCGGCTGCGGCGTGCCAGGTGTTATGGCTTCCCGTACCATTGAAAATGACAGAGACCGTAAGATGACCATTATGACCACCACCTTCATTCCTTGCGGTGCGAAGCTGCCGATCATCGCTCTGATTGCAGGCGCATTATTTGACGGAGCATCCTGGGTAGCACCAAGTGCTTACTTCGTAGGAATTGCAGCAATCATCTGCTCCGGTATTATCTTAAAGAAGACTTCTATGTTTGCAGGCGATCCGGCTCCCTTCGTTATGGAGCTTCCGGCATATCATATGCCAACGGTAGGCAATGTACTCCGCAGCATGTGGGAGCGCGGCTGGTCCTTCATCAAGAAGGCTGGTACTGTAATTCTGTTATCCACCATCTTTGTATGGTTCACCTCTTCCTTCGGCTTCGTAGACGGAGGCTTCGGTATGGTAGAGGATTTAAGCGATGGACTGCTGGCGAATATCGGCAGTGCGATTGCATGGCTCTTTGCTCCTTTAGGCTGGGGCGACTGGAAGATGGCAGTTGCAGCAATCACCGGCTTAGTAGCAAAGGAAAATGTAGTTGGTACTCTGGGTATCCTGTTCGGCTTTGCTGAGGTTGCTGAGGACGGCGCTGAGATCTGGGGAACTCTGGCAAGCAGCTATACCACAGCTGCCGCTTACTCCTTCCTGGTATTCAACCTGCTGTGTGCTCCTTGCTTTGCAGCAATCGGTGCGATCAAGCGTGAGATGAACAACGGAAAGTGGACCTGGTTTGCAATCGGCTATCAGACGGTTCTGGCATATGTAGTTTCTCTGTGTGTATATCAGATCGGAACCTTCATTACGGTAGGAACCTTCGGCATCGGAACCATCGTTGCAGCTGCTCTGATCGTTGGATTTATTTATCTGTTAGTTCGCCCGGCAAAGAGCGGTGTTGGCGTTAAGGCAAAGGGTCTGGCTAAGGCTTAAGAGTCTTATTACAATTTAGAATGTTTAAGCGCGGCAGGACAGAATCGAAGGTTCTGCCGCCTTATCCTTATGTTGGATGTCCGTGACAGAAGGAAATCATAAAAGACGGCCGAAAGGTTCAGGATAGGCAAGAAGGAGGCAAAATCATGTGGCTGATTCAGAATATGGGAACAATTGTTACTGCCCTGGTGGTTTGCGGCATTGCATTTTTGTCTGCCAGAAGTATCTGGAAGGATAAGAAAGCAGGAAAGAGCTGCGGAGGCTGCAGTGGCTGCAGCGGATGTAATGGCGGATGTCATAGCGCCGGCGGATGCGGCAGCCATGACAACTAAACATTTGCATCTTAGAATGCCCGTTGGGAAAGAGCAGAGGAAAGAGAGGAGGCATTGTCTGTGTGGCAGAAGGAACAGGTAATCAATGAGCTGAAACGCAGAGGAAAAAGAATGACAAAGCAGCGACTGCTTCTTTTGGATATTATTTTAGAAGGAAAGTACAGCTGCGGAAAAGAAATCTATTACGATGCCATTAAAATTGACCCAACGATCGGCTTGGCCACGGTTTACCGGATGCTTGCGACACTGGAAGAAATCGGTGCGGTAAATCGCTGCTATCAGTGCAGCCTGGAGCAGGAGGCCTGCGGCTATGAGGCTGCTGAGGCTGGCTGAAGAGGTGAGACAAAGTAGAGATTGCTTTGTGAAAATGAATGATAATGAAATGAAAAACCTGGCAGGTTCCTTTGGAGAACCGGCTGGGTTTTTTATTTGCTGCCCAGGGCTGCGGTATTGGCATGGATTTGACTTATTGCTGTAAGTATATTAGAATGAAAGCAGTTATGGAACATCTGCTTGATTCAACAAGATAGAAGGCCTGATTTGGAAAATATTTGGAGGATGGAGGAACGGAAATGGCGGGAACGATCATCAGAAAGCATTATTATTTCAGCGGCAGGGTGCAGGGAGTTGGATTTCGGTATAAGGCAATGTACCTTGCCAGAAGTCTGGATCTGACTGGATGGGCGGAGAACCTTTGGGATGGAAGAGTGGAGATGGAGGTGCAGGGAGAGGCTGCCAGGATCAGCCTCCTGATTTCCAGGCTTCAGGATGACCGGTTTATTGTGATCGATGAGATCGAGGAGCGGGAGATTCCGGTTGTGGAGGAGCGGGGGTTTGGGGTGAAGGGATATTAAAAATTATGGAGATACGAGCACTGCGATATTTTTTAACCATTGCCCAGGAAGGCAATATCACCAAAGCAGCAGAAATCCTTCATGTTACACAGCCAACCTTAAGCCGCCAAATGATGAATCTGGAAAATGAGCTGGGAACTCATCTATTTCAGCGGGGACGCTACCAGACCCTTTTGACCGAGGAGGGCATCCTGTTTCAGCAGCGTGCAAGGGAAATCATTGCACTGGTGGATCAGACGGAGAAAGAGATGCTGTCCTGCAATCGGCAGGTCAGCGGTGTCATCTCCATCGCTTCCGTGGAATCTACCGCCATGCACCTGCTTCCGGATCTGTTAGCTTTATTTTCCAGGAAATATCCTATGGTTCATTACGATTTATACACCAGCTATGGAGATCATATCAAGGAAAAGCTGGATAAAGGTATTTATGATATCGGTATTATGACAGATCCTGTAGATCTGGTAAACTACAACTACATCCGGCTTCCTCAGAAGGAACGGTGGGGGATCCTGACCCCAAGCACCTCGCCCTTTGCCGGGAGGACGTCTGTCCGAATGGAAGAAATCGTCAATGTTCCCCTGCTCATCCCCAAGCGGGATATGCTGCAGAGCGAGATCGCCAACTGGTTTGATGCATTTGATCAATGCCAGGTGTTTGCTACTTATGGACTGCTTCTCAGTGCAGTCTTTCTGGTGGAAAAAGGATTAGGACATGCTGTCTGCCTGGAAAGCGCCGGAGATATCCGTGCCAATGATGCCACAAGGTTCATTCCTTTTGAGCCGGAACGTTCCACCCACAGCGTCATGATCTGGAAGAAGAACCGGTCCTGCAGCCCGGCTTTCGCCTTGTTCCTCGAATATCTAAAGCACCTGCCGGAAGAGAATGGATGAGGATGTGGCTGCCTGTGAACATTGCCCGCTCATTCAGAAATGCCTTTTTCGTATCGTTAGGAATAAAGGAAAGGTATTGGACTTCATCACAGTCCCGTGATACAGTAAAGATAACGGATATGGAAAATATCCTGGTATCACAAGGAGGTGTCCATCTGCCATGACCATCGAAGGGGTAGAGAAAATCTGTTGTTTAAGCCGTGCTAAAATCATAGATTATGAACAGAAGCAGCTGATCCCGGCTGCCCATTGCCAGAATGGGATTCCCTGTTACACGGAGGAAGACTGCCAGCGCATTTCTTTTATGAAGCATCTGCAATACGCCGGCATTGATGAGGACATTCTGAAGAAATATGCTGCAATTTGCCAGAAAAAAGGAAACCGCTCCTCGGAACAGAACGGTTTCCTGATGGAATTACATGCACTTTTAGAAGAACGGGTAGCCAGCCTGCTGGAAATCATAGATCATCTGGACTGTACCATGATGCCGGAGCATTCCATGCAGTGACAGGCTTTCCCTTATTCTGCCAGCCAGCTTTCACCGGTGGCATAATCGATCTCCACACCTGGCTGTACGTTGTAGGCGAAAATATTAAAGCAGATGCCGGCTCCGTCATCTTCTACCGATTTTGCCTCCATTAAAAGTCCCCTTGCCAGAAGATCATCCGCTTCATAGATAGGCGTCACCCGGTACAGAACGTGATTTCCGGTTTCCTGGATGTATTCCGCCACCATATTTTCATAGGGAAGCATTCCGGTTACATTTAGGTACCGGGTGCCGGTGATCAAATTTTGTTCATTGGCATTTTCACCAGTTAACTGATAGCCGATCAGGTGGCAGCGGTTATACAGATATTTCCCTTCCACACAATCATATTTTACACTGTGCCATCCGGCGGGCTTTACCGAACTGATGGCTTCTCTTTTATCAGTGGGCATCAGTTCGGTGCCGATATTCGCATAGGCTACTCCGCATCTTCCCAGACCATCCAGTGCACTGTAGCTTTCAAAGGAGGTTCCCACCAGATCCTCCGGCGTGAAATACGGAATATTGTCATCGATCACCACCACCGGATCCCCGGAATATTCCGGAAGCTCTGCAAGGGAAGCCACAGGAATGCTGCTGCTTAAAATGTCCTGGGGCAGCGGTCCATTGGCTGTGTCTTTCTGAGTCGTCTGCCCATCAAAAGCACCTTGCGATTCCTCCGGCAAAAACTGGGAGATAGAATCCTTCAGCTTGTCGGCCTGCTCCCTGGCCTCTGCAAACTGACTTTCTGTTATCCTTCCGCCGCTGACCTGCTCAAGCATCGGAGCCAGTTCATCTGGAATCGGCGAATGAAAGATAAGCTGTGCCATCAGCAGAATCGCTGCCAGAACGATAATAATAGCCGGTGTCTTTTTCTTCTGCATAGTTTTCTTTTGGGCTGATGTCTTTTTTGTTGATTTCTTCTGAACCGATTTTCGTTGTACCGGTTTCTTTTGTACGGATTTCTTTTGTGTTTTAGCTGCCATCAATCGATTCCTTTCCTTTATCTTAAAATTAAACCTGTCTGACCCGATTGGTAAATCCGCGGAAACGCCAGCCATACAGGATGGCCCGGATTGGATGCCACTGCAAACCCGGCAATGGATGCCGTTCCTAAAGTGGATACGATGCTCTGAAGTGTGATCTTGCCAAACTGAAACATAGCGCTTTCCAGGCCGCTGGGTACGCCTACGATCAGAATCTTCCGGATCATGGAGCGGTCGAGACGGAGCTGTTTTAAGCTGGTGATTCGGATGGCATTCCCCGGACGGCAGATCAGATACAGCATCAGCACGGCTGCAAAGATCCGGGAGACCAGGGTAGGGATGGCAACACCTTCTACTCCCATCTTCAAGCCGAAAATGCAGATGGCATTCCCGGCAATATTCATTCCATTCATGGCCAGAGAAGCCATCATGGACACCCTGGAATTTCCCATGGAACGGTACAGAGCAGCACAGGAATTATAGAGCGCCAGGAATGGATAAGAAAATGCAGTCAGCCAAAAGTAGATCACGGCATTCTGCATGACCACATCCTCCACCTGGCCGAAAATCATACCTAAAAGATACCGGTTCCCTGCCAATGCTGCCACAGTAAAGAAGGAGGAGCAAATGATCGTAACAGAGATCAGCTGTCCGGCTGCCCGGCAGGTCTCCTCCGGGCGCTGCTTTCCAATATACTGAGCGCTGACCACCGCTCCTCCGGTTGCCAGGGCCGACAGCAGACGAATCACCAGAACGCTGATGGAATCCACCAGAGCCACACCGGACACCGCCGCTTCTCCTACTGCCGCCACCATGATCACGTCTACCATTCCTACCAATACCGTCAGGATCTGCTCCACGATCAAAGGCCATAGAAGCCTTACCAATTCTTTCTTTGAAAACATTTCTTTCATCGTTTTCCATTTCCTTTGTATCTCGAATTTATGAATCACTCCCGCTTTTCCCACAAAAGAAAAAACCGTAGAATTCTTCATGATAGAAAGAATTATTACGGTTTCTTGCCCCTGCCAAGGAGTGCCGGCTGCGGGACTTGAACCCGCACGATGTCGCCATCAATGGATTTTGAGTCCACCTCGTCTGCCATTCCGACAAGCCGGCTATTTTGTTGATTTTGCTGCATCAGGACGATCCATGCTTACAACATGTAATATGATAGCATAGTTTCTTTTATTTGGCAAGTGATTTTTTACCTTATTTTTCAGACAAGAAGATGCTGTTACCGTTGACCTGATTCAAAAAAATGAAAAAAGATTGTGCCCGCCCATCTTTTGTTGTATGATAAGTAGAAGAAAATCTACAAAGCTACCGGACAGTTATAAATTCAGCAGGAATGCAGAAACTAAGGAGGGATGGTCAGATGGAGTGTCAGGAAGTAGAACGTCTTATTATGCCATATATTCAGGATGAGTTATCTGACCAGGAACTGGAAGATTTCCTGGAGCATGTGGAGTCCTGTCCGGATTGCCAGGAGGAGCTGGAGATTTACTTTACAGTAGCATTAGGACTCAGACAGCTGGATGAGGAGTCCGGAAGCTATAATATTAAGGGAGAGATGGAGGAAGCCCTTGAGATATCCCGCCAGAGAGTGCGGCTGACGCGTCTGGTTAAGATTACCCGCTATGCGGTGAATACGCTGGCCTGCCTTGGGCTTTTATCTACATTTCTTCTGCAGCTTCGAATCTGGATATTGAAATAGGAAATACCCTCCGGGTATCCCTTTATGCCTGGAAAAACAGGCAAACATAGGAAAGGATGGAATATGGGAAAACTGGTATTAATAGATGGACACAGCATTTTAAACCGCGCTTTTTATGGGGTTCCGGATCTGACCAATTCAGAGGGACTTCATACAAACGCGGTTTACGGCTTTTTAAATATTATGTTTAAGATCCTGGATGAGGAGAAGGCAGATCATCTGGCAGTTGCTTTTGATCTGAAGGAGCCCACCTTCCGCCACAAGATGTATGCAGAGTATAAGGGGACCAGAAAGCCCATGCCCCAGGAGCTGGTGGAGCAGGTGCCGCTGATGAAGGAGGTACTTTCTTCCATGGGGATCCCGATCCTGACCAAAGCAGGCTTTGAGGCAGATGATATCCTGGGAACAGTGGCGAAGCGAAGCCAGGCAGCAGGTGTGGAGGTATCCATTATTTCCGGTGACCGGGATTTGCTGCAGCTTGCAGATGAGAAGATCAAGATCCGCATCCCCAAGACCAGCCGGGGTGTGACGGAGGTACATGACTATTATCCGGAGGATGTGAAGCGGGAGTATCAGGTGACGCCGAAGGAATTTATCGATGTAAAGGCGCTGATGGGAGATGCCTCTGACAATATTCCGGGGGTGCCCTCCATCGGGGAGAAGACAGCCACTGCCATTATCGTGGCATACGGAAGCATTGAGAATGCTCACGATCATCTGGCGGAGATCAAGCCGCCCAGGGCGAAGAAGGCTCTGGAGGAGCATTATGATATGGCGCAGATGAGTAAGACACTGGCAGAGATCTGTACCGATTGTGATATTGATTTTTCCTACGAAGATGCCGAGATTCAAAATCTCTATACGCCGGAAGCCTACCAGTTTATGAAGCGGCTGGAATTTAAGTCGATCCTGGCCCGCTTCGGCGCAGATGCCATGGGAAGCAGCAATTTGGAAGAACATTTCGTAGTGACGGAGAATCGGAAGGAAGCACAAGAATGGTTTAAGCGGGCGGCAAAGGCAGCAAAGAAGGACGCTTCTGGTACTTATGAACGGGCAGGGCTTCAGCTTCTGATCGGTGAGCAGGAGATGGAGGAGGAGCAGATCAGCTTCCGGTTCGATGCGTCCGGCCAACTGGAAAGCCCTGGAGCAGGAACTGCCGGAGCTGACGGAAAGCAGCGGGCAGTGGTGGGGCTTTCCCTTTCCATCGGCGGTGAGGCAGTCTGCATAAAGACGGGAAAGGAGATTTCCCAGGAATGGCTGCTGAATCAGTCCCGTCAGCTGATCGGCCAGGCAGAGCCTGGCCAGATCTGGGTGCCGGATTTAAAGAAGCTGCTGCCGTTTTTGAACCTGGACTACGATGCGGCTGTGCTGGACGGAGGAGTGGCGGCATACCTGCTGAATCCATTAAAGGACAGCTATGGGTACGACGACCTGGCTCGTGATCATCTGGGGCTTACCCTTCCTTCGGAAAAGGATCTTCTGGGCAAGGTACCGGTTGGCAAAGCACTTCAGAACGGAGAGGAAAAGGCTACCGTCTGCGCCTGCTATATGGCATGGACCGCGGCTCAGACAGCCGGAGGGTTGGAGGAGAAGCTAAAGAGCACTGGCATGTGGAAGCTGTTTCTGGAGGTTGAGATGCCTCTGATCTACAGCCTGTATCATATGGAGGCTGTGGGGGTTAAGGTGCAGCGCGATGCCTTAAAGGAGTACGGGGATAAGCTGAAGGTGCGCATCGCAGAACTGGAGAAGCAGATCTATGAGGGCTGCGGAGAAACCTTTAACATCAATTCTCCAAAGCAGCTGGGCGAGATCCTTTTTGAGAAGATGAAGCTGAAGGGCGGCAAGAAGACCAAAACTGGCTATTCCACAGCAGCAGATGTGCTGGAAAAGCTGGCACCAGATGTTCCGGTGGTGCAGATGATCCTGGACTACCGGCAGCTGACCAAGCTGAATTCTACCTACGCAGAAGGGCTGGCTGCCTTTATCGGCCCGGATGAGCGGATCCATGGAACCTTTAACCAAACCATTACCGCCACAGGGCGTATCAGCAGCACAGAGCCGAACCTGCAGAATATCCCGGTCCGCATGGAGCTGGGGCGGGAGATCCGGAAGGTTTTTGTGCCGGAGGATGGATATGTGTTTGTGGATGCGGATTATTCTCAGATTGAGCTGCGAATCCTGGCATCCTTGTCCGGAGATGAGCGGCTGATCCAGGCATACGGGATGGCACAGGATATCCATGCCATCACAGCCTCCCAGGTATTCCATATTCCCCTGGAGGAGGTGACTCCTCTGCAGCGGAGAAATGCCAAGGCGGTGAATTTCGGCATTGTGTACGGTATCAGCGCTTTTGGCTTAGGAGAAGGCTTAAGCGTTTCCAGAAAGGAAGCCCAGGAATACATCAACCAGTATTTTGAAACCTATCCCGGTGTGAGAGAGTATCTGGACCGTCTGGTTGCAGAGGGCAAGGAGCAGGGCTATGTTACCACGCTGTACGGCAGAAGACGGCCCATACCGGAGTTAAAGTCCGCCAACTTTATGCAGCGCTCCTTTGGAGAGCGTGTTGCCATGAATTCCCCGATCCAGGGCACAGCAGCCGATATTATGAAGATCGCCATGATCGGTGTGGATCAGGAGCTTCGAAGCCGCGGCATGCGGTCCCGGATCGTGCTTCAGGTCCACGATGAGCTTTTGATCGAGACCTGGAAGGAGGAGACGGAAGAGGTGAAGGCGATCCTGGAGGATAAGATGAAGCATGCTTCTGATCTGAAGGTATCTCTGGAGGTAGAAGCAAAGGAGGGCGATTCCTGGTTTGCGGCCAAGTAGCAGCGCAGGATATCAGCCGGAAGGGATCAGAAAGGACCAAGAACTATGCTGGAGCGGAGCGGCTTTATGCCCATCAATTACTTGAAAAAGGAAACCTACACCGGAAGCTTCTGCGGGATGCGCTATAAGATGGCGAAGGCACAGGCTGGGGAGGGAGAAGAAGCAAAAACGGTTCTCCGGGTCACCCACTGGCCGGAGCCTTATGGATTTGATGCCACAAAGGATGAATTGAAGACCTGGATGGACACCACCTTTGATGAAGAAGGGATCCAGAAGGGGATCGACTGGCTGAATCAGGCCTATCAGGAAACGTATCAGAAGGAATCGAGGTGACATATGCGTTTATCAGAAGAATTTTATCACAGAGATTGTCTGGAGGTGGCGCCGGAGCTGGTAGGCAAGGTGCTGGTGCGGACACTGGAGGACGGAAGCCAGCTTCGGCTGCGGATCTCCGAGACAGAAGCATACCGCGGCGAGGAGGATACCGCATGCCACGCCCATAAAGGGAGGACCAGGCGGACGGAGGTGCTGTATCATGAAGCCGGCCGGATCTATGTGTACCTTTGCTATGGGATCCACTGGCTGCTGAATATTGTGACAGGGGAGAAGGAGGTGCCCCAGGCGGTGCTGATCCGTGCCTGCGTGGATGCAGAGGGGCCAGGTAAGCTGACCAAGTATTTGAAGGTAAATGGAAGCTTTAACGATACCTCGATCCTCACCCAGAAGGCGCTTTGGGTGGAGGATGACGGCATGCGGTATGAGATCCTGACGGACACAAGAGTTGGGATCGGATATGCCAGCGAGGAGGATCAGAATCGGCTGTGGCGGTTTAAGATGGGGCAGGAGAACGGTTCTGGCTTATAGAGGCTGGAATAGAAGCCCGAAATGAGAGAAGCCAACGATTATATGGCATACCGGCAAATCAAAGATAATGGAGGCGTAGGATGAAACGAATCGGCATAACCGGCGGAGTAGGAGCTGGAAAAAGCCAGGTGCTTGGCTGGCTGAAGGAGCGGTGGGGTGCGAAGCTCATCCGGACGGATGATGTAGCCAGAACCCTTATGGAGCCAGGGCAGGCAGGCTACCAGCAGGTGGTGGAAGCGCTTGGAACTTCATTTTTAAAGGAGGACGGAAGCATCGACCGCCCAGCCCTTGCCCAGATCATCTTTCAGGATCAAACGGCAAAGGCAGCGGTGGATCAGATCACCCATCCCTTAGTATGGAAGGCAGTACAGGAGGAGCTGGAAGCCGCTTTGCAGGAGGGATATCCGGCTGCAGTGGTGGAGTCCGCTGTATTTGACGGCAGTTCCTTCCTATTATTAGATGAGCTTTGGTATGTGCATGCTCCTCAGGAGGTGCGGATCCGGCGGCTGATGGAAAGCCGGGGATACAGCCGCAAACGGTGTGAGTCCATGATTGCCAGCCAGTTCTCTCACCAGGATTACCAGGCCATTTCCAGCCTGGTGATCGAAAATGGAGGAGATTGGGAGGACACAAAAGAACAGATAAATTCACACATGAATTTGCTATTAAACGGAGAAAATTCTGAAAATTAATCACATATAAAAATAAGACAGAAATTTTGCAAAAATCTATTGACAAATGCAGAAAATTATGATATCTTATAACCATAGAAAAACTCATTAAGACATGAGGATAAAGAAAGTCTTACCCCCTCAGGAACAAGAGGTAAAAAGAGTTCAGGAAACACGATCGTAAGTGTATAAATTACGAAACACAATGACAGTGTATAAAAAGTCAAAGCTCAATGGTAAGAGTAAAAAACACCAAACTCAAATGGCAAGAGTATAAAAAGCCAAAACTCAAGGAAAAGAGTTAAAAATTCCAAAAAACTCAGCGGTAAGAGGATAAAAAACCGAAGAATTGGTCGTTGAGCAGGACCAAGTAAAAATAAAGGGATGCTTAAAAGAGATAGCTTCTAGAAATAGAGGCTATCTTTTTTGCGTACAATTCCTCATTTTTTCATTTTTCTATTGAATCCTCCCAGTTTTTATATTACAATCTATCCGTAAATGACCGCGGATCAAGGAAATGCCAGGCGTTCGTACTGCTGATGCAAGCAAAGCATGATAGGTGTGCTGCAATATGCGCGCTGCGCAGGAATCCCAAAACAGCGGAATCATAGAAGAAGAGGGACGAGGATCCAGGATGAGATTAGTAAGCATTGCAAGCGGAAGCAGCGGAAATTGTATTTATATCGGCACAGAGAACACCCATATCCTGGTTGACGCCGGGATCAGCAATAAGCGGATCGAGCAGGGATTAAATGAGATCGGGATAAAGGGCAGCGAGCTGAGCGGAGTCCTGATCACCCATGAGCATTCCGACCATATCCAGGGACTTGGCGTGCTGGCCAGAAAGCATCAGATCCCCATCTACGGAACCAGGGAAACCCTGGAGGAGATCGAGGGAAAGGCATCCTTAGGAAAATACCCCAGGGAGCTGCTGACTCCTATTTTGCCGGATGTGGGTTTTCAGATCGGCGATCTGGAGGTAAAGCCCTTCCGCATCGATCATGATGCTGCTAATCCGGTGGCTTACCGGGTACAGAACGGCAGGAAGTCGGTGGCAGTGGCTACCGATATGGGACATTATGACCAGTACATCATCGACCATCTTCAGGGGCTGGATGCGCTGCTGCTGGAATCCAACCATGATGTGAGGATGCTGGAGAGCGGCCCCTATCCCTATTATTTAAAAAGAAGGATCCTGGGAGAGCACGGCCATCTGTCCAATGAGACCTGCGGACGGCTGTTAAACTGTATTCTTCATGACAATTTAAAGAAGATCCTGTTAGGCCATCTCAGCAAGGAAAACAATTATGAGGAGCTGGCGTATGAGACAGTCCGCCTGGAGATTTCCCAGGGAGAAACACCTTACCAGGCCAATGATTTTTCCATTGCAGTTGCCAGCCGTAACCGGATGTCGGAGATTGTAACCGTTTAGCGGCTGCCAGAACGATCACAGTTACCCAGCATGAATCAGAAGAGGAGAATGATTATGAATAAGATTATTATCACCGTAGTAGGAAAAGACACCGTAGGAATTATTGCAAAGGTATGTACCTATCTGGCAGAAAACCATGTAAATATTCTGGACATTTCCCAGACCATCGTGCAGGATTACTTCAACATGATGATGATTGCAGATATGGAAAAGTCTGACAAGCCTTTTGAGAAGGTTTCTGGTGATCTGGAGAAGATCGGCGAGGAAATCGGTGTGAAGATCAAGTGCCAGAGAGAGGAAATCTTTACTAAGATGCACCGCATCTAAACCTCCATGCGCCGCAGCCGACGCAGGCATCACTATGCATGAAAGTCAGCTGCTCTGCGTGTTGTGCTCCTGTAATCGTGCGGGCACGGAACTGTTACACCGAATCGAGAAAAAAGGCAGGGAACATTATGATTAATATCTACGAAGTAAATGAAACCAACAATATGATCGAGCACGAGAATCTGGATGTGCGTACCATCACCATGGGCATCAGCCTGCTGGACTGTGCAGATTCTGATTTAGATGCTGTAAATGAAAAAATTTATAAAAAAATCACCACTGTGGCAAAGGATCTGGTCACTACCGGCCAGGCCATTGAGCGGGATTTCGGTATCCCCATTGTAAATAAGCGGATCTCCGTTACCCCCATCGCGCTGGTAGGCGGTGCAGCCTGCAAATGCCCGGCAGATTTCGTTACCATTGCCAGGACCCTGGACCGGGCAGCCCATGAGGTAGGCGTCAACTTTATCGGCGGATATTCCGCTCTGGTAAGCAAGGGCATGACCACGGCGGATGAGAACCTGATCCGTTCCATCCCACAGGCATTGGCAGAGACAGAGCGGGTCTGCAGTTCGATCAATGTAGGCTCCACCAAGACTGGCCTTAACATGGATGCCGTCAATCTGATGGGCCAGATCGTAAAGGAGACAGCGGAGGCAACCAAGGAGCATGACTCCTTAGGCTGCGCCAAGCTGGTGGTGTTCTGCAATGCGCCTGATGACAACCCATTTATGGCCGGTGCCTTTCACGGCGTAACCGAGGCAGACGCCATCATCAATGTAGGGGTCAGCGGACCTGGTGTTGTTAAGGTGGCTCTGGAGAAGGCAAGGGGAGAGAACTTTGAGGTGCTGTGCGAGACCATCAAGAAGACTGCATTTAAGATCACCCGTGTGGGCCAGCTGGTAGCTCAGGAGGCGTCCAAGCGCCTGGGCATCCCATTTGGCATCATTGACTTATCCCTGGCACCCACTCCGGCAGTAGGGGACAGCGTGGCAGAGATCCTCCAGGAGATCGGTCTGGAGCGTGTAGGCGCACCAGGGACCACAGCAGCCCTTGCCATGTTAAATGACCAGGTGAAGAAGGGCGGCGTTATGGCCTCCTCCTATGTAGGCGGATTAAGCGGTGCCTTTATCCCGGTCAGCGAGGATCAGGGCATGATCGATGCAGTCAATGCAGGGGCTCTCACCCTGGAGAAGCTGGAGGCAATGACCTGTGTCTGCTCCGTAGGTCTGGACATGATCGCCATTCCTGGGGACACCCCATCCACCACCATTGCAGGCATTATCGCAGACGAGGCGGCCATCGGCATGATCAACCAGAAGACCACTGCGGTCCGTGTGATCCCGGTGATCGGCAAGGGAATCGGAGAGACGGTTGAGTTCGGCGGTCTGCTGGGCTATGCTCCGGTTATGCCGGTGAACCAGTTCTCCTGCGAGAAATTTGTAACCAGAGGCGGAAGGATCCCGGCCCCGATCCACAGCTTTAAGAATTAAGAGCGGGGGCGGAAATGAAATTATACTTGATCCGTCACGGGCGGCAGAGCAGCAAGCTTTGCAATGTAGATGTAGATTTATGTGAGGCCGGTTATCAGCAGGCAGCGCTTTTAGGCCAGCGTCTGGCCGGGGAAGGGATTCAGATCGTCTTTTCCAGCGGTTTGAAGCGGGCCATCCAGACTGCCCAGGCAGCCAATCTTTACTGGAACGTGGCTCATTACATGTATTCGGAGCTTCGGGAGATCTCCTTCGGGGAGATGGAAGGCTTAAGCGATGCCGACATTGCCCTCCGGTTTGCTGATTTTAAAGCGGAGCAGCAGAAGATGGAATACGATATTCCTTATCCCGGCGGCGAAAGTGCCGGGGATGTGGTCCGCCGTGTGATCCCGGTATTTCGTCAGATCGCAGAGAGCGGATACCAGCGGGTGGCAGTAATCACCCACGGCGGTGTGATCCGCAGCATGGTAGCTCATTATATGGGCATGGATCTGGCAAAGTGGAGGACCCTGGGCGCCAATCTGGAAAACTGCAGCATCACTGAGCTGGAGTGGAATCCGGGGCTTCGCCGCTTTACCCTGGAACGGTTTAATGATTATGCCCATCTTCTGGCTTACCCGGAACTTCTGCGGAGCGCCTGGTCAGATGGGGAGAATGAAAAGAGAAAATAAAAAGCACACAAGAATCCTATATGCAGCAGATTTTCAGAGGAAGACAGGAAATATGGAAGAAAAAGATAGTCAAAAGCTGGAGATGCTGTTTGAAGAGTTTCTGGATGCGGAGCTGTTCCAGATCTTCTTCAGCAATTCGGCAGATAAAGAAAAGATGCTGAAGGCAAAGGCCCGCCCATTTTTATTAAATGGGCGGCTTGTCTTTCAGTTAGAAAAATTGATTGGGAAGCAGGCATTTCATCAGAATTTATCCAAGGATGAGGCGGCAGTCTGCTTTATAAAGCTTTTAAAGGAACCATTCCGCCAGTGTGAGATCCAATCTGAGAAGGGCTGGGCTCAGGTTTTGGTCAGCAAGAAGGGGACGGTTACCGTAAAGCGGAAGGCAGCGACCGGGAAGGGCCGGCTGGAAGAGGGAAGGCAGGCAGAGAGCCAACAGGCGGCGGAGAGAAATCAGGCGGAGGCAGGACAGAAGGCGGCTGTGAAGAAGCAGCCTGAAAAAATCAATGTCAGCCATATTAATCCTGCCGGCGGCCTCCGTACCGGCGGTCTCTATCCCGACAATCCTTATGCTGACAATAACCGTGCCGAAACGCTGCGCCGTCTCTCTCACAACCGGGCCAAATCCTATGTGCTGGAGGAGGGGATCCCGGTGCCCTTCTTAGTAGATCTTGGGGTGATGACGAAGGAAGGCAAGGTGGTCCGCTCCAAGTATGACAAGTTCCGCCAGATCAACCGGTTTCTGGAATTTATCGAGGATATTCTTCCGCAGCTTTCGAAGGACCGGGAAAATACCATCATTGATTTTGGATGCGGGAAATCCTACCTGACCTTTGCCATGTACCATTATCTGAAGGTGGTGAAGGGTTATGAGATCCGGGTGATCGGGCTGGACCTGAAACAGGATGTAATCGATCACTGCAATGAGCTGAGCCGGAAATACGGCTTTCAAACCCTTCGGTTTTATCATGGTGATATCGCATCCTATGAAGGGGTGGATCATGTGGATATGGTGGTGACCCTCCACGCCTGCGATACCGCCACGGACTACGCGCTGGCGAAGGCGGTAGGATGGGGTGCCAAGGTGATCCTTTCCGTGCCCTGCTGCCAGCATGAGTGGAACCGGCAGATGAAAAATGAGATGATGAAGCCGGTTCTCCAGTATGGAATCCTGAAGGAGCGGATGGCAGCGCTGTACACAGATGGAATTCGAGCCCAGATCCTGGAGCATATGGGGTATCGGACGCAGATCCTGGAATTTATTGATATGGAACATACGCCGAAGAATATTTTGATTCGGGCGGTATACCAGGGGAAGAAGAAGGATAACCAGAAGGAGATCCAGGAGATCTTGAATTTCTGGGGGGTGAAGACCACCTTAGGGGAGCTGCTTTTAAAATAGCATGAAATTTATGGTTGCTTTCAGACAACAATCCCATTATAATGAAGTTTAAGTACGAACAAATCATATAAAGGAGGATTTTAATATGAATGAAGATTGGATGAATCAGGCATATCCGCAGCAGCAGACGGTTCATACTCCATCTGTCAGCCTGGGAGCATATACAGCCAGAACCTTTGGATGGATGTTCGCCGGGCTGATGACTACCTTTGGGATTGCCCTGGCGGGATATGTGACAGGACTGATTTTTTATGTGACCTATATTCCCTACTGGTACTATGTTCTGCTGATTGCTGAGGTGGCCACGGTTATGTTTATGAGCGCCAAGGTGAATACCATCAGTGTGGGCACGGCCAGAGCGATGTTCTTTTTGTATGCGGCTCTGAATGGTGTTGTGTTCTCCATGTATTTCCTGCTGTTTCAACTGACATCGATGGTGTTTGTATTTGCCTTGACCGGGCTTTTCTTTGGCATCATGGCCTTGATGGGACGCTTTATGAATCTGGATTTCAGCCGGTTCCGGCCGTTTATGATAGGCGGGCTGATCTTTCTGGTTGCCTTCTGGATTTTGTCCATGTTTATCAACCTAAGCCAGTTTGAGATGATCGCCTGCACCATTGGTATTTTCCTGTTCCTGGGGTATACGGCATATGATACCCATAAGATCAAGGAATGCTACGCTTACTACAGCCAGGATGAAGCTATGCTGGCGAAGGCATCCATCTTTTCCGCTCTGGAGCTGTATCTGGATTTCATTAATCTGTTTGTTTATCTGCTGAGAGTGCTTGGCAGAAAGAAAAACTGATTCTGCAGAAGCTGAATAAAATGAAAAATCAGCCGGTCCGCCGTCAGATTATGACGATGGGCCGGCTGTATTCGTTTGGAAGGAGGATCCCGTATTTTGCCTGTACCAGCGTGTGGTAGATGTGAGAGCAGTAAATATCCTGATTCCAAAGCTTCCAGGAATTACCGGTAAGAAGCCTGCGGGCGTCCGCCGCTTTGGAGATCAGCGGAATGGAGCTGTTTTCCTTGATGGAGCTAAAAAGCGGGGCGGCAGAACGACGGAAGCCCAGGATTCTGGCATAGGAGCAATAGCCGTTTTGGCGGTAACCGGCCATGTCCTCCTGCCGGATGTTTAGAAGAATGTGAAGCAGGCTGCGGCTGATTCGGGTGTAAGTGTACTGCCTGGTTTTCAGCGCTGTGATCCGGTTGGAAAAGGAATCCATAGAGTAAGCCTGCTCCGTCAGCCTTCCGGCAAGCTCCGGCGAAATATCCGAAAATTCCTGAAATGACAACCCCTCCTGGATGCAGGATAAGATCCGGTAGTTCAGAATTAAGGACAGGTCATCCGGATGGATGGGATGGAGCTGGCCGGAATGATAAAGCGGGTGGATGGCAGAAGGAATCTGCTCCTCCAGGAGGTGACCTGCCAGATCAATGGAAAGCGGCTTTGAGGCAGCAGGGCAGGCTTCCCTCTTTTCTGGATCGTCACAGGCGTCATAAGCCAGCAGTTTCTTCCGGATTCCGGAGGCAGAGGCAAAGACAGATGCAGAAGCAGGTTCACGTCCTTGCTCCGTCAGCCCCGGGATCTGACAGTCGTGATATCCCTTTCCCTTCCGCAGAATGGTGACCGGCTCCAAGGAGCTTTTCTGCCTGTCCATTGCCTTCAGATATTCGATCCCAAGAAGATTATTTGGTTCATTTCCTGCCTGCAGAACCTTCTGGGAAACGCCGCAGGCTGCCAGCGCCGCGCTTCTGGCCTGGGGATACGTAAGGCCGGAACGAAGCTGCTCCCTTAAGGTGTTTTGGAAAAGAGGCGGCTCCTTCGCCAGGATCTGGGCAATCTGAGTTAAATCAGAGAGCTGGCCGCACTCACTGCCGAAGGAAAGATACCGGACTGCACCCAGCTGATTCAGGAGGGAAACCGCTCCGGAAGCAAAATCCTCCGCGCTCCCCACTGCAAAGGGCGCAGGCAGCTCCAGCACCAGATCCGCCCCTCCTAAAAGCGCCATCCTGGCACGCTGGGATTTTTCAAAAATGGCAGGCTCGCCCCGCTGCACAAAATTGCCGCTCAGCACCACCACGATATAATCCGCCCCGGTCCGGCGCCTGGTTTCTTCGATCTGGTATTGGTGCCCGCAGTGAAATGGATTATATTCTGCAATAATTCCTGCTGTCTGCTTCATGAAAAATCTCCTTGTCATCTTCCTCATTCTGATTCCTGTCACGGATGGTACGAATTTCCTGACCTTGCTGTGATCCTGGATTCATTATAATCATTTCCAGACAGTCCGTAAAGCCTGATCTTTTCTCCAGAAACTCAGACCTTCTTTCCTCCGGAAACGCAGACATTACCGCAGACATTGCTGCAGACAATACCAGGGAATTTTCGGCATAAACCGGCCATTTTACTTTGTTTTGTAAAAAATGCAAATTTCTTGCAGGACAAGTCTTGAAAAAATATCAAAAAGCACCTAGAATATAGTTAGAATCCAACAGATGTTGGCTATAATTTATCATGAAGATAGGAGAATGAGAGTTATGAAATTTTTAGTTGAAACTTCCGCACGCCACGTACATGTAACCCAGGAGGATTTAGAGACTTTATTCGGTAAGGGCTATCAGTTAACCAAGAAGAAAGACCTTTCCCAGCCAGGCCAGTATGCCTGTGAGGAGAGAGTAACTGTAGTTGGACCAAAGAAGGAATTAAAGGGCGTTTCCATTTTAGGACCATGTCGTAAGGCTACCCAGATTGAGTTATCCTTAACGGACGCTCGTTCCATCGGCGTTGCAGCTCCTGTTCGTGAGTCCGGTGATACTGCAGGCAGCGCTCCATGTAAGCTGATTGGACCTGCAGGTGAGGTTGAGCTGACCGAAGGCGTTATCGCTGCAAAGCGTCACATCCATGCAACCGTTGCTGATGCAGAAGCATTAGGCGTAACCAACGGCGAGATCGTTAACGTAAAGATGGAGACCAACGGCAGAAGCCTGATCTTCGGCGATGTAGTAGTACGTGTAAGCGACAGCTACGCCCTGGCTATGCACATTGATACCGACGAGTCCAATGCAGCAGGCTGCGGCAGAGAAGAATACGGCGAGATCGTAAAGTAATTACGGAAAACCACCAGTAAATTTGCCGTTTCCTATTACAAAAGACAAACACCAGCAACATTATAAGTAGTTTGAAAGCCAAAAGGAGAATAGAATCATATGAAAATTTTAGTAGTAAACTGCGGAAGCTCCTCCCTGAAGTATCAGCTGATCGATATGGCAGATGAGAGCGTAATTGCAAAGGGCTTATGCGAGAGAATTGGTATCGAGGGCTCTAAGCTGACCCATCAGCCGGCAGGCAAGGACAAGTACGTAGTAGAGAAGCCAATGCCAAATCACAAGACCGCCATCGAGATGGTTATGGAAGCTCTTCAGGATGCTGAGCACGGCGTTATCGCAAGCACCGATGAGATCTCCGCAATCGGCCACCGCGTCCTTCACGGCGGTAAGGTTTACAGCGAGTCTATCGTAGTAGACGACGATGTAAAGCGCGTGATCCGCGAGTGCTTCGACTTAGGACCTCTGCACAATCCGGCAAACCTGATGGGTATCGAGGCATGCGAGGCCGCTATGCCTGGCAAGCCAAACGTAGCAGTATGGGATACCGGCTTTGGTATGGCTATGCCGGAGAAGGCTTATATGTACGCCATTCCTCATGAGTACTATGAGAAATACAGCATCCGCCGTTACGGCTTCCACGGAACCAGCCATATGTTCGTATCCGGCGAAGCAATCAAGTTCGGCGGCTTAGACCCAGAGAACGCAAAGGTTATCGTTTGCCACTTAGGAAATGGCGCCAGCGTATCTGCTTCCATCGGCGGCAAGTGCGTAGACACCTCCATGGGCTTAACCCCTCTTGAGGGCCTGATCATGGGCACCAGAAGCGGTGACATCGATCCTGCTGTTGTACAGTTCATCTGCAATAAGGAAGGCAAAGACGTTAACGAGGTTCTGAATATCCTGAACAAGAAGTCCGGCGTTCTGGGCATGAGCGGCGGCGTATCCAGCGACTTCCGTGATATCGAGGCTGCCAAGAGCGAAGGCAACCATCTGGCAGAGGTAGCTCTGGACGCATTCATCTACCGCGTAGCAAAATACATCGGCGCTTACACCGCAGCTATGAACGGTGTAGATGCCATCGCATTTACCGCAGGTGTAGGTGAGAACGATAAGGCAAGCAGAAAGGCTATCTGCTCCTACTTAGGCTACTTAGGCGTTGAGATCGACGATGAGGCTAATGACGTAAGAGGAAAGAACGCAGTGATCTCCTCCGCAGACTCTAAGGTTAAGGTTATGCTGATCCCGACCAACGAGGAGCTGGCTATCGCAAGAGAGACCAAGAGACTGACCGAGTAATTTTAAGGATTCAGAAACCGCCGCAGCACAAACAGCATGTGGCGGTTTCTTTGATACATGTCATTTATGTGCTGCGGCGATTTCCGATGGCTGTTTTTTCGCAGATTTCCCCGCCGTCTGAACTGTTATGAATTACTGGAGTTTTTAGGAGTTTTTAGGATTTTTGTGAAAATTTTATTGACAAAAAGGGCGCCTGTATGTATAATGTTTAAGGTGCGTATTAGGAGTATGTAATATGCTGATTAACTTATCAGAGTTGTTTTCCTGCCAAGGAAAAGTGAAGACCTATACCCAGAATCTTGAGATGGAACAATTTCATGGTCCGGTTGGTGATTATGAGATTGTAAAGAAGGAGCCGGTGGTGCTTCGCATCACCCATTCCGGCGAGAAGAAGATAACGGTGGAGGGAGAAGCAAGTCTTACACTGCGGATGCCCTGTGACCGATGTCTGGAGCCGGTGGAGGTACCCTTCCAGCTGTCGATAGAGGAAGAACTGGATATGAACCAGAGCGATGAGGAACGGGTAGAAGCGTTGGATGAACAACCCTATATAAGCGGTTATTATCTGGATGTAGACCAGTTGGTTGGGAATGAGCTGATGCTGAACCTGCCTATGAAGGTTCTCTGCAGGGAAGACTGTAAGGGGATCTGCAATCAGTGCGGGAAGAATCTCAACTATGGGACATGCGACTGCGATCACAGCGTACCGGACCCAAGGATGGCTGCCATCCAGGATATTTTCAAACAGTTTAAGGAGGTGTAAAACCATGTCTATCTGTCCAAAGAATAAATCCTCTAAGGCTAGAAGAGATAGCCGTAGAGCTAACTGGAAGATGAGCGCTCCAAACCTGGTAAAGTGCTCTAAGTGCGGCGCATTAATGATGCCTCACAGAGTATGCAAGGCTTGCGGCAGCTACAACAAGAAGGAAATCATCAGCGTTGACTAATGATTTGCTTTGCAAAGATGAAAAAGACAGATGGCTTCTGGGAGAAATCCCGGGAGCTTTTTGTTTTTGGGATTAAATAATTATCATGATGTCTTTCACGCTTTCTGCGTATCGATTATATTTCCTGACACAATGGACGTATTTTGTGATATGTTCTATCCATAGCAATGGTTTTATGGAGCAGTTTCTCTATAAAACCAGTATTTTATGAAGCAGTTTCTTCCTATTTTATATTGTATGCGTACACGTACAGTATATTTTATGAAGGAACTGTTTATTTTAATAAGGTATTGCGTGCAAATTACGGTGAAATGGTTTGACATTTTATGCTGCTCGAAAAATAAACAGGCTGGTGAACCATTTCAATAGCGACCTGGTTTGCATTTGAAAGAGAGGAGAACATATCTATGGAAAAAATGCGGATGCTGAGCGAATCAATGCTGGAAGATTACCAAACGTATTTAATAGAAGAGGAGAAGAGTCCACTGACGATTGAAAAGTATATGCGCGATATCCGGAAGTTCTATGCCTTCTGTCAAAGCGGTTTGCGGCAGGAGAGTGAGGAAGGCAGTGAGGGGATGGAAGAAATCCGCAGGAAGGCGGAAGGTTACTGGAAACGGAATGAAGAAATCGGTAAAGAGATGGGAGAAACTCACGAGGAGATTGAGGAAACGTGTGAGGAGATCCGGGAAAAGGAGATCCGGGAAATCAGCAAGCTGACTGTGATCCAGTATAAAGAATGGCTGATGGAGCAGTATATGCCGTCAAGCGTGAATTCTATGCTGGCTGCGCTGAACAACTTTTTTGAATTTATGGACTGGCGGGACATTCGGATCAAGTTAGTCCGGCTGCAGCGGCAGATGTTCTGTCCGGAGGAAAAAGAACTGAGCCGGCAGGAATATTTTCGCCTGATTGCAGCAGCAAAGAAAAAAGGCCAGGCCAGGCTCAGCGCTGTGCTCCAGGCAATCTGCGGAACCGGAATCCGGGTCAGCGAACTGAATTATATCACAGTAGGGGCAGTAAAGGCAGGAAAGGCCGTGGTGAATTGTAAAGGAAAGACCAGGGTTATTTTGATATCCAGGCAGTTACAGTATATTTTGACTTACTATGTTGCAAAGCAGGAAATTAAAAAGGGACCGATTTTCGTGACAAGGAACGGGAAAACGCTGGATCGGAGTAATATCTGGAGAGAGATGAAGCAGCTCTGCGCGGAGGCAGAGGTGGCGGAGGAGAAAGTGTTTCCCCATAATTTAAGACATTTGTTTGCACGATCTTATTATCAGGTGGAGAAGGATATTGCGAAGCTGGCTGACATTCTGGGGCACAGCAGCATTGACACAACCCGGATCTATACGATCAGCTCGGGGAAGGAGCAGATGAGGCAGATTGAAACACTGGGGTTGTGGTGTTGGGAGGAGAGGACAACATAATATTGATTATGTTGTAGTGTTCGTTATGTTTGTGATGGATTCCACATTGTGGGTACATATTAATGAAATTGAATAAAATAAAAAATCGTTGATTTGCGGTTCTGTTGGGATTTTTTACAAAATAATTATTGAGATCCTCAGAAAAATAAGAACAAAAAGGAAAGCCATGGCAGCCGTTCGGGATTCAAGACCGCTTTTGCCAAGACTTTGGACTACTTTTATCCGCATGAAAATCCTTTGAATTCTAATTCAAAGAAGCTACATGATGGTGAATCTTACAAAAATAAACTATTTTTAAAATGAAACGTGGCACATATGCAGGAAGAAATAATTTCTAGGTATGGAATTATAACCCATAATGAGTACGATTCGAAATGTTTTTTTATTCATTTCATTTCATATTCTAGTAGTTTTATTGGTATGCAATTGAAATTTAACGTTCTGTATGCTACAATCCGCAAGAAGTATTAATAAATGTCCTAACGATTTACAACATAATCAATATTATGCTGTTGTAAATCTATAATTCTGAGAATTGCAGAAACAGACAGTGTATCGTCTTGTTATATCTGTAAATTTGATATCAGCGCATGTGACAAAAGAGAAATAGAAGGTTAAATAATATATTTTATGCGAATAAATCTCTCTTTGAATCATGGGAATCTGCTGATTTTGCAGAACAAGGTCTTTGAAGAATGGTGCAGACGATTTCCTAACCTGCAGATGTTATGTTGATCGAAATGTGGAGGTATTGTTTGAAAGCAGTAATAAGAAATTCCAATGTACTGATAGAGGATTTCATCAGAACACAGGTCATTCGGCGAGGCTTGGATGAACGTACTGCCAAGGCTTACCGCTTGGATCTGGAGCATTTTTACATATGGTTGGATCAAAATGATATCTCTGATTCGGCATCTGACAAAGAAGGATGGGAGGAGAAGGTAGAAGCATATTTAAGCTACCTTTCCGGAGAAAAAGGGTTAAGAACCTCGACTATTTTCCGAAAATATCGGGTTTTTGGATACTATCTGTCATACCTGGCACATCAAGGATATATCCAGAAGGGCCGGCCCCTTAAAAGAATGAAACCAGCAGAAGAGGAACTTCATTCGGACAACCCTTTGACGAAGCAGGAAGTAGATGCCTTTTTCCAGGCAATGGACCGGGAATATGAGGGATTGGACAGCGATTTTCGCAGACGGGTGTGTCTGCGGGACAGGATCATGATGGAGCTGCTTTTCTACCATGGAATTGAGATCAGCGAGCTGCTTCGGATGGAAACTTCTGATTATGACAGGAAGACTGGTGTGCTTCGGATTCGGCGAAAGAAGGAAAAGGACTGTTCTATCTATTTGTTTTCGCGGATTTTGAGGGAGCAGATGGAGCAGTGGCTGGCGGAGCATGATTACTTTGAGCATATTGAGGAGTACCAGGGGAGGATGTTTTTATCTAAGCTTGGGAAGCCGCTTTCTATGAAGATGGTGATTAATGTGTTTGAAAAGTATCGGGTGATGGCTGGGATTGAGAAGGAGTGTACTCCGAAGGATTTGAAAGGGAGTATGGCGGGGTATGCGAAAGATGTGGTGAGGGGGATGTGGGCGGAATAAAAAGATAGTTTGATAGTAGCATTATTTAATGTCTACCCGTAGTTTTCAGTTGAGTTTTGATGGGGTATGGTGACAGAAATTATCATTGGCACTGGCGGTCAGATTCTATTGTGCAAACGAAAATTATTGCAGACGATTTGTGGTGCTGATACTTACATTTTTACACGAAATTTCGGGTGAACATTGAAATTTAAGTTAAGACTGATAAATGAATTTGACATTGCGAAAAAGCTATTTAGCAAACGAAAATTCGTGTCGTGGGTTGCGGATACTGATAATTACATTTTTAAGCGGAACTTCGGGTGACATTGAAATTTGAGTTATTGCCAATAGATTAAGTAAAGAGAAACGGGTGCAGATGAAATTATCAGTTTGAGAAATAAATAGCATGACAGGTTCACTTGAAAGCGTTCAGTGAAGAATGAGAACCACATTTGATATAGAAGGAATTTTTGCAAATAAACATGTGAATTTTGAGGAATTAAAAAGGAGTGCGCAAAAGATGAACGATAAATTGAATATTGCAATGCTGGGTCATAAGCGCATTCCATCAAGGGAAGGCGGAATTGAGATTGTAGTAGAGGAACTCTCTACTCGTATGGTTGAAGTTGGCCATTCTGTTACTTGCTACAACCGGTCAGGACATCATGTGAGTGGAAAAGAATTTGATGGAGGTTCTCTTAAAGAATATAAGGGCGTAAAGCTAAAATCGCTTTTTACCATCAATCGAAAGGGTCTTGCTGCAATGACCTCCTCCTTCTTTGGAGCAATCTGTGCCACTTTTGGAAGGCACAATGTGATTCATTTTCATGCAGAAGGCCCTTGTGCTATGCTTTGGCTTCCGAAATTGTTCGGCAAACGGTGTATTGCAACGAT
>JAUNGG010000084.1 GCA_030524635.1 Lachnospiraceae bacterium
CAAAGGCCGCTGAGATCACGAAGAAGGCAGAGATCTTCATCCCCGGAGTGAAAACCTTCTGCATGGCAGATTACATAAAGGTGGGAACTCAGATCGGCAGCTACCGTGTTACCTATGTAGGAAAAAGCTTTATGAAGCATTTCGGCAATGTGGAGGAAACTCAGATCCCGGATACCACCCTTTCTGTTTATCAGCTTCATGAGTGGGGACTGGATCCGGATGTGATCACCGGATTAGGCGGCCCGGATCGGATCAGCGACAATCTGATGTATCATCTGGTACAGATCATCAAGCTGGGGGCAGACGGCCCTGGAATCTTCAACGGCTACACCAACCTGTTTTACAAAAAATCCCCGGTAGACGGACAGCTTTGGTCTCCTCACTTTTATTTACGAGGCGACCGTTTAGGCTTCGGCGCACTTCCCGCCTGCTACGATGATGGCTGGGAGCCGGGAGATCAGATCTATCTCTTCTAGTTATTCCTAATGTAATAAGAAAAAGGAGCTGCTTCCAGTGAACAGCTCCTTTTTCTTAAGCCTTCTGACGCCCTAGCATGCTCCGGTTGCTCAGCACCGAAACCACGATCACGCCTACAGCGATTCCAAATGCCGCCTCCACCGTGCTTACCAGATAGATCCGGGCCTGAGCCATATTCCGCAGAACCGTCAGGCTCATAGTATAGTAAAGGCCGCCTCCGGGAACCAGAGGAATCAGGCAGGGAAGGAGAAACACCACCACCGGTGCCTTTAATTTCCGTGCCATCACCTCAGAAAAGCCGGTGGCAAAGACAGATGCCGCCACATTGCTTAAAAACACATTTCCGGACATTTCAAAAAACATGCTGTACAAAAACCATCCGATTCCACCGCCGATCGCCACCACCGGCAGCCGCTTTGCCTTCACCTTATACACGATGCCGAAGGCAAGGGAACCAGTTGTAGCTGCAATGGTCTGAACCATCAGAGTCTGCAATTTACACACCTCCCAATATGATCAGCGGAACTGCAAATCCAATGGCAATTGCAGATGCTGTCAGAACTGCATCCAGACAGCTGAACAGTCCTGTGATCTCATTATCATTCAGCATATCCCGCACGGAATTCATAAATGCCATTCCCGGTATCAAAAGCATGATGGTGCCGATGATGATCTTATCCGACCAGAAGCCCAGCCTCAGATATCCCCATGCCATGCCAGCAAAGCCCAGGATCATGGACACTGCAACGGTGTACACAAACCGCTGCTTCCGCCTTACTGCCACCCACTCATCGAATCCAAACAGGATCAGCCCCAGAACCGCAGCAGCCGCTCCATCGCGAAGCCTTCCTCCAAAAAAACAGGCAAAGGAGGATGCCGCCAATATGTATCCGATCATGGTTTCCCGTTTGCTTACGCTTTTTTTCTTCCTGCATTCTGCGATCATCCGCTCAATGCTCTCATCATCAGGGCAGTCCCGGCAGATCAAACGAGAAAGCTGGTTCAGCTCCTCCAGCTGTCCCATATCGATCCCAAGCTCATAAATTCTCTTGGAATCCGTATAAATCTGCCCTGTCACATCCCGAGCTGTCACTACGATCAGGGAACGGATGGCAAAGATTTCAATCTGCTGCATGCCATAGGCATCACACAGACGGTAGATGCTGTCCTCCACACGGTGGATCTCTGCCCCTGATTCCAGCATGGACTTCCCAATGTCCACAAATAAATCCAAATATCTGCTGATATTGTTAATCAACTGCTGCTCCTTTTCCACCGCCCTGTCAGCGGTGCTCTTCTTGTTTATTCGAATAAATGCAGTGTCAAAAAGTAGGGCGGACTACAGCGGAGAGTCAGGCGCTTCCCCGCATAATCAGCTTTACATCAATAAATTCATCCTCCACGGTCTTTCCCTCTACCAATGCCATCATCTTCTCAACATAGATATGAGCCAGGATCTCTTTGGAAACATCGATGGTGGTCAAGGTAGGTGTGGTCAAAGGGGCGATCTTGGCATTGTCACAGCCGATCAGCGCCACATCCTCCGGCACACTGATATTTAACTTTTTCAGATACTGCATCAGCTGCGCTGCCAGGTAATCATCCCCCACTACCAGGGCGGTGGGTCTGGTTTCTCTCTCTGCAGACACCATCATGCGGAATACCTCTTCATAGATATCCTCCACTGACTGCGTCCTGGTGCAGATCAGCTCCTTCCGAACCGGGATGCCGCTCCGCTTCAGCGCCTCCACATAGGCCTTCACCCGGAAATCATCCCCATCCACGCCTTTTGTCACATACTTGACCGGAGGGATCAGGCCAATGCACCGGTGTCCCTTTAGCAGCAGGTAATCCACAGACTTTCGAATGGCCTCATAGTAATCCGGAACCACCGTAACGATCCTGGGATCCAGCTTCTCATACGCCTTCGTCTTATAGAGAATGATGGGAATGCCGCTGGCTGCTATGGTATTCAGCTGCCCGGCATCAAACACATTCGTCGCCATAAAAATCCCTTCCGGCTGCCGGCTCACCAGCATGTCCAAAAAATCCTTCTTGTTGTGGCTGTAGTTTAAGGAAACATAAAAGCCTCTCTCGAACAACCGTCTCTCTACTGCCTCAAACAGCTCTGTCTGAATATTGTCACAGACAAAAATAAATTGGGAGGAACGGCTGGTCCGCAGTCCTCTTGCCAGCTGATTCGGTATGTAATTCAGTTCCTTTACTGCCTTTAAGACCCGCTCCCGCTTTTCCCGGCTGACATAATTGGAATTGTTCAGCACGTAGGAAACGATGGTGGGGGATACCTCTGCCAGTCTTGCTACATCATCGCGTGTAACTGTCTTGCTCAATGCTTCAACCTTCCCTATCCTTAGATTGATACCTTGTATCTATTCGAGTAAATGTTTTTCCTGGGTATTTATAAATTCGAGTAAATATTTTCTTATATAAATGTAGCACTATTTGGGGGTTCTGTCAATATGGTGACTGCGTTTCCTTTTGGAGAATTTGCGTGTTGGCATAATAAATAGGAGCAGTACCGGTTTGGTGCCGCTCCTTTCAGAAATTCTTGATTACGCCACATAGGAGGCTGCTTTGTGCAGCTCTCCCAGGATCTCCTTTTCTACCTCTAATGGGAAGCCGTCTACGCTTAGAACATGTTCCTTGGTTACGCCGTCTACGCTGCCCATGGCAACGATGTTTTTCAGATAGCGTTCGATTTCTTCATAGGTGGGAAGAACCTTGACCTTTTTCATCTTCTGGATATAGGCTGCAATGGCGTAGGCGCCCCAATTGGATACAGTGGCGATGATCAGGGAATCGACTTCTACATCACATGGAACCAGAGAAAGCTGGTTTGTAATAACATCGCGGAGATTTCCCATACCGATCTCATTGCCCCCGTCTCCCACACCGAAGGTGGGGATTCCTCTCTTCTTTGCCGCTTCAAACAGCAGGTCGATCCTGGCTGTGTTGTCTTTGATGCTGATCCCCCGCATATTGGCATAATCATCCTGGATATTGCGTCCGCAGCGTTCAATAGAGATCAGTCCTACCGGCTGGAAATCATCCAGCACCTCTTCATAGGTTTCCAGGCCGTCGCGGATATGCATGTATTCCACCTCCAGCCCTTCTCCCTCAAAGAAGCCCTTGCAGTATTTATCTGTCACAATAACAGAATGATAGCCCAGTGCTTCCAACGCCTTTGCAACCGTCATCGTTCCCAGCGGTCCGTCTGTTTCTGCATAGCCTGCCACATAAAAGCCTGTGGTCAGCAGAATATTTCCCTTGGGCAGCGCAAGGATTTTCTCCACTGCCTTCTGGCAAAAGGCCTCCTCCATATAATTTCTAAGGATATTCATTCCTCGCTTGGAATGGCGCAGCACGATATCCTCCACACTTTCTTTTTTTGTCTGTACCTGTGTTCCCACTTGAATCTCTCCTTTTGCAACTGCTTCCTGTCCTTGCAGTTACCCTTTTTGTTTCCTGTGAAAACCGCCGCCGGACAGGCGGCATGTATTCAGGAATTCCCCTTTATCATCTCTCTTAGGGGAGCGATCTGGATTCCTTCTTGGATCAATGCTTCCCTTATCTTCTGTACGAACGCCAGCGCCTTGGGCCCGTCTCCGTGTACACAAATGGAATGTGCCTCCACCTGAATCTCTTTCCCGGTAATGGCAGTGACCTTTCCTTCCTTTACCATGCGGATGACCCGCTCAATGGCTTCGTTTTCATCTGTGATCATCGCCCCCGGCTTAGTTCTGGCCACCAGAGAGCCGTCCTCCTCATATGCCCGGTCTGCAAATACTTCCTTTGCCGCCTTTAATCCCTTCCGTCCAGCCGCCTTCAGCATCTCACTTCCAGAAAGCCCCAGAAGAATCAGCTCCGGATCCACCTCCTGGATTCCTTCGCAGATGGCTTCCGCCAGCTTTGCATCCCTTCCTGCCATATTGTACATGGCGCCATGAGGCTTTACATGACACAGCGGAATCCCCTGGGCTGTACAGAATGCTTTTAATGCACCGATCTGGTACTGTACCATAGCCTTTACCTCCGCCGGAGATGCATTTAAATTCCGTCTTCCAAATCCCACCAGATCCGGATACCCTGGATGGGCACCGACGCACACCTTATTTGCCTTCGCAAGAGCCACTGTCTTTGCCATCACCATAGGGTCCGAGGCGTGAAATCCGCAGGCCACATTGGCAGATGAGATGAATGGGATCACCTCTTCATCCAATCCGCATGTGTAATTGCCGAAGCTTTCACCCAGGTCACAATTTAAATCTACTGAATACATAATGGATCCGCCTTCCTTTCTAAACCTTCAACCGTACCATCGCAATGATTTTTCACCTTCACGGCTGCGTGCCGCTAATATTTCAGCTCCACATTCTTCACATCGGTAATCAGCATATGGCCCGGAGAATGAGTAATAACAATATCCGGCTTCACATTCATCACCACATTCTGCAGCGTCACACCGCAGGGCCAGAATACCGGCACCTCACCTTCATGGATGGTAACGCTGTCACCAAAATCTGGCCGGTGGATATCTGCAATGCCGATGGCGGATGGATCCCCGATATGGATGGGCGCTCCGTGAACCCGGGGCATCTCTCCTGTTACCAGCGCAGCCTTTACCACCTGGTCATGAGGGAGCGGCCGCATGCTGACTACCATATTTCCATGAAAGATGCCGGCCGGCGTACACGGGATATTGGTCTTATACATAGGTACATTGCAGTTTTCCTCAATATGCCGCACCGGTACGCCTGCATCCAGAAGAGCTGATTCAAAGGAAAAGCTACATCCGATCAGGAAGCTGACGAAATCCTCCTGCCAGAAGGCTTCCACATCGGTGTACTCGCCGGCCAGCTCTCCCTTTTTATAGATCCGGTACTTTGGAAAATCCTTTGCAAGATCCACATCCTGTGCAATGTAATGCAGGCTCCTGCTCCCCACATCACTGACCTCAAGAACTGGACACGACTTAGGATTTCTCTGTGTAAACAGCAGAAAATCGTAGGCCAGCTCCTTTGGCAGGATCACCAGATTGGCCTGAGCATAACCTGCACACATTCCGGAGGTAGGTCCCGTGATCTTCCCATCCCGGATCAGCCTGCGGACATCAACTGGTTTCATATTATAATAATCCATCTATTTTCCCTGCTTTCTCATGTTTTTGCGGGCCCTAAAGTCATGTATCCGCATACAAGCATGTCTCATGACCTTTTGCCCCTGGTATCAGTACATATTCTGCGCTTCCTCTACCGAAATCGGAGTAAATCTCACCTGATCGCCAGGCTTTGCCTGCACCAGCTTCGGAATATCAAAGGAGCAGACGGTTCCGATCTTGGCATAGCCTCCGGTGGTCTGTCGGTCTGCAAGGAGAATGATTGGCTTGCCGCTTGCCGGTACCTGGATCGCTCCCAGAGGGATCCCGTCAGATACAATATCGGTGCCGTTTACGCTCTCCACAGCAGCTCCCTCCAGCCGGTATCCCATCCGGTCACTTTGGTCGGAGATGGTGTAGGTCTCATTGTAGAAAGTTTTCTTCCCCTGTTCCGTGAAATATTCCTCCTGGGGCCCCGGGATCACCCTTAAGGAAATCAGCGCCGGGTAAGAGACTGCCTGGGCCCTCCGGTCCTTTACCTCCTCATAGCTCTTGCCTGCCCCCAGCTTTACTTCATCTCCGGCAGCCAGCGCTCTGCCCTGATAGCCGCCGATCCTGCACTTAATATCGGTAGAACGGCTTCCCATCACAGTCGGGACATCGATCCCGCCTGCAGCGGCAATGTAGGTACGGCACCCTTCCTTTGCCATTCCAAGGGAGAGGCTGTCTCCTGTCTTTATCTCAATGGGGCGATTCATAGGAACCGGCACCTGATTTACTTTAGGCTCCATATCCGCACCTGTCAGGGCAATCACCGTATCCTCTGTAAATTCCATGGTGCCGCCATATAAGGTAGCCTCCAGCACAGCCTCACCGTGTTCATTTCCCACCAGATAATTGGCCTTCTCAAAGCTTTCCATATCCATAACCCCAGCTGTGCGGATTCCGGACTTCTGATATCCGAATCTTCCTGCATCCTGCACGGTTGTAAGCACCCCCGGCATGATCACCTTTACTGACATTCTTCATCACCTTCTTCCACAGTCTCTACCTGATACGCCCCCTTCACGATCATATGGCGGATATCATAATAGTCATCAATGGTGATGGGAACAAATCGAATGTATTCTCCGGCCTTGCACAGGATCGGTTCTTCCCGGTCCGGATCATAAAAATCCACCGGGGTTCCTCCCATCAGCCGCCAGCCGCCGGGGGAAGCCACCGGATACACTCCGGTCTGGCTTCCGCCAATGCCTACTGCGCCTGGAAGGATCTTAACTCTCGGGGTTTTAAGCCTGGGCATCTCGATCCGCTTATCCAGCCCGCCTAAATATACGAATCCAGGCAGGAAGCCCATCATATAGATCTTATAATCAACCGAGCTGTGGATCTGAATAATCTCATCCCGGCTCAGTCCTGTATGCTCCTCCATATCCTTCAGATCCAGTCCGAAGCGTGCGCCATAACAGCATGGTATCTTTAAAATTCTCTTTTTTGCATCTCCTGAATTTCCCAGGATATTTCCAAATGCCTGGATGGTCTTCTTCAACTCATGAAAGGAGGTCTTATATGGATCATAGTAAACCATCAGAGAACGGAACGTGGGCACCAGCTCCACGATCCCCGCTATCTGGCTCTCTGTCAGCCTTGCCTCCAATGCATGCACCTGATTGTTGATGGCTTCACTGATCTCATTTCCAAACTCCACCACCATGGCCCGGTCACCTGCAGGCATAAATCTCATCTCTCCCATGACCTTCCCCTTTCTCTCTGTATCGCTTATGAGAAGCTGCACAGCAGATTCTCATAAAAGGCGCCGCTTTTTGCGCCGTCAATCGCAGCTGCCGCCTGTTAATAACGGTTCCGGATACCTTTACGGTTATCCTATTCTTCCTCAGTTGCCTCATAAAATTCTCTCAGCACCTCTGCGCGGATCTTTTCCAGAAGCTCCGGATTCTTTCCGCCAACCGGCTTGCCGTCAATCTCATCTGCGTGGAGGCAGAGATTGCTGGAGCTGGATACCAGAACCTCCTCTGCGCCGAACAAATCATCCAGCGTATATGGAGTCTCGCTTACCGGGATTTCCAGCTTCTTGCAGGCTTTGATAATATGAGCCCTTGCAATGCCCGGAAGGATCAGATTGTCAGTCGGTGCCGTCACCAGCTTGCCGTCCTTAATAATGTGAACATTGCTGTGGGCGCACTCTGTTACCCGGCCGCCTGGACGATAAAATACAGTTTCCTGGCAACCGGCTTCCTTTGCCTTCTGGGACGCCACCACAGAAGGAATCAGATTCAAAGTTTTAATATTGCAGTGCAGGAAACGGGTATCCTCCAGGGTAATCAGCTTGATCGGCTTGATTCCGTCTGAGATCTCCGCCGGCTTCAGCATGATCCACAAATTTCCCGCCCCTTCTGTATAAGCATGGTTGCGGATCCCAGTGCCGCGGGTCACCTGATAATAAACAAACAGATTTCCGGTATCCATCTTATTCACCATTTCCTGGAGCAGCTCCTTTAATTCCGCTTTCGTCACCGGCATCTTGATATCCAGAAGTCCGGCGCTGTTGAAGAAGCGGTCAATATGCTCGTCCACTGCGAAGATCTTATAATTTCTCGCCGGACCTGCATCATACACGCCGTCGCCAAACCAGCATACCCGGTCATTCATTGGAATCGTCATCTCATCCAGCTCGCCAAACTTGCCATTGTAATACCCTAATGTCTTCATCTTCATTCCTCCCTGCTTTTGCCTTGTGTTTTCGTACAAAGTGTTCCCCGAAAAGCGTCTCTGCCAGATACCTTCGGGAGTATGTTTATGTGTAACTGTTCAGTAGGTCTGCGCATCTACTGCGCTGACCGTAAGATAAAATCGGCTAGAGGGCAAAAATCCCATCGCCGCAGGCGATTTTCAATGGATTTTTGCTCGTAACTGTGAGGGTACTGAACAGTTACGTTTATGTAATAAAAAAGGGCACACAAATCAAAGCAAATAGACCGCCTTGTCTGTGTTCCCTCATTATTCATCCTTCCACTCATCTCTGTCTGTATATATAAATTCGAATAAATATTTGTTCCAACGGCTTTACTATAGCATCATCCGCGGTCTCTGTCAATCACTCTTTTTATTTTCTATAATATGACTGATTTGCAGCCGAAATCTTAGAAAAAATGTACAATGTATTCTCCACATTGTATTTTTGAATTCTTTATGAAAATGATTCAGCATTTACCTTATTGATATTTTTATTTATGATCATTTATTCTTCAATTTGTTATGCAAAAAACTGCCTGGAGGACATTCTGTTATATAGAGGACTCTGCCGAAGCTTTCTATATCATGAAATCGAGTAGGAGGAATTTCTCTTAATAGAGAAATTCCGACCTCTCACACCACC
>JAUNGG010000003.1 GCA_030524635.1 Lachnospiraceae bacterium
GTGGTGTGAGAGGTCGGAATTTCTCTATTAAGAGAAATTCCTCCTACTCGATTCTTTTGCGGGCTTTCCGTCTGCTTATTGGGCAGTAGGTTATTTCGTAGCAGCTTATTGGCCAGCAGGGCCATCGTAAAAGATTTTAGCGGCGGCCGCTTCCGATTCAGCTGCCTCAGCAGAAGACGGTTCCATTCCGGCCTTTTCGGTAGCCGCCACAGAGATTCCGTTGACGGTTACATTGTCATCGATCCCGATCACCAGGCAGCGCCGCCCGTCAATGATCCTGGTCTCCACCAGATCGGCGCAGTCCGGGTCCACCTGGATGGTGATAACTGGGGTTTTGATCTCAAATTTTCTGGTATTTGCCACATTGGAGACCAGGAGAGAGGCTTTGGCTCCTGCCACCTCATCAAAGTTGTGGTCGAAGGCTTCCATCTTCTCATCATCCGCTCCACTGGCTTCCAGAAGGGTGCGTACCTCATGCTTGTCCAGGGACAATGGCTCCGGGTCATCCTTCTTCTCCTCGATCATGGCAGTAAGCTGTTCATGGATGTTCCGAACCAGCTCATAATCACAGGTTTCTCCAAGGGTTTCTTCCACCAGCATATTGAAGGTTTCCTTCTGATCCCCTGCTGTCATAGGCATGGGACAGCCGGACAGCGTTTCCACAAAGGCCTCATGTAAATCTTCGCCGTTTTTGGAATAATAGAGAAAGCTGTGGATATCAGAGCTTCGCTCGTTAAAGGCTGGGAACAGAAAGCCGCGGTCCGGCATTTCCACGATCCAGTCACGGGTGCGGTTGCGGAAGCAGTTCTCTTCCGAATCATAGGAGAGACCTGCCTTGGACAGCTTCACCGGACAGATGGAGCACAGGATGTAGTCATAGACCTCATCGGAGGCGTCAAACATTTCCAGATTATCAGAGGATTTTCCAGGAATGTCATAGAGGGCATGGATCAGCAGGATCAGATAATTTTCTCCGTAATCGTAGGTTTCAATGATCTTATCGTAAAACTGCTCCAGAAGTTGGGGATCTTCTAAATGGCTGGTGCGCAGCTTTAAAAAGAAATGCTGGCCTCCGCCCGGCATCTCAGAATCCAGAGGAAAATCCATATTCAGAAGATTTTTCCCCAGGGTGCCGGACAGTGTCTTTCGGAAGATCTCAAAATATTTGAACCGTTCCTCCTCCGGCAGGGAGAGAAAGGCATCTACCATTTCCGTCTTTTTATTTTTCTCACCATCCACATAGCATCCGCAGATGCGGGTGATGGCGCAGTTATCTGGAGTAAACTGTTTTTTGATTTCAGATATTTCTTTTTTATTCATGCTATGTAACCACCTTTACTTGTTTCACTGTGTCGTAACCATTCAGATGCCGGGTGCATAGACCTGCCTGAATGGTAACGCCGTATCCCATTATAGCCCAAATATTCAGAAAAAGCAATTTGACAGATTATGCTGTTAAATTTCCCGCTGTATGGTATACTCGTTGTAACAGTTCCGTATTCGGACCGTTGCGAATAAAAATTGAGCAAAAAACCAAGATCAGGAGAACATGAAATAGTGGATAATAACGATGAGATGCGTCCGATCCAGTCGGCTGATGAATTATGGAAGATTTTGGAGTCCTGCCAGGGACAGACCTTTTATACCATGAAGAAGCTTCCCTTTACGTATGTGATCAAAGGCGGGGAGATGTTTGTAGACCGGAAAAAGAAGTCTATTACAAAGGCCACCTGTTCGGCGGCCTGGGAAAAAGTCCAGGCGGATCAGGAACAGGTGATCACCGGACCGAAAAAGCTGAATTGCTTTGGGGCGCCGTATCTGTGGGCGCTGTTTCTGGCATTGAATGTGGTAAGCCCGGCAAAAACAACCACAGCGCTGGAAGGATAATTGAGAATGATTCTCAAGTGGCAGGATTGCGAAGAAGGAAGTAATATGGTATGATTTACGCATGAGTTAGCGTATACTAACTAAAGTTAGTCAAAACAAATCAGGAACGGTCCAATCCAGATCGATCCGGAACCATAAAACATGAACTTCCAATCATGAATGCATAAGGAGGAAACTGGAATGAGTGTAGTGATTATTGGCGGACATGACCGGATGGTATGTCAGTATGAGAAAATTTGTAAAGGATTTTGCTGTTCTGCAAAAGTGTTTACCCAGATGAGTGCAAATCTGTCCAAGCAGATCGGACAGCCGGATTTGATGGTGTTATTTACCAATACCGTATCCCACAAGATGGTCCGCTGTGCACTGGAAGAGGCCAAGCGCACCAATGCCAGAGTAGTAAGATGCCATACCAGCAGCAAGTCTGCACTGACTGAGATCTTAGAGCGGGAGATGGCAGCTGTAGGTTAGTTTCCGTCCAGATTCTTTCAAGATCATCTTTCCCAGGCGCTGCATTTGTGCTACAATCTCTTTGTATTTATTTGGAGGATTTTCAGAAAATCATGATCTTGTCCTTTTTTGAGAATGCTCCAGGCGAGAAGAGGAGGAGCAAGATGATTACCATATCAAAGGAATATGTAGTAGATATTTTAAAGGGCGGCCAGGAGCCAGCTGCGTACTGCGAAAGCGGTGATACAGCAGTATTTGAGACAAAGGATTGCTATGATGATGACGATATTACAGAGGAGAATCCTTATGGAAATCACCCGGATGGTCTGGAAAATCCAGCTACCGGTCCCCTGTATGTGCAGGGAGCGGAGCCTGGCGATGTGCTGAAGGTGGAGATTGGAAAGATCCGGCTGAGAGGGTACGGAATCATGCGGACCTCGGTCACAGACGGCGCCTTCCATTATTTATATCAGGAAAAGACTGCCAGAAGATTTTATTTTGAAACCAATCCAGATACCGGAAGAGAAGGCTTCTGGTTTGATGAGAAGCTGTGGCTGGATTGTGATACTATGATCGGTGTGATCGGGACAGCCGCAGAGGGAGATGGTGTGCTGACCATAACTCCAGGTGTTCACGGCGGAAATATGGACTGCAATCGGATCACGGAAGGGTCCGTTTTGTATCTTCCGGTTCATGTCCCAGGGGCGCTGCTCTCCATGGGAGACCTTCATGCCAGAATGGGAGATGGCGAGGTGATGATCTGCGGGCTGGAGACAGGAGGAACCGTGGAGGTCCGTGTGACGGTGTTAAAGGGCGGTGAGCCGGCGGAAGCAGGCGTGCTCTGGGAAGCACTGCCTCTGCTGGTATCTGGTAAGCAGGTAATGACGATCCAGTCGGCAGAAAGCCTGGATGAAGCGGCTGCAATGGCGGCTCAGAAGATGCAGCGTCTGACTGCAAAGCTGACCAGGCTGGATGATGTGAATTCCGGAATGCTGATGTCCCTTTTAGGGAATCTGGTGATCTGCCAGATCGTCAATCCATTAAAGACGGTGCGGTGTGAATTCCCATTGGATGTGCTTGCAGCGTACGGCGGGCAGCTTCCGTAAGGAGGGCCATGGTCAAATGCGTTTTGACTCTATAATAATAGAAGACGGAGCCCAAGGGCTTAAAAGAAGGCGCTGTGACCTGGTCACAGCGCCGTTTCTGTTCCTTGTTATTTCTTATCCATAATCTGATTGAAGTGATTCATAAAAAAGCTGATCACCTGTTTTCTGGTGACGATGCCGATGAACATATTCCGGTCATCCACCACAGGGACAAAGTTTTGATTCAGAGCTTCAGAAAAAAGCTGAGCTAAATCTACATCGATCTTCACCGCCGGATTCCGGTCGGTCCGCACGATCGTCTGCAGCGTCATGGCCTGCCCCTTGGCATCTTCGTCCTTTCCGTCCAGGAAGGCCCAAAGGAAATCTCCCTCGCTGACCGTCCCTGCGTAGGTTCCATCCTCCCGGATAACGGGAACGGCAGTATATCCGCTGGCACGGAGCTGATCCATAGCCGTGGATACGGTTATATTTTCTTCCAGATACATGGTCTCATTTTTCGTCAGTAATAATTGAAAAACATTCATCGTTTGGTAAATCCCCCATTTGTAAGTTGGAATGTAACTGTTCAGTCCACCACGATTATAACAGATATTGAAGGAAAGAAAATGGTTTTCAAAATAATTTCACAGAAAATTCATGGCTTGTTTACAAATTTCGGCAAATCCCTGCAGATGGCTTTGAGCCTTTGCTATGAAAGTCTGCTGCTGGGCGCACGAAGGCTTGCTATGGGGTGATTTTCTGGGCTGCTGTTTTCGAAAATTCGGTGGTTACCAGATCCTCATAGGGAACCTGGGCGGAAAGCTCCCCGCCTTCCTCCAGGATATTTTCCAGGAGAAGAAAGCTTTCTTCTTCAAAGATGGTATCTGCTTTCCAGGTGTTCTGGGATTGGTACCGTTCTACGATTCTGATCAGAGACTGGAGGTCAGTTTCTTTAAATTGAGGCTGAATGGTTTTGGCAATCTCCTCAGGAGTGTGAGAATTTACGTAGTTCAGGCCTTTTTGGATGGGATGGAACGAAAGATACCAGAGGCATGTCAATAAGCCATGGTCTGCCTGTTTAATTAACATGGATTTTTATACGATACTCCTTTGGGGTCATTCCCTGATACTTCTTAAATACTCTGGTAAAATAATTAGCATCTGGAAAGCCACAATGGAGGGCAATGCTTTGAATGGAATTATGAGTAGTATTTAAAAGGATCAAAGCCTGACGAATCCGTGTTGTATTAATATAATTGGTGATTGTCATTCCTACCTCCTTTTTAAACAGGGCAGACAGGTAGCTGTTTGTAACAGAATGCATTTGCGCCATGCTGTCTAAAGACAGGTCTTCCTGATAATGGAAGTCAATATAGTCCAGACAATTCTGCACAATATAGGTGTAGCTCTGCCGTGAATAATTTTTGACCAGCAGGCAGTATTTGCGGATCATAGTGGTAGAGAGGATCTGAAGCTGATGCATGCTGGTAGAATTCTCAATTTGTATGGCAAGCTGGGTGGAAATATGGTCAATGTGCAGAGGGTGTACATAGCCTGCCTGAGCGGCTTTCCGCAATAATGTATTTTGCACAAAGAGCAGATTTTTCATATTTCTGATTGGATCAGCATTTCGAGGAGCTATTTTAAACTGACTCCATTTCATATGGATTGCCAGAGCCTCATCGGTATTTCCAAGTGTCACTGCATTCATTAAATCCGCTTCTGCCTGATAGCGTGCTTCCAGAGCCGAGATGGAAACGGAAGGAAGCTGGCGGATCGGATAATCTCTGTAATTAGGGAGGAAGGTACCTGCCGCTGCAGTGTCTGCCATCAAAAATTTTGTCTGTTTTCCTAAAAGTTCCGCAATAAAATAATGTAACGTAGAGCGCCACACATATATGGAGGAGATCAAAGGAATCCGGTTGAAAAATTCCTGGACATCCTGGTGAAGCTCAGGAGGGACCTGATATTTCTGTATAAATTCCTGAAAAACGGAAATCGTGACTTCCTGGAAGACAACAGGACCAATGATGCAGTAATGGTATGGGTAATCTGCCTGGAGCTCCTTTGGAAATGCAAATATCGTATAGTGTAAGCAGCCCAAATCTTCAAAATCAAAAACGATGTAGGGCTGAACGTTTGACTCGATGTGATGGATTAAATGCTCATAGCTGTATTGCCCGGAAATTTGTTGGCGGAATCCATAATCAACTTCTGCCATATTGGCATAAGGCGGTGTAAGCAGGATTGTCTGGACACCGTAGGTCTGAAAAAGAGAAATCATAGTATTTAATAAATCCACCTGCATATTTTACGCTCCTGTATCTGTTTTTATCATTATATCATAAAATTCAGCAATAATAGCATATTTTTGCTCTAAAAATAATGCAAGCACAAAAACATGCTACTTTTGCAAAATTCTGTTTGTGTTTTATCGTGAGCATTTCCTTTATAGTGAAGAAAAAGGAGGGAGCACAATGGCAATATTAACAAATTACAAAAAAAAGAAAGAGTATCTGATCTGTATTGATTCCGATGGATGTGCAATGGATACCATGGACATCAAGCATATCCAATGTTTTGGACCATGCATGATTTCTGAGTGGAATCTGGAGCCATGGCGGGAGCAGGCTTTGCGCAAATGGAATGAGGTGAATCTTTATAGTATGACCAGAGGCATGAACCGGTTTAAAACGCTTGCAATGGTTCTGCAATGGGTCGATGACACTTGCTGCAGGATAGAGGATATCAATAGTCTTGCAGATTGGGTGAACTATGCAGATGAATTATCCAATGCTTCCCTGAAACGGGAGCTTGAAAGAACAGGATGTCTGATATTTCAGAAAGCGTTTGACTGGTCTGTTGCGGTAAATCAATCCATCACCCTGCTGCCGGATGAGTTCAAAAAGCCCTTTGGGGGAGTAAAAGAAGCAATTGAAGCGGCACATCAGATTGCCGATATCGCAATTGTTTCTTCCGCCAATCGGGAGGCTGTAGTGGAAGAATGGGAAAAGTATGGATTGATGCAGTTTGTGGATGTGGTGCTGACGCAGGATATGGGAAGCAAAGCATACTGTATCCGCGAAATGAAAAATTATGGGTATGAAGCAGACCATATTCTTATGGTAGGGGATGCTCCAGGCGACCGTGAGGCGGCAGAAAGAAATCAGGTGTATTATTACCCGATTCTGGTAAGGTGAGAGGATGATTCCTGGAAGCGATTCTTGACGGATGCTCTTGGAAAATTTGAACGAGGCGGTTTTGGCGGCAGTTATCAGGATAAGCTGCTGCAGGAGTTTGAGGATAATTTATCTTAAATATTAAGGAACAGAAGTTTGTTAAAAACAAGAATGCAGAGGAAAAAGCATGTTATCAAAGAATGTGAAAAATGTGGAATCAGAAGAATCGGTGGATATCAGACAGATGATCGTTCTTGAAGAGGAGCTGAAAGATCTGAAACAGCAGTATGGATTAGAAGATAAAAACAAGTGGTGGATACGACTTGGAGATAGGATTGCCAGAGGGACAGATCGGAAAGGAAAAAGGGTAAAACGGAAAACCTATATCCGGCTGGCATTGACCAGTGGCTGGCTGTGCGGAAGTCATCGTTTTTACAGCGGCCAGAAGCTTCTTGGAAGTTTGTATGCATTATTCTGCTGGACTGGAATTCCATTTGCTATGACTTTGATTGACTTAATGATTGTTCTTCCGATGCAGTCCGATGAGTATGGCATGATTGAAGTGTGAATCCAGTCGGATATGGATCGCAAAATCCGATTGAAATAAAGAAAAGGAGAAGCGTATGGTAGATTTAAAAAAAGCACCATTTTGTTTGAATGAGGAAGGGATCCAGTGGGTAGAGGATACGATTGCGTCCATGAGCCTGAATGAAAAGATCGGTCAGCTATTTGTGCTGATGAGAAAGAGTCTGGAGCCAGAGGATATCAAGAATACATTGGATGCCTATCATCAGGGGGGACTTCGGTGGCAGGGCGGAGACCGGAATCTGGTATATAATCAGAATAAAACGTACCAGGAGCATTCAAAGATACCGCTGCTGATTGCGTGCAACTGTGATAATGGGACGGATACCGTTATCAGTGACGGGACCTATGTTGCGACTCCGGCAGCAGCCGGAGCAGGACAGACCGAAGAGACCTCTTATCATATGGGGCTGATAACCGGGCGGGAGGCAACCAGTGTAGGATGCAACTGGGCGTTTAATCCGGTGGTGGATATTTACATGAATTGGAGAAACACGATTGTAAACACGAGAAGCTTTGGCAGTGATCCCGATGAGGTGATCAAACATGCAAAAGCTTATATCCGCGGTGTCCATGAAAGCAATATGGCCTGCTGCTGCAAACATTTCCCAGGCGATGGTGTAGAAGAGCGGGATCAGCATCTGGTGCTTGGAGTGAATGATTTAAGTGTAGAAGAGTGGGACAACAGCTTCCGCAGAGTGTATCAGGCCATGATTGATGACGGACTGGAAAGTATTATGGTCGGGCATATCGCTTTGCCGGAAATGAGCCGAAAACTCCGCCCTGGCATTAAGGATGAGGAAATTATGCCAGCTACCTTATCACCGGAGCTTTTAACAGACCTGCTTCGAGGGGAAATGGGATTCAATGGTTTGATTATCACGGATGCTTCCCATATGGGCGGTATTGCATGTATGGAGAAACGGGAGATTGCCGTGCCGAAGGCAATCGCTTCCGGCTGTGATATGTTCCTCTTTTCCAATGATGCAGAAGAGGATTTCAATTACATGAAGGCTGGAATCGAAAATGGGATGATCTCCCCGGAGCGTCTGGACGATGCACTGCACCGCATCCTTGGATTAAAGGCAAAACTTAAGCTGTATCAACCAGAGATGTGTGTGCCGGATCCAGAAAAGAAGGAACAGTATATCGGATGCCGGGAGCATAAGGAACTGGTAGCGAAGGCTGCCGATCAATGCGTGACACTGGTGAAGGATACCAGACATAACCTGCCGGTTGATCCTGAAATTCAGAAGCATGCCAGACTGGTTTATATCCAGTCCACACCAAACAGCAGAGTTTACAAAGGTGATCCGGTGAAGCAGGTGATTATTGAGGAGCTGGAGCGTGCTGGTTTTTGTGTGGATGCGGCACCGAATTTTTATGATCTGGAGGTGGAAAACGGCCCATCTGCTGAGAATATGATGCGGATGATGGATTTTGGAAGCATGGAAGAATTTTCAGCAAAGTATGATGTGGTTTTTCTGTTTGTGAATGTCCGCGGATATGCACAGGAAAATTGTCCGCGGATCCGCTTAAGCTGCAGCCATTCCAGTGAAATGCCATGGTATGCAGCAGAGGTGCCGACCATAGGAATCAGTTTAAACTATACGACTCATTTGTTTGATCTGCCCCAGGTGCATACCTTTGTAAATGCTTACGGGTGCAACCGTGAATCCATACGGGCAGCAATAGAAAAAGTCTGTGGTCGGAGCCAGTTCAAGGGTGTGGCAGAAGAAACCGTATTCTGCGGAAAATGGGATACCAGATTGTAAAGCATGGGCAACCGTGAGGGTACGGAACCGTTACAGATAGATAACGGATGTGCAGCAAAATAGGAAAGGGGAAAAGGAAATGTCTGCAAAAGAACAAAAAGCAGGAATACATCAGGCTAAAATATGGCAGATCGGAGGATTTGCGTTTAATAATACTGCCACCAATCTGTATGCAATGTTGATGAATTTTATTGCGTATTATCTGACTGGTTTTGTTGGGGTAAGTGTAGTGATTGCGTCTACCTTAATTACGACCATGCGTATTTGGGATGGGGTGACGGACCCGTTTATCGGCTATGCAGTCGATAAAACAAATACAAAATTCGGGAAAAATCGTCCTTTTATGGTAATCGGAAATGCGATCATGCTGATTGCTTCCGGCATCATGCTCCATGTTACACACCGGCTGCCTCAGGGGGCAAGATTCATCTTTTTTATTGTAACCTACATGATTTATATTGTTGGGTATACGTTTCAATGTGTAGTAACAAAATCAGCACAGACCTGTCTGACCAATGATCCGAAGCAGAGGCCGCTGTTTGCTATTTTTGATGGTATTTACAATACCGTTGTTTTTGCATTGATACCGATTATGGTTTCCACTTATCTTGTTCCGAAGCATGGCGGTTTCACAGAAAGCTTTTTCCATGAGGCATGGCTTGATGTAGCGGTTGCTTCTGTTGTGTTGACCTGCATTGCCATATTCTGTATTTCCAGCAAAGACCGTGTGGAATACTTTGGAATTGGAAAGGTAGTAAAAGTCGGTTTTAAGGATTACTGGGAAGTATTAAAGGGAAACCGTGCGATCCAGATGCTGGTTGTTTCCGCTTCTACGGATAAGCTGGCATCTACTACAATGACGAATGCTACCACAGGTATTTTGATTTATGCGATCATTTGTGGAAATTATGCTTTATCCGGTGCGGTAGCCGGCTATACTTCCATTCCCAATATGCTGTTTCTGATGTTTGGTGCGGGCTGGATCGCTACCCGCCTGGGACAGAAGAAGGCAATGATGGTTGGCACATGGGGAGGAATTATTGCAGTAACATTGAATATTCTGTTATTTACGTTTGCGGACCCAACCACCTTATGTTTTCCAGGAATGGAAAGATTTCATGGATGGACCTTTTTTACCGTTGCGTTTTTGGGACTTTATATTTGCTCCAATGGGTTTTCCAGAATTGCGGGAAGCATTGTAATTCCAATGACAGCAGACTGTGCAGACTATGAAGTATATCGTTCCGGAAAGTATGTTCCAGGATTGATGGGAACGCTGTTCAGCTTTGTGGATAAGCTGATCTCTTCTTTGTCCACAACGATCATAGGCCTTGCCTGTGCAGCAATCGGATTTAAGGATCAGCTTCCTACCGTCGATACACCGTTTAGCTCTGATTTAAAATTTGTAGGCTTGTTCTGTTTCTTCGGATTGACTTTGATCGGTCTGATCTGCAATGTGGTAGCCATGAAATTTTATCCTCTGACAAAGGAAAAAATGGAAGAAATCCAGGATAAGATTGCAGAGATCAAGGCGCAGGCCAGGGCTGAAGTATAATTTTTAAGGAGGTTATTTCAGATGGCGGACAACCAGAAAACGGCTCTTTTTGAGCAGATGCCGGTTCCCAGCGCAGTTGCAAAGCTGGCACTTCCAACCATTCTCAGTTCACTGGTGATGGTGATTTATAATCTTGCTGATACATATTTTGTAGGTATGCTGAATAATCCGGTTGAGAATGCTGCCGTGACTCTGGCTGCTCCGGTCTTGCTGGCGTTTAACGCAGTCAACAATCTGTTCGGCGTGGGCAGTTCCAGTATGATGAGCAGAGCGCTGGGGATGAAAGATTATGATACCGTATCCCGCAGTTCCGCATTTGGCTTTTATTGTTCGATCATAAGCGGTATTTTGTTTTCGCTGCTGTGTGTACTGTTTTTTAATCCGCTTCTGTCCTTATTGGGAGCGGATGCAGGAACTGCTGCAGCAACCGGAAATTACCTGAAATGGGTGGCGATGCTGGGAGCAACACCTGCAATTTTAAATGTAGTCATGGCATATATGGTGCGTTCGGAAGGAGCGGCGCTTCACGCCAGCATCGGAACCATGAGCGGCTGTATCTTAAATATTATTTTAGATCCTATTTTTATTCTGCCATGGGGCTTCAATATGGGAGCGGAAGGAGCCGGTCTGGCTACCTTCCTCTCCAATTGTGTGGCATGCCTATATTTTTTCGGATTTCTTTTTGTGAAACGGAAAGAAACATATATCTGTATCCGCCCCGATAAGGTCAAGATGGAGAAAGCCATTATAATTGGGATCTGTGGTGTAGGAATTCCTGCATCGATCCAAAATCTGCTGAACGTAACAGGAATGACAATCCTAAATAATTTTACAGCCGTATATGGAGCAGATGCAGTGGCTGCCATGGGGATTACACAGAAGATCAATATGATCCCCACCTATATTGTGCTTGGACTTTCTCAGGGAATCATGCCTTTGATCAGCTATAATTTTTCAAGTGGAAACAGCCGGAGGATGAAAGAAACCTATTTGTTTTCTCTGAAAGTGCTGCTTGCCTTTATTCTTGTGTTGGTGGCTGCAGACTATACCTTTGCAGAGCAGCTGACTGGATTTTTTATGAAAAATCCATCGATCATTGAATATGGAAGCCGGTTTCTGCGAGGATTCTGCCTGTCGCTTCCCTTTATATGTGTTGAGTTTTTGTCTGTGGGTGTATTTCAGGCAACCGGAATGGGAAAAGAGGCATTGGTGTTTGCAATCATGCGCAAACTGATTTTGGAGATACCGGCGCTTTTTGTGTTAAACCGGATATATCCGTTATATGGACTGGCTTATGCACAGTTGGTAGCGGAGGCGGTTTTGGCTGCTGCAGCTGTGTTGGTACTTACTAAGGTATTTAAAAAATTACCAGCAGGAAACCGTTAAGTAACCAGTGTTTTTTCATGATAATCAAATCAATTATTGCAGATAGGGCAGGGTGAAACCTGCCCTATCTGTATGAAAAACAGTTTGCCACAACTAACAGGGCAAATTCCAGGTAGTAGGACAAAATACCGATCAATATATATGGTAAAAACTGATATCGGCGGTGAAGAAGCATGCCTGTAAGAAAAGGAGTTGCTCTGGTTATTCAAGCAGCGTATAAGAGCGGTGTGATCAATTTCGAAACATACTGCCAGATCAAAAGGAAGTATCATATCTGATGGAAAAAAAGAGAGTCGTTTTTTACGGAAGGGTAAGCACCCAGAGCGATGAGCAGCTATCCGCTCTGGGGAATCAGATGACATGGTACGATCAGCTTCTTATGCAGCATCCGGAGTGGACCGTGGTGGATAAGTACGAGGATGCTGGTGTGACCGGCACAAGTGTCTGCAAACGAAGAGGATTCCAGCAAATGCTGGAGGATGGTATCAAGCGGCATAAGTATGATTTGATTGTCACAAGAGAAACCAGGCGATTTGCCCGTAACACCGTAGATGCCTTGTCCTATGTGCGGCTTTTAAAGCAGAATGGGATTGAGGTTTATTTCGTCAATGATGGGATTCGTACCATATCGGACAATGACGGCGAGCTGCGGCTCAGCATTATGGCAACCATTGCTCAGGAAGAAAGCAGAAAGACTTCTGAAAATGTACGGGCCGGGCAGCGGATTTCCCGGCAGAAGGGAGTATTAAGAGGCAGCGGAAATATTTTAGGCTACAAACGAGTGGGAAAGAATCAATATGAGATTGACCCGGAGCAGGCTCTGATCGTCAGAAAGATTTATGATTGGTATGTGAATGGGGACGGAATGCGGGTGATTCAACGAAGGCTGGAGGGGCAGGGATACCAGACCGCTACCGGTAAAAGCCATTGGCAGCTGCAGGTGATAGCGGATATTTTGAGCAATCCCTTTTATACCGGCAGGCAAAGGCAGTTATGCAGGGTTTCGGATGGATACCTTACGCAGAAGCGGGTAAAAAACGATCCGGACAAAATGGAATATATCAGAGGAAATTATGAGCCTCTTATTTCGGAGGAACTGTTTGAGGAAGTAAAGCACATTCGGGAGAGGCGTTATAATAAAAGGAACAGCAGGGGAAAGAGGGAGAGCAAAAGTGTCTGGTGCGGAAAAACCTTATGCGGCTGCGGCTGTGGAACGGTGCGGAGGATTGCCAGCGGAGAGGAATTTATTTTCATCTGTCATTCCCAGCATACCCGGGGGATCAGGAAGAAAACGGAGACAGGAGAAACGGATCGGGGCAAAACGGGCAGCAGGGAATCAGAAGAAGCCTGTACACGGAGAACAATCCTGGAATGGAAGCTTGACATGATCGCCCACTATGTAATCAATGATGTATGGAAAAACAGCAGAGAGGATATCAGCCGGGCTCTTGAAATCATCGCAGAATGTTATAAGGAAAAAGATACCCTTAGCCAGTTGGAGAGTGACACCATAAAAAATAAGCTGGAAAAATTGGAGAAGAGGAAGCGGGGATTAATGGATATGAGGGCAGATGGAGAAATCACAAAAGAGGAGTACGCTGTGAAAAAGCAGGAGTGTGACATCGAGATTTGTAATCTAAAGGTTTTGATTGCAAAAGCAGATACAGATCGAAGTGATTCCAAAGATTTTGATGAGAGGATCAGCAGCATTCAGTCAGCGATGAAAAGTATATTTGATCTGTCAAAGCCGAAATTGAACAAGAATGTAGTTGATGGCTTTATCTGGAAGCTTGTTCATATTTCAGATAATGAATTTGATCTCTATTTGAGCATGGGAAGTGACAGCTTTGGCAGTGCTGGAACAGAGGAAAAGGTGATTCGCTATAAGGTGTTTGAATATCCTAACCCAGAGAGAGCGGAGAGAATAAAATGCACGAAATTAAAAACCATGCGGTTGACCTATGAGGATGCAGTCAGATACCGGGCAATGAGCGGCAGAAAGGTGATGAAAAATAAGTGGGAGGACCTTTTGGTTAATATTTATATTTAGCGGAACGGTTTATCATTGCTTTCAAGGGAATGCATGATATATAATGATAGTACGTTAAGGATAGACTGTGATTGATAGAAAGTGCGAGAGAAGGGTGGGTTTGCATGAGTGACTTAAAAATTCCTGTAGGGGTTTCTGATTTTGGAAAAATCCGCGAAAATGGATACTATTATATTGATAAAAGCGGACTGATTCCAGAACTGCTTAAGACGGAATCCACGGAGGCAACCTTGATCACTCGCCCCCGTCGTTTTGGCAAGACGCTTGGAATGAGTATGCTGGCTCATTTCTTTGATATCCGCGAGGACAGCAGGGCATTATTTGAAGGCTTGGAGGTATCAAAGAATCAAAGGATCTGTACGGAATGGATGAATCAGTACCCAACGCTGTTTGTCACATTTAAAGATGTTGATGGACTGACTTTCACCAGTGCATATGGACGTCTTCAGGGGCAGATTGCAGATTTATGCAAAAAATATGTTTATCTGACGGAGAGCAGTGCAGTTGATGAAGATGATAAGAAGATATTCTTTCGGCTGAAGGCCGAAGAGGCCAGCGAAGCGCAGGTGAGCCGTTCTCTGAGTGTTTTGCTGAGAATGATGCATGCTTATTACGGGAAACCGGCTATTTTACTCCTGGATGAATACGACGTTCCGGTGGTGAAGGCAAGCAGCAATGGTTATTATGACAAGATGCTGGAAGTGATCAAAACGATTATGAGCACGGCGCTCAAGGATAACGATTCCCTTCGCTTTGCAGTTGTTACAGGCTGTCTGCGAATTACGAAAGAAAGTATCTTTACAGGAACCAATAACTTTACAACGAATACGATTTCCGATAACCGCTATAATGAATTTTTTGGATTTACTCATGAAGAAGTGAAAAAGTTTTTGCGTGATGCTGATTGTGAAGAACGTTTGGAGAACGTTCAAGCCTGGTATGACGGATATCATTTTGGGGATTTGAATGTTTACTGTCCCTGGGATGTGCTGAATTATGTGAAAAAACTGATCACGGAGGGAGTGGGAACGCCGGAAAACTTTTGGGAGCATACCAGTGACAATGGGATTATTGTCTCATTTCTGGAGCGCACCGATTTTGCTGTGGGAGAGAAGTTTGAAATTTTGCTGAAGGGTGATTATATCAAAGAGGTTGTTATGGAAAACCTGACCTATGATTTTTTAACCGCAACAGAGGAAAATCTGTGGAGCCTTTTGTATTTGACAGGATATTTGACCCATGTCAGAACGGAAGAGCTGGAGGCGGGGGATCGGCTGGAAGGTAAGCAGGTTGCTCTGAAAATTCCGAATGCAGAGGTCATGGATATTTTTCGAAAAAGTGTTGTAGAATGGTTCAACAAAAAAGCGGTACGAAGTGACAGGCACGAATTATTTCATGGGATATGGAACGGAGAAGCAGAAAAACTGACAGAGCTTCTGTCTAACCTGCTGTTTGATACGATCAGCTTTCATGATTATGCGGAAAGCTTTTATCATGCTTTTATCACAGGATTGTTGTCTGGTGCCGGGTATGTAGTGGAGTCAAATCACGAAAATGGTCTTGGCAGGCCGGATATTGTAATCAAGGACAGAAGCAAACGCCGTGCCGTTGTGATTGAAATAAAAATTGCAGATTCGGAGCAGCATTTGAAACAGAGATGTAAAGAAGCGTTGAAGCAGATTGAACAGAAGAAATATGCAAAACGGATCGAAGGAAGCGGTTTTAAAACGGTGATCCGCTTTGGGATTGCTTTTTATCAGAAGAGCTGCCTGGTTGAAAAGGGGTAAGCCTGCTGATCAAAAAGTAAAGGGGCTGCGGCAGTGGCGTCTTTTGTTCAGTGCTATCTGGATGGCATTGGTAAACTTCTGGATCACATCCGGATGGGCCTCCAGGTAGCTTTTTTTTGCGCTGTAGGCCGTGTAGGGAACGTAGCCGGACTCTTCTCCCAGGGACGCCACTACAAATCCGGTATTCTCATGTTCCAGAGTGGTAGCAAAGGGTTCGAATTCTACCGTGTAATCTGCGTCTGATGATGGGAAGGCAGCAGCCGTCAGGCCGAAATTAATGCTCTGGTCGATGGTAAGGTCAGAAGCAGGGTCCAGGCCATGCTTTTTCAGGATATACTCAAACACCAGTTGAGGCATCCCGCCTTTTCGTCCCCCCAACACCTTTTTTCCAGCTAAACTTTCCCAGGAAAAATTAGCTTCCGGCTGCCGACCCACCAGGAAATTTCCAGCCCGCTGGGTCAGCTGGGCGAAGTTGACGGCGTAATCCTTGGATCCGTTGGCGTACGTGTAGATGCTGGCCTCCGATCCCATAAAACCGATATCGGCATCGCCGGATACCAGGGCGGTCATCACCTTATCTGCACCGGCTCCATTGACCAGAGTCAGGTCGATGCCCTCCTCTTTAAAATAGCCCAGTTCGATGGCGGCATATTGAGGGGCATAGAAGATAGAATGGGCCACCTCATTTAGTGTGACCGGAGTCAGGCTGCTGTGTGAAACAGCCCCGGACCGGCAGCCTGACAAGGTTAAGGATGCAGCAAGCAGGCCGGCCAGAAGACAGGAAAACCTCTTTTTCATTTTCATAAAATCCTCCTAAAACAAAGCTTAAATAATTACTTTAATACTACATGTTATTAGGAAAGGAAGGGAGGGGTGACTGTAACCTGATGAAAATATTGCTTATGATTGCAATGATAATGTTAAATGAGCATTGTTTTCAGCGGATTGTATGATATATAATGATAACAGGTTGTAAATAAACGGCAATCATGGAGGTATTATGAAAATCGAAGAGTTAAAATCTGCCATCGGCACGGTGATTGTAGGGAGGCAGGATGCAGTGGAGCTTTTGCTGGCGGCAGTGATTGCCGGGGGACATGTTCTCCTGGAGGATCTTCCGGGGACGGGAAAAACGCTGCTTGCCAAGACCCTGGCGAGAGTGATGGGATTGGAATTCGGCAGAGTGCAGTTTACGCCGGATCTGATGCCCTCCGATGTGACCGGAATTAATTATTATAACCAGAAGGCGGGGGAATTTATCTATCGGAAGGGACCCGTGTTTGCCAATATCCTTCTGGCGGATGAGATCAACCGGGCCACGCCGCGGACCCAGTCCAGTCTGTTGGAGGCGATGGAGGAGCGTCAGGTGACTGTGGATGGGGAGACCAGAAAGCTGCCGGACCCCTTTTTTGTGATTGCAACCCAGAATCCGGTGGAGAGCGCCGGAACCTTTCCGCTGCCGGAGGCACAGATGGATCGCTTTCTGATGAAACTTTCTCTGGGACTTCCTGGAAAAGATGAGGAGAAACAGATCCTGCGGCGGTTTGAGCGAATGGAGGAGAATCCCTATGACAATTTGTGTCCGGTGTGCAGCAGACAGGAGCTGATGGCCCTTCAAAGAGAGGGGGAGGCGGTTTATATCCATCCCCAGCTTTTGGATTATCTGGTGGAGGTGGTGCAGGCCACCCGTGGAACTTGGGCAAAAGAGCAGGGAGCTTTTGCTGGTGTCAGCCCAAGAGGCAGTCTGGCCTTTTTAAAGGCAGCGAAGGCCTATGCCCTGGTACAGGGAAGACAGTATGTTGTGCCGGAGGATATCAAGAAGCTGGCAGTTCCTGTCCTGGCCCATCGCCTGGTGCTGGGTGCGTCCTATGGCTATGGAAGCGTATCCTATGATGAAGGTCAGGTGGGAAGAGGCGAGGCGCTGATCCTGCATATTCTGGATACGGTTCCGGTGCCTACAGAAGAGTGGAGAGGGTGAGATGGGATTTTTGTGGATAGGCGCGGCGGCGTTTCTCATGTTTCTGATCCAGGGGATCGTTTACAGCAGATACTGGGACAGAGGATTGCAGGCACGGCTTTGGTTTGCACAGCCTGCCCTCCGGGAAGGGGAGCGGGGAGAATTAAAGGAAGTGGTGGAAAATCGAAAGAGGATGCCCCTTCCGGTGCTTCATGTGAATCTGCAGATCAATCGGTCTCTTGTGTTTGCCAGTCAGGAGAATACAGCCGTGTCGGATCAGGCTTACCGCCGGGATGTGTTTTCGGTCCTTCCTTACCAGCAGATCACCAGAACCCTGCCGTTTACTGCGGCAAAGCGGGGATATTATCCCTGCAGGGAGGTGGAGCTGGTGGGGAGAACGCTGTTTTTTCAGGGGCCTTTTGTGAAAAAAATTCCCCAGCAGACGTCCCTTTATGTGTATCCAAAAGCGATCTCCATGGAACCAGTGAAAGCAGCCTGTCAGGAGATGCTGGGAGAGTATTTATGGAAAAAGCGATTGTTTGAAGATCCATTTTCCTTCCAGGGAATCCGGGATTATGAACCACATGACAGCTTTCGGCAGGTAAACTGGAAGGCTTATGGGAGAACGGGACAGCTGAAGGTGAACGTGTTCGAGCACACGGCCATGGCGAAGGCAGAGATCCTGTTAAATCTCAAAGGAGATTCCATCTGGACAGAGGAGCTCCTTCTGGAAGGGGTGATCCGTGTGGGGGCAGCGCTGGCAGAGCAGTGGATCGCCCTGGGGGTGCCGGTAGGGCTGCAGACCAACGGGCGGGATCTGGAAAGCGGCGGCCTGGTGACGGTACGCTCCGGTGCAGGAGCTGCTCATGCCAGAACGATCCTCCAGGCATTAAGCCGGATCGATCTGAGCAAAACGGATTTCAGGCAATCGGATGAAGCCTGCAGCCAGGGCTGGACTGCAGGGGGCATGATTCTCTATGTATCCTGCAGTGAGAGGGAAGAGGATGTAAGGCAGATAGAAGCCATGCGCCAAAGAGGGGCGCAGATTTTGTGGATCCGTCCCGTGATTTCCAGGATGGCTGAGGACAGGAAGCGGGCATTTTGGTGCCAAGATGGATCCCAAGGGATCATAACGGGAGCCGGCACCGTGAAAAACCGGCAGCAGAGGCTTTGCATCTACAAAGGGTCTGTTATGGAATGGAGGGTGGAGGAATGACCAGATTTCCTATGGTCAACTGGTGGATATCCAGAAAAATGGATCAGCTGCATTTGATTCTGGCAATCTGCGGCAGCCTGGTATGCCTGCTGGGAGTGTTTGGAAATTTCCTAGCTCTTTCTGTTTGGGGAACCAGATCGTTAACTGTCCTGGCTGTGATCCATCTGGTGCATTACCATCTGCACTGCTTCTGGCGGTACCTGCAGGATTATCAGGAGTGTGACCGCCTTCCGGTGCAGCAGATGAAGCAGAGCAATGCCTTTTTAATGGGAGTATTTCTTCTGGCCTTTTGCATTTGCCTGGTGATCGGATGGCATTTACCATGGAAGGCTGTCAGCAGCTTTCTGGGAAGCCTGATTCTTAACGGAATCCGATGGCTTGTCCGGCTGTTTCCCCATTCAGAGAACGAACTGGTCCCGGAAGTTTCTCAAGGAGCCAGTTCCTTTGGAATGCCGGATCTTCCTGCCTCCGCCACTTCTCCCATTGCGCTGATTTTGGAACGTGTGCTTTCTGTCATTCTGCTGGCAGCAGCCGTTTTGTTGTTCCTGCGGCTTTTTCTTCGTGGACTTCAAAAGCTGGTGGAATCTATGGGAAGGGTACATTTCGCGGAGGATGAGATGGTGTTTTTAAAGCCGGAATCCATCCGGGAGAAGATGAAGGATAAGGAAAAGAAATTCTTCTGGAACCGGTATTTCCCCAGATTTGACCACACCAGGGAAGGCCGGATCCGACGGATGTACTGGCAGTGCATTCAGGAGCGGATGGATCAAAGGTCGAAAGGTCAGATGCCAGCGGGACGGCAGAAGAAGGCGGATCAAACCCAAAGGAGCATAAGCCCTCCTATGTCCAGCATGACCCCATATCAATTAGAGCAGGCAGCCGGACTCCGGAACGCAGAAGAACCAATGGCCCACAGCCGGTTTCACCATCTTTACGAAAAAGCCAGATACAGCCAGGAAGGATGCAGCAAAGAGGAAGAGCAGCAGATGAAAGAAAGCAGTTGCATTTTCGCCAAAAACCGCTTATAATCTTTTTTAACCTAACTTTTTAGGAAATGCAAATGTAAATAATCAAAAGGCAGCCTGGCAAATGCGCCACTGGCTGTCTTTTGTGTAAAATCAGGAGGAAAGCAGATATGGTATCATTGTATGACGGCGGCGTCTATCTGATAAACGGTTCTGAGATCGTACCGGAAGCAGAAGCCGCAAAAGTAACCGCATTAACAGGAAAAGAAGCTGTAAAGGATGAAGCCAGAAAAGGCACGATCGCATATTCCATCTTGGAAAAACATAACGTCTCCGGCAATATGGAGCATCTGAAGCTGAAATTTGACGCCATGGCATCTCACGATATTACATTCGTAGGCATTGTACAGACTGCAAAGGCTTCTGGAATGGAGAAATTTCCGATTCCCTATGTGCTGACTAACTGCCACAACACCCTGTGTGCAGTAGGCGGCACCATCAATGAGGACGACCACATGTTCGGACTTTCCGCAGCAAAGAAATACGGCGGAATCTACGTTCCTCCTCATATTGCAGTGATCCATCAGTACATGAGAGAGATGATGGCCGGCTGTGGCAAGATGATCCTGGGCTCTGACAGCCACACCCGCTACGGCGCACTGGGAACCATGGCTGTGGGCGAAGGCGGCGGCGAGCTGGTAAAGCAGCTCCTTCAGGACACCTATGATGTGGCATATCCAGGCGTGGTTGCCATCTATTTGGACGGCAGGCCAATGCCGGGCGTAGGACCTCAGGATATCGCCCTTGCCATCATCGGCGCTGTCTTTAAGAATGGATATGTAAAGAATAAGGTAATGGAATTCGTAGGTCCGGGCGTGGCATCCATGAGCACCGATTACCGGAACGGCGTGGATGTTATGACCACGGAAACCACCTGCCTGTCCTCCATTTGGCGCACCGATGAGGATACGGAAAGCTTCCTGGCTCTCCACGGCAGAGGAGAGGATTATCAGAAGCTGGATCCGGCTGACATTGCTTACTATGACGGCTGCGTCTATGTGGACTTAAGCACAGTAAAGCCCATGATCGCCCTTCCCTTCCATCCAAGCAATACCTATGAGATCGATGAGTTAAATGCAAACCTGGGAGATATCTTAAGAAGCGTGGAGAAGGAAGCCCAGAAGGTAAGCGGCGGAAAGGCTGACTTTACCCTGACCGATAAGATCGTAGACGGAAAGCTTCTGGTTCAGCAGGGAATCATTGCCGGATGTGCAGGCGGCAACTATACCAATGTGATCGAGGCCGCTCACGCATTAAAGGGCAAGAGCTGCGGCTTCGATGAGTTCTCTCTGGCAGTTTATCCTTCCTCCCAGCCGGTATTTATGGATCTGGTGAAGAAGGGAGCCGTGTCTGACCTGATGGAGGCAGGTGCTGTCATCCGGACGGCATTCTGCGGTCCATGCTTCGGTGCAGGCGATACCCCATGCAACAACGGCTTAAGCATCCGTCATACCACCAGAAACTTCCCCAACCGGGAAGGCTCCAAGCCGGGTAATGGACAGATGGCAGCAGTAGCGCTGATGGATGCCCGGTCCATCGCAGCCACAGCAGCAAACGGCGGTATCCTGACCTCCGCTCTGGAGCTGGATTGCTGGGATGATGTACCTGCCTACGAGTTTGACCGTACTTCTTACGACCGGAGAGTTTACCAGGGCTTTGGAAAAGGCAACAGCGAGAAGGAACTGATCTATGGACCAAATATCAAGGACTGGCCGGAGATGAGCCCGCTGGCAGATAACATTGTCTTAAAGGTCTGCTCCAAGATCATGGATGCTGTGACCACCACCGATGAGCTGATCCCGTCTGGTGAGACCTCCTCCTACCGTTCCAATCCGCTGGGGCTGGCTGAGTTTACCTTATCCAGAAGAGATCCGGAGTATGTGGGACGGACCAAGGAAGTGGATAAGCTGGAGAAGGCCCGTGTGAAGGGGCAGGATCCGGCTGAACTGGATGCTGAGCTGACTGCTGTGTTTGATCAGATCCGCACCATTCCAGGACAGGAGCAGGTGGCGATCCTGGATACCGAGATCGGAAGCATGGTCTATGCAGTGAAGCCAGGTGACGGCTCTGCCCGTGAGCAGGCGGCAAGCTGCCAGCGTGTAATCGGCGGTCTGGCGAATATCACGAAAGAGTATGCCACCAAGCGTTACCGCTCCAATGTAATGAACTGGGGTATGCTTCCCTTCCAGATGGAGGCAGAGCCGGAGTTTGAGGTAGGCGACTACATCTATGTTCCAGGCATCCGCCGGATCCTGGACGGTGATTTAACGAATATCAAGGCATATGTACTGGGGGATAGGGTGAAGGAGATCACTCTGTATATTGCCGATATGACCCCGGAGGAGAGAGAGATCGTGAAGGCCGGCTGCCTGATCAACTTCAACCGGAACCGGAATCAAAATAAGTAGACTTTCAGACTTTAGTGTGGTAATATAGTAGAAGAGGCGCGGCTGTGAAGGACCAGGCATTGAACAGCTGCAAAAGATTGATGAATACCGGAGGGAACTGCGTGATGAATAAAAAAATTAAAACGGAAGCAGTGGACCATCTCTTCCAGGCTATATTGACCCTGAAAAGTTCGGAAGAGTGCTATCTGTTTTTCGAAGATGTATGTACGATCAATGAACTGCTTTCTCTGTCACAGAGATATGAGGTGGCAAAGATGCTTCGGGAAGGCAGAACCTACTTAGAGATCGCGGAGCAGACCGGCGCATCCACCGCTACCATCAGCCGCGTCAACCGTTCACTGAATTATGGAAATGACGGTTATGATATGGTTTTTCAGCGCTTAAAGCCAGCGCAGGATGAGGCAGGAGATGCTTCTGAAGTGCCTGAAGCGGAAAAAGAAGCTGCCGGGGAGAGCAAGGAATCAATCTGACCCAGCCATCGAAGGAAAACAAAAGAGAATCCCATAAAATCAGCAGCAGTCCCTGTTTTCAGGGGGCTGCTGCTGTTGATTTTCAGAAGTTGTTTGGTTTACTTCCTGCGCTTATCGGTTCCTGGAGGTTCCTCGCTGCGGAGCTGGTCGGTAAGGGATTCGATCATCTGGGTTTTCAGATACACATCAAAGGAAAGCTGGCAGATAAATGCAAAGAGGCGGAGATATTCCTGATCCTCTGTTGCTGCATCGCAGTCCTGGAAGGTATTTTTCGCCATTTGGAACTTAGCGGTAACATCCTGCTTCAGGTTTTCCATCTGCGCTTTTTCCAGGGAAAATACTTCCCGGTAAATATCCTCCAGCGTATACGAAGAAGCTTCCGATGGATTCTCTGTAAAATACTGGCTGGTAATCGGCTTGAATATCTGCTGGATGTCATTGAAAGAAAGTACATTCTTAAAATAGTAGATAAAGATCAGCATCAGCATGTGCTCTTTGGAGTACTTCTTTTTAATGGGTGCGGGCAGCAGATTATTTTTAGCGTAATTGTTGATCATGGTCTTGGTCAGGACCTTGTCTTCCGGGTAGCGCTTCGTGTGACTTAAATGGGCTTCCATAAAGGTGGTGACCTGATCCATGTACAGCTGAATGTTAGGGATTTCCTCCGGCTTGATATACGTTAAATCGTCTAGCTTCGACAGCAGGGCCTTCAGTCTTTCTTCATTGGTTTTCATAGCTTGCCTCCTTATGCCTGATGCGAATATGGTGGCATATCCTCATATCTGTATTATATAGTAATGAATACTAGATGGCAAGTGATAAATTTCTTCTTAAAACATTTTGACGTTACTATTTTCCTATAGTACAATGGTACCGTTATTGAAAAAAAGGTGGTTAAACGCATGAACATATATGAAGCATTAAATGACAGACAGCAGGAAGCAGTAACCTGCACAGAGGGTCCTCTTCTGGTTCTGGCAGGGGCCGGCTCCGGCAAGACCAGAGTGCTGACCCACCGGATCGCATATCTGATCGAAGAGAAGCAGGTGAACCCATGGAATATCCTGGCGATCACTTTTACCAATAAGGCAGCTGGGGAGATGAAGGAGCGGGTGGAGCGGACCGTCAGCTTTGGAGCAGACAGCATATGGGTCAGCACCTTTCATTCTGCCTGTGTCAGGATCTTAAGAAGGCATTGCGAGAATCTGGGCTACAGCACCAGCTTTTCCATCTATGACGCAGATGACCAGAAGACCTTGATGCGCCACGTACTGAAAAAACTGGATGTGGATACCAAGCTTTACAAAGACAGGGCCATGTTAAATTACATATCAGAGGCAAAGGACAAGCTGATCAATCCTGCAGATTTTGAATTGAATGCCGCTGATTTCCGTCAGAAGAAGGTGGCTCTGATCTATAAGACCTATCAGGAGGAGCTGCTCCGGAACAATGCCATGGATTTTGACGATTTGATCGTAAAGACGGTGGAGCTTTTCCGCAATTGTCCGGATATCCTGGATTATTATCAGGAGCGGTTTCGGTATATCATGGTGGACGAGTATCAGGATACCAACTACGCCCAGTTTAAGCTGGTGGAGCTTCTGGCTTCCAAGTACCGGAATCTGTGCGTGGTAGGGGATGACGATCAGTCCATCTACAAGTTCCGGGGAGCAGATGTGGGCAATATCCTGAACTTCGAGTCCTCCTTCCCCGGCGCCCATGTGGTCAAGCTGGAGCAGAATTACCGTTCTACCGGAAATATTCTGACGGCTGCCAATGAGGTGATCCGTCACAATTGGGGGCGGAAGGAGAAGACCTTATGGACAGCCAATGAGGAAGGAAGTCTGGCTCAGTACCGCCAGTTTGAGACTGGTGAGGAGGAAGCGGACTTTATTGTCAGAAGCTTAAGGGAGCGCCACGAGGCAGAAAACGGAAGAGATTGGAAGGATATGGCTGTGCTGTACCGGACCAATGCCCAGTCCAGACTTTTGGAGGAATTCTGTATTAAGCAGAATGTGCCCTATCTTCTGGTAGGCGGTGTAAATTTCTATCAGCGGAAGGAGATCAAGGATATCCTGGCCTATTTAAAGACCATCGCCAACGGCGTGGATGACCTGGCAGTGACCCGCATCATTAATGTGCCGAAGCGGGGGATTGGTGCCGCAACCATTGGAAAGATCACCGCATTTGCCTCGGAGCATGGGATGCATTTTTATGATGCTGTGAAAGAGGTGCAGCAGGTGCCGGGAATCGGCAAGGCGGCACAGAGAGTCCGGGCATTTTCTGAACAGATCCAACTTCTGCGGGGGATCGCAGAGGAGGAAGAGAACTCGATCAGCGATCTGATTGAGGCGGTTCTTACCAACACTGGGTATCAGAAGGAGCTGGAGGAAGAGGACGAAGTAGAAGCAGAAAGCCGGATGGAGAACATCCAGGAGCTGATCAATAAGGCGGTCAGCTATACAGAGGATGCAGAGCATCCAACCCTGGATGAGTTTTTAGAGCAGGTGGCCCTGGTGGCGGATGTGGACCGGATGGATGAATCAGAGAGCCGGGTCACCTTGATGACCCTTCACAGCGCCAAGGGCCTGGAATTTCCAGTGGTGTTCCTTGCAGGCATGGAGGATGGCCTGTTTCCCAGCGCCATGGCAGTTTCCTCCGATGACCGGGATGCTGTGGAGGAGGAACGGCGGCTTTGCTACGTGGGCATTACCAGAGCCAGGGAGGAGCTGGTGATGACCGGAGCCAGACTGCGGATGATCAATGGAGAGACCCGGTATTCCAAGGTCAGCCGGTTTATTGATGAGATCCCTCAGGATTATCTGGAGGTGAAGAAGCTGGGAACAGCAGCTTCCAGGTGGGCGGCCTCCCAGACCGCAGTCGGTAGGGATGAGATCGACGGGATGGATGATTCTGGTCTTCCATGGGGAACGACTGCCAGAAAGGGAAGCGTCAGCTCCTTCGGACCGGGAAATGATTCCTACCGCAGCCCTTATGCATCCAGCACAGCCGCTATGGATGGGATCTTTGACCGAAAACCTTCCGGACGGCAGGCTGTGGAGGGAGCTGGATTTGGAAGCTCGGGGCTGTCCTCTGAAGGATCCGGAAGCAGCAAAGCAGGTTCTCGTTTTGGAATGGGCAAGCCGGTTGACTTTGGAAAGGCGTTTACCGTGGCGAAGGCAGAAAAGCTGGATTATCGTGTAGGCGACCGGGTCCGTCATGTGAAATTCGGAGACGGCGTGGTCAATGAAATTCAGGATGGAGCCAAGGATTATGAGGTCACTGTCTGCTTTGACCGGGCAGGGGTGAAGAAAATGTTTGCATCCTTTGCAAAGCTTCAGAGGATTGAGTGATCATTCTGCTGCGGGCTCCAGTAAGATGATATTGGCGATGGAACAGGCAGGTGCTGTTTGGGCATTTGCCTGTTCCATTTTCGGATTTTCGTTACAGATTCTTTTTATATTCCGACGGCGCTACCCCGGTCTGCTTCTTAAACAGCCGGCTGAAATACAGCGGATTATCATACCCAACGATGGCAGCCACCTCTGTCACATTATATTGGGTTGGCTCCAGGAGACGCCGGGCATTGGAAATCCTGACGGAGATAATATACTGCATCGGTGTGATTCCGGTATACTGCTTAAAGCTTCGGATAAACCACACGGTACTCCGGTGCATGCCGGCGGCGTACTCATCGATCACGATCTCTTCATTGTAGTGCTCCGTAAAATACCTGATAGCCGCCTCCATTTCATTTTGCACATGGATGGCCAGCTTGGGGCCGCCGCTTAGCTGGCGGCTGATCAGGATGAACAGCTGCCGCAGCAGGATCTCCAGTAATTCCTGGTAATGAGGGCGGCACAGCTGCAGTTCCTGGATCATTTCCTGGAACAGCTTCTGATATCCAGGGGATTTTCCTGTGTAGAATACATAGCCGGTCAGCGGAATATTGCAGCTTTTTAAGATCTTTTTTACCTCTTTTCCTGTGAAATGGACCCAGAATACTTCTGTCTGGTCTGATCCATAATAGACATACCGCTGCATCTGTTTGGGCTGGTACAGCACCATATGGCCTGCCGTTACCGTCACATCCTTTCCGTCCAGGAAAAAATGCGCTTTTCCCGCAGCAATATACAAAAGCTGGTAATCGATACGGCCCTTAGGCCGGTAGGTTGGAAGTTTGGGCCGGGAATACAGCCGGTAGGTCCCGCAGCTTCCCACCACCAAAGGCTTACTCTTATCCATAAAATCCACCAGTGAATGATGCAGATATCCAGAATTTGCATACATTGGATCATTCCCCCCTTTTCAATCGGTATTCTAACCAAAATTATATCATTTTGTGCATGCTTTGTCCAATACAGTTTATGGACACTGAGGCACAAATTCCTTATAATATCTACAAGAAAACAGTGTAAGGGGATTCTTGAGGTGATGATTCCGCGATATGATAAAAATTTAAAAAAAGTACATGTAAACACGATGCCGTATGTGCCTTATGATAATCCCTGCGGGGCTTATATCTGCCAGGTTTAGATAAGCGGACTGCAGCCAAACAGCAGCTTTCAGACATGGTAAGCATGCAGATTCCGGAATTCCAATGTCTGTAGACTGATAGATCGCTGTGGCCAGGCGACGGCTTTCCCGCAGTGTGAATGTAACTGTTAATGCAGCGGCTCCTGAGGGCCGCTGTCTCTCCGCAGGCATATTTGCCTGCGAATATTGAAAAGAAAGGAAGGCCGTAATGAAAAAAAATAATGCAGTTGTAAAAGGGAATTTAAGAAAAGAGCTAAAAAAATATTTTCCGTTTTACATGTTTCTGCTCCCATCCCTTCTTCTTGTGTTCCTATTTTGCTACATGCCCATGGAAGGTTTAACCATTGCATTTAAGGATTACAAGATGGCAAGGGGAATCGCAGGCAGCGATTGGGTTGGCCTCAAGCACTTCCAGGCATTGTTTACTGATCCTAACTTTTACCGGGTATTGGGTAATACGCTGAAGATCAGTATTTTAACGCTGATTACCACATTCCCTGTCACCATCCTGTTTACGCTGCTGGTAAATGAGATCGCAAACCAGAAATTCAAAAGTGTGATACAGACCATTACATACATGCCTCATTTTCTCTCCTGGGTTGTTGTAGGTACCTTTGTATATCAGCTGTTATCACCTACCGGCGGTGTGGTAAATGCGATTCTGGTGAAGCTGGGAGTCCTGGAAAATCCGATTTATTTTATGGCTCAGAAGAACATGTTCGTTCCCATCTACCTGATCACAAACCTGTGGAAGACTACCGGTTACAGCATTGTGATCTATCTGGCTACCATTTCCGGCATCAACACAGCGCTGTATGATGCGGCATCGATTGACGGAGCCAATCGGTTCCAGCGGATCCTGTACATTACATTACCTGCCATGTTTCCTACCATGTGCACCATGCTGATCCTGAACATCGGAAGCCTGGTGAGCGTTGGCTTTGACCCCATCTTTAACTTGTATAATGACGCTACCTATCAGACGGCAGACGTGATCTCCACCTATGTATACCGCAAAGGTATGGTAGAAAGCCGGTATGATTTTTCTACTGCGATCGGCCTGTTCCAGAATATCGTCAGTCTGGCGCTGGTTATGATTGCCAACTGGTTTGCACGTAAGGCGAATCCGGAGTACAAGATCATTTAATAAGACAGTTATGTTTAAGAGGAGGAGGAAGTATGGCACGTAAACCAAAGGAAGAAGTTCCGAGAATGAAAATGAAACAGTCTGCGGGAAGCCGCATCTTTGATATCTGCAATGCAGTGCTGATGGTTCTGTTCTGCATTACCGTGATTATTCCCTTCTGGGATGTAGTGGTTCGCTCGTTTTCCAGAGCACAGGATATCTCCTACATGCACATTAACTTTTTGCCCAAGGTGTGGACACTGGATGCTTACAAATACTGCTTCCAGGATAATGAGATCATCACCGCGTTTCTGATCTCTGTGTTAAGGACCATCACCGGCACCGTAGTTCATGTGATCGTGTGCTGCATGGCGGCCTACGCTTTGACAAGAACTGAGATGCCCTTTCGAAAGGCGATCACTGCGATCCTTTTGATCCCCATGTTTTTCTCAGCAGGTATGATCCCGGCCTACCTGAACATGAAGCGGCTGGGCCTGCTGAATAATTTCCTGGTATACATCCTGCCGTCAGGCTTTTCCATCTACAATACCATTATTATCCGAAACTATTTCTTTTCCATCGATAAGGGAATGGAGGAAGCAGCCAGCATTGACGGGGCATCCCAGGTGAAGATCTTCACCTCTATCATCATGCCTCTTTCCAAGCCGGTAATCGCCACCGTTGCCTTGTGGCAGATGGTAGGACAGTGGAATGCCTGGTTTGACAATATGATCTACTGCCGGCGCAGCGCCAGCTTAACCACCTTACAGTATTTGCTTCGGAGAATGTTGGACAGCCTGACTGCGTCCACCTCTTCCACCGCATCCGGCATAGAGGCCATCGGCGCACTGGTGGATACCAATCCGGACACCATCAAGGCGGCGACAACCATCCTTGTGGTGCTGCCCATCGTAGCAGTGTACCCGTTCCTGCAGAAATACTTTGTAAAGGGTATTATGGTAGGTGCAGTGAAGGGCTAAAGAGAAGAACAGATCAAGGGGTGAAGGAGAGAGCAGCAAAAAATGGATGGAGGACAATATGAACAGGGTGGAATTGGGAACCATTGCGGCAGAATTTCCGCCGATACTGGAAGCGAAGAATCCGAGAAACAGCGAGGGAGCGTTTCTCATGCTGCAGGATGGCAGAATCATCTTTGTATATGGAAGGTTTAAGGGAGAAAGCTGGGCGGACCATGCACCTGCCGATATCTGCCTGGTAACATCAGAGGATGGAGGCCGTTCCTTTGGAAATGGAAGGATCGTGCTGACTTGTGAGGAGGAGAAGGCAGTAAATATTATGTCTCTTTCCCTGATGAAGATGTCAAACGGCGATATCGGACTGTTTTATCTGGTGCGGGTCACCTACACCTTGATGCAGCTGTACCTGCGGCGCTCGTCGGACGGAGGGCAAACCTGGAGTGAACGGGTATTGTGTACGCCCCAGGAGGGATTTTTCGTGGTCAACAATGACCGGGTGACACGGCTTTCTGACGGAAGGATTCTGATTCCGGCAGCATGCCACAGAACCGGTGACAGCTTTTTTGACAGCCGTTCTGAGGTGGTGTTCTTTTACTCCGATGATGACGGAGCTACCTGGAACTGCTCGGAGGGCTTTACCGGAGGGCGGACTCCCTATGTGATGGCGGTCAGCCGGGATAACGGGAAAAGCTTTTCAGAGCCTGCAGCATTTGAAACGGATGAGAACAGCGGATACTGCTACTGTGCCATTCTTTTCACGGAGGAAGCCATGCTGCTTGGATACAATGCAGGCGGCCCGGAGGATGGAAGCTGTCTTGCCAGGACCAGGATCCGCTGGATTCCCCTTGCTCAGCTTGAGAAAATTGAATGACAGGAAGAGAGAAGAAAAGGGTTGCTGTGAAGCATACACAGAATGGAAAGAATGAAAAAGGAGAGCGAAGCGATGAGAAAAAGAATAACAAAGTTAACGGCATTGACCGTATGTGGAGCGATGGTATTAGCAGGCTGTTCCGGTTCTGGCGGTGATTCCGGAAGCAGCGGCGGCGTGATGGCAGAGCCGGATCCCAATAAGACCTATGATATCAGCTATACCGGACAATGGTGCTTTTCCGATTATGAGGATGGCTCCTATGTGGAGAAGATGATCGAGGACGCACTGAATATCAATATCACAGTGGAAAAGGCGGAGACCAGCGATACCATCGATCTGCTGCTGGCTTCCGGTGAGATGCCGGACTGTATGTGGACCGAGACCAAGACGCCAAGCTGGATGATGGAGCAGGAGCTGATCCGGACCATTCCCAAGGATATGGTGGAGAAATACTGCCCCAAGCTGATCCAGTACTATGAGAAGTATCCGCTGATCTACAAGCAGGTGTTAAATCCTCAGAATGAGGAGGAGTTTAATTATCTGGCCGGCCTTACCTTCCAGTTTGTGGATTACTATCTGCCAAGTGATTTTTACCGGTATGACTGGATCGAGAATCTGGGCATCGACCTAGGTGTGAATGTGGAGCAGGTTGCAGACCGTATTTATGTGGCAGATGACGGCATTGAGCTGAGCAAGTTTACTGAGATCATGGACGGCTTTGTAAACGGGGATCCTAATAAGAGCGGCAAGCAGGATACTCTGGGCGCTACCGGAGGTTCCTCTCTTCCAAGCCTTGCCCAGGGGCCGTTCTTCTCTGCTTACGGCTTCTCCACCGATATCAACGATGTAAACGGAAGAGCCGAGTGGTACTATGCAACCGACCAGTACAAGGAATTTTTAAAGGGCTTCGGCAAGCTGTATGCAAAGAATCTGATCGACCCGGAGATTATCGGAAATGACCGTACCGTGTTCTGGGATAAGGTAAATACCGGTGTTGTAGGCTACTGGATCACCTCTACCAACGCATTAAACAGCTGGGCGATCGACCGTCCTCCGCTGACTCTTCTGGAGCGGGATCCTAACGCAAAGATCCTGGTAACACCAGGCATCAAGCCGGACGGCGGTGAGGTGCGGGCAACCACCAATCCATCTCCGGCATATGGAAAGTTTTATGTCAATGCCAATGTAAGTGATGAGAAGCTGGCGAAGATTTTACAGTTCTTAAGCTTCAGCTTATTTGGGGATGAGAATGATAAGGACACAACTGCTTCTCTGTTCTTTGGAGAAAAAGGTGTTGACTGGGAGTGGGATGAGACAGGCGAGATGCCGGTGAAGCTGAATAAGCTGAATTCCGGGGACAAGGGAACCTGGACCTTCAGCCAGTTTGGCCAGACTGAGCAGGTGACCAAGTGGGTAGGAGAAGAGGCGCTGTTCCAGGCCGGAGGAAAGTACTGGTCCAAGGGCGATAACGGCACATGGCTGAAATGGCAGCACCGTCCCTATAAGGCAGATCTGGCCAACGAGACCGAGTACGAGAATATTTTCCAGGAGATCAAGAGCGACCTGGATGCCTACGTATCCAACTACCGGACCCAGGCCATCTTGGGACAGATCGATGTGGACAGCACCTGGAATGAATACCTGGCAGAGCTGGACCGTCTGGGCTACAACCGGATGATGGATGAGCTGGAGAAGGTGGAACCAATCGAAGACATTATTGCAGGCTACGACAACTAAAGGAAAACAGATTTAAGGAACGGCCAGGATCGGGCAGATGCAGAAGCATCTGCCCGATTTTTCATGGTGTTTTCATCATATTCTCATCAAATACCCATTGAAAAGGTGGGAAGATAATGATAGAATAATATTGCTTTGTTGATTTAAAGTAGAAAAGAAAGAGGATATTGATGAAGGAGAAACAGCAGAATATCATGTATACAAATAAATGCGATACTCACACCCATACCCTTTACTCCCGCCATGCCTTTTCCACTATTGAGGAAAATGTGAGGGCAGCGGCCCAGCAGGGAATGGAGCTTTTGGCTACCACCGATCATTTCAGCGATATGCTCTATCCGGAAGTAACGATCAAGCATTACCAGTATCTGTTCAATCAGACTATGCTGCCCAGAACCTGGCACGGAGTTACCCTGCTGCGGGGCGTTGAGGCAGATATCATCGATCTGGAAGGCCGCCTGTTCGGCCATGGCTTTGCTGTGGACCGCAACATTGTGGGAATGCCCTTTAAGACGATTCGGGATCTGGATGAATTCGTGGCATCGAAACAGGATTATGTGATCGCAAGCGTCCATGGAAGGCGGAATCTGGAAGGCGCCACTGTGGGGCAGCTGACCGATATGTATGTGAAGGCACTGGAAAATCAAAAGGTGCTGATCCTGGGGCATATCGGACGAAGCGGACTTTCCATTGATGTGGATGCGCTGCTTTCGGCGGCAAAGTCTATGAATAAATTGATTGAGCTGAATGAGCACAGCTTTGACAATGGCGGGGAGGCCGGAGTGAAGCGGTGCCGCAGGATCGCAGAGCGGTGTGCCGAGCTGGGAGTCATGGTTTCCCTGGGAACGGATGCCCATGTGTCCTGCTTTATTGGAAAATTTGACCGGACGCTTCAGCTGCTGGAGGAGATCCATTTCCCTGAGGAACTGATTGCCAGCCGCAGCCGGGAAAGCTTTCTGGAAGCGCTGAAACGAAGCGGAGTCAGTGATCTGAGTCTGGCGTAAGGATGTTCTATGATTCCAAATGCCGGCCACGGTCCGCATGAAGGTTTAGGAGTGAAAATGAAGGATATCGTTGAAACGTTTATAAAAGAGCGCCAGCTTACCAGGGAAGAGTATGTGGAGCTGCTGGGCTGCTGGAATGACCCTTCCGCAGCAGAGCGCCTGGCTGCAGAGGCTGTGAAGATACGGAAACAGTACTACGGCACTAAGGTTTACACCCGAGGTTTGATTGAATTTACCAATTACTGTAAAAATAATTGCTATTACTGCGGCATCCGCCATGGAAATCACAATGCCAAGCGGTACCGGCTGACGAAGGAGGAGATCCTGGAATGCTGCGTGAGCGGCTATGAACTGGGATTTCGTACCTTTGTACTGCAGGGCGGAGAGGATCCCTACTATACCGATGACCGGATGGCGGATATCGTCCGCTCCATCAAGGACCGGTATCCCAACTGCGCTGTGACCCTTTCCCTGGGGGAGAGGAGTTACGAAAGCTACAAGCGGCTTCGGGAGGCAGGGGCTGACCGGTATCTGCTGCGCCATGAGACTGCCAATGAGGAGCATTATGGAAGGCTTCACCCGGCTGAAATGAGCCTGAAGACCAGAAAGGAATGTCTGTATTTCCTGAAGGAGCTTGGCTATCAGGTAGGCGCCGGTTTTATGGTGGGCTCTCCGGGGCAGCGGCTCCGTGATCTGGCGGAGGATCTGGTGTTTTTAAAGGAGCTGGAGCCTCAGATGGTAGGAATCGGTCCGTTTATCCCCCATCATGACACGAAATTTGCATCGGAACCGGCAGGCAGTGTGGAATTGACGCTGTATCTGCTGTCCATCATCCGGATCCTGCTTCCTAAGGTCCTGCTTCCCGCCACCACAGCGCTGGGAACCATGGATCCTAAGGGGCGGGAGAAAGGACTGGCAGTGGGTGCCAATGTGGTAATGCCCAACCTGTCTCCGGTGAAGAACCGGAAACAGTACGATCTGTATGATAATAAGATCTGTACCGGCGAGGAGGCCGCCGAATGCCGGGGCTGCCTGGCGCGGCGGGTAGAGTCTGTGGGATATCAGTTAGTCAATGAGCGGGGAGATGCGGTGTCTTGATATTTATGCATCTTTGTGGTATAGTACAGAAAGCAAAAAGCAGGAAGCTTGATCTGTTTTTTGCGGCAATACCACGAGAAACAGGAGGATGCAGAGGATATTATGGTAGAGAAATGGGAAATTACCATACCGGAATTGACAGGTGAGGAGGTTCGCCGTGCCTATATTTACCTGCCGGAATCCTATGAATATGAGCCGGACAAACGGTACCCGGTATTATATATGTTTGACGGACACAATGTATTTTTTGATGAGGATGCCACCTATGGGAAGAGCTGGGGAATGAAGGAATACATGGATTTCACAGAGACCCAGGTGATCGTCGCAGCAGTAGAGTGCAATCACAGCCCAGACCATGGGCGTTTGAAGGAGTATTCTCCATTTTCCTTCCAGGATCCTTATTTCGGAAAGATAACAGGCCGTGGGAAAAAGACCATGGACTGGATGGTGAATACCTTTAAGAAGGAGATCGACAGCAATTACCGCACCCTGCCTGACCGGAAGCATACCTGGATTGCAGGCAGCTCCATGGGAGGCCTGATGAGCGTATATGCCCTGATCAAGTACAACCGGGTGTTTTCTAAGGCGGCGGCATTGTCCCCGTCCTTGTGGACAGCGGCAGATAAGATCGAGGATATGATCCTTCGGACCAGGATCCGGAAAAACACTGTTTTATACATGGATTACGGTCAGAAGGAGATGAACAATCATCCTCAGATGATGAAGAGCTTCGGCAGAACGGCTGCACAGCTGATGGAGCGGGGCGTGCTGCTGGACTGCCGGATCATCCCAGGCGGTACCCACAGCGAGGCAAGCTGGGAGAAGCAGATCCCCTTCTTTATGAATACACTGCTGTATGAAGAAAGCTGATACAAATAGATACAGGCATTTGCAGAATTATGCATAAGAATATGCCAAAAACATCGCGGCTGCAGTCGATGACGGAATGGAGGAGTATTATGGAAGTACAATATTTTAAGGATTACAGTTCGGCATTGAACCGTGACATGGAATGCAAGGTTTACGGACATGCGGGACGGCCGGTGTTATTTATCCCCTGTCAGGATGGCCGGTTTTATGATTTTGAAAATTATAAGATGACCGATGCCTGGGGGAAGTGGATCGAGTCCGGCCAGGTGATGGTATTCGCCATCGACACCATCGATGCAGAAACCTGGTCCAATAAAAATGGAGATCCGGGCTGGCGGATCTGGCGCTATGAGCAGTGGATCCAGTACATTACCGATGAGATGGTTCCATTTATCCGCTCTATGGTCAATGAGCGGAACGGAGGGGAGGGAGATACCGGCATCATTACGTTCGGATGCAGCCTGGGGGCAACCCATGCAGCCAATCTGTTCTTCCGCCGCCCTGACTTATTTAACGGAGTACTGGCGCTGAGCGGCATTTATACAGCAGAATACGGCTTCGGCTCCTTTATGAATGATCTGGTTTACAATAATTCCCCAGTGCATTATCTGGCAAACATGCCAACGGATCATCCATATATTGAGATGTATAACCAGAGAAAGGCGATCATCTGTGTTGGACAGGGTCCATGGGAGATCCCGGATTCTACCAGACAGCTTCAGGGCATCCTTCAGAGCAAGGGAATTGAGGCATGGGTAGATTTCTGGGGCTACGACTGTGCTCATGACTGGCCATGGTGGTATAAGCAGGTAGATTACTTTGTACCTCACTTTCTGGAATCGTAAATAAAACAAAACCGTCACACGAAAGAATACGGATAGAAACACAAACAAGCAAGTAATAAGAAAATTTAAATGATAAAGAGGATGAGCTATGAAAAACGTAATCTTTATTTCCCCCAACTTTCCTACCAACTACTGGCAGTTCTGCCGTCAGCTGAAGAACAATGGAATGAATGTTCTCGGCATCGGTGACCAGCCGTACGATGAGCTGACCCAGGAGTTAAAGGACAGCTTAAACGAGTACTACAAGGTCAGCAATCTGGAAAATGATGACGAGGTTTACCGCGCCATTGCATTCCTGGCCTTTAAGCATGGCCGCATTGACTGGCTGGAGTCCAACAACGAATACTGGCTGGAGCGGGATGCCAGATTCCGCACCGATTTCCATATCACCAGCGGCTTCCAGGAGGAGGATATTCCGCGGATCAAGTTTAAATCCAAGATGAAGGAATTCTACACCAAGGCCGGCATCCCGGTAGCACGTTATCATATCGTAGATGACTTGGAGGGCTGCGCCGCATTTATCAAGGAAGTGGGCTATCCGGTGATCGTAAAGCCGGACAACGGCGTTGGGGCCTCTCATACATACAAGATCAGCAATGAAGATCAGTTAAAGAGCTTCTTAGGCGAGAAGGAGCCGGAGGTTTCCTATATCATGGAGGAGTTTATCGATGCAGAGGTAAATTCCTACGATGCCATCATCGATTCCAAGGGCGAGCCTATGTTTGAGACCGGCAATGTAACGCCAAACTCCATTATGGATATCGTAAACAATGCAGATAACTCCATCTACTATATCGTAAAGGATCTGCCGGAGGACACCCGCAAGGCAGGACGTGCTACGGTAAAGAGCTTCGGCGTTAAGAGCCGCTTCGTACATTTTGAGTTCTTCCGCCTGTTAAGCGACCAGCACATCGGCAAGAAGGGTGATGTAGTGGCCCTGGAAGTGAACATGCGTCCATGCGGCGGATTTTCTCCGGATATGATGAATTTTGCCAACAGCACCGATGTTTATAAGATCTGGGCTGATATGATCGCATTTGACCGTTCCACCAAGCCGGACGGAGAGCATGGCTACTGTGCATTTGCCGGACTTCGGGACGGAAAGAATTTTGTGATGAGCCATGAGGACATTATTGAGAAGTACGGCGCTCAGCTTAAGATGGATGAGCGTATCCCGGATGTGCTGTCCGGCGCTATGGGCAATCAGATGTATGTAGGCGTGTTCAAGACGAAGGAAGAGATGGATGCCTTCTATCAGGATGTGCTTGCAGTAAAGGAAGATTAATGGATAAATATGAAGCATTATCAAAGCCGGTGGCCCGGTGTATCAGCAAGCTTTCCAATCAGATCCGGCGCAGGATCGATGCGCTGGCATCCAAGGATGAATTCAGCGGTGCACAGGGCAGAGTGCTGCATTTTATCCTGTCCCAGCCGGAGGAATTATTTCAGCGGGATGTGGAGGAGGAGTTTGGCCTTCGCCCGCCTACTGCAACGGAAATTCTGAAAAAGATGGAACAGAACGGCCTGATCCGCCGTGAGCCTACAGCCTACGATGCCCGCCTGAAGCAGATCATCGTCAGTGAAAAGGCGATGCAGTACCAGAAGCCGGTGATGGACGGTTTAATGCAGCTGGAGGAGGATCTGACAGAAGGAATCTCCAAGGAGGAGCTGGCAGTTTTTCTGCAGGTGGTGGAGAAGATGACAGAAAATATGGCGCGGGCAGGGATGCAGCAGCCGTAGGTTCCAAGATAGAAAAGCTGTGGATTCCAAGGTGCAGCAGCCGTGGGCTCTGAGATATAGCAGAAAAGATTAAAACCGGGGATACCGATCCCCGGTTTTGTGCTGCCTTATGAAAACTATTCTTCCTCAGGCCGGTCGCCAAGGACGATGTCCGGCGCACCGGTGAGATTTACGTTCCGGGTCACCTTGGCATCGTAGGTCTCCGCCTTCATAATCTCCGCCAGATCCACTCCGGTGGCTTCTTTTACCGATTCAAACAGCTTTGCCATTACCACAGGAACGTTCCCTGCTACGGTACCAACGCCATTATCTCCGTTGCTTCCGCCGCCTCCGATGATGGTGATCTTGTCAATCTGGGACAGCGGCTCTGCGATCTTTCCGGCGATCTCCGGAAGAACCTTGATCATCATTTCCGCCATGGCTGCCTTATTGTACTTCTGGTAAGCCTGTGCCTTTTTCTCCATACCTTCCGCCTCTGCCAGCGCCTTGGCCTGGATCGCGGCAGCCTCCGCCTCACCCTTGGCGCGGATACCCTCTGCCTCCTGGAGCATGGCGTACTTGTGAGCCTCTGCCTGTGCCTTTCTGGCGGCGGCTTCCTTTTCCTGCTCATACTGCTTTGCCTCGGCCTCCCGCTGGCGTCTGGTCAGCTCTGCGGCGGCCGCCTGCTCGATGGCATATCGGTCTGCATCTGCCTTCTTGTTAATTTCTGCCTCCAATGCCTGCTGCTGTACGGCAACTTCCTGCTTCCGCAGCTCTGCCTCTCGTTCTGCCTTGGCAATCTGGGCATTTACCGTCGCTGTCTGGATGGTCTTCTGCTGTTCCTGCTTCTGGATCTCGTAAGCAGCATCAGCTTCTGCCTTCTTGGTATCGGAAGCCTTCTGAAGCTCCGCCTTCTTGATGGCCAGCTCGTTGTTTTTCTGAGCGATCTCCGTCTCGGCAAGAACTCTTGCGTCATTGGACGCCTTGTCTGCAGCAGCCTGGGCGATGGCGATATCTCGTTCTGCCTCCGCCTTGGCGATCGAGGCGTCCTTGCGGATCTTGGAAGTGTTATCCATACCAAGGTCCTGAATCAGGCCATGCTCATCGGTAACATTCTGGATATTGCAGGACAGGATATCGATACCCAGCTTCTCCATATCCTTCGATGCCTTGGCCATCACCTGGTCGGAGAAGGAATCCCGGTCGGTATTGATGGCCCGGAGCGTCAGGGTGCCGATGATCTCACGCATATTGCCCTGGAGAGAATCCTGCAGATCGGATGCGATCTTGGCAGGCTCTTTATTCAGGAAGTTCCGCATCGCCAGCTTCATCTGAGATGGCTCGTCAGCTACCCGCACCTTGGCTACGGCATCGACCATCACATTGATAAAGTCATTGGTGGGGATGTATTCGTCTGTTTTAATGTCCACAGTGATTTGCCCAAGGTACAGCTTATCTAACTGTTCAAAGAAGGGAATCTTGAATCCGGCACGGCCGATCAGCACCCGCGGTTCCCTGCGCAGGCCGGATATGATGTAGGCGTGATCCGGCGGAGCCTTCACATAGCCCTGGGTCAGGACGATAATAAGAAGGATTAGGATCAAAACGGCTGGAATAAGGTAAGGTAATAAAGATTGCAGCATAGAAGCTCCTTTCTGGCTTGAAAACCTTGGTTTTTCGTTGAAATTATTGTATCATATATAGGAATAGAAAGAAATATGTGTTATGAATTCGACAGAATATGACAGATAAAAAACAAATAATCGTAAGAAAATTATAAAAATTTAGAAAATAGATGGAAAATACGCTTTGATGTTAGAAAACATTGTGAAAGAGCAAAGCAAACGAGGTGACAGAAGGAAGATGGACGGATTAATTCTGGCAGGCGGCAAAAGCAGCCGCATGGGCGGAAGCCATAAAGGCGATTTGATCTATCAGAAGGAGACATTTCTGGAACGGATCATTCATGAGTTCCAAAAGGAAGCGGAAATGATCTGGATCTCCTATGGAGCAGAGATCCGGAGAGAATATCCAGGCTGTCAGGCGGTGCAGGATCAGTATCTGGAATGCGGTCCCTTGGGAGGGCTTCAGGCCGGTTTGAATCGGTGCAGCAGCCAGCTGGTCATGGCGGCTGCCTGTGATATGCCCTTTCTGGAGATGGGGATGTACCGGTATCTGCGGGAACAGCTTATGGAGGCAGAGCGCACCCATCCTGAGCTGTCGTATGCCGGGGCAGTGCCGATGGTGGATGGACGGATCCATCCTCTGGCAGCTATTTACCGAAAGCAGGCAGCAGATTGTTTTGAAACTCAGATTCAAAAAGGAAATTACCGGCTTCGGGATGCGCTGCAGTGCTTGCATATCCTGTATGTGGATTTCAGCGGTCAGCAGGCATTTCGGCAGATGCTGAGGAATATCAATACCATCCAGGAATATGCGGTGATTGCAGAGAGCACAGAAGAAAACGCCGAAGCCATGGAAAGGATAGAGCACGATGGGAAAGAAAAAGGCAATTGTAATCTGCGGCATTAAAAATTCAGGAAAGACTACCTTGTTAGTCCGGCTGGTCCAGGCATTTTCTGAGAAGGGTCTTCGGGTTGCCGTGATCAAGCATGACGGTCATGATTTTACCTGCGACATCCCCGGCACGGACAGCTACCGGTTTCAGGAGGCAGGGGCTTATGGAACTGCTGTTTTCTCTAAAAACCGAATATTTATTCATAAACTGGAAGAAACGGATCCGGAAGAACTGATGAAACAATTCCCGGAAGCAGATCTCCTTTTCATTGAAGGGATGAAGGAAAGTCCTTACCCGAAAATCGAGGTGATCCGAAAAGCCATATCAGATGCCCCGGTTTCTAATCCGGAGGGGCGGTTTCTGATTGTAACTGACTGGGAAAGGGAGCGGTTTGCTGAGCCGGCAGTTGGCTTTGAGGAGCTGGAAAAGATAATGGAAGAGATTGGGAAGAGCGCACTTGCTTATTTTTGACATTCATGATATAATTCAGGCTCGACAAGATTGGAATGCAGAATCAGCAGTCCCATCCATGTTGGCAGATGGCTGCATGAATCGAGGAAAGGCGGAATTTAAAATGAGCAAGATGCAGGAAGGACGGATCCAGCTGGCAGATCAAGGCTTGCTGTGCCAGGAGAATCCGTATTTGTTGGATACAGCAGAATATCACAGGATCACATTGGCGGACCGGGAGTGGATGAATCCGTTGATCACGGCAGAGAACGGGCTTGCTACCGATAACTGTTTCGGCACCTATTATCTGTGGGGAGATGCCTTCGGCCTGCAGGTTTCCTCCTTTGGAGGGCGGCTGGCGGCATACTGCGGAAAGGGCGAAGAGCTGCGGTTTTTCTATCCTCACGGCAGAGGACCGCTTAAGCCAGTTATCTGCGAGATGGAACGGATTGCCAGGGAGCAGGGCGCCATGCTGGTGATCAATGGGGTGACGCAAACACAGAAGGAGGAGCTGGAGCAGACAATGCCTGGATATTTCACCTTCCAGGAAAAACGTGACCGGGCAGACTATATTTACAGTGCAGAGAAGCTGGCCTCGCTGTCCGGAAAGAAGCTGCACAGCAAGAAAAATCACTGCAATCGATTTGAGCGGGATTATCCGGACTGGCACAGTGAGATCCTGGGAGCGGAGCAGGTTTCGGACTGCCTGGCCCTCCTTTCGGACTGGGAGGACGGGCACCAGGAGGCGGCAGATGAAATGCAGGATGCCGAACAGACTGCAGTGAAAAAGGCATTCCGCCATTATCAGGAGCTTAAGATGGAAGGAATTGCCCTGTACGCCGGAGAGCAGCTGATCGGCTTTTCCTTTGGGGAGATGCTGGGGGAGAATGGCTTTGACGTTCACTTTGAGAAGGCCTATGCCCATATTAACGGCGCATACGCCATGGTCAACCGCCAGATGGTGCGGATGCTTTTAGAGCGCCATCCGGGGCTTGCCTATATTAACCGGGAAGAGGATATGGGACATGAAAACCTGCGGAAAGCCAAGGAATCCTATAAACCGGTATTTCTGATTGAAAAATATGCGGCATACCATGAATAAGTTCCCTATTTTTCCCCAATGTTCTCCTTGCAGGAATAAAATCATCATGCTACAATATTTACAAATCGATTGCATGTAAATATTATTCTCTTTACTGTAAAACAAGCGGAGGATGAGAGGAATGTGAAAGTCCCGGACGGCAGCGGCTGCTGTGGGGGCATGAAGGTTTAGAAAGGGGAGTTGGCGGGATGACGATCTATGATATTGCAAAGCTTGCAGGGGTTTCAGCCAGCACCGTGTCAAGGGTGGCAAATAACAAGCCAGGCATTAAGGAGGAGACCAGAAAGCAGATTCAGGCTCTTTTAGATCAGTATGATTACCGGCCAAATGAGACGGCCAGAGGCCTGGTGAACCAGTCCAGCAGGATGATTGGGATTTTGATTACCGATATCCGGTATGCACACCATGTGGATATCGCTTACTATATTGAAAAGGAAATGGAAAAGCAGGGCTACTGCAGCCTGATCGTCAATACCGGCCTGTCCGATGAGAAAAAGGTGCAGGCGATCAAGATGCTTTCTCAGCGCCGGGTGGATGGTGTGATCCTGGTTGGTTCTACCTTCCAGTGTGATGCGGTGAAGGATGCACTGGCATCCTGCTTTCCGAAAGAGCCTGTGGTCATTACCAATGGCTATGTGAACCTTCCGAATGTAAAAGGAGTATTGGTAGATGAGAAGGACGGCCTGGAGGCCTGCGTGGAGCTGATGGTGAGAAAAGGCCATAAAAAGCTGGCGTTTGTGCTTCCGAACCAGACTCCCAGCAACCTGTCGAAACAGAAGGGCTTTGTGGCAGGGATGGAGAGTCTGGGCTGGAAACGGGAGGAATTGTGGATCTATACAGCCCCCACCACCCTGGAGGATGGAAAGCGGGTTACGGAGCAGATCCTGGAGGAGCACCCGGACATTGAAGGAATCATCTTTGGGGAAGATCTGTCGGCAGTCAGCGGGATCCGGGTACTGCTGGACCGCAAGATTGCTGTGCCGGATCAGGTTGCGGTGATCGGCGTTGATAATTCCCGGTACTGTGATATCTGTTATCCAAAGCTGACTTCCCTAAACAATAAGATGGTGGAGATGAGCTTTGAGGCAGCCAGGATCCTTTTGGATGATCTGGAGGGAAGGAAGAATCCGGAGAAGATCATGCTTTTTTCCAATATTGTAGAGCGTGAGAGCACATGATAAAATAGGGCGGATGCATTCCGTACAGCTGTTTGGGGTACCTGACAGCAAAGTACGGAATGCATTCGCCGTTTTATTTTTTGCCCCATAGGCTTTCTTTTATGATACCAGGGGAAAAAGGTGGGAAATCCGATGCAAGCTTGCTTGCAAGAGAGAAAATAATCGATTGCAAAATAAAAAGAGAAAATAATCAGGCAAATGAAATGTGATGCAAGGGGACAAACAAGAAATTTGTAATAAATGCATAAAAATATAACGCAAAAACAGTGGAAAATGACGTGAAAATAGTAGTTGATAAATCGAAAATAATGTGCTATTATAAAGATACAGAAAAACAATCGATTGCAAAGCAAAGAGGAACACAAAGCTGACAAGGAAGAAAGCTGCAGTCGAAAAAGAAATAAAAATAGAAAAGGGATTGCAACAGCGAAAGGGGGAAGGCCTATGATTTATGGTCATATCGATGCTTCATCAGGCAGCCGGGTTTATCCGGAACCAATTGAAAGAGCCATTGCTTACTGCCGGGAAGCAGAGATCCGTGACTGGAAGGAAGGGCGCTATGAACTGGATGGGGACCGATGGATCGCTCAGGTGTTCAGCCGTGAGACAGGACCGAAGGAGGAGAAGCTTCCGGAGGTACACAGACGGTATATCGAGCTTCAGTTTATGGCAGAAGGAAAGGAATACATTGGATATTATCCAGACCGCGGCGGAAGCCGGATCCGGGAAGACCGGCTGGAGGAGAAAGATACCTTATATTACGAGGAGGATCCGAAGGCTTTGGAGATCATGCTTCCCATGGAAGCCGGGTGCTATGCCGTATTCTTTCCAGAAGATGTCCACCGGCCGTTTTGCCAGATGGGAGAAGCGCAGATGGTAAAGCGAATCGTGATAAAGATCGATGTGGACAGTGTATAAATTTTTTTAAATAAAAAACAATCGATTGCATACATGAGAGATGCAGATCAGACAAACCAGACAGAAGGAAAACAGAGCAGTATCCAATAAAACAATAAAAAGCAACGAAATAATAAAAACAATAAAAATAAAAGCAGTAAAAAAAGAAACGATGCGGAATCAAACAAAAAATCCGGTCGCATAGGAGGATAAGAAAATGATGAGAGTTCCATACGAAACCATGGTAGGCGAGTTTAAGAGAGTATTGGTAAAGAAGGGCTTTACCGAGGAGCGGGCACAGGCAGCAGCAGAGATCTTTGCACAGAACAGTCTGGCAGGCGTATATTCTCACGGTTTAAACCGTTTTCCAAGATTAGTTGAGTATCTGGAAAAGGGAGAGGTTGATCCGGATAATGTGGCAACCTGTGAGCTGCAGTTAGGTGCCTTCGAGCGCTGGAACGGACACAGAGGCTTCGGCCCGTTAAACGCAAAGCTGGCTATGGACCGTGCCTGTGAGCTGGCGAAGAAATTCGGCATCGGTATCGTAGCTCTGGGCAATAACAACCACTGGATGAGAGGCGGAAGCTACGGCTTCCAGGCAGCAGACCATGGCTGCATCGGCATCTGCTGGTCCAATACCTGCCCGAACATGCCGGCATGGGGCGGCAAGGACAGAAAGATCGGAAACAACCCGATTATCTTTGCAGTTCCCAGAAGCAACGGACAGCATGTTGTGATCGACTGCGCAGTATCCCAGTTCTCCTATGGAAAGATCGAGGACTGCAAGCTGAAGGGAATCCAGCTTCCAGTTCCAGGCGGCTATGACACCAAGGGCAACTTAACCACCGATCCGGCTGAGATTGAGAAGACCTGGAGAGTGCTTCCTATGGGCTACTGGAAGGGCAGCGGTATTTCCATTGCACTGGATCTGATCGCAACCGTTCTGACAAATGGAAATTCTGTACATACCATCGGCACCTTTGGCGATGAGGTGGGCTTAACTCAGATCATGATTGCCATCGATCCATCCAAGGCAAACAGCGTAGAGCTGACCGATCAGATCGTAGATGACATTATCGCAGATATCAAGTCCTCTGAGCCGGTGCAGGAAGGCGGAAAGGTGCTGTACCCAGGTGAGCCGGAGAGCCTGACGATTCAGGATAACCTGGCAAACGGCATCCCGGTAATCGAGGAGAAGTGGAATCAGGTTCTGGCAATGTAATTCGTTCGTTCAGAAGAACAGCCTGGACGTGATGAACGAAAGGCAACAGCTGGAAACAGTAAGGGAAGGCAATGGGGCTGGGAGGAACGAAGCCAGCCCCAGGCAAGGAGAAGACAGGAAAGGGAAGGTTTTCAATCATGAGAAAGAAGTTGGCATTATTATTAGCGGCTGTTATGACGGCAGTCAGCTTGGCAGGCTGCTCCTCATCCAAGCAGGCCGATGACGGCAAGCCGAAGCCGGAATTAAATATCATTTTAGCACACAATCAGACTTCTATGGAGAATCCATATACGAAGGCAGCGATCAAGTTTAAGGAGGCTCTGGAGGAGGTATCCGGCGGCCGGGCCACCGCGACGCTGCATCACGGTACCTTGGGAGAGAATGAGTCAGAGCTGGTAGAAAAGCTGGAGCTGGGAGCCATTCATCTGACGGTGGCTTCCCCAGGATTTATGACCTTGCTTGGTGTGAAGGAAATCGACATGTTTTCCCTGCTGTATCTGTTTGACAGCTTCGATCACTGGGAGGCCTGTGTAGACGGCCAGTTCGGCCAGGATATGAGCAAGCTTCTGGCGGAAAAGACAGATGACCGGTTCCGCATTATGGGCTACTGGACTGCTTCCGTCCGTGATTATTACGGAAAGAAGCCGGTGGTCAGACCAGAGGATATAAAGGGCATGACTATCCGTACCCAGAGCACGGCAGTCGTACAGGATTTCTGGAAGCAGTGCGGCGCTATTCCCACCTCGGTAGCATGGGGCGAGCTTTATCAGGCATTGAGCCAGGGCGTGGTGGATTCTGCAGAGAATGATTACACCAGCTTCCGGTTAAAGGAGCATCACAAGACAGACAACGGCAAATATATCAGTGAAACCCATCATGATTATACCACTCGATTATTCCTGACCACCGGACAGTTTTACAATGCATTGACCGATGAGCAGAAGGAATGGTTTGACGAGGCCTGCCGTCTGGCTACCGAGGAGGACCGCAAGGTGACCTACGAGATGTTCGATGAGTCTAAGGCGAAGGTGATCGAGGACGGTGCAATCGTAACCGACTTTGCAGATGTGGATGTGGAGGCGTTCAAGGCAATCGCCATTCCGATCCAGGACGAATTCGCAGCGGAGAACGGTATGGAGCAGTATCTGGATCTGATCCGTGCGGAGGGAGAAAAGCTGAAGCAGCAGTAAAGCGGAACGTGTGAGAAGCTTGAAACAGCTGGAAGATGAAAAACCGTTACAAGCAGAATAACAGGATAAATTGAGAAAGCAGAGGGATTGCTATGAAAAAAGCATTAGGTTATCTCCAGAAGCTGCAGATCGCAGCCGGCGGAATCTTTTTAAGTATCTTTTTAGGCAGCGTAGTGATTCAGATGGGCTGCCGGTATGTGGGTATTGCAGCCATCTGGACCGAAGATGTATCCATGTATGCATTTATCTGGGCAGCCTTTATGGGCGGAGCTGCCATGGTTTATGAACAGAGACATTTTGCATTTACCTCCATCAGCGACATGATGACGAATCAGACCTTAAAGCGTGTGCTGGCCCTGGGAATTTCCGTGGTGATGCTGGTATTTTCCATCTTGATGTTTTATTACGGATGCAAGATCACCAAGCAGTTCTGGAATTACCGCTGGGTAAGCCTTCCGGACTTCAAGAGAGGTCCCACCTGGCTGTGTATCCCGGTATGCGGCGCAACTTCTTCTCTTTATCTGATCGGTCAGATCGTGGAAGACGTAAAAGCTCTTATGAATGGAGGTAAGTAGTATGCAGATCTTATTAGTAGTAGTATTTATCGCGTTTGTTGCACTTGGCGTGCCGATCTCCTTTGCACTGGGCTTCGTATCCTTTGCCGGCATTGCAGCGCTCCCCATTATCCCAAACAGCGTTGTGTTTACAAAAATGTTTAACGGCTTAAACAGCTTTACTCTTCTGGCAGTGCCGCTGTTTATCCTGGCAGCCAACCTGATGAATGAAGGCTCCATCTCCGACCGTCTGATCGATGTCTGCACTGCCTGTGTAGGCCATGTGCGGGGCGGTCTGGCACATGCCAATATCTTAGTATCCATGATTTTCGCCGGTATTTCCGGTTCCTCCCAGGCAGACACCGCCGGTGTAGGTAAGATCCTGATTCCAGCAATGGAAAAGCAGGGCTATGATAAAGCAACTGCGGTTGGTGTCACCGCAGCCTCCTCTACACTTGGCTCCATCATTCCCCCAAGTATCACCATGGTAGTATATGCAGGTATTGCTAATGTTGGTACCGGAGCCTTATTCATGACTGGCCTGGTTCCCGGCATTATGCTGGGAGTGGCCATGATGCTGGTAGTTGTGTTCTACTCCAAGAGAAAGAACTTCCCCAAGGGTGAGCGTGTTCCAACCAAGGAGATCATGAAGCAGGTTTGGAGCTCTCTTCCCGCACTGTTAACCCCAATTATCCTGATCGGCGGCATCGTAACCGGATGGTTTACCCCAACTGAGTCCGCAGCAGTAGCCTGTGTCTATGCGCTGATCATCGGCATCTTCTTCTACCACACCATTCAGGTAAAGAACCTGCCGCGGATCCTGATCGAGACCATGAAGTTATCCTCCCTGTCCCTGTTTGCACTGGCAACAGCAAATGCACTGGGCGAGCTGTTAAGCTACTACCAGTTAAATGAGATGGTTCAGAGCTTCTTCGTAGGAATGCCTGGCGGAAAGATCGTATTCCTGATCGTGGTTGTATTCTTCTTCATGTTCGTGGGAACCTTTATGGATGCAGTTCCGGCTATGATCCTGTTCGTGCCCATCATCCTGCCCTCTGCAACTGCCCTTGGCATCAGCTCCATCATCCTGGGCCTGATCGTAGTTGTAACCCTGGCATTAGGTCTGGTAACGCCGCCTTACGGCTTGTGCCTGCTGCTGGCCGGTTCCATAAGCGGGATCAGTATTGAAGATTCCTTTAAAGGCGTGCTTCCCTACTTCTTGTCCTCTGTAGCTGTGCTGGCGCTGATGATCCTGTTCTCGGATGTGTTCCTGGCCATCCCGGCAGCATTGTTCCCCAACCTGTTCTAAGGGAAGGCGGATATCAGCATGTGAGATAACATACATGCAAAATGGAAGCAGAATAAAAGAGGATGTCACAAATATCAGCAGAATATGAAAATATGAAAAAATTGAAGTAATCGGAAAACCTCCTTCGTTTTACAAAGCGAAGGAGGTTTTTTATGTATGGAAAAACAGGATAAGAAACTTAAATTACAGGAAACGATGTTGATAGAACCAGGAAATGAAAAGGATGCGGCAGCGAAGGGGCAGCCGGCAGCTGGAGAGGATTCGGATGCTGCCTTTGACCGGGAGCTGGAGCGTCTGATGCAGGCGGAGCCGGAGGGAAGGAACGGGAAGAAGGGAAAGAAAAAAGCGAAGAAAACAAATGCAATTGGCAGTCATTCAAAGCCCCGGCAGAAGAAGTGGAGCCGGAAACGGAAGGCTCTGACTGCAGCAGGCGTGGTGGTGATCCTGGCGGCAGCAGCAAGACTGGCACTGGGCGGCGGCAAAGAGCCGGCTCCGGCTGTGGCGGTCCAGACTCTGGAGAAGGGAGAAATCCAGAACCGGCTGACCGTCACCGGTCCAATATCCGGCACAGACAGTGTGGATGTGGTATCCAATCTCCATGCAGAGGTTCTGGAGCTTAAGGTGAAGGAGGGCGACCGTGTGGAGAAGGATCAGCTTCTGGCAGTGATCGACAGCAAGGATCTGCAGAAAGAGGTGGAGATCGCCCAGAATGCCTACGATCTGGCTGTGGTGACCAAGCAGGAGAAGCAGAGGGAGGCAGAGCGGGGATATGCAAAGGCAATGCAGGACTGTCAGACGGCAAAGGCAGCCCTGGAACGAACCGCAGTGATGGTGCAGTCCGGCGGCGAGCCTCCGGTCAATCTGGAAAACGCACAGAATACATATGCAGATGCGCTGCGGGAGGCAAATTCCTACCGCCTGGTGGGCGGCAAGCCGGCAGCAGACGAATCCTACGATCTGCAGATCAAAAATGCAGAGTTTGAGCTGGAAAAAAAGAAGGAGGAGCTGGACAGCGCCCAGGTGACCAGCCCCATCTCCGGAACGGTGGTCCGGGTCAATACCAAGGTGGGCCAGTTTGCCGATAAGCCGGAAGATGAGAAGCCGATGTTTATCATTGAAAATCTGGATCAGCTGGAGCTGGAGATCAAGATCAGCGAGTATTCCATCGGTAAGGTCCGCCAGGGGCAGCCGGTTACCATCCATGCAGATATCTTAAATGACGAGACGGTAAACGGCGTGGTGGCCTCCATCTCCCCCACTGGAGAGGAGAAGGGCGGCGGCTCCAGTGAACGGGTGATCCCCACCACCATTGAGATCACCGACCAGAACACGAAGCTGATCGCCGGGATCACGGCAAAGGCGGAGATCGTGCTGGAGGAGGCAAAGGATGTGCTGGTAGTTCCAGTCTCAGCCCTGTATCAGCAGGATGACGGCAGCCTTTGTGTGCAGAAGGTGGAGAATCAAACCATTCATCTGGTTTTGGTGAAAACTGGCGTGGAGAGCGATATTAATATAGAAGTAACACCTGTGGAGGAGGGCACGCTGCAGGCTGGAGATACCATCGTGACCAATGCATCCTCTGCATTGACAGAAGGAATGACCGTTACGGTGATGAATTAGGAGAGCAGGAAATCTATGAAAGACAGAAATCCTATAACGGATAAAATCGTATCACTGAAAAGGCAGCTGATTGGAAGAAAGGGAGAACTGCCGGCATATATGACCCAGAATATCAGCCAGGATCTGATCCGTCTGGAGAATCTGGTAAAGATCTATGATACCGGTGTCATCAAGGTGCTGGGCTTAAAAAAGATCAATCTGACCATTAAGCGGGGCGAGTTTGTGGCGATCATGGGACAGTCCGGCTCGGGAAAATCCACGCTGATGAATATCTTAGGCTGCCTGGATCGGCCAACCATGGGACACTATTACCTGGATGGGATCGATACGGCAGAGCTTACGTCCAATCAGCTCTCCGAGGTGCGGAACCGGAAGATCGGCTTCGTATTTCAGTCCTTCAACCTGATCCCCAGAACTTCCGCCTTAAAAAATGTGGAGCTGCCTATGACCTATGCCCATAAGCTGTCGAAATGGGAACGGCAGGAGCGGGCACTGGCGCTGTTGGAGCGGGTAGGTCTGGGAGCCAGATATGAGCACATGCCAAATGAAATGTCCGGCGGCCAGCGGCAGCGTGTGGCCATCGCCAGAGCCCTGGCCAATGAGCCGCCGCTGATCCTGGCAGATGAGCCTACCGGAAATCTGGATACCGCCTCCTCCATTGAGATCATGGAGCTGTTCAGCCGGCTTCATCAGGACGGAGCCACGGTGGTGGTGGTAACCCATGAGGAGGATATCGCTGCCTTTACCAACCGGATCATCCGGTTCCGGGACGGAGAAATCATCAGCGATGTAAGGAAGGGGGAAGAGACAAATGCTGATTGAAAATATGATGATGGCATTTTCCGCAATCCGGGCAAATAAGATGCGGTCGATCCTGACCATGCTGGGCATTGTCATCGGTATCGGCTCCGTCATCTCCATCGTGTCCATCGGTGATACCATGCGGAACCTGTTTGCCGATCTTTATAAAGATATCGGTGTGACACAGGGGTACTGCCAGGTAAAAAGCTGGGTGGTAGATGACTGGCGGCAGAGCGACATGTTTACTCTGGATGAGATGGAGCGGGTGAAGGAGGTTTTTGGAGATGAGATTGCCTACATTGACAGCAGTGCATCCGCCGCAGGTGATGCCGTGTTTGGCCGGACCAAGGTAAAATTCAGCTTCTCCGGAATCGATTATAATTTTCAGAATGTACAGCCGGTGAATCTGGTGTACGGCCGATACTTAAATCAGGGGGATATCCTGGGCAGGCGGCAGAATGCTGTTATGGATGTGAAAAGCGCCGAGAAGCTGTTCGGCACAGAAAATGCGGTAGGAAAGACCTTCCGCACTACCATATACGGGGATGTGCAGGATTACACCGTGGTAGGCGTGTACCGGAAGGATATCAGCCCCTTCCAGGCATTGATGATGGGAGACAGCCAGGACAGCGGTGAGGCCTACATCCCCTACACCATCCTCACCTGGCCCAACGATTATTTTTCAGAGCTTCATATTTACGCATCGGAAGATGTAGATCTGAATGATTTTTATACTCGCTTTACCGACTATATCGCCAAGCTGAAGGACCGGACGCCGGACCAGATTTACATATACACGGCAGTAGAAGAGATGGGCTCCATCGATTCTATGATGGGCGGCCTGTCCCTTGCCGTAGGCGGAATCGCTGCCATCTCCCTGATCGTAGGCGGTATCGGCATCATGAACATTATGCTGGTTTCTGTCACTGAGCGCACCCGGGAAATCGGCATCCGAAAAGCTCTGGGAGCCAGGACCAGGGATGTGATGATTCAGTTCCTCACCGAATCCGCGATCCTGTCCGCCATGGGCGGCATCCTGGGCATTCTCATCGGAACCGGCCTGGTAGGCTTAGGCGGCCTGGCGCTTGGTGTTCCCGTAGTAGTAAAACCAGCAGTGGTCCTTCTGGCCGTAGGCTTCTCCGCCATGGTAGGGATCTTCTTCGGCCTTTACCCCGCCTCCAAGGCTGCGAAATCCGACCCCATCGATGCACTGCGCTACGAATAATAAAACCATCAAAAAACTCTGTCTGTTTCTTTGCAGATGGAGTTTTTTATTACAATTTTATAAAAAATAAGTATAACTACTCGCAAACCCAGAAATTATATGGTATACTTAATTGATATCGTAAGGTTAAAGGAGCTGGCAGTATGCTGAATGAAGAGAAAATCAAGCTTATGACAGGCATCGCCATGTTTGAGAAGAAAGAAGGAAAACGGATCTTCCCATTAAACTGCTATTTTAAAAGCGATTACATCGGAAGACATCTGTTTGGCGCGTTTTTCGGATATACCCTGTGTTTTATCCTGGGAGCGGTTCTCTGGGTGCTGTATCACCTGGAAATGCTTTTGGACAGTGCCAGTATGGACCTGTTCCTTTCTCTGGGCAGGCGGTTTGGCCTTATTTATCTGCTGGGTCTGATCTTTTATCTGCTGATCACAGCCATGGTCTGTTGGAAGCGGTATGATTATGCCAGCGGAGGCATGCGGGTCTATATAGCCAAATTAAAACGCCTTGAGAAACGGTATGAATACCAGAACAAGGTGAAGGAGATGTCAAAGGAGGGCGTTCGGCATGATGGGACTTCTGGTATTTAAGGAGCATTTGAAGGCCTTCTATGGGAAGTACAGTTTTATATTGAATTCATTGAAAAAATTTGGGCTGGCACTGCTGGTTTTTCTGATGCTGAATCAGAATGTGGGATTTATGACAGCCTTGAAGAATCCGGCAGTTCTGGTGGTGTTAAGCCTGCTGTGTGCATTTCTGCCCCTCAGCGTGCTGACCGGTCTGGCGGCAGTTTTTATGCTGATCCATCTGTACAGCCTGTCTCTTGAGCTGGCAGTGATCACAGGGATCCTGGTTTTAGCTGCGGCGATCCTTTACAGCAGCTTTCAGCCTGGAAATTCGATCCTGATGGTTTTGATCCCTCTTTTGTTTTTTATCAGGATCCCTTATGCGGCACCGCTGATCGTAGGGCTGTCCTATGGACTGTCTGCCATGATCCCCATGAGCTTTGGCGTGTTTCTCTATTTTCTTCTGATATATGCCAAGCAGAATGCCGGCGTGCTGGTGGGTACCGGGACCATCGATATTACACAGAAGTATATGCAGATATTAAAAAGTCTGTTTTCCAATGAGATGATGCTGATCATGGTGATTGCTTTCCTGGCAGCAGCGATTGTGGTTTATCTGATCCGGAATCTGTCTTTGGATTATTCCTGGTCGATTGCAATTGCGGCAGGCACTGTGGTGGAGTTGGCTGTGATCTTTATCGGGAACTCCAGAATGGATGTGAGCCTGTCCATCGGCTCCCTTGCAATCGGGGTTCTTGTGTCTGTTATTTTGGCATTTATCTTCCAGTTTTTTGTATTTGCGGTGGATTATTCCAGAACCGAGTTCCTGCAGTTTCAGGATGATGATTATTACTATTATGTAAAGGCGGTTCCCAAGGTAGCAGTGAGCACGCCGGATGTAAAGGTTCAGCGGATCAATAAGCGGAAAGAAGATAAAATGCAGTAACAAAATCATGAAAATTGATTCCCGGTTCTGGTGCGGAAGCGGGATGGAAGGGAGGACATGGCACCATGGCGGAACTATGGGAAGGGCTTCGCTCCTGGCTGTCATTTGTACAGAGAATCAGCTTTTCCAATCTGGTGGAGATCATCATTATCTCCATCCTGATCTATGAGATCTTATACTGGATTAAAAATACACGTGCCTGGACATTACTAAAAGGGCTGATCGTTATTCTGGTATTTACGCTGTTTGCGGCGATCTTCGAGCTGCAGACTATCCTGTGGATACTGGAGAAGACAGCGGCGATCGCAGCCACTGCCCTCTTAGTCATCTTTCAGCCGGAGCTTCGGAAGGCACTGGAGCAGTTAGGAAGCAAGAACATCATTACCAATATTCTTTCCTTTGATGATGGAAAGGATGACAGCGGATTTTCGGAAAAGACAGTGAATGAGCTGACCAGAGCTACCTTCGAGATGGCAAAGGTAAAGACTGGCGCCCTGATGGTGATCGAGCGGAATGATACCTTAAAGGAAATCGAGCGAACCGGCATTGAGATCAATGGTCTGGTCAGCAGCCAGCTTCTGATCAATATTTTTGAACACAATACGCCTCTTCATGACGGTGCCGTGGTGATCCGGGGAAACCGGGTAACGGCAGCCACCTGTTATCTGCCCCTGTCCGACAATATGACGATCAGCAAGGATCTGGGAACCAGACATCGTGCGGCAGTGGGTATCTCTGAATCCACGGACAGTCTGACCATCGTGGTGTCCGAGGAGACAGGACGGGTCACAGTAGCAGAGGGAGGCAAGCTTACCAGAATCAGCGACGGGGAATCCTTAAAGAGGATCCTGTTGAACAGTACGGAGATCAGCGTTGCTCCTGCCAACAAGTTTAAATTATGGAAGGGGAGGCTGAAGAATGAAAGAAATACTAACGCGTAATCTGAGTCTGAAGATTGTTTCTGTGGTAATTGCGTTTTTTGTGTGGATGGCGGTGGTATATGTATCCGATCCTCAGGTTACCGGCAGGCAGGAGATCACACTGGAGGTGGTCAATGACGATGTGCTGACCAAGGCCGGCCTGGCCTATGAGGTGGAAGGAAAGCGCACCACAGTTTCCTTAAGCTACCGGATTCATACCCGGGACCGGGTGAATGTGGCGGCTTCTGATTTCAGAGCTTATATCGATCTGGCGGATTACTATCCGGCCACCGGCACCGTGCCGGTCTATGTGGAGGTTCTGAATAATAAAAGTTATCTGCTGGAGTCTGTGACAGCACGTCCGGCGGTAGTGAGGATCAAGACCGAGCAGATCCAGAAGAAGGATTTTGACCTGGAGATCCATCAGACCGGCAAGCAGGCGGATGAGTATGAAGTGGAACAGATTCTGTTGGATGAGGATATGGTGACGCTGGAAGGGCCGGAGTCTGTGATCGGCCGCATCAGCTCCGTGGGCGTGGAGATCCTGGTAGATGGTCTTTATGCTGATTTCAGTGGTGTGGCAGTTCCAAAATTTTATGATGCAAACGGCAACGAACTCAGCCTGGATCCTCGGGTGACCATCAATATTTCAGAGATTCACTATACGGTCAAGCTGATGAAGCGCAGGCAGATCCCTCTTGAATTTGAGGTCAGCGGCCATGCCGCAGATGGATACCGGTATGTAGGCATGGAGAGCACCATTACGGAGGTAACGGTGCTGGGAGTCGATGCGGTAGTCTCTATGGTGGATGCCATTAAGATCCCTGCCAGCGTTCTGAACCTGGATGATGCATCGGAGGATAAGGTCGTCACCATTGATGTGGAGGATTATCTTCCAGATAAGGCGAATATGAGCATTCCATGGAACAGCCAGGTTACGGTGACCTTAAAGGTTCGTCAGCTGTCCCGGCGGGAGCTTGAAATTTCCACAAACCGGATCATCCGGGAGGGAGAGCAGGACGAAAATTATTATGACTATGATGAGGATGTGATTACCGTGACCGTAGAAGGACTTCAGGAAGATCTGGACACGCTGGATGCATCGGATATTGTGATGGAGATGGACGTATCCAGGCTTGGCGTGGGAAATCACAGAGGAGTCCTGACCTTTGAGGGGCTGCGGGATGGCTTTGAGGTGGTAAATTATTCGAATTTCAGAGTTCTGGTAAGCCCGAAGGAATATGGTCCGGGCGGCATTTCCTCAGAAGCGGAAAGCAGTCAGGAGGACAGCAGCAATTCCCAGCAGGGAGACGGCCGCCAGACGGCAGGAGCTTCCGGGGAGACGGCTGCTTTAGAGTCCTCCGGAGTCACAGTTCATGGAGAAAGCGTTTCAGGCGGATGGCCCCTGGAGGGAGGCCAGCTGGGAGCTGCTTCTGAGGCCGGCGCATTTTATAATGGGGCAGCAGAAGAATTTTTGACAGAACATAATACAGAAGGAATAGCGGAGACAGAAGGGAACAGTCAGTGAACCGTTCATAACAGGGCAGGCAGTGGACTGCAGCAACGGTTCCGTTAACGGAGGGATTATATGGTTAGTGAGAAAGTGGTAATCAAAAATCCAAGCGGCCTGCATCTTCGGCCGGCAGGGATTCTTTGTAAGGAAGCGATCAAGTATAAATCTTCCATTCATTTTCACTTTCACAGCACTACTGCAAATGCAAAGAGTGTATTAAGTGTTTTAGGTGCCTGCATCAAAAGCGGCAATGAATTAGAATTTGTCTGCGAGGGAGAAGATGAGAAGGAGGCACTGGCCGCCATCGTTAAGATCGTGCGGGACGGGTTAGGAGAATAACCCATGATAATGATCACAGGCCTTGATGAGGCTTGGAGATAGATTAATGAGGAGGTAGTATCATGTACAAGGGTACAAATGCTTCGGCAGGAATTGGAATTGGAAAAGTAGCAGTGGTTGAGGAAAAGGAATTGGTGATCAAGAGGGAGACGGTCACAGATTCTGCAGCGGAGGTTCAGCGTTTTAAGGGAGCGCTGGAGACCAGCATGAAGCAGACCGAGGAGCTGGCAGCTGACCTGGCTACCCGTGTAGGCGAGAAGGAGGCAGAGATCCTCAACGGCCACATTATGCTGTTGTCCGACCCGATGCTGACCGGAGAAATTGAGAACATGATCCAGAATGATCATGTAAACAGTGAGTATGCCATCGAGAGCGTATGCACCATGTATGCCGATATGTTTGCATCCATGGGAGATGAGCTGATGCAGCAGAGAGCCACCGATATGCGGGATATCAAGACCAGAATGCAGAAGGTTCTGCTGGGAGTGGAGTCTGTAGACATCGCTTCCCTGCCTGCGGGAACGGTGATCCTGGCAAAGGATCTGACCCCATCTATGACAGCAGGGATCAATCCGGCCAATGTAACCGGTATTGTAACCGAACTTGGCGGACGCACCTCTCACAGTGCGATCCTGGCAAGAGCGTTGGAGATCCCGGCAGTGGTTGCGCTGACCGGCATCTTAGACCAGGTAAAGAATGGGGATACCATCGTCCTGGACGGCTCTGACGGAAGTGTTCTGGTAAATCCGGAGGAGGCTGTTCTTGCCGGCTACCAGGAAAAGCGTGAGGTATTCTTAAAAGAGAAGAAGGAGCTGGAGAAATACATCGGCATGCCATCTGTGACCAAGGACGGTGTTCATGTGGAGCTGGTTGCCAACATCGGCAAGCCGGAGGATGTGGACAAAGTGCTTCAGTATGACGGCGAAGGCGTGGGCCTGTTCCGTACCGAGTTCCTGTTTATGGACCGGAATGCTATGCCTACCGAGGAGGAGCAGTTTGAGGCATACCGGAAGGTGGCAGTTGCCTTAGACGGCAAGCCGGTTATCATCCGTACCCTGGATATCGGCGGAGACAAGGAGATCCCTTACATGGGTCTGGAGAAGGATGAGAATCCATTCTTAGGCTACCGTGCTGTCCGTTTCTGCTTAGACCGGAAGGATGACGTATACCGTCCGCAGCTTCGTGCTCTGCTTCGCGCAAGTGCATTCGGCAATATCAAGATCATGATTCCTTTAGTGACCTGCATCGACGAGTACCGTGCTGTAAAGGCGCTGGTTGAGGAGATCAAGAAGGAGCTGGATGAGAAGGGCATCGCTTACAATAAGGACATTCAGTTAGGTATCATGGTGGAGACGGCTGCGGCTTCCCTGATTGCAGATATCTTTGCCAAGGAGGTTGACTTCTTCAGCATCGGCACCAACGACCTGACCCAGTATACCATGTCGGTTGACCGTGGAAATGATAAGATCTCTTATCTGTACTCTACCTTTAACCCGGCTGTGCTTCGGAGCATTAAGCGGATCATCACCTGTGCAAGAGAGGCCGGCATTATGGTAGGCATGTGCGGCGAGGCTGCCAGCGATCCGATGATGATCCCGCTGCTGCTGGCATTTGGCTTAAACGAGTTCAGTATGAGTCCTTCTGCTATCTTAAGAGCAAGAAAGATGATCACCGGATACAGCACAGAGGAGCTTCAGGCAGTTGCAGATAAGGCGATGAGCTTTGCAACCACTGCTGAAGTAGAAAACTACATGAGAGAGTTTGTAAATGCATGATAGGTTATCTGATTAGTTATATTCTTTGCTTTTTATTTGTCAGGCTCGGATGGTTTCTGCCATCCGGCCTGGTTCTTATGCTTGGGGGCTTATTTTTATACTGGAAGGATTACCGGGCCTCCGGAAATCTAATTCATTTAAGAGGCTTATTCTGCCTCTTTTTTGCTGGCGGGCAGGGACTGTCCTGTATGAAGCTGAGCCGCCTGCAGGGGCAGTGGAGCCTGATGACCTGGGCCTGCTTTCTGCTGGCTGTGGTGTCCTTTTACGGGGCGTTTGAGGCGGCGGAGCGGAAGCTGGGGCCGGTGAGAGAGACCCATTGGATGAAGAAGCAGGCCAGGGGAAGGGGCAGCGTTCTTCCCTGGGAGAACCGGATGGAGTTCAGGAAATTTGAGCGGTCTCTGTTTTGGGGCATCGCAGTGGTGACCTGCCTGTCTGCGGCGGCGTTTATCCTGGAAGCGGCGGTCCTTGGCTTTATCCCATTCTTTCTGCGGGGAGTTCCCCATGCCTATTCCTATTTTCACATCAGCGGCGTTCATTATGTTACAGTGTCCTGTGTGCTGGTGCCTTCCCTGTATGTCCTTTATTTTATGGCAAAGGATGAGCGGAAGAAGGTGCAGAACCGGGCGGCGCTTTTCTTTACAGCTGTCAGTATCCTGATTCCGGTGCTCTGTGTGTCCCGGTTCCAGCTGATTCTGGCAGTGGGAATGGCTGCCTTTACCGCGATCGCAGTAAACCGGCGGATGCGCCTGATCCATGGTCTGGCCCTTGTGTGCGCCATGATCCCGGCTTACGTGATCCTATCCATTGCAAGAAGCCATGATGTGGCCTATTTAAACGGCATTTTTGAGATGAAGAACAGCCAGATGCCCATCTTTATCACACAGCCCTATATGTATATTGCCAACAACTACGATAATTTCAACTGTCTGGTGGAGGAGCTGCCCAGGCACAGCTTTGGAATGCGGATGCTGTTTCCGCTGTGGGCGCTGACTGGCCTTAAATTTCTGGTTCCCAGCCTGGTAAATTTCCCGATCTATGTGAACAAGGAAGAGCTGACTACCCTGACCCTGATCTATGATGCCTATTATGATTTCGGGATCCTGGGTGTGATCCTGTTCTGCGCCTTATTAGGGGCCGTGTGCAGTGCGCTGGTGAGAGGGCTGGCCCGGCTGCAGAATCCGGTAGGTTATATTTTTTATGCACAGATTGCCATGTATATGGTCCTGTCTTTCTTCACCACCTGGTTTTCGAATCCGGCTACCTGGTTTTATCTGGTCATAACCGGATTTGTGTATTTGTATGTGGAATACCGGTGATCCTGTAAGGGAGCAGGACGGTACGCCAATTGATAAAGTATTTCAAAAACTTATAATTGATAATTGTTTCACAATAAATCCAAGGGTATCACTTGACTTATTCATAAAGTACTGGTATAGTGTTATATGCGCTTAGCAATCTAGATATAGAGGTATCAAGCGCTTTTGACACTATAAATTGTATTTTCACAGGAGGAAAAAATCATGGTGCAAAAGGAACAATGGGCCGGATTTAAAGGAAGGATCTGGAGAGAAGAGGTAAATACCCGGGATTTCATCCAGAACAATTACACTCCATATGATGGAGATGCATCTTTCCTGGAGGAACCAACAGAAGCAACAAACACCCTCTGGGGGATTTTACAGGGCTTGCAGAAGGAAGAGCGGGCAAAGGGCGGTGTCCTGGATATGGATACCCATATTGTGTCCAGCCTGACCTCTCATAAGCCTGGATATATCAGCGAAGAAACCAAAGAACTGGAAAAGGTAGTGGGCCTGCAGACGGATAAGCCCTTAAAGCGTGCATTTATGCCATTCGGCGGCATTAAGATGGCAGAGGAGGCCTGCACCACTCATGGCTATGAGCCGGATCCGGCATTCCATAAGATTTTTACTGAGTACCATAAGACACATAACCAGGGCGTATTCGATGCGTATACTCCTGAGATGAGAAAGGCACGTCACAACAAGATTATTACCGGACTTCCGGATACCTACGGAAGAGGCCGTATTGTAGGCGATTACCGGAGAGTAGCACTTTACGGGATCGACTATCTGATGGAAAAGAAGAAAGAGGACTTTGACAACTGCGGCGACGGTACCATGCTGGATGATGTGATCCGTCAGCGGGAGGAGATCTCCATGCAGTACCGTGCCTTAAATGATATGAAAAAGATGGCAGCTTCCTACGGCTATGATATCTCCCAGCCAGCGAAGGATGCCAGAGAGGCAGTACAGTGGACCTACTTCGGTTACCTGGCTGCAATTAAAACGCAGAACGGCGCAGCCATGAGCGTTGGACGTGTATCCACCTTCTTAGATATTTATATCCAGAGAGACTTAAAGAACGGCGTAATTACAGAGAAGGAGGCACAGGAGCTGATCGACCACTTCGTGATGAAGTGCCGTATGGTAAAGTTTGCCAGAATTCCTTCCTACACCCAGCTGTTTTCCGGCGATCCGGTATGGGCGACCCTGGAGGTAGGCGGATTGGGGCAGGACGGCCGTTCCATGGTTACCAAGACCGACTATCGTTTCCTGCACACCTTAGAGAATATGGGACCAAGCCCGGAGCCGAACATGACAGTGCTTTACTCCTCCAGACTTCCGGAGAATTTCAAGTCCTATGCGGCTTATATCTCCATCAAGACCAGCTCTGTGCAGTATGAGAATGACGATGTGATGCGTCCGTACTGGGGTGATGACTACTCCATCTGCTGCTGTGTATCCGCGACTCAGACCGGTAAGGAGATGCAGTTCTTCGGTGCCCGTGCAAACCTGGCCAAGTGCCTTCTGTATGCCATCAACGGCGGTGTGGATGAGAAGAGCAAGGTTCAGGTAGGACCGGCCTACAAGCCGATTACCTCCGAATATCTGGATTACGATGAAGTGATCGAAAAGTATGACCAGATGATGGACTGGCTGGCAGGATTATATGTGAATACCCTGAATGTGATTCAGTACATGCATGATAAGTACTACTACGAGGCAGCCGAGATGGCTCTGATCGATACCGATGTGAGACGTACCTTTGCAACCGGTATTGCAGGCTTCTCCCATGTGATCGACTCCTTAAGTGCCATCAAGTACGCCAAGGTAAAGGTGATCCGGGGCGAGGACGGCCTGGCTGAGGATTACCAGGTTCAGGGCGATTTCCCAAGATATGGAAACGATGACGACCGGGCAGATGAGATCGGCGTATGGCTGTTAAAGACCTTCTTAGATAAGATCAAGAAGCACCACACCTACCGGAATTCCGAACCAACCACCTCCATCCTGACCATCACTTCCAACGTAGTGTACGGCAAGGCTACGGGAGCACTGCCGGATGGAAGAAAGGCTGGAGAACCATTATCCCCAGGTGCAAACCCAAGCTACGGCGCAGAAAAGAACGGTCTGCTGGCTTCCTTGAACTCGGTAGCCAAGCTGCCTTACGAGTGGGCACTGGACGGTATTTCCAACACCCAGACCATCAATCCAGGCGCGCTTGGACATAACGAGGAAGAGCGGATTGAGAATCTGGTGCACGTTATGGACGGCTATTTTGACCAGGGCGCACACCATCTGAATGTTAATGTGTTCGGCGTAGAGAAGCTGATCGATGCCATGGAGCATCCGGAGAAGGAAGAATATGCAAACTTCACGATCCGTGTATCCGGCTACGCTGTGAAATTCATCGACCTGACCAGAGAACAGCAGTTAGATGTAATCGCAAGAAGCGCACATGAGAGGATGTAAGAGAGCAATGAGCCTCTTTTAAACTGACTTTTTTCATAGGGCGAAGCCCGGCAGCCAGGTTCCGTTTCTCGGAGCCTGGCTAAACGCTGCTTTTAGACCTGTCAATGTCAATACAAACCAATAAGGATCCAGGTGATAGTATGAACCGTGAATTTAATAATCAATCAGAAAAAACGCAAGTGCAGCCTGCTCCATTCAGACAGAAAAGTACCACCGGCTTCATCCATTCCGTTGAAACCTTCGGTTCTGTAGATGGTCCAGGCATCCGTTTTGTCATCTTTGTCCAGGGCTGTAAGCTTCGCTGTCAATTCTGCCACAATCCAGATACCTGGAACCGGCGGGGCGGGGAGCCGGTAACCGCTGAGCAGATGCTGGACCAGGCGATGAAGTATAAGACCTACTGGGGCAAAAAAGGGGGCATCACAGTCAGCGGCGGGGAGCCCCTTCTTCAGATGGACTTTTTGATCGAGCTGTTTACCAGAGCCAAAGAAGAGGGCATCCACACCTGCATTGACACGGCCGGACAGCCTTTCAGCCGTCATGAACCATTCTTTAGCAAATTTAACAAGCTGATGAAGGTCACCGACCTCCTTCTTCTGGATATTAAGCATATGGATCAGGAACAGCATAAGCGGCTGACCGGATGTCCCAACGACAATATCCTGGACATGGCACGGTATCTGTCAGATATGGGCAAGCCAGTTTGGATCCGCCATGTGCTGGTGCCGGAGCGGAGCGATTATGATGAATATTTAAAGCGGCTGGATGAATTTGTCCGCTCGCTGAAGAATGTGCGGCGTTTTGAAGTCCTTCCTTACCACACGCTGGGAATCTTTAAATGGGAAGAGCTGCGGATTCCCTATCCATTGGCAGGAATTGACCCTCCGGCCAAGGAGCGGGTGGCTTATGTGAATGAACTGCTTCATACGGCGGATTATCGGGGGTATTTGGAGGATTGATTTTTATTATTTGGCGAAGGGTCCGCATCGGGCGGGGACAGCTCCCTGTTCAGCGCGCTCTCGCTCTGTTCAGCGCGCAGCGGTACATAAGGCGCGTGGGAGACCGCGCCTAAGTGCCGGCGGGCTGAAAAGGCATTCACAGGGAGCTCTCCCCGCCCGATGCTGTTTTATTGGCGGAAGATGGGGGCTTGTTGAGGCTGTTTTGCTGGCAGAGGATAGCGCTTTGGGGGATGTTATGATTGGAATGGAATGTAGAAGGTGACTTTGCATTGTTAAAAAACAGACAAAGTTGCCTTTTTTCTTGTGCAGCGAAAGGGATTCGCGTATAATCATAGGGCAGAATATGGTAAAACAGACATGAGATAAGGGATATGGCGAGGAAAGAGGCATGAATCAGGTTCATTTTATTTTAAATGGAACACAGCATACGGCGGAGTTTGAGGATGGGGAAACGTTGCTGAAATATTTAAGGAATACAGTTTGCCTGAAAGGGACGAAGGAGAGCTGCGGGATTGGACAGTGCGGTGCCTGCAGTGTGCTGATCGATGGAAAGCTGCGGCGTTCCTGCGTGACCTTGATGAAAACGCTGGAGGGAAAGCAGGTAGAAACGATAGAGGGGATCGGGATCAATGGGGCGCTTACTGTGATTCAGCGTTCCTTTTTGGATATGGGAGCGGTGCAGTGCGGTTATTGCATTCCTGGAATGGTGATTGCGGCCAAAGCTCTCCTTCTGGAGCATCCGGAGCCTACGGATGAGGAGATCAAGGAGGGATTAAAGCATAATTACTGCCGCTGTACTGGATATGTGAAGATTATTGAGGCGGTGAAGCTGGCAGCAGCCCGGATGAAGGCTGGGGAAGGAAAGCAGGCCGGGGAAGGGAAGCTGGCTGGAGAGCAGAAGCAGACCGGGAAGCAGGCGAGGGAGAAAAAGCAGATGGAGAGGGAGGATCTTCTGGAACAGGAGGAGATCGACCGGTTCCGTTCCGGCGAGCATACCACCATCACGGCGGGAAGCGGGGAGAAGGTTCCCAAGCTTCGGGGCAATGCTCTGGGAAAATCCATTTGGGATGTGGATGGCCCGGCGAAGGTGACCGGATCTTTGAAGTTCTGTGATGATTTTGAAGCAGATGAATTTGGCGAAACAGAAATGCTCCACGGTGCCTTTGTCTGGGCGCCGGCGCCGAAGGCAAGGATCCTTAAGCTGGATCTGACTGCGGCAAAGCAGGCGCCGGGAGTGCGGCGCATTATCACCTGGAAGGATGTGCCGGGAGATGGATTGGTTGGAACCTGGACGCCGGAACAGCCGGTATTTTGTAAGGATCAGGTGAATTTCCTGGGGGATGTGCTGGCTCTTGTGGTGGCGGACACGGAAAAGCAGGCCAGAGCGGCGGCTTTGCTTGCCCGGATCGAATATGAGGAACTGGAGGGCGTCTACACCATCCCGGAGGGCTATGCCAGGAAAAGCTTTCTTCTGCATACCGGGCGGAATGCAGGCAATGTGGAACGGGCAAAGGAGAAGCCGGATGTGGTCAAGGTAAAGGTGTCCAAGGAGATGGAGCGGCAGGAGCATGCCTGTATGGAAACGGAATCGGCCATTGGTTATGGGCACGGGGATGCAGTGACTGTGTATTCCTGCACCCAGTCGCCATTTGAGATCCGGCGGATGCTGGTGCCCATCTTAAATCTTCCGGAGGAGAAGATCCGAATTGTGGCCACTCCTTTAGGAGGCGGGTTTGGCAGTAAATGTGATTCGGTCCTTGAGGCCCAGGCGGCGGTGGCCGGGCTGGTGATGCAGAAGCCGGTAAAGGTAACATTGACCAGAGCGGAGTCCCTGATCGCCTCCTCCAAACGGCATGGCTACCACACCGACTATGAGATCGGTTTTACCAGAAATGGGAAGTTTGAATATCTGGACTGCCGGATGTTTTCTGACGGGGGCCCATACATGACAGAAAGCTACGGAACGCTGATGACAGGGTGTTTGATGGCAGGCGGGCCTTATACAGTGGAAAATATCCGGATCGAAGGCAGCGCGATCCGCACCAACAATGTGCTGGGCGGTGCATTCCGGGGATACGGCATTAATCAGGCGGCGGTCTCCATCGAGACAGCGGTGGATATGATGGCAGAAAAGCTTCATATGGATCCTTTTGAGATCCGGAGGAAAAATGCAGTCCGGGCAGGCAGCTATTCTGTGGGCGGCGAGTTGTTAACAGACAGCGTAGGCCTTCTGGATACCATTGACCAGTGTGAGGCGAAGCTGAAGGAGGCGCTGAAGGAGTATGAGGGCATGTATCCGAAAGGCAGCAAGGTGTTGGGATATGGAGTGGCCAGCGGCTTTAAGAATGTTGGGGTAGGAAAAGGCATTTTTACCGATGATGGTGCCTGCAAGCTGACATTGCAGGGAGATGGGCGGATCCAGATGATCTGTTCCGGAACAGATATGGGACAGGGCTTTCGGACTGCCATGGTGCAGATCGCGGCGGAGGCCCTGAACCGGGATGTGGCGGATTTCGACATTTTGATCGGTGATACGCAGATTACTGTTCCAACCGGCCAGTCGGTCAGCGAGCGTCAGACCCTGTGCGGCGGACGGGCGGTCTACGAAGCCTGCCAAAATCTGAAGCAGGAGCTGGAACAAAATCCCTGGAAGCCGGGAGAGATCCGAAAGGCTCAGTATTACTATCTTTCTCCGCCTACCTTCGCCATTGGAGACTACGAAGGGGCCAGGGCGAAGGGCGTTCCCTACCGGAATTTTCCGGCTTATGCCTATACCACTCAGGCGGTTATCGTTGAGGTGGATAAGGAAACGGGAGAGACGAAGCTTTTGAAGGTGATCGCAGCCCATGATGTGGGAAGGGTGATCAATCCTCTGAAGATAGAGGGACAGCTTCAGGGTTCCTGTTCTATGGGACAGGGATATGCTCTTACAGAACAATATCCCTGCAGGGATGGCTACCCGATGGTGAAGCAATACCGGGAGCTGGGGCTTCCAAAAGCAGAGGATACGCCAGATTATGAGATGATCCTGATTGAAAATCCGGAGCCAACTGGTCCTTTTGGGGCCAAGGGGATCTCGGAGGTGGCCACGGTTCCCATCACTCCGGCTATTTTAAATGCAATCTACAATGCAATTGGGGTTCGAATCAACCGGATACCGGCTACGCCGAAGATCATACGGGATGCGATCCGAACAGGAAGCTGCCAGGTGCCGGCGATGGATGAAATGATCGATAAAATGGAGCAGTCAGCCCAGTGAATCGTTTCCTTTCGCTGGAACAGATGCAGTGCAGAACTGCAAATCAGCCAAAAAGCAGATTCAAAAGACAGACGGTTAATCACAATCATAAGGTTAGCCGTCTGTTTTTATTACATAGGCCACTTTGTCTCCTATGTAATCGATTCAGATAAAACTGCTTGACACATAATATTATATGCTGTATAGTATTGATATAGATATTATATAATGTATAATATACTATAAAAAATAATATTGCACAGAAATATAACAACAGGAAACGATTGTCACGATACTGAGCTTCTGTTCGGACGGAGCAGAAAAAGGAGGGGTGAAGATATGGTTTTTAATACAGGCGCAGCCCTGTTGGATGCCATTGTTTTGGCAGTTGTATCAAAAGATCTGGAGGGAACGTATGGGTATAAGATCACCCAGGATGTGAGGGCGGTGATCGATATCTCAGAATCTACCTTGTATCCGGTGCTTCGAAGGCTTCAGAAGGATGAATGCCTGGAGGTTTATGACCAGGCCATCGATGGCAGAAACCGGCGGTATTATCAGATTACAGAACGAGGAAGAGCGCAGCTGAATCTGTACCGCGGAGAATGGGGAAACTATTCTCAGAAAATATCCCGCATTTTTGAGGAGGCTAAGGTATGAGAAGGGATGAATTTATGAGAGAGCTGGAATATCTGCTGCAGGATATTTCAGATGAGGATAAAGCAGATGCCATTGCCTATTACCAGGATTATCTGGATGAGGCAGGACCGGAGCATGAGGAAGAGGTGATTCGGGGCTTTGGAAGTCCGGAGCGGATCGCTGCCATCATCCGGGCTGATTTAAACGGAAATCTGGAGGAAGGCGGAGAATTTACCGATCAGGGATACGAGGATGAGCGGTTTCGGGAACCTAATTTCCAGTTGGTGAATCGTCTGGATCTGCCGGAGTCAGCAGAGGAGGCAGAGCAGACAAACGGAAGGAATCAGGCAGGCGGAGCAGGCTGGGCGGGCGGAAGCAGCCGGTCGCAAGGAACCAGTCGGGCTTCTGGAGAATCTGGGGCAGGTGGAAGGTCCGGCAGTTTTCAATATGGCGGACGTTGGCATGATCGCGCTGCAGCTTCTTCGGCCGGTTCGTCTGGCACCGGCGGGGAGACTCCCAGATCCGGCAGGCCAAGATGGGCATGGTGGCAGATCCTGGGGATGATTCTGCTGGGCTGCATTGTAATTCCCATTGTGATTCCTCTTTTGTTAGGCTTAGGCGGGGGTGCAATCGGCCTGATCGCCGGGCTGGGAGGAGGCGCGGTAGGACTTTTGGCCGTTCTGATCAGTGTAACCATTGCATTGGCTGCGGTGACCTTCGCACTGCTGCTGGCTGGTGTACTGCTTATTTTATTTGGAATCGGATATCTGGCAAATCCGGCCCAGGGCTTTTTGTACATTGGAACCGGAGTGGGGATTCTGGGGCTTGGATTTTTGTGCCTGGCATTGTGCGGGCTGTATTATGGAAAGTTTCTGCCCTGGCTGGGAAGGAGTATTATCAATTTTATCAGCCGGCTGCTTCATAGAAAGGGGGCTTCTGTTGTATGAAATTTGTAAAATATACCGCTGTTTTGGGAGCCGTTCTGACGGTTTTAGGCTTTGGAACCGCTCAGGCGGCAAAGGTGAACGGAGGCGTCTGGGATGGAAATACGATTCAAAGTCAATCTATGGTAATCCCCAATATTTTGTCCCGTCATCATTTCAGGCGGGAATACCGAATCTCGGAGGACGCATACACCGGGGAATGGGTGGATGACAATACCCTGCGTTTTCCAGTAGTAAGTGAGCTGAGTCTGGAGCTGCTTCGGGGGAATGTGACAGTGATTACCGGGGAAGGAAAGGAGATCCTGGTGATCTGTGATTCTCTTAAGACCAGAAAAAATGAGATGCTGTTTTATCAGGAGGATGATGAGATGAAGCTGCAGATCGGAAAATCGGAAGGATCTGCACCATCAGTAACGGTAGTGCTGCCGGAGGACCATCGTTTTCAGGAGGTGGATCTTGAGATCGCGGCAGGAAGCTGTAATCTACTGGAGCTGATGGCCAATGAATTGAAGCTTCAGGTGGCAGCCGGAGATCTTGTGATCCAGAATGGTAAGATAGCGGAAGCTGATTTTGAATGTGCAGCTGGAGCAATCTCTTACACAGGGCAGATCATGGATGAGGCGGATGTGGACTGTGCAGCCGGAAGCATTCACCTGGCCTTGTATCAAAAAGAAGAGGATTTCAACTATGAAGTGGAAGGAACTGGCGGGCAGATCCAAATCGGTGATACCTCCTTGTCTGGCGTTATATTCCAGAAGGAGCTGGATCACCGTGCAGCTAGAACCATGGAACTGCAGTGTGCAGGCGGCCAGATCCAGGTGTCATTCTTGGAAAATGGGATATAAAGGAGTGTTTTGTTATGATGGATGGAAGAAAATTATATCGTTCTGAGAGAGATAAGATGCTGTTTGGAGTATGCGGAGGAATTGGAGAATATCTGGGAATCGACCCTACCTTGGTCCGGCTTTTGTGGGCGTTAGTTGCCTGCTCCGGGCCAGGCCTGATCGCTTATCTGGTTGCGGCCATTATTATTCCGCTGCCTCCGGTATAAGTGGTGGAAAATGGGTTACACTCCTAGTGTGCTGTCTGCATTATATTCAGGCGAACCTCCTTGCCTAAATTTCCATCAGACTGCGTTGTCGGCGGTCAACGATGCCACCGCATCGCTTCCCTTCTCCGCCTTGCTGATGAAAATTTATTCTTGGGAGTTTCACCAGATATAATGCAGACAGCACACCAGTGTAGTTATTGCAAAAAGGAGTGTTGGAACGATATGCCGAAAAGTAAAAAAGATAAGGATTCCTTTGACCCAAAGAATATGAAGCCGGAGGACGTGCTGAAATTTGAGATTGCAACGGAGCTGGGGCTTGCAGACAAGGTAATTGCCGGAGGCTGGAGAAGTCTGACAGCAAAGGAAAGCGGGCGCATCGGAGGGCTGATCACAAAAAAGAAAAAGGAACTGCAAAAAGATTCACAGGTGTCCCTGTGATTATAACAAAGACGGCGTACAGCAGGAGAGATGGCTGTGCGCCGTCTTGCTATTTTGCGGGGGGTATGATAAGATAATTGGTATCGATTCTGCGCGGACAAAGGAGAAACTGAGGAAACTGTGAAGGCGCGAAGCGGCTGCGTCCGCGCTGCAGAAAGGCAAGGAGTATATGGATTGGAAACCAGAGGGGAAGATTGCCATTATTTGTTTTACCAGAGAAGGCGCCAGAATCTGCAGGCAGATCATGAAGGGTCTGAGGGAGGATGGAATCTGCTGTGAGGGATATGGGAAAAGCCGCAGCTTTTCCGCAGAGGATTTGGCACGGGAAGAGGAAAATGAACGGCTGCTGCCAGTGCAGGAGCCGCTGACGGAGTGGACCGGGAGGCAGTTTCAGCAGTCGGCAGGCCTGATCTTTGTGGGAGCGGCAGGAATTGCAGTCCGCGGGGCAGCGCCGTGGATCGCAGATAAATTTCGTGATCCGGCGCTGGTTGTTGTGGATGAAAAAGGGCAGTTTGCGATTCCTGTCTTATCGGGTCATGTAGGCGGCGCTAATGATCTGGCGTGGCGGATCAGCCGGTATGTGGGAGCAGTTCCTGTGATCACTACAGCCACCGATGTTGAGAACCGGTTTGCTGTGGATGTTTTCGCCAGAGAGCGACACCTTTGGATCTCGGACCGGGAGGAAGCAAAACAGATCTCAGCGGATATTCTGGAAGGGAGGCCGGTGGGGTGGTTTTCCGATTTTTCAACAGCGGGAGAGATCCCAAAGGGATGTGTGAAGGATCAGAAGTGCCGCCACAATATCTCCATCGGTATTTATGAACGCAGGCTGGATGACGGCAGGGAGCCGGAGGATGAGCGTGCCGGCATTCTTTATCTGGTGCCGAAGGCTGTTACGCTGGGAATCGGGTGCCGGAAAGGAATTGGAAGAGAGATCCTGAAGCAGGAGGTTTTGGGAGCATTAAAGGCTCATGGCATTCTGCCCCAATCCGTCTGCCGGGTGGCTACCATTGATGTGAAGCAGAAGGAGGATGCTCTGCTGCACTTATGTGAAACCATGGGATGGGAATTCTGCAGCTTTTCCGCAGAGGAGCTGAAAGCTCTGGATGGAGCGTTTGCCCATTCTGATTTTGTAGAGCGGACAGTGGGAGTTGGAAATGTGTGTGAGCGGGCAGCGGTGCTGGGAAGCGGACATAGGCAGGCATCATCATTGATATTGAGAAAACAGCAGCTAAATGGTGTAACATTGGCAGCAGCAGGAAGCATTAAGGTGACAGAGGGAGCAGCGTGGAAGACCAGTATACTTATGTGAATCAGAAAAAACTGAAAAAGGGATTTACCACCGGAAGCTGCGGGGCGGCCGCTGCGTTGGCAGCAGCTGTCCTGCTTTTTGAAGGGGAAGAGCTGAATCAGGTGAATCTAATCACACCGAAAGGGGCAGAGCTTCGGATTCAGATCGCTGAGGCGGAGTCTGGTGATGATTTTGCCCAGTGTGGTGTGATCAAGGATTCCGGTGATGATCCGGATATTACAAATGGGGCGATGGTGACGGTGCGGATCTCCCGGCATGCAGAGGAGGAAATCCGTACCGATGGAAAATGGTACCTGGATGAGCAGGAAGGCTTCTCCTTATTTCTCCGTGGCGGGGCCGGAATCGGCATGGTGACCAGGGCAGGCTTAAGCTGTCCTCCCGGAATGTGGGCCATTAATCCAGTTCCAAGGAAAATGATATTCCAGCAGGTAGCAGCCGTCTGCCGGCGCTGCAGCGTGGCTGGCCCGGTTTATATTACCATAGAGATACCGGAGGGGATCCGTCTGGCGGAAAAGACCTTTAACCCTCAGCTTGGGATCGTGGGCGGACTGTCAGTGCTTGGCACCAGCGGGATCGTGGAGCCCATGAGTGAAGCGGCATTGGTGGAAACCATCCGTCTGGAAATCCGCCAGAAGGCAGCGGAAGGCATCCGAAACCTGCTGGTAGTCCCTGGAAATTATGGGGAGCGGTTTGTTTCGGAGCATATGAGGCTGTCCCTGAAGGATGGGGTAAAATGCAGCAACTTTATTGGAAATACCATCGATATTGCGGTGGAGTCTGGAATCGAGAAGCTGCTTTTCGTGGGCCATGCAGGAAAGCTTTTAAAGATCGCAGCCGGTGTGATGAATACCCATTCTTCCATGGCTGACGGCCGAATGGAATGTCTGGCAGCCTACGGGGCAGCCTGCGGAGCTGATCAGGAAATGGTACAGCGGATTTTAAACTGCATCACAGTGGATGAGGCGCTGGGGATCCTGGAGGAGAGAGACGGTCTGCGGGAGGCGGTTATGGAGATGGCTATGAGGCGAATGGATGCCCACTTAAAGCGGAGGGCCGGAGCTGAACTTCAAATTGCAACGGTAATGTTTACCAATGACAGAGGAATCCTGGGGGCGACCCCGCAGGCGGAGGAGATGATCCGGCTGATTAGGAGCGCTGGAGATACCAAAGGAGAAAACAAGGCCTGAAAGAAGCTTAAGAGAGCAGAGCCATTCTAATTGATAAAGGATGAATAAAGGAGAGTTTTAGAATGCAAAAAGGAAAACTGTATGGCGTCAGCGTAGGACCTGGAGATCCGGAGCTGATGACCTGCAAGGCTGTTCGGATCATAAAGGAGGCGGATGTGATTGCGCTGCCTCATGCAAAAAAGGAGGCTTGTGTAGCCTATCAGATTGCCGGGCAGGCAGTACCCCAGATTCAGGATAAGGAGTGCCTTTTGATTCCCATGCCCATGACCAAGGATCAAAAACGTCTGGAGCAGAGTCACCGGGAAGGGGCGGAGAAAATCGCTGCCTGCCTGGAGCAGGGAAAATCTGTGGCGCTTTTGACTCTGGGTGATGTGTCGGTGTATTCCACCTGCTGGTATTTATACCGCCTGGTGAAGGAGGCTGGCTGGGAGGGAGAGCTGATCAGCGGTGTCCCTTCTTTTTGCGCAGCGGCTGCCCGGCTGGACCGGGCATTGGTCAGCGGGAGCCAGGAGCTTCATGTGCTCCCTGCCTCCTACCAGATCCAGGAGGGCTTAAAGCTTCCTGGCGTTAAGGTGTTAATGAAGGCCGGAAAGCAGGTAGATTCGGTAAAGCAGATGATCCTGGAACAGAAGCTTGCTGCCTGCGGGGTACAGCGCTGCGGCATGGAGGGCGAGAAGCTTTATCGGAATGCAGAGGAGATCGAGGAGGATGCAGGATATTATTCCCTGTTTTTCGTAGAGTAGCGGAGAGCAAATATCCTTTTGAATATTTGGAAAATCATGGATAATACAGCTGCGAAAGAACAAAATCGCTGCGGGAAAGGAACATAGTATGGTATATATCGTAGGTGCAGGGCCAGGGGCGGAGGATTTGATTACAGTGCGGGGCTTAAAGCTTCTGCAGAAGGCAGATGTGGTGATCTATGCAGGCTCTCTGGTAAATCCTGGTTTATTGAAAGAAACGAAGGAAGGATGCAGGATCCATGACAGCGGGAAAATGACCCTGGAGGATGTGATGCAGGAGATCGAAGGTGCAGAGCAGGAAGGCCTTATGACCGTGCGGCTGCACACCGGCGATCCTTGTATCTACGGTGCCATTCGGGAGCAGATGGATGCCATGGATGCCAGGGGCATTTCCTATGAGATCTGTCCAGGAGTCAGCTCCTTCTGCGGGGCGGCCGCTGCCCTTCCCATGGAATATACGCTGCCGGAGATTTCCCAGAGTGTGGTGATCACCAGAATGGAAGGAAGGACCAGTGTGCCGAAGAGGGAGAGCATCCGTTCCTTTGCAGCCCATCAGGCTACCATGGTGATCTTTCTGAGCGCCGGAATGCTGAAGGCATTGTCAGGTGAATTGATGGCCGGCGGATATGACAGCGCCACTCCGGCAGCCATCGTTTATAAGGCAACCTGGCCGGAGGAGAAGGTGGTGCGCTGTACCGTGGGCAGCCTGGCAGAGGCCGGAGAGCGGGAAGGGATCCGAAAGACAGCGCTGATCATTGTGGGAAATACTGTGGCACAAAGCGGGTATCTGCGCTCAAAGCTGTATGATCCGGAGTTTGAAACAGAATTCCGCAGAAGCAGTCATTCATAAGGCTGCCAAACGGTTACGTTCACAGGGAGCCTGCAAACAGCAGCGCCGGGAAGCAGACATTGTATTCTGCAGGGTAACTGTTTAGTAGGTCTGCGCGCTGCTGCGCTGACCGTAAGATAACTTGGGCCAGAAGGCAAAAATCCCATCGGCGTAAGCTGATTTTAAATGGATTTTTGCTCGTAACTGTGAGGGTACGGAACAGTTACCCTGCAGGGATGGCGATATCGCTTTCGACGCAGAAATGGAAAGAAAATGGAAAGGAAAGAGAACGCACATGGCAGATTTATATGTGGTTGGCATTGGGCCGGGGGCCTATGAGAAAATGACAATGGAGGCGGTCCAGGCCCTTGAGGCCTGCCAGGTGATAGCCGGGTATACGGTGTATGTAGAGCTGGTGAGAGAGCATTTTCCAGACAAAGAGTACCTTTCTACACCCATGCGTCAGGAAGCAGAGCGGTGCCGGATGGCGCTGGAGCAGGCCGGGAAAGGAAAAACCACTGCCATGGTGTGCAGTGGTGACAGCGGCGTGTACGGCATGGCCGGGCTGGTATTGGAACTGCTTCCCCTGTATCCTGGCGTAACGGTGAAGGTGATTCCAGGCGTGACAGCCGCGCTGGCAGGCGGTGCGGTGCTGGGGGCGCCTCTGACCCATGATTTTGCTGTGATCAGCTTAAGCGATCTGCTGACACCTATGGAAAAGATCCAGGCCAGACTGCGGGCAGCCGCTTTTGCTGATTTTGCAGTGTGCCTTTATAATCCATCCAGCAAAAAGCGGAAGGGCTATCTGAAGATGGCATGTGAGATCCTGATGGAATACCAGCCTGCCCATACGGTCTGCGGGATCGTGTCCAATATCGGCCGCCAGGGTCAGGCAATGGAGATCATGACCCTTGGGAAACTGGCGGAAAAAGAGGTGGATATGTTTACCACCGTGTTTATTGGGAATTCCCAGACGCGGCAGATCGGAAGCTTTATGGTGACGCCCAGAGGGTATCGGATCGAGGGGCAGCAGATGGGAAGCAGGCAGCAGATGGAAGAAAATGGGTTACGGAAATGAATTTAAACAATATAAAGCTAGGAATATTTGGAGGAACATCGGAAGGGAGATTATTGGCGGAATTTTGCCAGCAGCAGGGAATTCCGGCAGTTGTATCTGTGGCAACCGAATATGGAAGCCAGCTTTTAAAAGAAGACGCTGGTCTGAAGGTACATACCGGCAGGATGGAACGTCAGGAGATGTGCAGATGGATAAAGGATAATGGATTTGTCCATGTGGTGGATGCCACCCATCCTTATGCGAAGGAGGCTTCCGAAAATATCAAATGGGCCTGCGAAGCGGCCGATATCCCGTATCACCGCCTGGTGCGGAGCGGGAATGGGGAAACAGACCGGACCCAGGAGGACTTGAAGAAGAGAAGGACAGAGGAAGAAATTCACTGGGTCAGTACTGTGGAGGAAGCGGCGGATTTTTTGTCGATGGAATTTTTGAAGTACCCGGAACGAACAGCCCTGATCACAACAGGAAGCAAGGAGCTTTACCGCTTTGCCGCCATTGAACAGGCAGAGGAGCGGCTGTATGCCAGAGTTCTCCCATCCATAGAGGGGATTAAGGCCTGCCTGGATGCAGGTCTTAAGGGAAAGCATGTAATTGCCATGCAGGGGCCCTTTTCCTATGAGATGAATCTGGCAATGCTTCAGTCAACAGGAGCATCTTATCTGATTACCAAGGAATCCGGGAGAGCCGGTGGTTTTCAGGAAAAGGCAGATGCCGCTTTGGCTGCAGGATGTCAGCTGATAGTGATTGGAAGGCCGGTACAGGAGCAGGGGATGAGCCTTTCGGAAATGGAGGGCTGGCTGAAAGATACGTTTTTGAGAGCAGTGCCTGATCAGGCAGAAAGAGGAAGCGGTTCAGAAGAACGGGAAATCACCTTGATCGGAATCGGAATGGGGAGTCTGGGACAGATGACGTTTGATGGAATTTGGGCCCTCTGGAACAGTGATGCCATCCTTGGCGCTTCCCGGATGGTGGAAAGCGGAAGGGCGATGCTGGAGCAGCTTGCTGCCATGGGATTTGGCAGAGCGGAAGAAGCCCTGAAAAGCTTCTGCGTCACCTACCGCCCGGAGGAGATGATTGCCTGGCTGGATGATCATCCAAAGGTGAAGCATCCGGTTATTTTGTATTCTGGCGATGTGGGATTTTACAGCGGTGCAGAACGGTTTGCGGAGATGATATCCAGAAGACCATGCCAATATCGCTGCCGGATGCTTCCGGGGATCTCGTCCATGGCCTATTTTGCAGCCAGATTAGGGCGGAGCTGGGATCAAGCGGTGGTGGTAAGCCTTCATGGGAGGGAGGATCATGAGAGCTGGGATCTGGCAGATGGGAGAGATCGGTTTCTTTTGCTGGATGGCCCGCAGAAGCTTCATGAAGTTTGCCGGAGGCTGATGGAACAGGGGCAGTCGGAGGCCAGAATCTGGATTGGGGAGCGGCTTTCCTATAAGGAGGAGCGGATTTTTTCCGGTACTCCTGGAGAGCTTGTGGATGGAGAGTTTGGCCGGCTTTCCGTGGCCTGGATCGTTCCGGACTCTCCATAAAGTGTTTCGCACTGTAGCAGCACGGGAATCGTATCATGGATTTCCGTGCTGCTATTGCTTGAAATCAACCCATATCGAAACTTTTTTTGATTGAGGCAATCCATTTTTCGATTGCTTCCACAAGAACAAATTGCTGCCGCAAGACTGCCATGCCTGTTTGGGGAATCTCTGGCATATCTTCTTTTTCTCGAAGATTTTCTTCTAGATACGATTTCAAGGTTTGTATATTTTTTTCAATGTCTGCAATACATGTCTTTTGATTTTCGGGAGATAGACTATCTAAGTTTACAATCACAGCATTAAAATCTAAAAAGATATTAATTGGCTTGTTGGAAATTTCATACATGAGCCGATTAAATTCCTGTTCGCCTTTATTTGTCAGGGAATATACCACTTTTTCCGGCTATTTGGGGAATTAGTGGAATCCTATATGCACAACCCATTGCAGATATGATTTCAGCCATTGTCACAGTGTTTATGGCAGTATATTTACACAAGGAGTTGATGATAACAGAAGGAAACTATGAGAATCAAGAGTAAATATTGGCAACGGCAAAAGGGCGGCTATTTTGTCTTTTGAGCTGGAAAGAGAAAAGAACCGGAATATTAAGGGAAAAGTAAAGTATAGAAGAGTGCCCTGTGTTATATTAGTAGTTAGAGAAGCAAAGCTTGGAGGGAGGCGTATATATGATTACCATCTTTAATTCTGAATGTGCATATTCCGGGTATGATCTGAAAAAGTTTAATGAAATGCGGAATAATCTGGAAAAAAATCACATCAAATATAAATATAAGGTGCGGAATCGAATGGCACAGTGGTCAGGCCGGGGAACGCTGCGGGGACGGATGGGAAGTCTGGGAGCTTCCTCTGAATTCATGTATGAATATGAAATATTGGTTCATAAAAAGGATTATGGTAAAGTCAAATCCGTTCTATGAAAAATTTTTGTAAACTTATAAAAACACGTCGTATGGGATTTATGGTTCCGGTACGGCGTGCTTGTTGGCTGCTGTCGGCAGTGTTTGGAGCTTGCAAGCTGATCTCCTTTGCGGAAAGATTTTGTTGAACGAATCCGCCCATCTGCTTGCAACGGGACGGAGCCGATGTTAGAATAGGATTATAAATGAAAGCAGTATTCTTTTACAAAGGAGGTGTTTGCGCGGAGGTGAAGGACAAAGAGAAGATGTTTGAAAAGAGGTTGCCAAAAGGTGATGGAAAAGTTGCTGGACAGGGTACGAAAAAAGACACGGTCACCACACTTTTGTTTAAAACGAAAAATGAGAACTTTGCCGAACTTTTTAATCGGACGCTGCTGACACAGGAGCCTGTATCGCCGGATGAATTGGAAGATGAGGACATCAAAGAAGCTGCTTATCTCAGGATCACAGAAAATGGCGGCGGAACATCACTTGTACAGTACCGGGATGTGGTAAAGGGAGTGAAAAACGGCAGGACCTTTGCCGTTTTGGGAGTGGAGAACCAGTCAGAAATAGATTATTCCATGCCCTTCCGGGTGCTTGAAATTGACTTTGTCAATTACGCCCGTCAGATGCGTATCATAAGAGATAGGCATGAGGCAGAATGGAAGGATGAGAAGGGGCGCAGGCACAAACCTGAAAATATTACTGTCGGAGAATACCTGGGCAGATTCTTAAAGACAGACAAGATAATCCGCTGTGTGACGCTGGTTGTTTACTGGGGAGAGAAGCCCTGGGATGGTCCGTCCAGGCTGTCAGATATTTTCCAAGGAGAATCAGATATTTCAGGCACTGTGCAGCTGAACATGAATGTTCTGGACGTCTGCCGGATGCCGGACGAAGAAATCTGCAGTTACACCAGCGAATTGAGGACTGTATTTGGATTTAAGAAATACGCCAGGGATAAGGATAAGCTAAGGGAATTTATGGATCATAATCAGGAGTATTTCCGCAACGTATCTGAGACAGCGCTGAATGCGTTGGGTGAACTGACGCATTCGCCGGAACTGCAGGAAATAAGAACACCGAAATACCAGACGCAGGAAGGAGGCTTCGATATGTGCTTGGGAATTCAGGAAATGATGAAAGATAGCAAGATGGAAGGGATCAAAGAAGGGATCAAAGAAGGAATCAAGGAAGGCGAGATGAAGAAGGCCAGAGAAACCACATATGAGCTTTCTGATATGGGGCTTTCGGTTGACAAGATTGCAAAAGCTGTAAAGGTCAGCTTAGAAACCGTAACGAAATGGCTTGCAGAACGGACGGTTATTGCAAGATGACACAGCCTATTATGTTTTTACTGGATTTATCGGATATGGAAATTAAAGATTATCGACAGAAGCTTTCTGTTGGGAATAAACGATGCGGGGGGATGCTTCATGCGAAAGATTTACAGAATTATTTGTATTTTTTTAAGTGCTTGCCTGTTGCTTTGTCTGGTATCCTGCGGGACAGATGATGGAGGCCGGAAGAGCAAACAGACCGTTTCCTCACAGAATTCTGATAAGACAGGGAACGAAGACAATCAGAGTATACTTAGGCAGGCCGCGTCTGAACAGACAGTATCCGAACCTAAAGTGACGAAACAGGCAAAGATAGATCGGGAAACCGCTGCCCGGGCTGCGAAGGTAATGTCTGCTGGGGCAGACCATACAGTTGCACTGCGTTCCGATGGCACGGTAATGGCTACAGGGGAAAATCATGCCGGTCAGTGTGAAGTAAGCGGCTGGACGGATATTGTGGCGGTATCGGCAGGGGGCAATCATACCTTGGGGTTGTGTGCTGACGGCACAGTGGTGGCCGTGGGGAATGCCGAAGCCTGTGATGTAAGCGGCTGGACAGATATCATCGCTATATCGGCAGGAGCCTTATATTCGGTGGGCTTGCGCACCGACGGTACAGTGGTGGCCACGGGATACAATAAAGATGGAGCATGTGATGTCAATGAGTGGAACGATATTGTGGCGGTGTGTTCTGAGGGCAGCTGCACCCTGGGATTGCATTCGGATGGCACGGTAATCGTTGCAGGCAAGGACGAGTCGGAACAGTTTGATGTGTCCGACTGGACGGATATCACAGCCATATCTGCCAGATCCGGTATCGCAATGGGTCTGCGTTCCGATGGCACGGTTGTGCTTACAGGTCGTGAATGGAATGTGACCAATTGGACGGATATCGTGGCTGTTGCTGTCGGAAGCGGTTTCGCCTTGGGTCTGCGTTCTGATGGTACAGTGATGGCCGCCGGGGGAAACGGAGATGGTCAACTGGAGGTATCTGACTGGACGGATCTGGTAGCAGTGTCAGCTGGAAAAGGCCATACGGTGGGGGTGCGTTCGGATGGCACCATGCTGGCCGTCGGGTATAATGGGGAAGGTCGCTGTGAGGTATCTGACTGGACGGATATCATGGTGCCTTAATAGGATAGAACTTGAAGAATTAGGTATATTGTACGGCAGGGATTGTATTTTTGTAGATAATGTTATTCAAACGGGTTCGACACTTAAAGTTCCGGGAGAAATAAATGGCAGTCTTGCAAGTAAAATTCAGGACAATATATGGATTCCATACGAACTTGTGTGATGCCTCTCTCTTTGTCATTCAAGATAGTGAATACTTGAAAAGAATACCGATTCGATACGACTACAAAAAATATAATTTAGTCAACTACAAAATAAAATGCGATTTTCTAAATACCAGAAAAAAGAAATAATAATATCATATTCGCTAATACGCCGCGCATCCACAAAAAGGATAGCTGCGGCGTATTCTGGTCTGCCTGATTAATAAGCCAGCACTTCATGTCCCGTTTCTGTCACCAGTACCTGGATTTCCCACTGGGCGGATGGCTTTCGATCTTCCGTATACACGGTCCAGCCGTTTGCATCATCTACAAAGATCTCATGGGTTCCCATATTGATCATAGGTTCGATGGTGAAGATCATGCCTGGAACCAGAAGCATCTCAGTTCCTCTTTTTGCAATATATCCCACCCACGGATCCTCATGGAATTCCAGGCCCACGCCGTGGCCGCCGATCTCGCGGACGACGGAATAACCATTTTTGACAGCATGGTCATTGACAGCCTGAGCCATATCTCCTAAGAAGCCCCATGGCTTTACCTGCTCTAAGCCTAACTCCACACATTCCTTTGTAACTTGAACCAGGCGTTTCTTTTCCTCCGATACGTTTCCGATGCAGAACATGCGGGAGGAATCGGAGAAGTAACCGTGGTAGATGGTGGAAACATCAACATTGATGATATCGCCGTCCTTTAATACATCGTCAGGAGAGGGGATGCCGTGGCATACCTGGTCGTTGATGGAGGTGCAGACACTGTTTGGAAACCCCTCAAAATTCAAAGGAGCCGGAATTCCTCCTGCCTGGGTGGTCTGATCATAGACCCACTGATCGATTTGCTCTGTGGTGATGCCTTCCTTGATGTGGGCGGCAACATAATCCAGAACGGCGATGTTGATCTTCGCACTCTGGCGGATCGCCTGGATCTGGGCCGGTGTCTTTATAATTTTATGGGAGGGCACGATACAGCCTTTTCTTCGGTAGGATTCGATCTTTTCATCAAATTCCAGGTGACATTTTTTATATTTCTGACCGCTTCCGCACCAACAAGGGTCGTTTCTTCCAATAAGTTCCATCTTCTATCTTCCTTTCTAACTTGCTGATTTTCCAGCATCGTTACCAGTATAGCACAAAATTGGAAAATATGTTTCCAATTTTAATGATTTGATAAATTTTATTAGAATTAACAGAAATGGCTCATTCTATGATATACTCAAAAGAGGGGGACGAGATGTTGGACCAGCGGCTGCAGCAAGAGCAGGCAGCCGTGAAGGGATCAGAATGGTTGCATCCCACAGGATCGTTATGAAATGTTATGGAAATATGGAAATATGGTAAAGGAGAGAATGGAACATGCGGGATTGTGTATTTATCAGAGGCAGCCTTCCCATGACAAAAAGCGAGGTGAGAGCTGTTTCGTTATCAAAGCTGGAGCTGACCCGGGGAGCCATTTTCTGGGATGTAGGAGCCGGGACTGGCTCGGTAGCAGTGGAAGCGGCCGTTCTTCTGGGACAGATGGGAGCCGGGACGGACAGCGCTGTTTATGCCATTGAAAAAGAACCGGAAGGGATTCGGCTGATCCGGCAGAATCAGGAAAGGCTGGCTCCTGGATTTTGCAATTTTCATCTGGTAGAAGGAAAGGCACCGGAAGTCCTAAAACCGCTTCCGCCGCCCAGCCATGTATTTATCGGCGGCTCCGGCGGGGGGCTGCGGGCAATCATACAGTCAGTCCTGGAGAAGAACCCGAAGGCCAGGATCGTGATCAACACGGTGACCATAGAAACGCTGACGGAATGTATGGAACTGATCCGGGAATTGGAATGTTTAGAATACGAGATCGTTCAGGTGGCTGTGTCACGGATGGAGCGGGCCGGAAGGTATCATCTGCAGAAGGCTCAGAATCCGATCTATGTGGTTACCCTGCAGGGAAAAGAACCTGGAAGCCAGATCATGATGTAGGAAAATATTAAAAGTAATTTCAAAAAATATTGAGAAACAGTGAGGAATAATCAGGAGAAATGGACAGGATGGATTGGAAACAGATTCCTAGAATATTACTGGCAGCAACCTCCAGCGGAAGCGGGAAAACGGTGATTACCTGCGGATTGCTGGAGGTGTTGAAACGGCGGGGGCTGGATCCGGCAGCTTTTAAATGCGGGCCGGATTATATCGATCCTATGTTTCATCGGGAGATCCTTGGGGTGGAAAGCGGAAATCTGGATGGATTTTTTCAGAACAGAGAGCTGATGAGGGAAAGCTTCCTCTGGGGCTGCCGGGAAGCCAGGGTCGCTGTGATTGAGGGTGTTATGGGATATTTTGACGGGCTGGGCGGAGTGACCAGCCGGACCAGCAGCTGGGAAACAGCCAGGTGGCTGGAATGTCCGGTGATTCTGGTGGTAGATGGAAGAGGAGCCAGTCTTTCCATTGCAGCAGCCGTGCAGGGTTTTCTGGAGTTTTGGCCGGAGGACCCGGCGGAGAAGGCGGAGTTGGAAGGGCAGCAGACGGAAGATGGGAAGCTTTTCTCAGAGCCATTGAAAGAAGAAAGTTCCAGACAAAGACCTGGCAATGGCATCTGCGGAATTTTATTAAATCGGGTTTCCCCAGGGATGTATCCTATGCTGAAAGAGATGCTGGAGAAACGATTTTCCGTTCCAGTGGTGGGGTATGTGCCAAAGCTGGACTGGCTCTGCCTGGAAAGCCGTCATCTGGGGCTTAAGCTTCCAGGTGAGATCGCAGATCTGAAGGATCAGGTGGAGCGGTTTGCCCGGAAGCTGGAAGAAACGGTGGATATGGAGCTTCTGCTTAAGATCGCCGGGCTGAATCCGGATCAGACCGCTGCAGGCAGGGATGCCGATACAGACAAAGCAGAAAAAGCAGACATCAAAGCTGATGGGGATGGAATCACGGAGGGCCATAAGGCATCTGGTATCTTGTGCCGGACGCGGCAGCCGGAAGGGCGCAGAGAGGTTACCATCGGAGTTGCCCGGGATGAAGCATTCTGTTTCTATTACCGGGATAATCTCAGGCTGCTGCAGCAGGCAGGCGCCAGGCTGGAGTTTTTCAGTCCCATTCATCACAGCGGCCTTCCAAAAGGAGTGGATGGGCTGCTGCTGGGCGGCGGTTATCCGGAGCTGTATGCCAGACAGCTTGGCGAAAATACCGATATGCGCAGAGCGATCCGGCAGGCGGCCCAAGATGGAATGCCTGTATTAGGCGAGTGCGGCGGATTTTTGTATCTGCAGGAGTGGCTGGAGGATGAAACAGGAGCTGTCTATCCCATGACAGGGGCTTTAGCGGGAAGTGGCTTCGGCACCGGAAAGCTGGGGCGCTTTGGATATGTGACGTTATGGGCAAAGGAGGATGGCATATATTTTCGGAAAGGAGAGCAGATCCGGGCCCATGAATTTCATTACTGGGATTCTGGCTGCTGCGGCAGCTATATGGAGGCAAAAAAGCCGATCGGGAGCCGGAAATGGCTCTGTATGCGCCAGGAGGGACGGATCCTGGCTGGATTTCCTCACCTGTATTATCCCTCCTTTCCGGAGCTGCCCAGACGGTTTGTGGAACAATGCCGGGAATACCAGGTTCATTCACTGGGAAACCGTGAACCATGACGGCACAGAAGGACATAAATGAATAAAAAGGGGCTGAAGGAATATGATAACATTAGATGAGACAATAAAGAAGATCAGCGGTCTGGATCAGGCCGCGATGAAGCAGGCGGAGCAGAGGTGGGACAGCGTGGCGAAGCCCTTAAAGAGCCTGGGGCTTTTGGAGGAGGCTTTGATCCGGATTGCCGGGATCACAGGCAGCAGCCGGATTTCTCTGGAGAAGAAAGCGGTGACGATTTTTTGCGGGGACAATGGGGTCGTGGAGGAAGGCGTTACCCAGACCGGCCAGGATGTAACGGCAGTGGTAACAGAGAATTTTTCCATTGGAGACAGCTGTGTCTGCATTATGGCGGAGCAGGCAGGTGCCTGGGTATTTCCCGTGGATATGGGGGTATGCCGGGAGCTTTCCGGATATGGGGAATTTGTGGAAAATAATGACCGTCTGGTCTTGATTGATTCCGAAGCTGGGAGGATGACCAACGGCAGGGAAAAAGAAGCTGCAGACGGTCAGATCCGGTACCCCATCTGGAATCAGCGTCAGATGGCAGGCACACGGAATTTTACCAGGGAACCGGCCATGGACTATGAAACGGCGGTGAGGGCAGTGGAAAGCGGAATCCGCCTGGCAGGACATTTGAAGGAACGGGGATACCAGATCATTGCAACGGGGGAGATGGGGATTGGAAATACTACCACAAGCAGCGCGGTTATCTCCGTTCTTCTGGGCATTGAACCGGAACTGGTGACGGGAAGAGGTGCCGGATTAAGCTCGGAAGGTTTAAGCAGAAAGATACAGGCGATTCACAAGGGGATCCAGAAGTGGAACCCGGATCCGGCTGATGGGATTGATGTGCTGGCCAAGGTGGGCGGCCTGGATCTGGCGGGGCTTGCCGGAGTATTTTTAGGCGGGGCATATTACCGGATCCCGGTGGTGATCGATGGCCTGATCTCCTCTGCAGGGGCGCTTGCGGCGGCAGCGATCTGCCCGGCAGCCAGGGAGTATATGCTGGCCTCCCATGTGTCGGCAGAGCCGGCAGGAGGGCTGGTTTTAAAGGAGCTTGGATTGACTCCGATCATCCATGGAAACATGTGTCTGGGAGAAGGAACCGGGGCTGTGGCGCTGCTGCCGCTGCTGGATATGGCGGCTGCCGTGTATCACAAAATGAGTACATTTTCAGAGATCCAGATTGAAGAATATCATCCCCTGGAGTGAAATGGATTCTCGAAATGGATGAAGGAAGTTTTAAGCAGAAGCAGGATGATATGTGAGTAAGGAGAGGGTAGGATTATGGAAAAAGAATTAATCTTTCATATTCTTGGAATACCGGAAACAAAGGATGAAGCGGAGATTAAAATGGCGTATATGAGGCTGTTAAAATCCGCAAACCCGGAGGATGATCCGGAAGGGTTTAAGCGTCTGCGCCAGGCCTATGAGGAGGCAGTTCATCTGGCGGGACAGCCGGAGGAAAAGGAATCAGAAGAAGGAGAGGAAGGACCGAAAAGCGAGATCGATCTGTGGCTGGAGCGGGTGGATAGGCTGTATCAAAACCTGTTAATCCGGGCAGATCCGGCACGTTGGGAGGAGATATTGTCTGACCCGGTGTGCCAGGAATTAGATACGGCGCTGGAGGCAAGGGAGCGGTTTTTGGCGTATCTGATGAATCATATCCGTCTGCCTCATACGGTCTGGAAGCTGATGAATGAACGGCTGGAGATCCTGGCAGATCTGGAGGAATTAAAGCAGCATTTTCCCGCAGATTTTTTGAATTATGTGACCTATTATATAGCAAATGAGACCTTTATTCCCTATGAATATTTTGAGTACCGGGGACTGGATGAGGAGAGTGTTGATGGGGATGCCTATATTAACGGATATCTTGGGGTAAAGCAGCGGATCGACCGGGGAGAAACGGAAGGGTGTCTGCAGGCATTAAATGATCTGGAGGCATTTGAGCTCTATCACCCTTATGAGGATGTGGAGCGTATCCGGCTGTACTACGAACAGGGGGATGAAAAGAAGGCATCGGCGCTGGCCAACCGGCTGCTGGAGCAGTACCCTGACGACAATTACATCGTCTATTTTGCAGGAGAAGCAAAATGGAGAGCCGGGGAAAAGGAGCAGGCTTATGAGCTGTGGAACCGGATCTTAAAGGAAAACCCCAGCCATTATTCCGCAAAATTCGGCGTGGCCCGCTATCTGATGGAGATTCAGGATTACGATCAGGCAAGGGAGCGGATGCTGGAGCTTTTAGAGACAGACAACCGGGATGAGGCAGTGGAGGAGCTGGTGCGCAAGGCTAACGATGCCCTGATCCAGGAGTTTTCCAGCAAGCTGGAGCAGGGGGAAGAGGATCCGCGCCTGCCAGAAGGAGAGCTGGTGATGAAGCTGGGCTGGTGTCTGTTCCAGAATGAGCGCCTAAAGGAGGCGGACAAGCTTCTGGCGGGCTATGAACCTGGACCGGAGCAGGAGTATATGTACCATAACCTGTATGGGCGTGTCTTATATCAGATGGATAAGCAGGAGGAGGCACTTCCTCATCTGCAGCGCTGGCTGGAGCTTTTAAGGGAGCTGACGGATGATGGAACAGAGGAGACCAGAAAGCGGATGTCACGGCACGGCAGCGCCTGTTATCTTTTAAGCGGCTGTTATTATTCCCTGGAGCGGCAGGAAGAAGCGGAAAGCGTCTTAAAGGAGGGCATCGAGGCAGCCGGCAGCGTCAGGGAACGACTGGAATACATGCAGTATCTGGCCAATATCCTTCAGTGGACCAAGCAGTATGAAAAATCCATTGATGTCTGTGACCAGATCCTCCAGGAGAGTGAGCAGTATTATCCGGCTTACCTGACCCGGCAGGAGGCCTGCTATCACCTTAGGAAGGGGCAGCAGGTGGTGGATGATTACTACCGGGCGATCAATATTTATCCAGGTTATTATAAACCGTATCTGCTGGCGGCGGAGGTATTTTTCTTCTATGACCAGTATAAGGATGCTAAGGGCGTAATCGAGCGGGCCAAGGAAAATAACGTGGAATTTTCTCTGAAAATGAAGCTTTTTGAGGCAAAGATCCTGCGGAATCTGGCAGAAAGCCGGGAGGATAGAGATACTGCGCGAAAGCTTTTAGAGGAGATTACGAAGGCTCTTGCCAAGGAAAGCAGCCGTGAAGGCTGTGATATTGAGGACCTGTCCGAGGTGGCTTATGAGAAAGGGCTTTTGTGGTGGGATGATGATGAATTTGATTCCTCCTTAGCCTGTCTTGCACAGGCCATTCAAGAGAATCCAGAGCGCCTTCAGTACCGTCTGATCCGCGGTGATGTATACCTGGAGATGAAGCGGTATGAGGAGGCTCTTGCCGAGTACGATGCAGCGGAGCCGGACTACGGGAAACGGCCGGGCATTCATTACAGTAAGGGTCTGTGTCTGGAGGAGCTGAACCGGAAGGATGAGGCAGCCGGACAGTACAGGAAGGTGCTGGAGCTTCAGGAAGGGGGCTACCGGGATGCATTTGAAAAGCTGTCGGATTACCATAAGGACCGGTATGTGGATTTCGGAGGTCAGGAGGACCTTGAAAAGGCTCTCTACTATATCAACCAGCAGCTTGCGGTGAAGGAAAACTGCTATTATCTGGTGTGCCGCGGCCTGATCTATGATGAAGCCATGGATCAGGAGCATGCGATCCAGGACTATAAAAAAGCGCTGGAATACTCACCGGAGAAGTGGGTGGTGTGGAACAATATGGCGTGCAGCTACAAGTATTTAAAGCAGTATGATAAGGCCATAGAATGCTGCGAGAAGGCTCTTGAACTGTTAGGTGACCGGAAGGAGAGACTGCCTTACCGGAATCTGGCAGACTGCTATAAGGCTTTGGGCCAAAAGGAAAAGGCCATCGAATGCTACCAAAAGGGACTGGAGGCAGCGCCGGAGCATGCTTACTTCTGGGAAGAAATCGGCGATCTGTATTACGATCTGGGACGGTTTAAGGAGGCGCTGGCAGCATATGAGCATACCAAGTCCAGGACGAACCATTATAAGGATATCGGTGATGTATGGCTGAAGCAGGGCGATCTGGAAAAATGCATCTGCTGCTATGAGGAAGGGATCCGGCTGGCTGATGACTCCCAGAAGGCGGCAAGACTCAGCGGCCTTGGCGACCTTTACTTAGAGGAACTGCGGGATTTTGAGAAGGCAGCGGAATGCTACCAGGAGGCGGCTTCCATTGAAGAGGACCGGTATGAGCGGTTTGATTATAAACGGTTCCTGGCCAGGGCATACTACATGATGGGGCGGTTCCAGGAGGCGAAGGAGCAGGCACAGTCAGCGCTGGATGACTTCCATGAATCTGGTCGGAATGAGGCGGATTACCTGGCGTTTACGGCTTATGCGCCTGCCAGAAAAGCAACCTTCGGATGGCTGTACCTGTGCCTTGGGGATATGGAAAAGGCACGTCAGTTCTTCACGGAGATGGATCAGATTCAAAAGTGCAAGAGCTGCCGGTTTAAGGGCTGTTTTGAAAGCTTTTTGTACCTGGCTTACCTGGATGAATTCCAGGGAGATAAAGAGCAGGCAGCAGAAAAGTTTCAGATGACGCTGAAGCTGAATCCGGAATGCAGGGAGGCGTCCTGCGGGCTGGAGTTTTTAAACGCAAGGTAAGGAGAGCTATATTTCCAATGCGTTTCGTGTTCCGGCGGTTCGGCGAAGGCTATGATAGAAAATTATGATAGATACATAAAGGAACGAGGATACAATGATAATAGGAATTGATTTAGGAACGACAAACAGCCTGGCGGCTTATTTTACAGAGGAGGGCCCGAAGATCATCCCAAACCGGCTGGGAAAGCGGCTGACTCCCTCTGTGGTCAGCATGAATGAGGAGGAGCAGATCTATGTGGGAGATTCTGCCCTGGAGCGGGGACTTCTGTACCCCCAAAGTGCAGCCAGCGTATTTAAACGGGATATGGGAAGCCAGAGGAAATTTAACCTGCTCCACAAGACCTTTACAGCAGAGGAGCTATCCTCCTTTGTGCTTCGCGCGCTGAAGGAGGATGCAGAAAATTACCTGGGGGAGGCGGTGACGGAGGCGGTCATCAGCGTGCCGGCTTACTTTAATGATGCCAGGCGGCGTGCCACGAAGAAGGCAGGAGAGCTGGCTGGTCTTAAGGTGGAGCGGATCATCAGTGAGCCTACGGCGGCGGCCATCGCCTATGGACTGTACCAAAGCCAGAAACGGGCCCGGTTCCTGGTGTTTGACTTAGGCGGAGGAACCTTCGATGTGTCCATTCTGGAGCTGTTTGACACGATCCTGGAGGTCCGGGCTGTGGCAGGAGATAATTTCCTGGGCGGCGAGGATTTTACGGCGGTTCTTGAAGATCTGTTTTTCGAAAAATATCCTCAGTTTGACAAGCTGACTCTGGATGAGAAGACCATGCGCCATATCCACAAGCAGGCAGAAGGCTGCAAGATCGGATTTTCCAATGGGCGAACCTCCTCCATGAGCTGTAAGATCGGAGAAGAGCAGTTTACCATGGAGGTGGAGCTTTCCAAATATGAGGATGCCTGCAGGGAGCTTTTGGAGCGGATCCGTCAGCCCATCAAGCGCAGCCTGTCCGATGCCCATATCCGGCTGTCGGATATTGATAAGGTGGTGCTGGTGGGAGGAGCCACCAAGAGTCCGGTGATCCGCCGGTTTGTCAGCAAGCTGTTTAAGACGCTGCCGGACACCAATGTGAACCCAGATGAGGCAGTTGCCCTGGGAGCTGCCATCCAGGCAGCCATGAAGGAGCGGAAGGAGGCCATTAAGGAGGTGATCCTGACGGATGTATGCCCCTTTACCCTGGGAACGGAAGTGGTCCGGGAATGGGAGAAGGGATACTTTGAGCGGGGCGTATTCTGCCCTATCATCGACCGGAATACGGTGATCCCCACCAGCCGGACGGAGCGGCTGTATACGGCCCATGACAATCAGACAAAGCTCCGCATCAATGTACTTCAGGGAGAAAGCCGGTTTGCGGCCAATAATCTGTCCCTGGGGGAGATTTTGATTGAGGTTCCCTCGGGAAAGGCGGGGGATGAGGCGGTAGATGTGACCTATACTTACGATATTAATTCCATCCTGGAGGTGGAGGTTAAGGTGCTGTCCACCAATCAGGTGACGAAGCAGGTATTCCAGGGACGTGATGTGGACATGACGGAGGAGGAGATCAGGGAGCGGTTTGAAACCTTATCTTATCTGAAGATCCACCCAAGAGACCGGGAGGAGAACAAGTATCTGCTTCTTCGGGGAGAGCGGATCTATGAAGAGAGCCTGGGAGAGAAGCGGCTGTATATTGAGGCGGCTCTCCATAAATATGAAAAAGCGCTGGATTCCTATGACACAGCGCTGATCGAGGAGGCCAAGAAGGAGTTTAAAGAGTTTTTGGAGGAGCTGGAGGAGTTTTAACATGTTTCATCTGGTAACCGGAGGCAGCGGAAGCGGAAAATCAGAATATGCAGAGGGGCTGATTATGGAATCGGGAGCCGCAAGGCGGTTCTATCTCGCCACCATGGAGGTTTACGGAGCTGAGGGGAGGCGGAAGGTGGAGCGGCACCGGAGGCTGCGCGCCGGCAAGGGCTTTGAGACCATCGAGTGTCCCAGAGGGCTGGCAAAGATCGGTCTGGATAAAGGGAACGATTTTGGCCAGGATCTGGACCAGGAGTGCAAACGGGATTCTGCTCCGGCGGCAGACAAAAGCAGAACGGAATGTGCCGTGCTGCTGGAATGCATGTCCAATCTGGCTGCCAATGAGCTATTTGGCGCGGGGGAGGAAGCACAACCGGGACCACAACCAGGTGTGCTGCCCCTTTCCTCTGCGCTGCAGCGGATAAAAAAGGGGATCCTGCATGTACAGTCCCAGTGTGAGCTTCTGGTGGTGGTGACCAATGAAGTCTTTTCAGACGGCATGGATTATGGGCCGGAAACCAACGAATACATCCGGCTTCTGGGCCAGATCAACTGCTGGATGGCCCAGCAGGCAGACAAGGTGACGGAGGTGGTATACGGTATTCCGGTTGCAGTAAAGAACGGTGATGCCGTTTCTGCCCCTCTGTCCGCGGAAAGCCGTCTGGAGGACCGGATGAAGGAGGAGGGAAGAGTATGATTTTAGAACGGCTGAAATCCATGGAAGGATTTACCCACCAGGAGCAGGCAGTAGCGAAATATATTTTGGATAGTATGGAGAATATTCAGAAGATGTCCTCAGAGGAGCTGGCGAAGGCCTCCTTCACCAGCAAGGCCACTGTAGTCCGTCTGTGCAAAAAGGTAGGCGTGGAGGGCTATCAGGAGCTGAAGTTCCAGCTGGTCTCGGAGATGGTGGAGAATATCCGGGTAAATCAGCTGTTAAACAAGGAGCCGATCACAGAAAAAAGCAGCTACCAAGACATTCTGGATACGCTGCCTAAGCTATATGATAAGGCGATCACGGACACCAGGATGTGTATGGATAAAAATGTGATGATCCGCATTTTCAACCGGATCAAGGCGGCAGCCAGGATTGATATTTATGGAAGCGGCATCAGCTTTATCCTGGCTCAGTCAGCAGCCTTTAAATTTGCCACGCTGGGGATGGAGTGTGATGCCCATGAATCGGTAAACGCCCACTATCTGTCAGCGGCAAAGAAGAAAAAATCCGTTTCCTTTGTGATCACCTTTACCGGAGCCAACCGGTCCATGACAGATGTGGCCCGTTATCTGAAGCTGACTACCGATACCTATGTGGTGGGAATCGTGGGGCGGCATCACGATGAGATCCAGAAATGGTGCGATGAGATCGTGGAGATCCCATCCCGGGATTCCCTGTTAAGCTTAAAGGTGGTCACCTCGTTTACGGCAACCACCTACGTGCTGGATATTTTCTTTTCCATGTATCTGGCCCAGCATTATGAGAGCCATGTACAGTCATCTCTGGAGATGGTATGCCACGAATCGCTCAGAACCACCGTGGATTACTGGAATCTGAGAGAGCTACCAAAAGAGGATGGAGGGCCAGAGTAAGGGAAATCCGGCTAAGCCTGCTTATCTTTCGAAAAATGCAGGCAGTTTTTCGGGCAGGACTGGATGCATTTTCCACAGCGGATACATTCCGGTGAACAGGATATTTCAGTCACGGAAAGTGCCAGGGGACACGCCTTTTCACAGGCGGCGCAGGAAATGCAGCGTTCCTTCTCCCAATGGATCTGCACAAGGCTGAAGCGGTTAAACCAGCCGTAAACAGCCCCTAAGGGACATAAGTACTGGCAGAAGGGTCGGAAGATCTTTACCGAGAGAAGTAAGATCAAAAGGAGCAGGCCAAGCTTCCAGAAAAACAGGGCTCCAAGCTGGCTGCGAAGCAGTTGATTGGTACTGATCAGCGGCAGTGCACCCAGCAGGGTGCCGGAGGGACATAAATATTTGCAGAAAGCAGGCACCTTTGCAAAGCCGCCGAATAAAAACAGGGAGCCGATGCATACCAGCAGAAGGAGGACCATGTATTTCCCGTACTTCAGAATCTCATGGAAGGGCAAGCGCTTTCTTTTTTTCAAAACAGGAATCCGGTACAGCAGATCCTGCACCAGCCCAAAGGGGCACAGCCATCCGCAGACAAACCGCCCCAAAAGGCTGCCGAACAGAAAGAGGAATCCCAGTACGCCAAAAGGGATCCTGACGGTCTGCTGGTTTAATAAGGCCTGAAGCGCTCCAATGGGGCAGGAGGCAATGGCGCCGGGACAGGAATAGCAATTTAATCCTGGAAGGCAGGCATATTTCAGCTTGCCCTGATAGATTTTTCCGTGTAAAAAACCATATGTATATCCATTTGTGAGAATCGTAAACAATATTTGTACGGTCAGACGTATTCGTTTCATCTTTTCACCCGATTCCAATGCATTCCAGGCAGATCATCACTGCCTTTTTCCAGATCACAGTAAGCTGACCCTGGGAAGCGCCGATGCCAAGGAACAAGAGTCCGGCGATCGTTCCCCACAGCCATGAGTATTGGTTACGGTTCTTCCAAAAGCTCATTGATTCGTTCCTCCCATGCCGATTTCTCCATAGAACCTACCACAGTGTCTACGATTTTTCCGCTGTTATTGATAAAAAAGGTAGTTGGCACAGCCGTTACGTCAGTAAGAAGTGCATCGTACAGCGATTGATTTAAAAGCAGATGAGGATAGTCCGCGCCGGTCCGTTCCACTAAATCTGCTGCCAGCGCTGCTGCATCCGGATCTCCGTTTTCCTGCACATCACTGATGATTCCAATCAGCTGGAATTCTTCCGGATCGTATTCACCGGCCAGCTGGCCAAGGTCCGGCATCTCGCTTAAGCATGGGTTGCAGTAGGTCGCCCATACATTGACCATCGTAAGCTTTGATTCTGAAAAAACAGCAGATGAAACGGTATTTCCATTCAGATCCTGTGCTTCAAAAATAAGCAGCGATGAAAGCTCCTTTGCCTTTGGAGATGCTGCAGGCTGTGCTGCCTGAGGGGAATTGCTCTCTGTTTTCTGGGCAGAGCTGTCCGCTGCTTTCAGGCTGCTGCCTGGAGCGGCACATCCGCTTAACAAAACAGCGGACAGAAGGAATGGCAGCAGACGTACGTGATTGCGTTTCTTCATGTATGATCCTCCATATTTTTCAAAATAAAATCGTTGGTTTCCTGGTTATCATAAGAACAGAACGTTCTTGATATCCAATATAAAGAGAAAGCCATATCATGTCAAGTGAGAAATAACCGGAAATTGGAAGAAGGAATTACGATTCGCAGCCCACATTCCGGGAAGCTGGACCATTGTTTCAAAAAGCAGGTTTTTTTCAAAGGAATTTTGGAACAATGAACCAATCAGCTTTTTCCATACTGTTGTGATACTCTTTCCTTGCCGAAAAAAGCCAGAACCAATACGGTAATAAATGAAAAAGAAAGGGGATTTACAAATGAATTATCAGGAATTGGCGAAACAAATCCTGGAGAAGGTAGGCGGTCCGGGAAATATTTCCGGGCTGACTCACTGTGCCACAAGGCTTCGGTTTAACCTAAAGGATGAAGGGAAGGCCCAGACCGACGCCTTAAAGAAGATGAACGGCGTAATGGGCGTGGTCAGCAAGGGAGGACAGTATCAGGTCATCATCGGAAGCGATGTGGCGAATGTGTACCGTCCATTGACGGAAATGTGCAGCTTAAAGGAGAGCTCCGGCGTCTCTGAACAGGAAAAGAAGGATGACCGGAAGCTGGCAGAGAAGCTGGTGGATACTCTGTCCGGCATCTTCACACCGATCCTGCCCGCCATCACGGCAGCAGGTATGATCAAAGCCATTCTGGCGCTACTGGTGGCATTTAACCTGGCAGATAAGAGCGGCTACACCTACCGGGTGCTGTCCTTTATGGCAGATGCAGCCTTTTATTTCCTGCCGATCCTTCTGGCAAGCTCTGCTGCAAAGAAGTTTAAGTGCAACCCATATCTAGCAATGATGCTGGGCGGTATCCTGCTTCATCCTGATTTCGTCAGCATGGTAGCAGCCTCGAAAGAAAGCGGAGAAGCAATCCGCATCTTCCTGCTGCCCATTACCAATGCAAGCTATTCTTCATCGGTGCTGCCGATCATTCTGATCGTATGGTTTATGTCTTATGTGGAGCCTGTGGCAGATAAGGTATCACCGAAGGCTGTGAAGTTTTTCACGAAGCCGCTGATCACCGCTCTTGTAACAGGCATTGTAGGTCTGGTAGTCATCGGACCGCTGGGAACCATTATCAGCAACCTGGTAGCATCTGGTGTCCATGGCCTGAATCATTACTGCAGCTGGCTGGTTCCGGCTCTGGTAGGCGGGCTGACCCCTCTGCTGGTTATGACCGGTACTCATTACGGACTGGTTCCAATCGGAATCAACAACCGTATGACCATCGGATACGATACGCTGATCTACCCAGGTATGCTGGGCTCCAATGTGGCCCAGGGCGGAGCTGCTCTGGCAGTAGCAGTTAAGAGTAAGAAATCAGAGATTAAGCAGCTGGCTTCCTCTACCGGCATCACCGCGGTTTGCGGCATCACCGAGCCGGCGCTGTATGGTGTGAACATCCGGTTTAAAACTCCGCTGTATGCGGCTATGGCAGGAGGCGGTGTAGGCGGCTTCCTCATGGGAATCCTGCATGTAAAGAACTATTCCGGCGGTTCACCAGGCTTCTTAACGCTGCCAAGCTATCTGGGCGGAGACGGACTGACAGATTTTTACTTTGCCTGCATTGGTGCAGTAGTCAGCGTTGTGGTTGCATTCGTGGTATCCTTTATCCTGTATAAGGATCCGGCTGATGATGAGACAGAATCCGATGGAGCTGGCGCATCCCCGGAAGCTCCGGCAAAGAAGGAAGGCAATGCGGCAGAAGCTGGCAGTGCTGCCGGCGCTTTAAAGGAAGCGTGTGAAAAAAGCGGCGGAGAAAAGAGCGGCAAGACCGTTTGCATAGCAGCACCATTGGAGGGAACCGTAGTGCCCTTATCCCAGGTCAACGACCCCACCTTTGCCGAGGAGATCTTAGGAAGAGGCGCCGCCATTCAGCCTTCCAAAGGCGTGGTGGTATCACCGATTAACGGAACCATTGCTACCATTTTTGATACAGGACATGCAGTTGGACTGGTTTCTGACGACGGTGCCGAGGTGCTGATCCATGTGGGTCTGGATACAGTAAACTTAAAGGGAAAGCATTTTACGGTGAAGAAGGCATCTGGTGATTCTGTAAAAGTAGGTGATGTGATCCTGGAATTTGACAAGGATGCCATTATCGCGGCCGGGTACGATGTGATTACCCCGGTGATCATTTCCAATCATTTTAATTTCAAGGATGTAAATACGGTGGCTTCCGGCAAGGTAAAGACGGGACAGGCGCTGCTGGAGCTGCGGTAAGCAGAAGATAAGTGGTTACTGTGAACGCACGTGAACAGTAACGATAAGTGGAAAACATAAGCGAAAAATTTGAGAGGGGAGTATCAGAATGAATACATTTCCTGCGGACTTCCTCTGGGGCGGCGCAGTCGCGGCAAACCAGTGCGAGGGAGCGTACAATGAGGACGGAAAAGGGCTGTCTGTGCAGGATGTGCTGCCGAAGGGACTTAAGGGAGCAAGAACCGAGACGCCCACACCGGATAACCTGAAGCTGGAGGGCATTGACTTTTATCACCGGTATAAGGAAGATATCAAGCTGTTTGCCGAGATGGGCTTTAAGGTATTCCGCACCTCCATCGCCTGGTCACGGATTTTCCCGGAGGGCGATGAGGAGCAGCCCAATGAGAAGGGACTTCAGTTTTACGACAATGTGTTTGACCAGTGCCTGAAATATGGAATTCAGCCATTGGTGACGATTTCCCACTATGAGACGCCTCTTGGGCTGGCGAAAAAGTATGATGGCTGGAGGAGCCGGAAGCTGATCGGATGTTTTGAGCGGTACTGCCGGACCATCTTTACCCGCTATGGCAGCAAGGTAAAATATTGGCTGACCTTTAATGAGATCAATTCCCTGCTCCATGCGCCGTTTATGAGCGGCGGCATTATGACTCCGGCAGAAGAGCTTTCCGAGGAGGATCTGTATCAGGCTATGCACCATGAGCTGGTAGCCAGCGCACTGGCTGTTAAGCTGGGACATGAGCTGATGCCGGGGGCGAAGATCGGATGCATGATCCTGGGAATCACCACCTATCCGCTGACGCCGGATCCGGATGATATCATTGCCACCATGCTGAAGGACCGGGAGACGATGATCTTTGCCGATATCCATGCCAGAGGAAAATATCCTTCTTATCTGAAACAATATTTTAAGGATCATCATATCCAGATCCAGATGGAGCCAGGAGATGAGGAGATGCTGAAGCACACCGTAGATTTTATCTCCTTCAGCTACTATTCCAGCAATTGTGCTACCGTACATACAGAATTGGGGGTAAGCACCGGAGGAAATCTGTCAAGAGGCTACAAGAATCCTTACCTAAAGGCCTCCGAATGGGGCTGGCAGATCGATCCCAAGGGCCTGCGCTACACCTTAAACAAGCTGTATGACCGATATCAGCTTCCGTTGTTTATTGTGGAAAATGGCCTGGGAGCCGTAGACCAGCTGGTGACTCTGGAAAATGGAGAAAAAACGGTGGTGGACGATTACCGGATCGATTATCTGCGGCAGCACCTGCTCCAGGTGCGGGAGGCGATCCATGACGGCGTAGAGGTGATGGGCTACACCTCCTGGGGCTGTATCGATGTGGTAAGTGCGTCTACCGCTGAGATGAAGAAGCGGTATGGCTATATCTATGTGGACCGCAACGATGACGGAAGCGGCACCCTGGAGCGGTACCGGAAGAAATCCTTTGGCTGGTATCAGCGTGTGATCAAAACCAATGGTGCCTCTCTGGATGAAGAAGTTTAGTTTGTACAGACATGTGATTTTGGGAAATGCCCGGAAATCAGAAAGTGAAGCTGATTTCCGGGCATTTCTGATTTGTATGGAATGGTCTATTTGGTTCCAAAGATCCGGTCGCCGGCATCCCCAAGTCCCGGGCAGATGTAAGCGTCCTGATTCAGGCAGCGGTCTAAATGTCCCACATAGATCTGGATGTCCGGATGTGCCTCATGAAGCCGTTGTAAGCCTTCTGGTGCAGCGATAATGGACATAAACTTGATATTCCGTCCGCCGTGCTCCTTGATAAAGTTTACGGCTGCTACAGCAGAGCCGCCGGTGGCCAGCATCGGGTCAGTAACCACGATGGTACGCTGCTCGATGGGAGACGGAAGCTTGCAGTAATATTCGTGAGGCTCATGGGTCGCCTCATCCCGGTACAGACCGATATGGCCTACCTTGGCGCTTGGAACCAGGGCCAGGATGCCGTTCACCATGCCAAGGCCTGCCCGCAGGATGGGAACAACTGCCAGCTTCTTTCCGGCGATCATAGGGGTCATGCAGGTTTCAATGGGAGTTTCTACCTCTACATCCTCTAAAGGAAGGTCACGGAGCGCTTCATAGCCCATCAGCATGGCAATCTCCTCGATCAGGGACCGGAATTCGCTGGTGCCGGTCTTCTTGTCACGGAGAAGAGATATTTTGTGCTGGATCAGCGGGTGGTCAAAAATGGTAACATTTTCCATAAGACAGTTTTCTCCTTTTGCATTTTCATTCGTTTCGTTAATGCTGCAGTTATTTTATCAAATTTGCAGGGAAATGGCAAGCCGTCTGTGTCTTTTCCAGATGATCATAAAAAGTCTGTAGAATATCTTAATAATCTATGTTATGATAAAGGATGATTTAAAAGGAACAGGAGGGGCGTCATGTTTCGACTGAGCGCATTGACTGCCGGTGTCTTATTAGACTGGATTTTTGGTGAGCCTTCTGTCCTGGTTCACCCGGTTATTCTGATCGGGAAGCTGATCTCTCGTACTGAGAGCTGGCTTCGCAGGCTGCGTCCCGGCAGGGAGAAGAGCAGCGGATATCTGTTGGTATTGATAGTAATCTTTTGTTCCATGGCGGTTCCTGGATTGATTCTGCTGGCGGTTTCCCGGCTGGAGAAGGGACAGGGCTCCATTACCTGGTGTCTGACTGCATTTTGGAGCTTTCAGCTTCTGGCAGCGAAAAGTCTGTATCAGGAGAGCGGAAAGGTGAGAAAGGCACTGGAGGTGTCTGACCGGGAGCAGGCCAGGCGATGTGTGTCCATGATCGTAGGACGGGATACGGAGCGTCTGGATGAGGCTGGCATTACCAGAGCGGCGGTAGAAACGGTGGCGGAGAATACGTCGGACGGTGTGATTGCACCGCTGCTTTTTATGGCATTGTTTGGAATCCTGGGCGGATTCTTTTATAAAGCGGTGAATACCATGGATTCCATGGTGGGCTATAAAAATGAGAAGTACCTGCTTTTCGGCCGGGCAGCCGCCAGGCTGGATGATCTGTGCAATTTTCTTCCGGCCAGGATCACAGGATGCCTGCTTACGGCAGCCGCCTGGATCTTAGGGATGCTGGATCCGGCCTATGACGGGAAAAATGCCTGGTGCATTTACCGGAGGGACCGGAGGAATCATGCAAGTCCTAATTCGGCCCATGGGGAAGCGGCCTGTGCAGGAGCGCTGCATGTCCGCCTGGCAGGGGATGCCTGGTATTTCGGACAGCTTCACAAGAAGCCTTATATCGGTGATGATGACCGGCCCATAGAGGCAGAGGATATCCGAAGGGCTGGCAGGCTGATGGCAGCGGCAGAGCTTCTTGGGCTTTTGCTTTGCTGGATTATTTGTTTGGAGATCACAGTATGAATGTACTATATGGATTATTAATTGCAGTGTCCATGTATTCCAAGGTACCGGTGCCGCTGGTAGAGTGGACGAAGCCCAGGATGCGGTATGCCATGTGCTGGTTTCCGGTGGTGGGGCTGGTGTGCGGCGGTCTGCTGTGGCTGTGGTTTTGTGTTTCTGGAAGCTTTGGCTTCCATCCCGTGGCAGCCGGACTGCTGGGAGTCTGCATTCCAGTTCTGGTGACGGGAGGCATCCATCTGGATGGCTTTCTGGACACGTTGGACGCAAGAAGTTCTTATGGTGATAAGGAGAAAAAGCTGGAGATCTTAAAGGATCCCCATACCGGTGCATTTGCCATCATCGGAGCCTGTGTTTATTTTATGCTTTATGCAGCCTGCCTGGTCCAGCTTTTTATGGATGGAAGGCAGATGGGGCAGGAGCGGATGGTAGCAGCATTCTGCCTGGTGTTTTCCCTGGAGCGGGCGTTCAGCGGCTTTTCTGTTGCCAGCTTCCGGTGTGCGAAGAACAGCGGGCTGGTTCACACCTTTTCCGATGGGGCCCACAAGCAGGTGACCAGGATCGTGCTGCTTCTCTGGATGGCTGTACTGTTTGTGCTGCTTGTTCTTACAGGATGGCTGCCGGCAGCGGCGGTGTTTGGTACAGGCGGTGCGGTATTCTGGTATTACTGGCATATGTCAAAGAAAGAATTTGGCGGGATCACCGGCGATCTGGCCGGGTGGTTTCTGCAGGTATTTGAATTGACGGCTTTGGCGGCTTTGATGGTATGTGCCAGATGGATGGCAGGTCAGGCCGGCTGAAGGAGGTGGAGGTGATCAGATTCGTAATCGGTGGAATACACCAGGGAAAACGGGCATTTGCCTGCCGGCAGTTTCCGGCATTCTGTGAACAGATGGAGAGTCAGATGGCAGAACCGGGGAAGGAGAAACTGGATGTCAGTGATTTTCTGGACGGAAAGCTGGTTTCCTGGGAGGAATTCGTACATGGAAGATATACCTGCAATCTTCATCAGATGATCCGCCGCAGGCTGGAGGCAGGAGAGAGGGCAGCAGAGCTGGAAGCTGGAATGGCCAGAGACCTGATCCAGGCATGTCCGGACCGGATCCTGATCACAGATGAAATCGGATACGGGATCGTCCCCATTGACCCTTTTGAGCGGGAATACCGGGAATTAACCGGCCGGATCTGCTGTCAGCTGGCAGCGGAAGCAAAGGAGGTCTGGAGGGTGACGGCAGGGATCGGAATCCGGATCAAATAATGACTGAAAGTAAAGCTGCGGATGCAAATTATGAAGGAGCTGCAAAAATATAAAGTAAGAAAGGAAGGATTCATTTGGGAGCTGGAATCAATACCAATCAAATTGCAGAAGAAACATTAAAGGAAATCAAGAATCAGACCAGGCAGGTAGTTCAGGAGCTGTTTGAGAAGGCAAAGCTGAAGGAGGGCCAGATTTTGGTAGTTGGCTGTTCCTCCAGTGAGATCGCAAGCTCCAGGATCGGCTCTTTCTCCAGCCAGGAGATCGGAGAGGCTGTTTATCAGGTGGTGGCAGAGGAGTGCAGGCAGAATGGCATTTATCTGGCTGCCCAGTGCTGTGAGCATTTAAACCGGGCGCTGATCTTAGAGGAGGAGGCTGCAAAGCTGTACGGCTACGAGCCAGTCAATGTGGTGCCGCAGTTAAAGGCAGGAGGCTCCTTCGCAACGGCTGCCTACACCGGAATGGCCAGTCCGGTGGCGGTGGAGTGGATCGATGCCCACGCTGGTATTGATATCGGAGATACTCTGATCGGGATGCATTTACGGCAGGTGGCCGTTCCCGTGCGGATCAGCACGAAGGAGATCGGCGGCGCACATGTAGTCTGCGCCAGAGTAAAGCCCAAGTTTATCGGCGGGATACGGGCTCATTATGATGAGAGCAAGCTGTAAGGAGCATCGGAGAAGGCCTGGAAGCGGCTGTGCAATGAAAATAAGATGATACAGCCGGGGAGGCAGTAAGAACTGCAAATCATAGATCAGGAATCCTGGTACAGGGAAATTTTACAACCCTGTACCAGGATTTTTCTTTTTTCACCAGGATTTTACATGGAATTACCAAGGATTTACCAGGATTTTCCCAACGTAAGGTGGCTGGAATCTCCTTCATCCGATAAACTAAGGTCAGGATTTGGCGGAGCAGGCAGGAATGCAGCAACGCCGGAATCCAGGCAGATATGCCGCATGAAAAACTGTGCGGCAGGATAAAACGAATAAGAGGGAGGCAATTATGGCCAGCTTGACACTTAGAAATGTGTGCAAATCTTATCCCAATGGATTTCACGCAGTAAAGGATTTCAGCCTGGATATTCAGGATGGAGAATTTATTATCTTCGTCGGTCCCTCCGGCTGCGGAAAGTCCACCACTCTGCGGATGATTGCAGGATTGGAAGACATTTCCTCCGGGGAGCTTTGGATCGACGATCAGCTTGTGAATTTCCTGGAACCAAAGAACCGGGATCTGTCCATGGTTTTCCAGAACTATGCGCTCTATCCCCACATGAGCGTGTATGACAATATGGCCTTCAGCCTGAAGGTCCGCAAAATGGATAAGGCTGAGATCGACAGGAGAGTGCACGAGGCAGCCAGGATCCTGGAGATCGAGCATCTTCTGGACCGGAAGCCCAGCGCCTTGTCCGGAGGACAGAAGCAGAGGGTTGCCATCGGCAGCGTGATCGTCCGCCAGCCCAAGGCATATCTGATGGATGAGCCTCTGTCCAATCTGGATGCAAAGCTGAGAACCCAGATGCGGGTGGAGCTTTCCAAGCTTCATGAGCGGCTGAAGGCCACCATCATCTATGTGACCCATGATCAGGTGGAGGCTATGACCCTGGGAACCAGGATCGTAGTGATGAAGGCCGGGATCATCCAGCAGGTGGCGTCTCCGTCAGATCTGTATCAGAATCCGGTGAATCAGTTTGTGGCCGGATTTATCGGCTCACCAGCTATGAACTTTATTGAAACGAAGGTAGAGCGGCAGGACGGTGACGTTTACTTAAGCTTCAGCGGCCAGCGCATTAAGATGAATGCCAACTGTTCCAGAAAGCTTCTGGATAACGGTTATCTGGGCCGTGAGGTCATCTTAGGGATCCGGCCGGAGGATCTGCACGATGAGCCGTTATTTGAGGGCAATCCTGGGTATACGGAGAATCAGATCTGCTTTCCGGTACAGGTTCGGGAAATGCTGGGAGCGGAGGTTTTGCTCCACGGAGAACTGAACGGAACCACTCTTGCAGCCAAGTTAAGGCCCGGATGTCCCATCCAGGCAGGAGAAACTGCCCGGCTGTACGTAGATATCAGCCGTATCAAGCTGTTTGATACCAGAAGTGAAAACAATCTTTTATATGTAAGGAGTCAATACGATGAAAACATCCGGATTTCATGATCTTGAAAAAAAGCTGGGGCCATATACCTATGTTCTTCCAGCCATGGCGGTCTTTGCAGTTTTTCTGTTTTATCCCTTTTTTAAGACCATTTACTTAAGCCTGTTCAAGACTAATAAGATGGGAGAGGCCAAGCTGTTTTACGGTCTGGGCAATTACCGGGATCTGCTGACCTCACAGTCCTTTTACAACAGTATTTTTGTCACTCTGATCTTCGTTCTGATCGTGGTAGCGGGGAGCATGCTTCTGGGCCTGACGGCAGCTGTGCTCTGCAACCGTTCCTTTCCCGGCATCCGCATTTTCAGCACCGCCTACGCCCTGCCTATGGCCATTGCCTCCAGCTCGGCGGCCATGATCTTTAAGATCATGCTTCATCCTTCTATTGGAATCGTAAATAAGCTTTTGGGGCTGAATATCAACTGGATCTCTGATCCAAGATATGCTTTGGTTTGTGTGGCTCTTCTGACGGCCTGGCTAAACAGCGGAATCAATTTCCTGTATTTCAGCGCCGGCTTAAGCAACATCGATGAAAGCATCTATGAGAGAGCCTCTGTAGATGGAGCAAACGGCTTTCAGCAGTTCTGGAGCCTGACGCTGCCAGGGTTAAGTCCGATTATGTTTTACACGCTGGTGGTCAATATTATTCAGGCATTCCAGGCATTCGGCCAGGTAAAGGTGCTGACCCAGGGAGGCCCGGGAGAATCCACCAACCTGATCGTATATTCCATTTACCGGGATGCATTCTTTAACTACCGGTTCGGCAGTGCAGCCGCCCAGTCGGTTCTGCTTTTTGCCATGATCATGGTGCTGACCCTGATCATGTTCCGGATTGAAAAGAAGGGGGTAAGTTATTAATGAATCAGACATTTGCTGCTGAAAATCAGGCAATGAAAAAAAGTCAGGAGGAAATCTTAAGGCTGCAGCAGGAGGCCAACGCAAAGGCTCTTGCCAGAAGGCGTGTGGAAAAAGGGACGCTGGTGGTGCTGAATATTTTGATGGCGGTAGTTATTCTGCTTCCGCTGCTGTATGCGGTCAGCATTGCATTCATGCCCTCCAGCGAGCTGTTTACTACGGAAATCAATCTGCTGCCTACGCACCCCACCCTGGAAAACTTCTCCCAGGCGCTGGTAAAGGTGCCGCTGGCCCGGTTTGTGATCAATTCCTTCCTGGTGGCCGGCTGCATCACCATCGGACAGATCATTTCCTGCTCCCTGGCTGCCTTTTCCTTCTCCTTCCTGGATTTTAAGGGGAAGAATGTGATCTTTATGCTGGTCATGGCCACCATGATGATTCCGGGGGAAGCTACCATTATTTCCAACTATCTGACAGTCAGCAAGCTGGGCTGGCTGGATTCCTACCATGTGCTGATCATCCCTTACCTGACCAGCGCCACCGGAATCTTCCTGTTCCGTCAGTTTTATATGACCTTCCCCATCTCTTTATATGAGTCGGCGAAGATCGACGGCTGCACCAACCTGCGCTTTATCTTTACCATTCTGATTCCGCTGACCAAATCAGGAATCGGGGCCATGGCAGTATATACCTTTATCAATGCCTGGAACATGTACATGTGGCCTCTGCTGGTAACCGGCTCCAATGAGCTGCGCACCGTTCAGATCGGAATCGGCATGCTGGACAGCGTGGATTCTCAGTCCATTACCTTGATGATCGCAGGCGTGGTCATGATCATTATTCCGTCCATTTCCATCTTTATTATCGGGCAGAAGCAGCTGATCCGGGGAATGTTTTCTGGTGCGGTGAAGGGATAATGGAAAAAGGCAGGCAACAGTTACATAGAAAATTACAAAAAAGGAGATATGATACCATGAAACGAAATATGATTGCATTGATTACAGCTGCGGCTTTGGCTGCAGGCTCTTTGGCGGGCTGCGGCTCGGGAAGCGGAACCGGGAACGGAAATAACGGCACCAGTACCGGCAGCGCTTCCTCTGACACGGCAGCGGGAAGCACTGGAAACGCCCAGGGAGCGGCAGGAACAGACACCTCTGCAGGTACTCAGGCATTGTCCTCAGATGTTTCTGTCCAGGGGCAGACCATCACCTTCTGGCATTCCATGGGCGGCGTCAACGGCGAGGCCATCGACTATCTGGTGAACAAATTCAACACAGAAAACGATTTGGGAATTAAGGTAGAGGCCCAGTACCAGGGCTCCTACGATGACGCGATCAACAAGCTGAGAAGCGCCCAGATCGGAAATATGGGCGCGGATCTGGTTCAGATCTACGATATCGGCACCCGCTTTATGATCGATTCCGGGTGGGTGATCCCCATGCAGAAGCTGATCGATGGGGATGGCTGGGATATCAGCCAGATCGAGCCTAATATTGCAGCCTACTATACGGTGGGAGATACCTTGTACTCTATGCCCTTTAACTCCTCCACACCGATCCTGTATTACAATAAAGACATGTTTGAAAAGGCCGGTATCACAGAGATTCCGGACAGCCTTCCTGCCATCGCAGAGGTGGGGGATACTTTAATGCAGAAGGGCGGCGCAGATGAGGTAATTTCCCTGGCAATCTACGGATGGTTCTTTGAGCAGTTCACCTGCAAGCAGGGGCAGAATTATGTGAATAACGGAAATGGGCGCCAGGATGTGGCGACGGCGGTTGAGTTTGATTCCAACGGTGCCGGCGTCAAGACACTGGCTGCCTGGAAGGCTCTTTCTGAAGCCGGATATGCGCCTAATGTAGGGCGGGGCGGTGATGCAGGTCTTGCGGATTTCAGCTCCGGAAAATCTGCCATGACCTTAGGCTCTACCGCATCTTTAAAGCAGATCTTAAATGACGTAAACGGCAAATTTGAGGTAGGCACCGCATATTTTCCAAAGGTAAGCCCGGAGGATCAGGGCGGTGTGTCCATCGGCGGCGGTTCTCTGTGGGCATTAAACAATGAAGATCCGGCGAAGGAAAAGGCAGTGTGGGAATTTGTCAAGTTCCTGGTGTCCGGTGAGAGCCAGGCATACTGGAATGCCCAGACCGGATATTTCCCAGTGACCACTGCGGCTCATGAGGATCCGGTATTCCAGGAAAATATCAAAACCTATCCCCAGTTTATGACAGCCATTGACCAGCTTCATGATTCCACCCCGCAGTCCTCAGGTGCATTGTTATCGGTGTTCCCGGAGGCAAGACAGATCGTGGAAACGGAGATCGAAAACATGTTAAACGGCAATGGCAGCCCGGAGGATTCTGTGGCAAAGATTGCCAAGGAGATCAACCGCTCCATTGAAGATTATAACTTATTAAATGAGTAGAGGAAACGAACATGAAAACAAAGGTTTGGGCGCATCGGGGAGCTTCCGCCTATGCGCCGGAAAATACCATGGAGGCATTTGAACTGGCCTGGAAGCAGAAAGCAGATGGGATCGAACTGGACGTCCAGATGACCCGGGACGGGAAGCTGGTGGTCATTCATGATGAGACCATCGACCGGACCAGCGATGGAACCGGATATGTGAAGGACTATACCCTGGCACAGCTTCGGGATTTTACCTTCAACCGGCTTCATCCCCAATACATCCGGGCCGGAATTCCAACCCTGGAGGAGGTATTTGATTTCCTGAAGGAAACCGATATGACAGTCAATGTGGAGCTGAAAAACAGCATCATCCATTATCCCCTTCTGGAAGAAAAGGTGCTTACTATGGCTGAGAAGATGGGACTGGAGGACCGGGTGATCTATTCCTCCTTCAACCATAAAAGTGTTGTGAAGATCAAAAAAATGTCACCAAAATCCGAGACAGGGCTCCTGTATTCAGACGGCTGGCTTCGGGTCCCGGCTTACGGAAAACGGCTTGGAGCGGATGCCCTTCACCCTGCTCTTTATCATGTCAAGGACACAAAGCTGATTGAAAAAAGCCATGAAAAGGGGCTGAAGGTCCATATCTGGACGGTAAATCAGAGAGAGGATATGGAGCTTTTGGTAAGGCAGCAGGCAGATGCCATCATTACCAATTACCCGGATCTTTGCCGGAGTGTGGTGGATACCGGAGGAGAAGAAAATTCTGCGGGCGATAAAAAGGCGCGGTAATTTCATTACCGCAGGGCGGCATAGCTGAAAGGCTATGCCGTTCTGCTTTTTCTTTGTTTTCTCTTAATTCGAAACGCCCCTGGTATTCGCCGCAAATCAGCCGTTAAGTTGGCCTATTTTCAAAGGACGCAGCAGATATCATCCCGTTACATTACAATCAATTCATACTCCCGGCTGCCCAGTCCGATCTTGGCAGCATGGTCTAAGCAGGTGCGCCATTCTGATTCCGGCGCAGAGTTGGTAAAGTGGTCATGATGATCCACAAAGTCCGGTGCTGCCATATGGTCAGAAAGCTGGCTGTGAGGCAGAGGTGCTGCCGCAAGACAGGCATCCACGCAGGCCTGATCCAGTGCTAAAGGATCGAATGATGCAAACATGCCGATGTTCGGCAGGATGGGAGCGTCATTTTCCCCGTGGCAGTCACAGTTGGGAGATACATCTACCACTAAGGAGATGTGGAAGCAGGGACGGCCATCCACCACTGCCTTGGTGTATTCTGCCATCTTACAGTTTAAGACCTCATTGGCATTGCTGTTGTTGAATTCAATGGCGTCGAAATTGCAGGCGCCCAGACACCGGCCGCAGCCCACACAGTTATTCTCATCCACTGTCATCTTCCTGCGTCCCTCATCGAATACCAGGCCGCCGTTGGCACATTCTCTCTGGCAGCGGCGGCATCCGCGGCAAAGATCCTCCACGATATGCGGGGTACCGTTGCTGTGCTGCTCCGTCTTTCCGGCTCTGGAGCCGCAGCCCATTCCAATGTTCTTGATGGCTCCGCCGAAGCCGGTCATCTCATGACCCTTAAAGTGGGTAAGACTGATGAAAACATCAGCATCCATCACAGCACGTCCGATCTTTGCCTCCTTCACATATTCGCCGCCCTCTACCGGAACTGCGATATCGTCCGTTCCCTTTAAGCCGTCACCGATCAGGATGGGACATCCTACGGTCAGCGGAGTAAAACCATTTTCCCAGGCACACTGCAGATGCTCCAGAGCATTTTTCCGGCTGCCGGGATACATGGTATTGCAGTCGGTTAAGAAGGGCTTGCCGCCTAACTCCTTTACCACATCTGCCACTGCCTTTGCATAGTTAGGGCGCAGATAACTGATATTGCCCAGCTCACCAAAATGGAGCTTAATTGCTACAAATTTTCCGTCCATGTCGATCTGGTCGATTCCGGCGCGGCGGATCAGCTTTTTCAGCTTGGTTGGAAGTCCGTCACCGAAGGCGACCGTGCGGAAATCAGTAAAATAAACCTTTGATTTTTCCATTATGTAGTCACTCCTTGCTTGATTGTGATGATCGAAGGCATTTTAGACCTTCTGTTTCTTGCTTTTATAGTATAGCATGAAATCGGTGAAATGCCGATAGAAAGTTTTTTGGTCCTGTACTGGCCTGCATGATTAGGTATGATATCGGCTGATCATGTATATAATTCTAAAATAGCCGAAACTCAAACTTGCAATCCTGCTGGAACTCGGCTAACATGTAATTATACTACAAACCGAAGCTTTGCGCTTCTGGACCGAGCCTCCGTGCCGAGAGGGAAGGGTGCGGTTATAAGTATGAAGCCGAAGGTTGGTGTGATCGACAGAGATCATTTTGTAGTTCCGATCTGGACCATATAAAAGGTGGTACCATATTTTGTATGAATGGAAATCGGGAAGGAGACAACATGCCGCCAATTACAATTTTGATGAAACCAGCGTCAGGCAACTGCAACCTGCGCTGTGAGTATTGCTTTTATTATGATACCATGGAGAAACGGGAAAAAGCTTCCTATGGAATGATGAGTGAGGAGACGCTTAAGGCGGTGATCCGGCAGGCTCTTGCCTTTGCAAAGGGAAGCTGTACCATCGCTTTTCAGGGCGGGGAGCCGACGCTGCGGGGGCTTGATTTTTACCGGAAGGCAGTGGAGCTGGAGGAGCAGTATAATAAAAATCATGTCCAGATCTTTCATACCATCCAGACCAATGGCTATTGCCTGGACCGGCAGTGGGCGGAATTTTTCCGGGATCAGCATTTCCTGGTGGGGGTATCGTTGGACGGAGGGCCGAAGCTCCATGATTATTACCGGAAAACGCCCAGAGGAGAAGGCAGCTTTTACAAGGTGATGGAGCATGTGGAGCTGCTGAAAAAGACGGGGGTGGAGTTTAATATCCTGTCGGTGGTGAATGGGAGGACTGCTCCTCAAATTGGGAAAACCTATGAATTTTACCGGAAAAACCACCTGGATTACCTCCAGTTTATTGCCTGTCTGGATCCTTTCGGGGAGGAGCCGGGAGGAAGGGAATATTCGCTGACGCCCAAGGCCTTCGGAAAATTTTTAATTGAGCTGTTTGATCTGTGGTACCGCGATCTTTTACAGGGCAGGCAGCCTTATATCCGGCAGTTTGAGAATTATATTGCAGTTCTTCTGGGGCAGATGCCGGAATCCTGTGATATGAGAGGGATCTGCGGGCTGCAGTATGTGGTGGAAGCGGATGGTTCCGTGTACCCTTGTGATTTCTATGTTCTGGATAAATACCGACTGGGAAATTTCAGGGAGAATACCGTGGAGGAGATCGACCAGATGCGGGAGAAAATCGGATATATCCAGGAATCTCTGCATAAAGAGGCTGCCTGTGATACCTGCCGCTATGGAGCTCTCTGCCGCGGAGGCTGCAGGAGAAACCGCCGGAGGGAGAACGGCTATCATCAGTATTTCTGCCGGTCCTACCAGATGTTTTTCGATGCGTGCCTTCCGCGGCTTGTGGAGATCGCCCGCAGAGTCAGCAGGTGATCATGATCTTGTCATGCTAAGGAGTGCGGCCCGCCTGCTCATACTCCCTGGGAGACTGGCCGGTCACCTTGCGGAATACCTTGCTGAAATAGTAGGCGTTTTCAAATCCAAGCATATCGGCAACCTCATAGATCAGATACTGGTGAGTGTCGATCAGCTTCATGGCCTCCTCAATCTTCACCTGGGCAATATAGTCAGACAGCGTCATATCCGATACTTTCCGGAATGTGTTGCTTAAATGGCCGGGGCTGATGTTAAGATGGTTCGCAATATCAGATAAGGTCAGCTTTTCCCGGTAATGCTCCCGTACATACTGCTTTGTCTGGCAGACCAGCTTATCAAGAGGCTTTTCCCGCCGCTCCTCCATCAGCAGGCAGAGCTGCTTGCTGAAGCTGTCCAGCCAGATTAGGATGTCCTGAAGGCTGATCAGCTGTTTGACGTGCTCAACGATGTCTAATGTATCTGGGAAAATATGGCTGTAACGGCTTCCTTCATTTAAAAACAAGCCATTCAGATAGGTATACAGGTTGATGCAGGCGCTGACAGCCTGGGAGTGGCTGGGATGGTATTCATGGAACAGGTCAGCCAGCTCGGCAAAAATACTTTTCAGCTGGCTGCTGTTGTTCTGGGTGACGGCGCTGGCGATGGGACGCTTCAGCAGGTTGATATTGAAGTCCCGGTGGGCTGCGGAGGGCGGGGTCTGCTGGTCATAAAATATGACGGGAGAGCTGGAATCGTAATAGTAGTGCTTCATGGCGTCCCGCGCATGTGCCGCTGCCTGGGGAAGATACTGGATTCCCTCAGGGGCATCGCAGATCCCGAATACCGCCTTCAGCCCGAAATAGATGTTTAAGGTGCCGTTTACCTTGCTGCAGAATTCACTTAAGGCCGCTTTGGCATAGTCTGCCGTCTTTAAGCATCCAGTCAGCAGAATGCAGTTTTCCGCAGAAAATAATATGGTAAATGCCTGGAAATAACGGGAACAGATACCGGACAAAATATCAGTAAGCTGCTGCCGGATAAAGGGAAAATCGTAAGGATCGAAGGTGTTAAACCGGATCTGCTCCGGCTGCATGGTAAACTGGATCACCAGCGGATACGGATAGCGGGCGGAAAGCTCCTCTGGGATAACCAGCTCTCCGGTTCCCGGGCCGAGGAGAAGCTGGTAAAAAATGTTCTGCTCCAGCTGGCCGGCATTGTCTCGCAGAAGTTGGTCATAGAGCTGGCGATTCTGGTGGCTTTCCTGCTGGTCGCAAAAGCGTTTGGCACGGTCAAGAGCATCGCACAGCTGTTCCGGCTCCAGATTCAGCTTCACAAGGTAGTCGATGGCGCCCAGGGATACCGCCTTTCTGGCAAGCTGAAATTCCTCCAGGTTGGTGAGAATGATAAATGCAGGGTGATAGCCCTGCCTGCGGCATTCTTCCATCAGCTCCAGGCCATTCATAACAGGCATGCGGATGTCTGTGATGACAATATCCGGCAAAACCTCGTGAATCAGCTCTAATGCTTTCGGCCCATTGGTCGCCTTGCCAACAACGGTGCAGTCCCAGTCCTCCCAGCGGATCAGGGAAACGATTCCTGCCAGGATCAGCGGTTCGTCATCGACCAGTACGATTCGATACATAGTAGTTCCTCCTTTTGTAACTGTGAGGGTACTGAACAGTTACCTCCTTTTTAATATTCCAGGGGAAGTGAGATGGTAACGGTAGTATAAGCCCCCACTTCACTGGTAATGCTCAGTCCGTATTCCTCCCCATAAACCAGCTTCAGGCGGCGGTCTACGTTAGGAAGGCCGATCCCGCTCATATAGCTTTTGGTCACCCGCGAGGTGTCGGTGAGCATTTTCTGAATATTCTCTTCACTGATCCCCACTCCATTATCGGTAACAGTAAGATAGAGGGTCTGATCCTGGGAAAAAATGCGGATTCGGATCAGTCCCGGATTGCAGCTTGGCTCGATGCCGGAGAAAATGGCGTTTTCCACAATCGGCTGCAGTGTCAGCTTGATGATGCGTGCCTGGGCAAGGGAGGGATCCTCTAATTCAATCTCCAGATCGAACAGTTCAATATATCGGATTTTCTCAATAATTACATAATCATGTAAGAAGTCAAGCTCCTGCTGGATGGTAACCTTTTCATTGAAGCCCTTTGCCATATTTTTTAATAGAGAAGAAAGGGCGGTTACTACCTGTACAATGCCGTTGTTGTGCTGCATTTTGGCGATCCATTTGATGGAGTCCAGGGTGTTGTAAAGGAAGTGGGGGTTGATCTGTGCCTGCAGCATCTTAATCTCCAGGTCTTTTTTCTCCTTTTCCGCCTGAATTCGGTTTTCCAGAAGCTCCTGGATATGACTGCTCATCCGGTTAATGCGTTTTCCAATCCAGCCGATCTCATCATCGGATTCGATCTCCGGATTGGGGGTGAAATTGCCGGTTGCCACGGTGTCCAGATGATGATTCAGCCGCTCAATGGGCAGTGTCAGGTACCGGGAAAACAGCATGGACAGGAAAAATCCGATCCCAATACAAAAGACGAACACCAGTCCCACAGTGCGCTGTACGATGTGAAAGTCAAGAGGCATATCGGCTATAGGCAGGACCTCATACAGAACCAGATCACACACCGGCATCTGGTTCCAGGTTAGGACGCAATCCTGGCCGGACAGATACACCAGACTGCTGCCTGCCTGGGCAAAGGGGTCTGCCTGCAGGTTCTGACGGATGATCTGGCAGATGGCTTCATTATCATAATCGGAAAGATTCCGGCTGGCGATGACTTCATTCTCTGCTGTGATCACGGCCAGACGGCTGGATTTTGGAACCACGGCCAGGGTGTCCTGAAACAGCCGCGGTGAAATGGCAAGGAAGACCCAGGCATCCTCCGGATGGTCCGAGGAATGGTAAGACAGAGGACGCAGCAGGGGAAGAAGCTTTGGTTCTGAGTAGCTGCCGAGTGCAAAGGGATTATCCACCATGGAGAGGGAGAACTGATTGGACTCCTGATGGAGAAGTTCAGAAAACCAGGGAGCTGCCATGATCTGTTCGGCATCATTTCCATTTCCTGGAGCACTGCCGCCCTGGATCAGAAGATTTTTCTGGTTGTACAGGGTGATCTTATATAAGTATTGACTGTATCCGGATATGGCGCAGAAGTCCCGGAGGACATTGGCGGCGTAAAGTGCCGATTGTTCCTTGGATACCGGAAGGTAATCCTTATAGGAAGTAAACAGAAACAATGTCTGCCGGCTGGTGCAGTTCTGCACTATATTAATCATTTCATCGCAGGCAACGGTCAGGCGGGAAGACAAAAGCTCCAGACGGCTGTCTGAATTGACGGTTTCACTGCGGATCACATCTTTTTTATATGACATGTAATTGTAGATGCTGATAAATCCGGCAATGCAGAAGATAATCAGCATATTGCACAAAATCATGCGTGCGCTAAACGTCCTTGGCAACTTCTTTTTCATATAATTTTATCCTCCCTTATCCATATATCATACACAAAATCAGCGTTTTTGACAATCAAACCTCAGGAAAAGTGAAAATAGTAACAGAATATTGAAAAAGTAAAAGTTTTTCAGAGGGAGGCGGTCCGGAAAAACAGCAAAAAAGAAAGCTTTTTCTGCAAATCATTGATTTAGAATTGTCTGCGGTTTTGATAAGATATAGGAGAAGTTAAGGTACTTGTACGGGTTATGATATCATAAATCAAAGAAATACAATGTGGGAGGTTATTTTATAATGAGAAAGAAACAAGCAGCAGCAATGATGGCAGTTGTAATGGCATGCACCGGTCTGACAGCATGCGGCGGCAGCTCTTCCAAGCCGGCAGAAAATACAGGGGGCAAAGCACAGGCGGGGAACGAAACACAGGCCGCTTCCGGCGGTACGGCAGAAAAGAAGGTTCTGTCTGTAACCACCTGGGATAATGAATCCACACCTCAGTTCCAGGCCGTAATCGATGCATATGAGGCCAAGAATCCGGATGTAGAGATCAAGATCATTGATACCTCTGCTGATGAGTACAATAACTCTTTAGGAATCAGCTTATCTGCTGCTCAGGCGGACCCGGATGTGATCTGGGTGAAGGATATGGGCTCCATGCTTCAGATGGCGGATAAGAAGCAGCTGCTCCCCATCGATGAGTTTATTGAGAAGGATGGCTTTGACTTATCCATCTACAAGGGCGCGGCAGAGCAGCTTCAGTACAACGGCACATCCTATGCCCTGCCATACCGGAATGACTGGTATGTGCTGTACTACAATAAGGATCTGTTTGACGCGGCAGGCGTTGAATATCCGTCCAATGATATGACCTGGGAGGAGTACTACGAGCTGGCTGCAAAGATGACCAGCGGCGAGGGCAGCTCCAAGGTTTACGGAAGCCACAATCACACCTGGCAGGCGCTGGTAACCAACTGGGCTGTTCAGGACGGAAAGCATACCGTAGTGGAGCAGGATTACAGCTTCCTGACCCCGTGGTATGAGGAGGCGCTGGCTCTCCAGGACAACGGCTACATTCAGGATTATTCCACTTTGAAGACGGCAAATATTCATTACAATTCTGTATTTAAGAACCAGCAATGTGCCATGATGCCGATGGGTACCTGGTTTATTGCTACCATGATGCAGTCACAGGCCTCCGGCGAGACCGATTTCAACTGGGGAATTGCGAAAATTCCGCATCCTGCTGATACGGAAGCCGGCTATACCGTAGGCGCATTAACTCCCATTGCAATCAGTGCATTTACAGACGAACCGGAGTTATCCTGGGATTTTGTAAAGTTTGCAGCATCTGAGGAAGCAGCAGAGCTTCTTGCGGCAGAAGGCGTGTTCACCGGTATTCAGACCGAGGAATCCTTAAAGGCCATTGCCTCCGCAGAATATTTCCCGGAAGGCGACAGCAATGTGGAAGCGCTGAGCTATGTGCACTACAGCTTTGACCGTCCATTGGATCCGAAGATCGAGGAGATCCGCACCGTCTTAGATGAGGTACACGAAATGATCATGATCCACTCCTATACGGTAGAGGACGGCATGAAGGAGCTGCAGGAGCGTGTTGCTGAGATCAAGGAATGGTAATCAAAAATCGCAGCTGTAAAGAGATTAAGCAGCCGTAAGGAAAGTAGGAAAGCGGACATCGCGCCCCTGAGGGATCGTGATTGTCCGCTTTCTAAAAAACAGGAGGGCTTCTATGAGCAATGAATCAAAAAATGTCCTGGCAGCATCCAAACGCAGGCGCTTTATCCGGAATCAGATGATCGGCTACGGCTTTATCCTGCCGAATCTGATCGGATATACGGTATTTGTATTTATACCGGTTGTCTTTTCTTTTGTATTAAGTGTTATGAGCTGGGATGGCTCCCAGAGACCGATGGAATTTGTAGGACTTGCCAATTTTATTGATGTGTTCGGGGACAAGGTGTTTGTCGGTGCACTGAAGCATACCATCAGCTACGCCTTGATGACCGTTTTGCCTACGCTGGTGCTTGCGCTGCTTCTGGCAGTGCTGCTGAACAGCAAAATCAAGGGCGTATCCATATTCCGTGTGGCATTCTATTTTCCTTACATCGCATCCATCGTAGCAGTGGGCGCCGTTTGGAACATGCTGTTCCAGCCGGATTTCGGCCCGATCAATGAGTTTCTCAAGTTTATCGGAATTTCCAATCCGCCCCGGTGGGTGGTTGATAAAAACTGGGCAATGGTTGCCGTATCGATTGTCAGTGTCTGGAAGTATATGGGCTATTATATGATCGTGTACCTGGCAGCACTTCAGGGCATTTCCACCTCCCTGTATGAGGCAGCAGGAATTGACGGGGCAAACAGCTGGCAGAAGCTGTGGTATATCACCGTGCCCATGCTGACTCCAACCACCTTTTTTGTTCTGATCATGCTGACCATCCAGTGCTTTAAGGTATTTGATCTGGTTTACGTTATGACAGGCGGCGGTCCAGGCAATGCAACGAAAACGCTGGTTAACTATATTTATGAAAAAGCATTTACAAGCTGGGAATTTGGCCCGGCCAGCGCGGCGGCCATTGTTCTGTTTGCCATTGTGCTGGTTATCACCCTGATCCAGTTCTCAGGGGAAAAGAAATGGTCTAAGGATATGTAAAAGGGGGAAACGTGATGGAACAGAAAAGAAAAGTTACGAAACTGGTGCTGTACAGCTTCCTGATTGTCTTATCGCTGTTTATGCTGGTTCCATTTTACTGGATGGTGATTTCATCCCTGAAGCTGAATAAGGATGTATTCTCCATTCCTATGAGATGGTGGCCGGAAACCCTGCACCCGGAAAACTATCAGATCATCTGGCAGAAGCTTCCTCTGGTGACCTTTTTCCTGAACACGGCGAAGCTGACCATCTGCACCACTGTCATTCAGCTGTGCACCAGCTGCTTTGCGGCATACGGCTTTACAAAATGTCATTTTAAAGGAAGAGATACCATCTTTCTGATGTATGTAACCACCATTGCCGTGCCCTGGCAGGTATATATGGTGCCTCAGTTTATTCTGGTTTCCAAAATGGGGCTGAATGATACCCATCTTGGCCTGGTACTGATGCAGGCATTCTCCGCATTCGGAGTATTCCTGATCCGCCAGTTTTACATCAGTATCCCGGATGAGCTGTGTGAGGCGGCAAGAATCGACGGATTAAATGAATTCGGCATTTTCCGGAAGATCATCTTCCCGTTAGGAAAGCCGGCTATGGCTACCCTGACAATCTTTACTTTCACCAATGTGTGGAATGACTTTATGGGACCATTGATCTATTTAAAGACCAAGGAATTAAAGACGGTTCAGCTGGGTATCCGGATGTTTATTTCCCAGTTCGGCGCAGATTACGCATGGATCATGGCAGCCTCTGTGTGCTCCCTGATTCCTGTGGTGATCGTGTTCTTAAGTTGTCAGAAGTTCTTCGTGGAGGGCGTGGCAGCCAGCGGTATTAAAGGTTAATTGATATGAAAAAAAGCGGAGGAAATGAAAATGGCCCAGACATTAGAGGGAATTTTAAGCTATCCGTCCATGGATGCGGGAGAAGCCAAAGAGGCGCTGAACCGTGCCGTGGCGATTGTAAAGGAAAATCTTGGAACATTCACCGATCATTTCCAGTCTTCCAACAGCTTCAACGGGTTTTACCAGCCCACGGAAAATGTGGAGTGGACCACCGGCTTCTGGACCGGTGTGATCTGGCTGGCCTATGAAGCGACCGGGAATGAAAACTTTCGGAAGGCAGCGGAAATCCAGGTGGAAAGTTTCCTGGAACGGATCCAGAAGAAGATCGATGTGAATCACCATGACATGGGATTTCTGTTCAGTTTATCCTGCGTGGCAGCTTATAAGCTGACCGGCAATGAGCATGGAAAAAAGGCGGCGCTTCTGGCGGCTGATCATCTGGCGGAGCGTTACCGGGAGAAGGGGAAATTCCTGCAGGCCTGGGGAAATGTGGGAGAGCCCAGGGAGTACCGGCTGATCATTGACTGCCTTTTAAATCTGCCTTTGCTTTACTGGGCATCGGAAGTAACCGGAGAGCCCCGCTATGGACAGATGGCGGAGAATCATATTCGCACAGCTATGAAGTGCATCCTGCGTCCGGACCATTCCACCTATCACACCCATTTCATCGATATTGAGACCGGAGAGCCTACCTACGGTGTGACTCATCAGGGCAACCGCAACGGCTCTGCATGGGCCAGAGGGCAGGCCTGGGGCGTGTACGGCATCGCCCTCAGTTACCGGTATTTAAAGGAAGCATCCTATATCGATCTGTTCTGCAAGGTGACGGATTACTTCCTCTGTCATCTGCCGGAGGATTTGATCCCCTACTGGGATTTTGATTTTGACACCGGAAGCACGGAGCCAAGGGACTCATCGGCAGCGGCAATCGCCGTCTGCGGTATGCTGGAGATGGCAAAGTATCTGGATGAGGAACGGGCAGCGTATTACCGCCAGGCGGCATGCCGCATGCTTCGTGCGCTGATCGATCAGTGCGGCAACCGGGATATCCGTCAGTCAAACGGGCTTCTGCTCCACGGCACCTATGCCCGTGATTCGAAGGAAAACACATGCGCAAACCGGGGCGTGGACGAGTGCAATACCTGGGGGGACTATTTCTATATGGAAGCGCTGACCCGCATGGTGAAGGACTGGAAGCTTTACTGGTAATCCTTACGGGCCGCAGAGAAGGCATACCATATGGAAGATATTAAGAGAAAGGGCGTGAAGGGATGAAAACAAATCTGATCTATATTTTTGCGGATCAGTGGCGGTATCATGCGCTGGGCACATCGGGACAGGATCCGGTGCAGACACCGTGCATGGATCGCTTTGTGCAGGAGGGATTGAATCTGACCAATGCGTACAGTACATTCCCTCTCTGCACGCCCCATCGGGGCAGTCTGATGACCGGAAAGTATCCCTTTTCCATCGGTCTCTGGACCAACTGCAAGATCGGGCTGGAGGAAGTGATCATGCTGAAGCCTCAGGAGACCTGCATCGGAAATGTATTAAAGGACCATGGGTACCGCACTGGATATATTGGAAAATGGCATCTGGATGCATCGGAGCAGAATTTTACCAGCCATCCGGAGAGCGGAGCCAGGGACTGGGATGCCTACACCCCGCCGGGAGAGCGCCGTCAGGGCTTTGATTACTGGCTGTCCTACGGGGCCTGCGATGAGCATCTGGATCCCCATTACTGGGAGGATACACCGGAGCAGATCCGGCCGGGAAAATGGTCGGCGGAGTACGAGACGGACAAGGCCATCGAGTTTATCAAGGCCAACCAGGGAAAGGATGAGCCATTTGCCCTGTTTCTTTCCTACAACCCGCCTCATCTTCCTTATGAGCTGGTTCCGGACCGCTATTATGAGAAGTTTCGTGATCTTGAAATTCCATGGAGGGACAATGTGCCGGAAGAAAAGAGGACGCCGGAGATGGAGGTGATCGCACGGCAGTATTTTGCTGCGGTTTACGGCATTGATGAGCAGTTCGGCCGGGTGATGGAGACGCTGAAGGAGGCGGATCTGGAGGAGCAGACTCTGGTGGTGCTTTCTTCCGATCACGGGGAGATGATGGGTTCTCACGGTTTGATGAGCAAGAATATCTGGTACGAGGAGGCAGTTCACATTCCCCTGATTCTGCGCCAGAAGGGGCGGATTAAGCCCGGTACCTGTCCGGTGCTGGTGGCAAGTCCGGATCATATGCCTACTCTGCTGCAGCTTCTGGAGCTTCCGGTTCCCAATACCTGTGAGGGCTATGGCCATGGGGCATCGATTTTAAACGGAGAAGATCCTGACGCACCGGAATGGATGTTTCTCTGTTCCTATCCGGGCGGAGCAGATATGGTAGGAGAATTTGCCAAGCGCGGACTTACCCATAAGGCATATGGATGGAGAGGCATTCTCACAGACCGGTATACGTACGTGGCGTGCAATGGATATGCGCCGGATGCTGCACCGTCAGAGCTGCTTTACGACAGAAACGCGGATCCCTTCCAGATGAATCCGCGGGTAATCCGGGCAGATGAGACGGATCAGCAGGTGACTGTGATGCGCAGCCGACTGGAAACTTATCTGGAGAAGCTGAAGGATCCCTTTTTATGCAGATGGAAAGAGGAGAAGGTATGAAATTTGTGGTAAAAGAGCCGGATTATGAGAAAAGCCCATATACTGGCATGGGGCGTCATCATTATATGGAATTATGCCATTTCCTGTTAGAAGGCGTTTTCCGGCATGTGAAGCATAGGGAAGATCCTATCCTGTTTCTGAGAAAAGAAACACATGTCAGCTACCCCCAGCCGGGACAGCCCTCCTGGCGGCTGGCGGCTGAAAAATTCGAGGGGCTGGCAAGAAGCTTTCTGATCGCGGCGCCGCTGCTGGCGGCAGAGCCTGAGGCAGCAGTGGGCGGACGGTCGGTAAAGGAGTATTACCGAACACAGATCCTCCGGGCGGTTACGCCTGGAACTCCCAGCTATCTGATGACCATTGAGGAGATCCGTCCCCAGGGGCTGCCAGGGGAGCTGGCGTTCCAGCATACCTGCGAGTGTGCTTCGCTGGTGATCGGGCTCACCTTCTGCAGGTCCGTGATCTGGGATACCTACAGTAAGGAGGAGAAGGACCGGATTGCAGCGTATCTTGGCGGCTTCGGACATTCTCATACGGGACACCATAACTGGCGGCTGTTCAATATGCTGATTCTGGGATTCCTGGACCGGGAGGGATATCCCATTGACCAGGATATGATGCGGGATCATGCCCAGACGATCCTTTCCTATTATGCCGGAGACGGCTGGTACCGGGACGGCCATCTGTTTGACTACTATTGTCCATGGGCATTCCAGGTATACGGCCCGCTGTGGAACCAGTGGTACGGATATGAAAAGGAGCCGTGGCTGGCGCAGCGCATCGATCAATATTGCCGTGAGTTTGTGAAAACATATCCAGCCTTCTTTGACCGGCAGGCGCATGTGACCATGTGGGGAAGAAGCGGAAGCTACCGCTGTGCCGCATCGGCACCTCTGGCTGCCGTGTATCTGCTTGCCGATCCCAGGCAGGAGCCGGGCTTTGGCGGGCTGGCCAGAAGAATCATATCCGGCTCTGTTCTGCAGTTTGTCAGCCGGGAGGAATGCTTCTACGAGGGCGTTCCTCATCTAGGCTTTTACGGTCCCTTTGCGCCTATGGTTCAGGCCTACAGCTGTGCGGCCAGCCCCTTCTGGCTGGCAGATCCGCTGCTGTGCCTGACCTTCCCGGAGGATCATCCCTTCTGGACTGAAGTGGAAACAAATGGAATCTGGGACAGAAACGCTGGGAATGAGGATGGGGCAGAGGCTTCGGCTTTTGTCCATACCGCAGTCCTTGACGGGCCGGGAATCGTGGCGGATGCTCATACAGCCAGTGGGCTTACGGAATTCCGCACCGGAAAGGTGCTGATGAAGCAGGATAATCCTGGCCTGGCCGGATACATGCGTCTGGCATTTAACAGTCATTTTCCTTGGGAAAAGCTGGATTTCAACGGCAATGGAGAGGCGATGCAGTATCTTTTAAAATATGAAGAAGAAGCCGCAGGAAGGATCCCTAATATCTGCATGTATGCCGGAGTGCGGGATCAGGTGCTGTACCGAAAGGTATATTTTGATTTCCAGTTTACATTCCAGGATCAGGCCTCCATTGCCCTTGCAGATTTTCCAACAGCACTGGGAACGCTCCATGTTGACAAGGTGAGGATTCCCAGAAAGCCGTATTGTCTGACCTTAGGAGCCTATGGCCTTCCGGTACAGGGCCAGGTGGAGATAAAGGAACGCCAATGTCCGCTGACCGGAGCCAGGGCGGTGATCGCCGCTTCCAAGTGGGGGCAGGTGGCAATGGCAGTGTATGCCGGATTTGACGAACTAAAGTGGGAAAGAAGACATGGCATGAGCGCGGTGGAAGAGGAGAGCGTGCTGATCTACGGTGTCAGCCGGAAATCCCGCTATTATGAATATTCGCCGTATCTGATGATCAGCGCCGTGCTGACGAAGCCAGATGCATCGGAATGGACGGAGGAGGAACTGTTTCCGGTAGAACGGATTACGATGACAGACCGTGAAGGCTGCGGCGGCTACGGCCCAGTCAGGATTCATATGAAGGATGGGACGGAATATCAGGTCGCCTATGAAGGGATGGAAGGAAAACTTCAGATTTAATAAAAAGGAGGTTCACCACTCATGTCCTTGTGCATGAAAGTGGTGAACTTCCTTCTTTAAAATATGCATCGTAAGGTTTCAGTACCTTCACAGTTCCTCTGCATCAATGAAACGCGGCGGCAATGTCTGCAACCATTTGGTGCATCTGATCCCACTTTTTTTCCATATCGGCAACCAGGGCGAACTGAGAGCGGCAGCGGTCCAGGTTCTGTCCTTCCCGGTGAGTGCGGAAGTAGGTGTCGCCCTGCAGGTAGTCGGTCAGAAACCGCATGCCGCATTCCAGGGTCATCAGCTTTGCGCCCATAGGCAGCATGGTAAGCTCCAGATCGGTCAGACTTCCCTCACAGCCATCCAGAAACCCTTTGGTGTAGGTTTTAAATAATTCCAGGGACAGGGAAACCTTGGAAAGATCCTGCTCGTCCTCCTCGCCGGTGTTTGCGCCGAATCGGATGGAATCACCGTAGTCGAAGACGGAGGCTCCCGGCATGATGGTGTCCAGGTCGATGACGCAGAGTGCTTTTCCTGTTGCATCATCCAGCATGATATTGTTTAATTTGGTGTCATTGTGGGTGACACGGCGGGGCATACGCCCGTTATTTAAAAGGTCCATAATGACCGGAATATCACATTCCCGTTCCAGAACGAACCGGATCTCCTCCTGTACCTGGCCGGCACGGCCGCAGGGATCTTTCTGGACTGCTTGTAGGAAGGTCTGAAACCGGACAGGCGTGTTGTGGAAATCCGGAATGGTTTCCATCAGTTCCGCCACAGGGTATCCGGCAAGCAGGCGCTGGAAATGACCGAATGCCCTGGCGCTTTGATAGAAATCTTCCGGCCTTCTTACTACATCATAGGTGGAAGCATCCTCAATGAACCGGTAGATGCGCCACCAGAATCCGGCGCTGTCACAATAGCAGCAATCTCCGCTTTTTGCAGGGATCAGCGTCAGGGTTTCACGGTCCGGGTCGCCGCCCTTTGCAAGAATTTCCCTGCGAAGAAACTGGGTTACACCTGAGATATTCCGCATCAGTCCTTTTGGATCCTGGAATACATGGGTGTTGATGCGCTGGAGAATAAAGCGCTGACGGTTATTTTCTGTGTCCATGGTAAGACAGAAGGTGTCATTGATATGTCCATTGCCGTAACGGCAGCACTCTGAAACGGTGCCGGGAAGCAAAAAAGCCTGTATCGCTTCCTGGATCTGCCTGCATGGCCCCACTGCAAGTTCTGTGAAATTCATGATTAATCCTCCTTCCATAACCGCTTCGGATATTGTCCCTGATCCTTCAGGGCATGGATCGCGGCAGATACCTTTTCCTTATCTTCCTTATAGGTGACCCCATACCAGCTGTCCATAGAGGTCAGTACCTTCACATCTGCCTTGCCTTCTTTCAGCATTTCGTCTACAATAAATGGGAGAAAGTACTCGCATTTCAGAGGATTTACCGGAAGCTGCTGATCCAGGAAATCGGCAAAGCGCTGTTTTAAGGCTGTGAAGATACTGGGGGTGAAGCCCCACAAATTCATGGAAACCGTGGTATCTTTGGAAAGAGGATTCCAGGTCATGCCGTCATCCGAACTGTAGCAGGCAATGCCGCCGCGCTTTTCAATGCGGGTGCGCTCCCGGATATCCGTCAGCATTCCGTTTTCATTTATCGAACAGATCCCCCGGGCCACATGACCATGATCGGTCAAGGTCTTATAAAGCTCATAGCCTACCATGGTATAATGGCAGATATGATCATCCTCCATGGAACAAAGCTGGCGATAGATTGCGGGGAATGCAGACTTGCCGTAATAATCATCGGCGTTGATCACTGCGAAAGGAGTCTGGATATAGGGCGCACAGCAGAGAATCGCATGTCCTGTCCCCCATGGCTTTTGACGGCCTTCCGGCATTCCATAGCCCTCTGGCAGAAGGTTCAGCTCCTGGAAAACGTATTCCACCTGGATCTGCTTGGCGATCCGGTTTCCGATCTGCTCCCTGAACTCCTTCTCGATGGCATGCTTAATGATAAAAACGACTTTTTCAAAGCCGGCTTCTATGGCATCATAGATGGAAAAATCAATGATCAGATTTCCGTATTCATCGATCGGATCGATCTGCTTTAATCCGCCGTAACGGCTTCCCATTCCTGCTGCCATGATGACTAAAACTGGTTTCTGGTCCATAGTGAATCCCCCTTATCATTCGGATTTATTGTGCTGCGTTTACGGTTCAGACAGGTGTGTGCATTTGCAGCACGAATTGTTATGATCATTATAAAAAATAAGGCGGAAGGCAGCTATGGAAGATCGAATTAGAATTAGCATAATCAGATGAAATATTCTGATTTTATAGATATACAGATGAGCAGAACGATTACTAAATAATTACAAATGGAGAACGATATGAAGGAGATTGATAGGAACCTGACAGAGGCCATGCGGCAGCTTTACCTGGTATCCGGCTTCCGTATGAGCCTGTTTGACGCAGAGGGGAAGCTTCTGTGTATTTATCCGGAGAAAGCAAATCCTTTCTGTGAACGGATCCAGCAGGAGGAGCAGGGGCTGGCCTGCTGCCTGCAGTATGACCGGAGAGCACTGGAACGTGCGCGGCAGACAGGGGAAATCTGGATCTACCGGTGCCATTGTGATCTTTATGAAGCGGTAGCGCCGCTGTACGATTTCGGTGTACTTTCAGGATATCTGATGATGGGACAGGTGCTGGATACCTCCAGAACCAGCCGAAGGAGCGTACTGGAGAAAGCATCCGGATACGGTATTGATTCCCAACAGTTAGAAAAGGCGGTTCGGAAGATTCCATGCCGGACAAAGGAGCAGATTCAGGCGTGTATTTCCATTATGAAGATGTGTGCAGGCTACTTATCCCTGTCCAACTATCTTCGTGCGGAATGTCGGGATCTGACCAACAATGTCCGGGCGTATTTAGACAGCCATTATCGGGAGCATTTGACACTGGATCAGCTTTGTGAAGAGTTTTACTGCAGCCGGGCGACTCTGACCTCCTCCTTCCGCCGGGATTTCGGGGAAAGTGTGATGGAGTACCTGTCTCAGATCCGGATGGAGACCGCCATGGACCTTTTACAGCGCACCGATCAGCGGATCGGGGAGATCGCTGTGCTGTGCGGGTACCCGGATCAGAATTATTTCTGCAGGCTGTTTAAGCGATATTATGGAAAAACGCCAGGGGAGGCGAGGAAGGGGAGATAAGGATCGGGTTCAAAAAATAAAGCCGGGAATCTGTTTCCAGATTCTCGGCTCGCGGGAATACGGTTTCTTATATAGTCTTGTCTGCGTTCAGTTTCTTTACTTCGTCAAGAGAAAGCCCAGAAATAGCGGCTATCTCATCCAGCGCATATTTTCCTGCTTTCAACATGCGAAGCGCAACTTCCATCATGCCCTCTTTAAGTGTCTGGTTTCTCATATCCTCCATAGCCTTACACATGACTGCGATTCCCTCCTTGCTTTGTTTAAATTTTAGAAGCTTGCTCGATAAAAATCAGGTTTATTGTACTGCATTGACCAGGGAAAGGAAAGCTTTTATTTTTGGGGGCGGTATGATATAGTATTGATATGATAATAGATATGGAACCTGTGGATTTGATCTGAACGTTTATAAGGAAAACTATTATGAGCATCAAACTGCGCCTTATTATCGCATTTACCTTTTTTATCCTTTCCCCTCTGCTTGTTTTGACGGAGTACAGCAATCAAGTGTCCTCAAAGGCGCTGATGGAACAGGTCAGTCAGGCCAAGGTGCAGGCAGTGGAGGGTTATTCCAGGGATGTGGATGATGTGCTGATGGATATGAGCCGTCTGCTGATCAATATGTCCGCTGACAACAATATCCGCCATCTGATTACAGATGAACTGGAATGTGAAAACCGGGAGGACAAGCAGTTCCGTTACCAGCAGCTTCAGCGTTTTAATAACTGTCTGGAAGGAGCAAGAATGTCCTTAATGAAAAATCCCTTCCTGCTGATGATTATCCCAAAGGAGGGAAAATGCTTTGGAAGCAGGGAAAACATGGAGGAACATGCTGCCAGAATCCGGGCTGCCGACTGGTATCCGGAGTTGATTCTGCAGAAGGATATGCAGATCAAATGGCTGGATCCTGTGGAGAGTCAGGAACTTTTGGGGAGCGAGGTTTTCTGTGCGCTGATACCGGTGAAGAAGAGTGCATCCTCTGTAAGTAACATAGGAGTGATCTATATTGAGATCTCAGAACGGTATATCTACAGTATGATGGCGGGAAGTGCAGGAGAGAGTCCGCTGTTTCTGGTGAATCAAGATGGGTGTATTATTTCTGCAAAGAATCCCCAGATGCTGGGGAAGAAATTTTCGCTTGTGGAGTTTGATGATCGTTTTGATGTAAATGGCTGGAAGGCGGCTGCAGATCAGGGAACGAATATGATGGTAGTTTATTCCTCCGGAATGATAGATCGCTGGCGGGTGGCATCGGTGGAAATCTATGAGACGGTATTTTCTAAGGTAGTTGCAGCGCGCCGCCAGATTTTTAAGATAACCTTTGCACTGGCTGCTGTTTTCATGGTGGTAGCCATGGGAATCTCCCGGCTTATCAGTGATCCGGTGATCCAATTAAGTCAGAAAATGCATCTGGTAGAACAGGGAGATCTTTCAATCCGGGTGAAGGAAAAAGGAGCCAGAGAGATACGGGTTCTTCAGGGAAGCTTTAACCGCATGCTGGATCGGATCGTCGGGCTGATGGAGGAGGTTCAGCTTCAGGAGAGAAAGAAGCGGGAGGCAGAGATCGATGCGCTTCAGGCCCAAATCAATCCTCATTTCCTGTTTAATGTGCTGAGCTCAATCCGATGGGCGGCAGCCGCCAATGAACCTGTGGTGGAGGATATGGTTCTGGATCTTTCTGCTCTTCTAAAAATGACAATGAAAAAAGGAGCAGATCTGGTTCCGATTAAGGAGAGTGTTCAGATTCTGGAAAAGTATGTGCATCTTCATAATCTAAGGCAGCACCGGAAGGTCAGCCTGAAGGTTTTTGTGGATGAGCGTGTGAGGGAGCTGCTTCTGCCGAGACTGCTTTTACAGCCGTTGGCTGAAAATTCCATTATTCACGGTCTGGGGAATAAGCTGGAGGATGGACATATCGAGGTACGGATATTTGCCCAGGATGAAATGTTGAGAATCCGGGTGGCAGATGACGGAATCGGATTCATGCCGGATTTTGATATTGATAAGGACCGGGAGGAAAAGAAGCGGAGTCAGGCATCCTTTTCCAGCATTGGCCTTGTGAATGTAAGAGACCGGGTTCGGTTATATTACGGGGAGGAGTCCCAATTTCTCTGCTATAATCGGATGGAGCATGAGGAATGTGCAGGTGCTGTTGTGGAACTGGCAGTTAGCTTGGAGAAGGTGAAACGGCAGGAGGAAGTGCCGGAAATCGGTAAGGAGAAGGCAGGATGTTAAAAATCGTAATCGTGGATGATGAGGTAAACATTGTGGAGGGATTGAAAAAGACAATTCCTTGGAAGGAGCATGGCTGTCAGGTGGTGGGAACTGCTTATGACGGGATCGAGGCTATGGAGGTGGCCGAACAGGCAGCGCCAGATATCTTGATTGCAGATATTACCATGCCTGGAATAGATGGTCTGGAGCTTGCGAAAAAGCTTAAGCCCAGATTTCCGGCCATGCAGGTTATCTATCTCACCTGCCATGATGATTTTGAGATTGCCCGCAGTGCATTTCGCACAGGGGCCTGTGATTATATCGTGAAAGAGACCATGACCAGAGAGGAGTTGTACCATTCAATCCAGAAGGCTCGGCAGGAGATCGAAAGCTACCGGGAAAATATGCTGAATAAAGCGGTGGTGTCTAATGAATTAAAAACACTGCCGTATGGGTTGGATTTTAGCAGGGGTGATTACACGATGGTGCTTCTTAGTATCCTGCCGGAACGGGAGGATGAACTTGAAGGGACGGCGCCTGACAGGCTGAAGCAGTTGGTCCTTCAGTGGCAGGACAGCTTTCTCTTCAGGCGGACCGACTATGAATCGATCATTATGCTGAAAAATGGCGGGAACGATCCGCGACAGCATATTCAGGAGTTAGCCGGGGCAGTGGGACAGGAATTGGAGAAAACACGGATTTTGACTCATTTTTATGCCAGTGTGGAGATTTGTACGGAGGAGAATTTAAACCGCATCTACGAAAGACTCTGCAGCCTGAAAAAAAGCCGGTTTTACCGGAAGCAGAAGCTACTTTTTGCAGAGGATTCCACTGGAGAGGCAGCCAACTGGAGCACTTCCAGCGTTCTGACCGTGATTCAGAAGCAGTGTGAGGAGGGAATCCATGAGATTGACACGGAAAAGGCCGTGGAGGCGCTTCGCCGGTATATTGAGACTGCCTGCAGCCTTCAATGTGATCCGAGTCAAGTACTGGCAGACAGCGAGAAGCTTCTGGTGGCGCTGCTTCAGCAGGCCGTAAAGCTGGATATGACACTGCCGGACGTGCTCTCCTGTCTGCAGAAAAACCGATTAGGCCAGGTGTGCAGCATTTATGAGCTGGAGAATCAGATGAGCCGCCTTCTGGTAGACGGCATAGCCCTTCTCAGGGAGAGCGTTACAACCGGATCAAACGAAACGCTGACGAAGGCTTTGGCTTATATCGAAGATAATCTGGGGGAGCGGCTGAGTTTGGGAAGGGTGGCGCTACATGTCGCCATGAACACCAGTTATTTCAGCCGGTACTTTAAGGAAAAGATGGGAGAGAATTTTGTGGATTACCTGGTTCGAAAGCGGATCGACCGGGCCAAGGAGAAGCTGCGATTCACCGGGCTTTCGGTTGAGACGATTGCCTCAGAGGTGGGGTATTCGAATATCAGCTATTTTAATGAATCCTTCCGCAAGGCGACCGGCATGACTCCCGGAGCGTACCGGAAGCAGATGAAATAAGTAAAAATATCGAAAGGATAAGTAAATATTGGTCATGTTTTGGCAGTTGATCCAGTGATATACTCAAAATCACTAGAGCAGCTGCCTTATGTTTTGGAAAAGGTTTATAGGTTTTCCTGTCAAAATAACCTAAATACATGATACGAGGTGAAATCAATATGCATGCAGGATTCAAGAATAAACGAGTCCGGCGGGATACGATAGCCGGCTGTTTGTTTATCGCACCAAGCTTTCTCGGTTTTGTCCTGTTCAGTTTTCTTCCGCTTGTACTGACCATTGTGCTGAGTTTTTCTCAATGGGAATTGGTAACCGGATTAAAAGGAATCCAATTTGCAGGACTGGAAAATTACAAGGAGCTGATCGGTGACCCGGTTTTTAAGGAATCGCTTAAAAATAATATTTTATTTGCAGTATGGGCCTTGCCGGCGCTGATGATCCTGGGTCTTCTGGGAGCCATTTTGATTGATGATTTTACATTTGGAAAAAAGTTGTTTAAAACAATCTACTTTCTTCCCTACATTTCCAGTGCGGTAGCAGTGGCTACAGTATGGCGTGTAGTATTCCAGCCATCCTACGGCCCCATCAATTCCTTTTTATTCAGCATGGGAATGGAGAATCCACCGAAATGGCTGGCAGATCCCAACTGGGCGCTATTTACCATTACCTTAATGTTTATCTGGCAGAATATAGGATATTATATCCTGGTTTACATTACGGGTCTGCAGGCGATTCCTCAGGATATATACGAGGCTGCAGACATTGACGGAGCGACCAAATGGCAGAAAGTTCGTTATCTGACTGTGCCATTAGTAAGCCCGACTACCTTCTTTCTGTTTGTCACAGGTATGATCAGCACGTTTAAGATCTTTGATGCAATCCAGATCCTGACTCAGGGCGGTCCCGGAACCTCTTCCTCCGTGTTGGTTCATTATCTGTATAAGGCATCCTTTGAATATTACAAGATCGGATACGGAAGCGCCATTTCCATTGTGTTGTTCCTGGTTGTAGTATTGATCACGATCATCCAGTGGGGCGGACAGAAGAAATGGGTCAACTATTAAGGAGGTGCAGAGGTGAAAAAGAAGAAAAGGAATGGGCTGGAGGTTCCGGTCTACCAGCGAGTGATAGCTACTGTTCTTTTGGGTATCGTGGGAATCATCATGCTTGCCCCCCTGGTATGGATGATTAGTACATCTTTTAAGGTGGAGGCCGACGTATTCAATTTCCCAATTGAATGGATTCCGAAAAGATCCCGCGGACTGGAAAATTACAAGGATGTGTGGATGGGTGTCATGCCCTTCGGATTGTATTACTGGAATTCCATCAAGGTAACCCTGATTTCGGTTGTGGCATCTGTAGTTATTGGCTGCATGGGTGCGTACGGCTTCTCACGAATTGAGTTTCCGGGGCGCGACAAGCTGTTCCTGCTCTATATTGCCACGATGGCGATCCCGGAGCAGGTAACCCTGATTCCAAGATTTTTAATTTTCAAGCAGATTGGTTTGTTTGACACCCATGCCTGTCTGATCGTGAATACTATGTTTAGTGTGCTCAGCGTGTTCATGCTGAGGCAATCCATGGTGACGATACCGGATGAGCTGACGGATGCAGCTAAGATTGATGGCGCAGGACATTTAAGAACACTGTTCCAAATCGTGATCCCCATCTCCAAGCCAACCATCGCTACCTTCGGCATTTTGAAATTTGTCTGGACCTGGAATGATTACCAGAACCCTCTGGTATTTCTGACCTCTTCAAAACTATACACGATCCAGCTCGGAATTAAAATGTTCAGTGACGCTTACGGTGATTATTATTCTCTGATGATGGCGGCGGCTGTTTCGGCGATTCTGCCTCTGCTGATCATATTTGTATTCGGACAAAAATATATCGTTTCCGGACTGGTGGCCGGAAGCGTGAAAGGTTAAAAGGAGGAACACTATGAAAAAAAGAAATGCATTAACAAAGGCTCTCTGTGTTGGACTTACCGGCACCATGCTGCTTGGCGGATGCGGCAGCGCAGGAAAGGACGTTGCTGAAGGAAGTATGAGTCAATCAGCTTCCCAGGCGGGCACAAGTGGAGAGGAAAGCTCCGAGGAGCAGGTGGTCTTAAAATGGTACACCGAGACAGACGAGGTATCCAATAAGACAATCTATAAGACGCAGGAGATTGCAGATGCCTTCATGGAAAAATACCCCAACGTAAAGGTGGAGGTACAGCCTTTGGTGGCGAATGTCAATGCAGAGGAGTATGCCAAGAAGGTAGACTTAATGTTGGCTTCTGGTGAGCAGATCGATATTATGAATTTTTCCGACATCTCCAATATGATGCAGAAGATCAACGCGGGAGTGGTAGAGCCGCTGAATGAGTATGCAGCTAACCGCGGCATTGACCTAAAGGAAGAATTTAAAGGTGCCATGGAGGTAGATGGAAAGATCTACCAGATCGTCAACCAGGATTCTGCATACATTGTGTTTATCAATGAGGACATGTTAAAGGAAGCCGGGCTGGAAGTTCCGCCTATCGACTGGACCTGGGAGGATTATGAGGAATATGCAAAAAAGATGACCAAGGGAGAGGGAAGAGATAAGGTATATGGCTCCTACTTCCATACCTGGAATGACTATTATCGTCTGGGACAGTTGAGCACCATCCCTGGCACTCCGGAATATAAGGAGGATGGAAGCGCCAACTTCGATCATCCAGATTGGAGGGCATTTTTGGAGTATAGAAACCGACTTGAGAACGAGGAGAAGATCTCGCAGCCGTTAATCGATATCAAGACTCAAAATTTGGCATACAGAAGCGTGTTTTTTAATGGCAAAGCAGCCATGATGCCGATGGGAACCTGGTTATGTGCCGATATCAAGGACCAGGAGAAATATCCGCATACCTTCAAGACCACCTTTGCCGCACTGCCGAAGTGGGGTGAGAATGGAACGCCGAATTCTACCATGTCTACCTATGGCCTTGGATACTGTGTGAATGCAAACAGCAAGCATAAGCAGGAGGCATTCGATCTGATTTATTTCATCACCACAGAGGGCTACGATTTAAGTAAGCCTGAATTATTCATCCAGTAGTTGTTGACGGTGCTAAGCACCGCTTAGT
>JAUNGG010000030.1 GCA_030524635.1 Lachnospiraceae bacterium
CATTTTGGCATGTGGGTATTCCTTTTTTGTATCTACCCACCGCTTACGAAGTATGCTATACTTTAATCGTTAAATAAATAACAAATAAATATTCATCCATTGGAGGTACATACTATGAGATTTACATTGCCAAGAGATTTATATCATGGAAAGGATGCCCTGGAGGCATTAAAGACATTAACCGGTAAGAAAGCGATCGTAGTAGTGGGCGGCGGCTCCATGAAGCGGTTTGGATTTTTAGATAAAGTAGTTGCTTACTTAAAGGAAGCCGGCATGGAGGTTCAGTTATTTGAAGGTGTTGAGCCAGATCCATCTGTTGAGACCGTTATGAAGGGCGCAAAGGCCATGACCGAATTTGGTCCTGACTGGATCGTAGCAATCGGCGGCGGTTCTCCTATCGATGCTGCAAAGGCTATGTGGGCATTTTATGAGTATCCGGAGACCACATTTGAGGATCTGATCACCCCATTCAGCTTCCCAACCTTAAGAACCAAGGCAAAATTCTGTGCGATCCCATCTACCTCCGGTACTGCAACAGAGGTAACTGCCTTCTCCGTAATTACCGATTACTCCAAGGGAATCAAATACCCGTTAGCTGACTTTAACATCACTCCAGATGTTGCCATCGTTGATCCATCCTTAGCAGAGACCATGCCGAAGAAGCTGACTGCACACACCGGTATGGATGCTATGACCCACGCGATCGAGGCTTACGTTTCTACCTTACACTGCGATTACACCGACCCGCTGGCGCTCCACGCAATTGAGATGATCAGCGAGTATTTAGTGCCATCTTACAACGGCGACATGGAAGCCCGGGCTAAGATGCATAACGCTCAGTGTCTGGCTGGTATGGCATTCTCCAATGCTTTATTGGGAATCGTTCATTCCATGGCTCACAAGACCGGAGCAGCATATTCTGGCGGCCACATCGTTCACGGTTGTGCCAATGCAATGTACTTACCGAAGGTAATCAAGTTCAATGCCAAGGAGCCTGAGGCCGCTAAGAGATATGCCGATATCGCACGCTTCCTTCATTTAGAGGGAACCACGGATGAGGAGCTGACCGCAAGCCTGATCAAGCACATCCAGGCCATGAATGCAAAGCTGGATATCCCAACCTGCATCAAGGATTACGAAGGCGGCATCATCGATGAAGCAGAATTTATGGAGAAGCTTCCAAAGGTGGCAGAGTTGGCCGTAGGCGATGCCTGCACCGGCTCCAATCCAAGAAGCATCACCCCAGAGCAGATGGCAAAGCTTCTGAAGGCCTGCTATTATGACGAAGAGGTTGACTTCTAAGGATTTTATCTTCCGCAGATACCCCCTGATTGCCATCCTGTATTTGTACCCCCCATTTTGCAGATCAGGATGAAATAAATCGTAATTGACAGCGCCGGCATGAAATACCTGCCGGCGCTGCTTTTTGCATCGTTACAACATCATTTTCTGTCAGAACTCTCTTTTTCCCAGTTCTGTTTCCTCGTCTTCCTCCTGATTCAGCGCTGAATCCATCAGCCGGATCAACTCCAGCATACTCCGAAAGCTCCTGGTCTCATTTTCTTTCAGCCATGTGATCTGTCCATGCCAGGTAGTGTTTTCCTGACTGGTAATATGTATCACGAATGTTTCTTTTCTCTGCATGCTTACTCTCCTCTGCCAAAAAACTCTACCGTCATTTATGCAGCCTGCAGTTTTACAGCGGCAGCTGTTCTACCGCTTCCGCAGAACAATGAATCTTGATTTCTTCATTCTGGTTGATCTTTGTCCAATTGTGTTCCAGTCTGGCGGCAATCCCATCTCCATCCTGCTCACCTGCTCCGATCAGCAGAATCAAAAACTGGTTTGCGCTGTAACGGGTATATACATCTTCTTTTCGAATGCTGTTTTGAATGACCTGTCCAAGCTGCTCCATTTTCGGTGCCAGACGATGCCATGGTTCCTGGGAAGCTTCTGATTCAGAAGCCGCCTCCGGCATACTCATAGTGCAGACCATCAGAAGGCTTTTCAGTTCTGCCCGTTCGCCAATTCGGGAAACAACATGATAAATATCCAGGAAACCAGGATAACCGCAGAAGTACGCTCCCTCTGGGTTTTCCGGCTCCCGCAGTGCATCCTGCATCGCAGCCAGCGCTCCTGCTTCATAGCAGAACTTCCCGTTTGCATCCCGATATTTCCCCATGATCTGATCCAGGGCATTCAGCCCCAGATCCTCATAGAAAATCTGGGCTGCATCTTCATAAACCTTCATGGCCTCCTTATAACGATTCATCGCCATAAGGCAGTCGATCTGAACTGCCTGCCATTCATCATAGGGATGCATCTGGCTGGCTGCCGTGCAAAGCTCCAGCCTTTTTTCATAATCACCCTGCTGCTTCAGCCGATCACACAGCTGCTTTAAATACTCAAAATACCACTTCTGGTAATATGCGCCTTCTGCAGCCACCCACTCCTCACCGCTCAGCATTGGGAGGAATTCTCCTGTGTAGCTGCTGCAGAATTTTCCAATCAGTTCCCAATACTTTTCCTCTTTTCGATTCGACCAGGTCTGAATCTGCCGGATCAGGCGGTCCAATTGCCCGGTATCCGTCTCAATCTTGTAATCACAGGTAAAGTAAAATTTCTCATCCCTGCAGACAATATATTCCCCCTCCGGGAGATCCATCTGGCGGATCACCTTTCTCAGGAGATAGATCTGCTGACGAAAATTACTTAACCGCCGTTTCCGGCTGCCATGATCACATGGAACGATATCTATCATCTTTTCTCTCCGGATTCCTTTGCATCCTGCCTTTATCAGCATCAGAAATATCTGCATATATTGATTCCGAAGCTTTACATCAATTGGAATTTCCTGTCCGTTAAAATTTAAGGAAAAGCTTCCCAATAACTTTGCATAAAATTGAGGATATAGATGTCTGGTCAAATTGGATCCCTCCATGATCACGGATTATGTTAAACCATTTCCTTTGTAAAAAATCAGGAACTGTCAACTAAAGTGCACTTTTGTTGGCAGCCATCTTTTATTTTCTATCCATGCCTGCATATGGTTCTCATATTCAATCCATTATTCTTTTTCAAAACCGGATGCAGCCATCAGATCTTCCCCAGCATCTTATCAATGGACACGATCTTTACACAGAGAGTGAAGATCTCCATTGCTGTCTGCAAATCCTCCAGAGACGGATAGGTTGGCGCAATGCGGATATTGCTGTCATGGGGATCCTTGCCGTAAGGATAGGTAGCGCCGGCACCAGTCATGATCACACCGGCCTTCTTTGCTTTGGCTACGATTGCTTTTGCGCAGCCATCCATGGAATCAAAGGATACGAAATATCCTCCCTTCGGCTTCGTCCACTCGCCGATGCCTAAACCGCCCAGCTCATTTTCCAGTGTGTTTACTACCGTTTCAAACTTGGGGCGCAGGATATCTGCATGAAGTCTCATATGCTCGATCAGACCGTGAATGTTGCCGAAGAAACGAACGTGACGAAGCTGGTTTACCTTATCATGACCGATAGTCTGGATCTTTAACTGGCCCTTGATATCCTCCATGTTGTTAGGAGAGGTTGCAATAGCAGCGATACCGGAACCTGGGAAGCTGATCTTAGAAGTGGAAGCAAACTTGTAAACCAGATCCGGATTGCCGGCCCGCTTACACTCTGCCAGAATCTCGATCAGATGATCCTGGTCATGGTCATATAAGTGATGAACACCATAGGCATTATCCCAGTAAATACGGAAATCTTTTGCAGCCGGCTTTAACCGTGCAAAGCGGCGGACGGTATCATCAGAATATGAGATGCCCTGGGGATTGGAATACTTAGGTACACACCAGATTCCCTTGATGGCCTCATCAGAAGCAACCAGTTCTTCCACCATATCCATATCCGGTCCGGTTGGGGTCATTGGAACATTGATCATCTCAATGCCAAAATATTCGGTGATGGCAAAGTGACGGTCATAGCCTGGAACCGGGCACAGGAATTTTACTTTGTCCAGCTTGCACCATGGGGTATTGCCCATAACACCGTGGGTCATGGAGCGGGAAATGGTGTCATACATTACATTTAAGCTGGAGTTTCCATAGATGATAATGCTGTCAATGGGGTTCTCCATCATGTCGCCGATCAGCTCCTTTGCCTCCCGGATACCGTCCAGCACACCGTAATTCCGGCAGTCAGTACCGTCCTCACAAGTCAGATCGCAGTCGCTGCTTAAAACATCCATCATACCCATGGATAAGTCCAGCTGCTCCGTACATGGCTTACCTCTTGCCATGTTAAGGCTTAAGCCCTTTCCCTGGTACTCCTTATACTTGATGCTCAGCTGCTCCCGTAAGGATTCCAGCTCCTCCTTGGTCATTTCTGCATATGGTTTCATAGATTTCTCCTTTCTCCTCCTGTTATAACAGTTACTACAACTCAATATCTGTCAGCAGCCATTATGCCTGCATCAGCAGCTCTCTTACCAGCTGATTCACCATTCCCGGGTCTGCCTTGCCCTTCATGGCCCGCATGGTCTGGCCTACAAGAAAGCCTGCGGCCTTCTCTTTTCCATTCTTAAAATCCTGAACGGACTGTGGATTGGCTGCAATAATCTCTTCGATTGTGGAGCGCAGAGCACCTGCGTCATTGACTACCTTAAGCCCTTTCTCCTCCACATACTGCTCCGGATCTACATCCGATTTAAAGATCTCCTCAAAGACGGTCTTTGCCACGGTGCGGTTGATCACATTCTTCTCCACCAGGCCGATCAGCTTCGCCAGATTCTCCGGGGAGAAGGACATATCGTCCGTGTCCATATCCTGATCCTTTAAAAGGCGCATTCCCTCTACCATCAGCCAGTTGGAAACCTCCTTTGGCTTTCCGCAGATTGCCACCGTCTCCTCAAAGATATCTGCCAGATGCTTGGAGCCGGTTAAGATCTGGGAGTCATACAGAGGAAGGCCGAATTCCTGCTGATAACGTGCCATCTTCTCCTCCCGCATCTCCGGCTGGGCAGCGCGGACCCGCTCCATCCACTCATCGGATATTTCCACCGGCACCAGATCCGGGTCCGGGAAATACCGATAGTCCTGGGCATCCTCCTTAGAGCGCATTGCCTTGGAAACGCCTTTATTGTCATCCCACCGTCTGGTCTCCTGGATCACCTTTTCCCCAGACTCTAACAGATCGATCTGCCGTTCCCGCTCTCCCTCGATGGCTCGTGCAATGGCCTTAAAGGAATTCAGGTTTTTCATCTCCGTTCTGGTACCGAAGGTTTCCGCTCCCACCTCACGGACCGACAGGTTTACATCGGCACGCATGGAGCCCTCCTGCAGCTTGCAGTCGGAAGCGCCCAGATACTGGATGGTCATCCGCAGCTTTTCCAGATAGGCGATCACCTCGTCTGCGCTTCGCATATCCGGCTCAGACACGATCTCGATCAGCGGCACGCCGCTTCGGTTATAGTCCACCAGGGAGCAGTCCTCCCACTCATCATGGACCAGCTTTCCGGCATCCTCCTCCATGTGGATCTCATGGATGCCCACCTTCTTCTTTCCATTCTCCGTTTCGATCTCCACATACCCGTCATGGCAGATGGGAAGATAAAGCTGGGAGATCTGGTAATTCTGCGGGTTATCCGGATAGAAATAATTCTTCCGGTCAAATTTGCAGTGCTGATTAATCTGGCAGTTGGTTGCCAGTCCTACTGCCAGGGCATACTCTACCACCTGCTTATTTAAAACAGGCAGAGAACCTGGCATACCGGTGCACACCGGGCAGGTGTGGGTATTGGGCGCTCCTCCAAACTGGGTGGAACAGGAGCAGAAAATCTTCGTCTTCGTGGCCAGCTCCACATGAACTTCCAGGCCGATGACGGTCTCATACTGTTTGCTCATCTTATCTTACTCCCTTCCTATTTTAATGAGGCTTCCCACTGCTTTGCCAGCGGCGGCCCCTGATACTTCCGGCTTTGCTCAAAGGAAAATCCGGCGCGGATCAGCTTCTTTTCCTGGAAGCAGTCCCCGATCAGCTGCATTCCGATGGGCAGACCCTTTGCATCAGTGCCGCACGGAACGGTCAGCCCCGGAAGGCCAGCCAGATTCACCGAGATGGTGTAGATATCACCCAGATACATCTGAATCGGATCGCACAGAGACTCACCCAGTCTGGGAGCTGTGGTGGGGGATGCCGGAGCCACGATCAGGTCATAGCTTGCAAATGCCTTGTCAAACGCCTGCTTGATCAGCGCCTTCGTCCGCAGCGCCTTCAGGTAATAAGCATCATAGTAGCCGGAGCTTAACACGAAGGAGCCAAGCATGATCCTTCTCTTAACCTCCGGGCCGAAACCCTCCGAGCGGCTTCTCTTATACATGCTGTGCAGCCCATCGTAATGTTCTGCCCGATAACCGTACTTTACGCCGTCAAACCGGGATAAGTTGGAGCTTGCCTCTGCTGATGCAATCACATAGTAAGCCGGGATGGCATATTCTACCAGGCTGAGATCGAATTCCTCCACGATGGCGCCCTTGGATTTTAACACCTCCACAGCAGTCAGAATAGAAGCCTTTACCTCCGGATTCAGGCCGTCTCCAAAATAATCTCTTGGAATGCCGATCCGCAGACCCTTCACGTCATCCACCAGCGCACTGGTAAAATCCGTGTCATCCCGCCGGATGGAGGTGGAATCCTTCGGGTCATAGGAAGCGATGGCCTCCAGGATCGCAGCACAGTCTGTCACATCCTTTGCCACCGGTCCGATCTGGTCTAAGGAAGAGCCGTAAGCAATCAGTCCGTACCGTGATACGGTACCGTAGGTAGGCTTGATTCCCGTTACGCCGCAGAAGGAGCTTGGCTGGCGGATGGAACCGCCGGTGTCGGAGCCTAATGCATAAAAGCATTCGTTGGCAGCTACCGCCGCGCAGGAGCCGCCGGAGGAGCCGCCGGGGACATGGTCTAAATTCCATGGATTTCTGGTCTCGCCATAAGCGGAGGTCTCTGTGGTGCTTCCCATGGCGAACTCATCCATATTCGTCTTTCCCAGGATCACGGCCCCTGCCTTTTCCAGATTTAAAACCGCCTCTGCCGTGTAGGTTGGAACAAAATTATATAAAATCTTCGAGCTGCAGGTCGTCAGCATCCCTTTGGTGCACATATTGTCCTTGATGGCAACCGGAACACCGGCCAGCGGCCCACGTAACGTCCCTGCTTCGATCTGCTTCTGTACTTCCTCCGCCCGCTTTAAGGCGCCTTCCTCATCGATGGTGACAAATGCATTCACCTGGTCTTCTGCGGCCCTGATCTGAGCCAGAGCTGCCTTCGCGGCCTCCACCGCTGTCACTTCGCCTGCCTTGATCTTCTTTCCCAGCTCTACGGCAGTCAATTCTAATATACTCATACCAATCTCCTCCCGCATCACTCTACTGTCTTTGGAACCACGAAGGCGCCGTCCTTCTGCTCCGGTGCATTGGCCAGCATGTTTTCCCGGTCATCCCCGTTTACCACCACATCCTCCCGGAACACATTGTGCACCGGAAATACATGGGACATGGGCTCCACTCCGCTGGTGTCCAGCTCATTTAACTTATCAATATAATCCAGCATGCGGCCCATATCCTTCTTAGCCGCTTCCTTCTCTTCTTTCGAAAGCTCCAGCTTCGCCAGAATGCCTACATACTCGATGGTTTCATCACTGATGATATTTGCCATGGCGGTTCTCCTTTCCTTGTGTCAGGGACAAGCGTACATCATTATGATACAAAAAACCCGCCCCTGGAATACATTGATTCCGGGACGGGCTAAGCTCTTTTGAATCCTGTGCCCGCGGTACCACCCGCATTGAGACAGTTTAAACGCTCTGCCTCCGCTCATTTCGCATGTAACGTGTGCCCCGGATGTGCCTACCTGCTTCCAATCCTGAAAAACGCTCAGCACACCAGCTCCAGAGTGTTCCCGCATGCCGCTTCCTGCATGATGACGCTCTCAGTCGGCGGCATCATCTTCCTGTCACATTCTGTACGGCCGGAGTCTCCTTCTTCGCTGTTTCATTCCTGCCAGCAGATTTGGTCACTTTCCTGCTGCCATTCATCTTTACCAGCACCAAAAGGCCAAATTCCTTGCTGTATCAGCCTTTTTGATACCGAATTGCAAATATAATAGCACACCGAACATTTCTTTGCAAGCCAAAAAATGCACAAATTCCAGAAGCCCCAGGCAGAGAACTTTGATTCTTAGGCCAAAATCGTGTGTTCCAGAAGAATTTTGATCCCCATTCCAATTAAAATTAAGCCGCCGGCCAGCTCCGCCTTTGCCTTGTAGCGGCTGCCGAACACATTGCCCACCTTCACACCCATGATGGACAGGCAGAAGGTAGTTCCTCCAATCAAGCTGACGGCCGGGATGATCCGTACCTTTAAAAAGGCAAAGGTCACGCCCACTGCCAGGGCATCAATGCTGGTAGCCACCGCCAGAAGCAGCATCGTCTTTCCATCAAAGGACGGATCCACCTCCTCTTCCTCCTTGCTCAGCGCCTCCTTCACCATATTGGCGCCGATAATGCCAAGAAGGATAAAGGCTACCCAGTGGTCAATGGAGGTGATGGCATCCTGGAACTGGACGCCCAGGAGATAGCCCAGAAGCGGCATCGCCGCCTGAAAGCCTCCAAAGTAAACGCCGGCCAGGATGGCATGCTTCCAGCGCATCCGCTGCAGGGACAGGCCCTTACAGACGGAGACGGCAAAGGCGTCCATGGATAACCCTACAGCAATGATAAATAACTCCAGCAATGTCATAATTCATTTCCTCCATATTCTGCTCCAGCGATCATGACTATGATAATTGTTATGTGCAGCTGGGGACAAAAAAAGACCTATCCGCAGAATTTTCTCAAAAAGCGGGGAAATATCCTAATAAATCGCTCCCAGCATCGTATCCACTGCAGGCTTGCTGGCAAGCCAGTACATGACGCTTAGGCACTCGAAGTAATGGTCTCCTACCTTGCGGCAGTAGAAATCCCGTTTGATCATGCCGGCGCCGTCGGCGGCCAGTTTGATGTAGGTCTTTCCGCCCAGGTTGGCGGTGGTGACGCCTTCTATGGTGTAGCCGCTTAGAGCCAGCATGACGCTGTACATGGATACCAGATATTCTGGGGTTGTGGCGGCTCCATTGGTGAAATCGTAGGCATCTGCATATTCCAGCTCCATGGCGGAGCCGGTGCCGTCCGGAGTGCGGACCACGAATTCCACGAAGCTTTTGCTGGCGCCGATGGTTCCGGTGGCGGAAGCCGGGACGATCTCATATCCGGCAGGTACATTCATATGGAAGCCAGACCATTCATTGCTGTAGTTGGTTCCGTTCCATATGCCTGGAGCAATGTGGGAGAACATGGTGCCGGTCCACCTGCCGTCGCTTCCAAAGGCATAGAAATTTCCATCTATCAGCTGGTAGCAGTTGGACACCATATAGCCCTGCTCATTAAAGAAATACCAGGAGCCGTCTGTGTCCTCATACCAGGTGCTCACCGGGTAAGTTCCATCTTCCCGCTCATACCACCATCCTGTGGTATCCTGCTGCCAGCCGGCTCCGTAGGCAGTCAGGCTGCCGCCCAGAGCCAGGAGCGCCGCCAGTGCGGCAGCCGTTATCTTTTTTGCAGCTTTCGTCTTGATTCCCCTGTTTCTTCCGATTTTCATAGAACGCCTCCTTTATTAGGAAAGTCCGCCGCCGAATAGGCGGCAGGAAGGTTTACCGGACACCTGCCAGGATCTTATCTACCTGGTTCACACTCCCGATCCCATAGGAAGCGGAGATCACTTCAAAGTATCCTCCTGTCTTGCGGATGTACAGGTCGCAGTACTCCACACCGCCCTTGGTTGCCGACAGCTTATAGTACTCTCTCCCCTGAAGGCTGACCGGCCGGAAAGAGGTGGGAACGCAGCCCCGCTCATAGAGCTGAACGGCTGCCAGATTTCCATATGCTTCAATGGTGGTTTCCACACCGCTGTCTAAGTTTCCTGCATACTCATATCCCAGCTGCACCACTGCGTTGGTTCCATCATTGACCTTCAGGCCAAACTCCTGGAACATGCTGCTCTTCCCAATGATTCCCATCTGCGATGCAGAAAACACCAGCGCACTTTCCGGAACCGTCATGGTAAGGCCAGACCAGGAATTAACATAGGTTCTGCCATTCCATGCACCAGCCTCGATATCGGGAAAAATATCCCCGGTCCATGCGCCCTTTTTATCAAATCCGTAGTAGATGGCTCCGATCTTCCGGTAGCAGTTGGAAACCATGTAGCCCTGTTCATCCAGAAAATACCACTCATCCGGCTGCTCCAGCCAGGTATTGATCATCTGATTGCCGGAATCATCGGTGTAGCTCCAGCCCTTCTCATCCTGATTCCATCCGGCCAGAGCCGGGAAACTGATCATCACAGCAGCAGCCGCTCCCAGGGCTGCTGCTGCCATGGCTTTTTTCTTAAAATATTTCAACTGAATTCCTCCGTTGTGCTTTATCCTAAACTGCGGCGGCATGATACGCTTAACAAGAATTTCCGACGATCTTGCGGAAGCTGTCCGGCTTATTCCGCATACACTCTCATGAAGTTCTTCTTGCCCCGCTTTACTACCTTGCCTTCTCCTGCAAAATCTTCCTTTGTAAAGGATTTTTTCGCATCCTTTTCCTGCACGCCGTCTACGGATACGCCGCCCTGCTCCACATTTCTTCTTGCCTCGGAACGGCTGCCGGCCAGGCCAGATGCCGTCAGCACACCTAAGATATCAATGACTCCGTCACGGAAATCCTCATCCTTTAATGCGTAGCTTGGCATATGGGTGGCATCTCCGCCGCCTGCAAACAGCGCCTTGGATGCCTGCTGTGCCTTGGCTGCCTCTTCCTCGCCGTGAACCAGCTTGGTCAGCTCAAATGCCAGGATCTCCTTTGCCTGATTTAACTGGCTGCCCTCCCACTTATCCATCTCATCGATCTGCTCCAGAGGCAGGAAGGTCAGCATCCGCAGGCACTTAAGTACATCCGCATCAGCCACATTTCTCCAGTACTGGTAAAATTCAAATGGGGAGGTCTTATTCGGATCCAGCCATACTGCGCCGGACTGGGTCTTGCCCATCTTCTTACCTTCGGAATTTAACAATAATGTGATGGTCATGGCATGTGCGTCCTTGCCCAGCTTTCTGCGGATCAGCTCGGTGCCGCCCAGCATGTTGCTCCACTGATCATCCCCGCCGAACTGCATATTGCAGCCGTAGCGGCGGAACAGCTCGTAGAAGTCAAAGCTCTGCATAATCATGTAGTTAAACTCCAGGAAGCTTAAGCCCTTCTCCATACGCTGCTTGTAGCACTCAGCCGTCAGCATGCGGTTTACAGAGAAATGAGGCCCGATATCGCGAAGCACCTCCACATAATTTAAGCCCAGCAGCCAGTCTGCATTGTTCACTAACAGTGCCTTGTCATCAGAAAAGTCAATAAAGCGGCTCATCTGCTTCTTAAAGCAGTCTACATTATGCTGGATCGTTTCCTGGGTCATCATCTGGCGCATATCGGAACGTCCGGAGGGGTCACCGATCATAGCAGTGCCGCCGCCGATCAGCGCGATAGGCTTATTGCCTGCCATCTGCAGGCGCTTCATCAGGCACAGTGCCATAAAATGTCCTACATGAAGGCTGTCTGCCGTGGGGTCAAAGCCAATGTAAAATACAGCCTTTCCTTCATTTACCATCTTTCTGATTTCATCTTCATTTGTAACCTGGGCAATCAGGCCCCGGGCTACCAGTTCCTCATAAATCTGCATAGTCATTCTCCTTTTTTCCCAAACCTTGTATTTTTCAAAGAAGCCGATATTCACAGTGCGATCCTGCCCGAAGGGCTTTTCGTTGCATAGGGAACTCCGGAGGAGTTTTCTATGTAACAAAAAACCCCGTCCTCCGCATCAGACGAAGGACGAGGCATACGCTCGTGTTACCACCTTACATTCATAAACAGCTCACACTGTCTACCTTATCGAGTACCAATTGACCGATACTCTAGCACGATAACGGGTGCAGGGCTCCGTCACAGCCTACTGTCTGCATCAGATACCATGCAGAATTCGGTGTGAAGCTCAAAGATGTATTCATGTCCGGCTTTCCATGCGCCTCTCATCAACCGGCAGCTTTCTGTATGCTTTTGCCTGACACTACTTTTTCTTATCATCGCTTACTCTGAAATTGATTTTCGCAACTGCTTGTATTCTCTCAGTTACGTTAATCCACATTATAATAGAAGAATGTATGGTTTGTCAAGACGCTTATTCATTGAAAAGCACGATCTTCTGCGCGATTCCATCGGCTCCCAGCCATACCAGGCAGCGTCTTCCTTCTGTGATGTCGGATAATCGTACCATCTGTCTGGTCAGGTACGGGATGATCTGGCAGTCAGCCGGAACCGGAATCCGGTTGCCGTCTGCGGTCGTCAGCCGGTATCCGCCCTGTCCATCCTCTTCCAACGCACCTGCGGCAGTCACATATTCCGGTGCAGCAGCATCCTGAGGGATATCCACCAGCACCATCACAGCAGACATCTGGGGAGGAATGCTCATGGTCATAGCTGGCCCTACATATGCATAAATGCTGCTTCCTGGCTGAACGGAGCTTAAATCAGCCGGGAATCCATTTACTCCATCCAGGATCAAGGTCTGCTCCGGATCCACATGAACGATCACTTCCTCCTGATATCCATTCTCAAACTGGCGGTTCATAGAAAAGCTGCCGTCCATCACCTCATTCAGCGTCCCCTGCAGCTTCACCATATCCGCTGCCACGCCGATCCCGGTATCATGGGCTGCATCCCCGGACGCAGCCTCTCCACCGTAGCCCGGCCCATTTTCAGAACTGCTGTCCAGATTTGTCTCTACCCGATTGCCATTTTCTATCTGGATAATCTGTCTGGCACCTGCTGATGCAGCCATCACGCCTCCTAATCCCATTACCATTGTGACACATGCAGTTGCTAATATATGTTTTCTCAAAATTGAATTCCTCACTTTCACCGTTTTCATTCTATTTTTCCACTTTACCGGCATCTGGCTGGCCAGCCTTTTCTCCAGCCCTTTCACACTTAAACGCTTTAAACTTTTAAAGTTTTTTCTCTTTCAGCTCTTGCCATCTGCCTGTTTCTATATTATAATGGAGCAATAGCTGTAGGTCAAATGACAAATAACTTACAATACTTACGATTTTATTGAATATATGGAGGTATGAATATGGGATTAGAATTTATCAATAAATTGCCGACTCCCGCAGAGATCCGCGAACAGTATCCTCTTCCCCTGGAACTGGCACAGATCAAGAAAACCCGTGATGCAGAGATTGCAAAGGTATTTACAGGAGAAAGCGATAAATTTATTCTGATCATTGGTCCCTGCTCTGCAGATAATGAGGATTCTGTCTGCGATTATGTAAACCGTCTGGCAAAGGTTCAGGAGAAGGTGGCTGACAAGATCATCATTATTCCGCGGGTGTACACCAATAAGCCCCGCACCACCGGAGAAGGCTATAAGGGTATGCTCCATCAGCCGGATCCGGAGAAAAAGCCAAATATGCTGGAGGGCATCATTGCCATCCGTCATATGCACATGCGGGTCCTGAAGGAAACCGGCCTGACCACTGCAGATGAGATGCTCTATCCGGAAAACCTGCGGTACTTATCTGATATGATGTCTTATATCGCCGTAGGCGCCCGCTCCGTGGAAAATCAGTACCACCGTCTGGTGTCCAGTGTCTGCGATGTCCCGGTGGGCATGAAGAATCCTACCAGCGGTGATTTATCTGTTATGCTGAATTCCGTCTATGCAGCACAGCACAGCCATGACTTTATCTTCCGCGGCTGGGAAGTGAAATCCGACGGCAATCCGCTGACCCACACCATCCTGCGCGGTGCGGTGAACAAGCATGGCCAGTGCCTGCCCAACTATCATTTTGAAGATTTAGAGCTTCTGCTGAAGCTTTACAACGAGAGAGGCAACTTAAAGAACCCAGCCTGCATCGTGGATACCAACCACTCTAATTCCAACAAAAAATATATGGAGCAGATCCGGATCGCCAAGGAGGTGCTCCACAGCCGCAGACATGCCTCTGAGGTACGCGATTTCGTAAAGGGCCTGATGATCGAAAGCTACATCGAGCCAGGAGCTCAGAAGATCGGCGAAGGCTGCTACGGAAAATCCATCACCGATCCATGCCTGGGATGGGAGGATTCCGAGCGTCTGATCTATGATATCGCAGATGGATTGGTATAAGTAAGTGTAAAACGGTTGCTGAATGCAGCAAAAAGCCAGCCGGCTGCCGGCTGGCTTTCTTTTTTTATTCACTTTTCCAGTTTCCGGGAACTGTCATGGCATTATCCCAGATACTTCTTCAAAACCTCTCTCACGGCACCTGGTCCTGCGATCTCCTCTACAAACATGTCTTCGATCCGCTCACCGATACCTGCATCATACAGATTAATACCGAAAATATTGGCATTGGAAAGGATCGGCTTTAACTGTCCGGTATAAGTCTCCGGCTTGCCTACCTGGATACCCTCCAGTTTCTTGGTCAGTTCCGGAATCATTGGGTCTGGAGACAGCTCGAATGCATTGCCTGCATCATCCACTGCCAGCAGATAGCGGCACCAGCCTGCGATGGCTAACGGGATTGCAGTCAGCTTCTTGGCATCACCGTATTTTTCCACATAGGACTTGATCGTCTCACCGTAGCGGATGCCTACCTTCTGAGAGGTATCGGTTGCGATTCTCTGAGGGGTATCCGGCATAAATGGGTTTGGAATTCTCACATTGATCACTTCGTTTACAAAGTCAGCTGGAGAAAGGATGCCTGGATCGGTTACAACCGGCATGCCCTCCACCGGACCGATCTGATGAACCAGCTTATTTAACTGCTCGTCCTTCATCTCGTTTGCAATCAGGTCATAGCCCAGCACACAGCCGTAAACAGCCAGTGCGGTGTGCAGCGGATTCAGACAGGTGGTAACCTTCATGCGCTCCACCTTATTTACGGTGTCGCGGTCGGTCATGTAAACCCCTGCCTTCTCCAGAGCCGGTCTGCCATTGGGGAACTTGTCCTCGATTACCAGATACTGGGGTCCTTCTGCATTTACGAATGGAGCAATATAGGTTTTCTTTGAAGTGATCACCGGAGCCATGTCTTCAACGCCTGCCTTCTCCAGCTCGGCGCATACCGAATCAGCGGGCCGTGGGGTGATCTTATCGATCATGGACCATGGGAAGGATACCTGGCTCTCATCGGACAGATATGCCACGAAGCCGTCTTCCACGAAGCCCTTCTTATTCCACTCCTGTGCCATGGTGATGATGGAGTTCTGCAGCTTCTCACCATTGTGAGAGCAGTTATCCATGGAAACAACTGCTAATGGAGCCTTGTTTGCTTTGTATCTCTCATAAAGCAGGGCACATACCACTGCCATTGCAGAGCCTGCCTTGTCCGGGCCATTGTCGATATCAGCCTGGATGAATGGGAAAAAGCTTCCGTCAGCGCCCTTTAACGCATAGCCCTTCTCGGTGATGGTGAAGGAGATCATCTGTAAGCCTGGATTTACAAAGATTTCTTTCAGCCGGTCCCACTGGGAAGCAACACCTGACTGTGCCTTGATGGCCTCTGTTAAGGAGCCGATCACCTTCTTGTCGGTGGAGCCGTCTGCCTTTAAGGTAACTGCCAGAACCAGGTTGTCATATGGATCGTAGATCTTATCTACCACATCAAAGTCAAAGGTCTCCACACAGGTGATGCCCTTATCGCTCTCGCCGGCTGCAATCAGAGTGTCTGCCAGTCCGCCGATAAAAATACGGAAGATATTTCCAGCCCCAAAATGTACCCATACCGGCGCTGCCTTGGTGTCAGCCGCTACCTTTTCCACATCGTAAGAAGGAAGGCCGATTCCGGCTGCTTCCCACGCCTGCCTGTCTTTTAACCCTTCAATTGTTAATTTCATAATCCGCTTTGCCTCTCAATCTTTTATTTTTATTACAGTATGTTAACACTTATTACTATCTTACCGAATTTTTATGGTATATTCAATACACAATTTTTGATAATTATAGCATAATTTTGTCTATTTTAACCGTCCAATTGCCAATTTCCATTATCTGTGATATAACTAAAGGGTAGCTGTAAGCGTACATAACAGTTACATCTTATTAATGTATGTGTGCAGCAGGTCCAAACAATGCTGCCGCAGGAAAGGTATCCTAATATGATGTCAGACATCTCTCTTGAACAAATCTTAATGATCGCAGCCATCGCCGTCCTGCTGTTCGTCCTCCTGCCTATTCTGGAGAAACGCACCGGCAAGAACCTGACCGAGATCATCTTCGGCGTCCGGAGGAAAAGCTCCCGCTCATCAAAGAAGGAGGAAGCCTCCGGCAAAAAACAGGAGCCCAAGGTCAGCAATGGAACCCGGTCCGAATTAACCTCCTTTGTGGCGCAGATGCTGCGGTTTGCCGCAAAGAATAAGATGCGGCTGGTTGCTCCCGGCACCGTAGAATACGAAGGAACGGAAGCACGGTTAACCTGCCTTCTGGTAGCGCCAGGGGGCATTATCGGCGTCTACTGCCTGGGCTTTGGCGGGGATATCAAGCCTGCCAGCTCTCCCTATCCCTGGCGTCAGCATATCAACGGCCAGGATCTGACCTTTGCCAATCCCATCCAGGCCTGCCAGGAGCAGTACCAGCTGGTCACTGCCGCCATGAAGCAGGCCGGCGTGGAAGGAAGCCTAAAGGTGGTGACCGTATTCACCAATCCCAAGGCCAACCTTCAATCCTTCCCCTCCTCCGTCTATACCCAGCAGCGGTTTATGGACTACTTAAAGGAAAATGAAGCGCTGAAGCAGGGCACCTTAGACGTGGAAAAGACGGCTCTGGCACTGGCAGATCTGGCAAAGATCAAGGAGAAGAAGGAATCGCAGAAGAAAAAGCAGCGAGAATGGAAGCAGAAAAAATCTGTTAAGAAGTAAAAAGACCCCCGCAGAAACCCTCTCCCATAGCGGAACGATGATTTCTGCGGGGGTTATTTTATACCCATTCCCCTTCAGACTAACCTGCAGGATCCATGCCTGTTTTCCTTGAGACTGTCCTGCAGCTTTCCTGCTTATCTCACTTCAAGGTCAATCAGCTTATGCGCCAGTACATCCACCAGACCCTTGTCTGTAAGCCCCAGATCCGGGACAGTCGGAAGGGACACAAAGCTTAAGGACATAAACGGTGCATCCATCTCACAGCCCAGGCTGCGTGCCTTTTCATTTAATTCATCCAGCTGGCTCATAACTTCCTCTGCCGGCTTTTCGCTCATCAGTCCTCCAATCGGAAGCTCCATGCTGCCCAGTACCCTGCCGCCGCAGACCACGCACAAGCCGCCGTTCAGCCTTGCCACCTCATTCACTGCTGCTGACATATCTGCATCATTAGTACCTACCACCACAATATTGTGGTGATCATGGGACATGGAGTAGGCCATCGCCCCCTGTTTCAGCCGAAAGCCCCGTACAAATCCAATTCCAACATTTCCATTCTTTCCGTAACGTTCCACTACAGCCAGCTTTAAGATATCACGTTCTGTATCTGATGTGATTCTGCCCTGCTCCACCTTCATCTTCTCTGTGGAATGAGTGTTGATGATTTGGCGCGGTATCATGTCAATAACATGAATCTCCACCTCTCCGGCTTCACAGGAGGCCGCCGCCTGGAAGGACTCTGGAGTGATCTCGTGCTTTAAGGTTACGGTATGCTTAATCCATTCCGGATAATTGCCCACCGGGCACTCCTCCCGAAGCTTTCCATTCTCTGCCACTACTTCTCCTTCAAATATTACCACATTAGGCTTTAAGTTTCTCCAGTCATCGACCAGAAGAATATCCGCCAGCCGTCCCGGCGTAATGCTTCCGATCTCATCCTCCAGCCGAAAATGCTTTGCGGCGTTTACCGTTGCCATCTGAATGGCATCCATAGGATCCAGTCCCAGCTCAATCGCCCTTGATACATTATAATTAATATGACCCTCTGTCTGAATTTCTCTGGCATGCTTATCGTCAGTACAGAACATAATATTATCGGTACGTAAATGATGGTCAAGAATTCCCTTTACCAGCTCATCCACATTCCTCTCACTGCTGCCTTCCCGTATGAATACCTTCATTCCCACTTTTAAACGCTCCAGCATTTCCCGTACATTCACACACTCATGATCATCTGAAATACCGGAGGAGGCATAAACATTCAGTTCCTGTCCCAGCCTTCCGATGGCATGTCCATTTACGATCTTTCTTCTGGCAAGTGTATCTGCAACCTTATGAATGTATTCATCCTTTACAAACAGGATCTTGGATGGATCCAGTTCACCCAGGCTGACGCTTTCCGGCCAGTCCATAATCTCTGCCACCTCATTGGCTCCCAGCACAGCCCCTGTTGTCTCCAGCCCCGGAGCTGTTGGAACTCTGGATGATACCTCGATCAGCATCCGGTAGGGAAGCCGGTCGATGGACTCCAGCATAGCCTTCAGGCCCTTTTCACCTGCCACATTGGCAATTTCCATCAGATCCGCACACAGAGTCGTCGTTCCCTGAGGTACTACTACCGATGCCAGTGCTTCCGGCGAAAGCATGGTAGATTCAAAGTGCATATGTGCATCAATCAGACCCGGCACAGCGTACTGACCATGACCATCTATGATTTCTTCTGCTTCCAGATCTGCCTGCGGCTCAATGGATACGATCCTTTTATTTTTAATGTAGATATTGGTTTCATAGACTTCACCAGAAAATACATTAACCAGTTTTACATTCTCAATTTTTAAATCACATTTATGGATTCCCAATCCTGCTTTGATCGTATTTCTGATTTCTTCGTATGTTCTCATCTTCGCACCCTCCGTTTATAATAAAATATCTAAAATCAAATACAGCATAAAAACAACCGTCAAAATCCATACCGTTTTTGTCATTTCCTTTGCCCTGCCTGCTGCCACCTGACCTACGGTGTATCCGATCAGTCCAAAAAGGATTCCATAGGCAATGTTATAAGAAAAGGGCATAAAGGCAACGGTCAGAAATACTGGAAGAGCGATAAAATACCAAACAGCGCCAGAAGCGCTCCCGGATTATTCAGATTCCCCAGTGTCAGAAGTGTATCCGCAGAAGAACTTACGATTCCTGCCTGCATGAAACCGGTAAAAGCAATGAAAAATCCAATTCCTGCTCCTACTGACAGCTTGATGCACTCCGGCATGGCATCTACAATCTTCTGCTGTACCTTGAAAATACTCAGCAGCATAAAGGTCACTCCCGATATGGCAACACAGGCCAGGGCATTCTGCCAGGGAAGCCCCAGTGTGTTACAGACATAGTAGGCAAAGTAAGCATTCAGCCCCATCGCCGGAGCCAATGCAAATGGAAGATTTGCCCATAATCCAATCCAAATGCATGCAATTGCTGAAGACATAGCAGTCGCCCAAAATACAGCCTTCGTATCCATTCCAGCCGCTGATAAGATTCCCGGATTTACTGCTACAATGTAGACACAGGTCAAAAATATCGTAAGACCTGCCAGGATTTCTGTCTTAATATCCGTCCCTCGTTCTGTCATGTGAAAAAATCGATCCAGTTTCTCTTTCATGCCCTTCCTCCGTACAGTATAATTAATATTATGATATTATGGTATTACCTTTATTGAAGAAGAAAAAGAAAACACCAAACGGTGCCTTTCTTTTTCTGCCCGGATCAATCACTATATACATTTTTTACCCGAAGCAGACTGAATTTCACAAAATTCGTATCGTAAAATTCACTGTCATAGATAACCGGAACATTGCCCTGATCATAATTGATACCATGAAAGACAAGAACACTGTCGCATTCCATGCTGCTTCCGCCCAAAGCCGCGTCTTCTAACTGCTTCCGGTTCATGGTCTCAATCTGGATCTTATCTCTCACCACCACAACGCCGCCATACTGCCGCAAAACATCAAATGTGGATTTTTGAAGAAATTCTGACCTGATTGCGTCCAGAGTAAGGCTTTTGTCCATAAGCGCTGCCGGGAACCGATCAATGCTGATAATCGCAGGATGCCCGTTAGCACGATAAAGCTTTTCTACCTGGATAATCTCCGGTTCTTCCTTTAACTGCAAAGCTTCCATCGTCTCCTGATCTGCTTCCACTTTCCTGATATCAACAATTTCAAAGGTTCCTTCATAACCGCTTGCCTCAATCAACCGGGTGAACTCCTCGCCCGGCATCAGGTTTACCCGGATATTCACAGCCTCCGGATTAACAAAAGTCCCTCTGCCGTGAATCCGCAGCACAACTCCCTCCTTCTCAAGCTCATCCAGCGCCCGTCTTACCGTTACACGGCTAACACCAAGATTGGCAGAAATCACATTTTCCGGCGGCAGCTTCGTATTCCCTTGAAGCTGAGTGCTTCGAATGTACTGATAGAGATAATTTTTGACTGTGCTGCTTAAATTTGCCTTAATCATTGGATGTAGTTCCATATCACATCCCCTTTTATAAGGTAATACCATACTACCAAATTATCATTTTTCTGATCGATTGTCAATGGTTTTTCCCAGTCATTCTGCATATTTGTACATTGTGCTGTCAAAAATAAAATACAGCACTAAGCCGTCACTCCCGTAGCCCAGTGCTGCATCCTATATATATGTCCATTCTCTGCCGGATTAATCAGTCACCGGATCTGCATCATACTGCCAGAGCCGTAATTCCAAAATAAGCCAGAACAATGATTCCCAGAACAATGCGGTAATAACCAAAGAATTTAAAATCATGATTCCGGATATAGCCCATCAGGAACTTGATGGAATAAACCGATACGAAGAACGCCACGATCATGCCCAGCAGCATGTAAAAAACCTGCGGTCCGGTAAAGGAGTTGCCGTTCAAAAAGAATTTCACGATCTTCAGCAGACTGGCTCCAAACATCACGGGGATTCCCAAAAAGAAGGAAAACTCTGCCGCCACGCTTCTGGAACACCCTAAGATCATGGCTCCCAGAATGGTAGAACCGGACCGGGAGGTACCCGGTACCAGACTTAAAAGCTGAAACAGGCCGATATACAGCGCTGTCTGGAAGGTAAGCTGGCTGGTCTTCTGAATGGAAAAGTTCACATTCTGATTCCGCGTTTCCAAAACGATAAACAGGATACCATAGATGATCAGGGCGGCCGCTACCACATAGGCATTCATCAGGTGCTCCTCCATCCAGTCATTAAACAGGATACCAAGAACTGCCGCCGGAATACAGGCTACCACGATCTTCATCCAGAGAATGATCGTCCCCCGCCTTGCTGCCGGCTTCTTCTTCGGTGAGAAGGGATTCAGCTTATCAAAATACAGCAGCACCACCGCCAGAATCGCTCCCAGCTGGATGACCACAAAAAATACATCCAGATAAGCCTTGGGCTGTTCCATGTGTATGATCTCATCCACCAGGATCATGTGCCCGGTACTGCTGATGGGAAGCCACTCCGTAAAGCCCTCCACAATACCCTGAACGATTACTTTTAAAATTTCAATTATGCTCATAGCTTCCTCCATATCCTATGACTGTCTGATATTTTCGATCTGCCAGTCGATGGGCTCCAGGCCCTGGGATTTTAAGAACTCATTGGTCTTGCTGAAATGACGGCATCCGAAAAATCCCCGGTATGCAGACAGCGGACTTGGATGAGGTGCTTCCAGGATCAGATGCTTCGGGTTGTTTAACATCGCCTTCTTCATCTGGGCCGGTCTTCCCCACAGCAAAAATACGATGGGATGGTCCTGCTGATTCAGAATGCGGATGGCCGCATCTGTAAATTCCTCCCAGCCAATATTCCGGTGAGAATTGGCCGCATGGGCGCGGACCGTAAGGACCGTATTCAGAAGAAGCACACCCTGATCGGCCCATTTCTTTAAGTAACCATTATCCGGGATAAAGCATCCCAGGTCATCATGCAATTCCTGGTAAATATTCACCAGGGACGGCGGGATCGCCACATCCGGCTTTACGGAAAAGCAAAGTCCGTGGGCCTGCCCGTCTCCATGATACGGGTCCTGCCCCAGGATCACTACTTTCACCTTATGCAGAGGGGTAAAGGCAAATGCATTAAAGATATCATCCGCTGCCGGGAAGATCTGCCTGGTTTCATATTCACTTTTTACAGTATTGTAAAGCTGGCGGTAATATGGCTTCTTAAATTCTCCGCTTAACGGCTCCAGCCAATCATTGTCAATTGCTGACATAGTAAACCTTCTTTCCTCTTTTCTGTTGATCATGGTTCCGTGCTCTTAATTTCTTTTCCTTACAGGCGGACCGAGATCCCCCGTCCGGCCAGGTACTGCTTTAAGTCCCGGATCTCCATCTCTTTATAGTGGAATAAGGATGCCGCCAAAGCTGCATCTGCCTTTCCCACGGTCAGCGCATCATAAAAATGCTCCATTTTTCCTGCACCGCCGGAGGCAATGACCGGGATCGACACATGATCTGCGATGGCTGCTGTCAGCTCATTGTCATAGCCCGCCTTCGTTCCGTCACAATCCATGCTGGTCAGAAGGATCTCTCCTGCCCCCAGCCGGTCCACTGTCCTGGCCCATTCCACCGCATCGATTCCCACATCGATCCGTCCGCCGTTCTTATAGATATTCCAGCCGGAGCCGTCCGCCCGGCGCTTAGCGTCGATGGCAACTACCACGCACTGGCTTCCGAATTTATCCGCTGCCTGGGAGATCAGCTCCGGAGTATTGATGGCAGCGGAATTAATGGAGATCTTATCGGCTCCTTCCCGAAGCAGCATGCGGAAATCCTCCACGGTGCGGATTCCTCCGCCTACGGTAAAGGGGATAAACACCTTTTCTGCCACCCGCCTTACCATATCTACTACCGTATTTCTGGCATCTGAGGTGGCGGTAATATCCAAAAACACCAGTTCATCTGCTCCCGCCTTATCATAAGCGGCAGCAATCTCCACCGGGTCGCCGGCATCCCGCAGGTTCACGAAATTAACGCCTTTTACGACCCGGCCATTATTCACATCTAAACAAGGAATGATTCGTTTGGTAAACATGGCTGCCTCCTAAGATAATGTAATAAAATTCTTTAAGATCTTCAGGCCTACATCGCTGCTCTTCTCCGGATGGAACTGACAGGCAAATACATTGCCCCGCTCAACGGAAGCGTGGATGTGTGTGCTGTACTCCGTGGAAGCTGCCACGATGGATTCATCTGCCGCCTTCAGATAATAAGAATGGACAAAGTATACATAGGCACCGTCTTCAATTCCCTGAAACAGTCTGGCCCCTGGTGTGACAGAAAGAGAATTCCAGCCCATATGTGGAATCTTCAATCCCGGACAGTCCGGAATCCGCAGAATCTTTCCAGGCAAAACTCCCAGCCCTTCCACGCCTTCGCTCTCCTCGCTGCTTTCAAATAAAAGCTGCAGCCCCAGGCAGATCCCCAGGAAAGGGGTTCCCTTTTCTACCACCTGATGGATCACATCTACCAGGCCGTACTGGTGCAGCCGCCCCATGGCATCACCGAAGGAGCCAACTCCCGGCAGAATGACCTTATCCGCTTTTAAGATGGTCTCCGGGTCCCGGCTGACTGCCGGCTCTTCTCCCAGCGAGATCAGCGCCTTCTCTACACTGCGCAGGTTTCCTGCATCGTAATCTATAATCGCTATCATATATTCTGTCCTTCCTGTTGGTCTGTTTGCATCGCTGCGGTTCTCAGCATGAGGCTGTGAACAACCGTTCGCTTTACTGCGGTAACGCATGATTTCGTTCGCTTCATTTTAGCACAGGATTTGTCTGTGTACAATGGTTTTTGTTTTATTTCTTGGTGATCTTCCGCTATTGATCCGTTTGTGTTCTGCGGATGAAGGTTACAGAATTCTCCGGTATTGGTGTGGAGCGTTCCTTGATCTCCTGGGTGGTCTGGTGGAATTCTGCGTGGATGCGGAACAGCCAGGCCTTTTGGTTGAAGAAGACGGTTTTTTCGAAGGGCCAGCGGATGACGGTTGGAGTGCGGAAGCCTTCTCCCAGCTCCAGGACTGCCAGGTCACGGTTTAAGGTGGTGGAAAGCCAGAGCTGGTATTTTTTCCACATGGGAAGGTAGCCTTCTTCAATGTAGGTTTCTGCCTGGATGGTATTGCCGGTCAGAGGCTGGCCGCAGTGAGGGCAGATATCATCGGGGATCTCGCCTTCCTCCCAGATATCCTTGGTACAGGCCTTGGAGCACTGGCGCCAATGGATATTGCCGCAGGGCGCTACCATGCGGTCACGCCTGAATTCTGTGTCATAGATGGCGCCGTCTGTTACGGTGGTTACAATAAAATAGTCCTTGTCTTTTACTAATTGATATAACGCGTCGTAGGCTTCTTTTACTTCATGATTCTTCTCATCGGAAAGCTTGCCCTCGATCCTCCACTCTCCGCCGATTCCGATCAGGACCCGCTGGGCGGCGGACAGTTTTTCCAGCATCAGTTCAGACTGAGCATTGTCAATGCTGTTGTTTGGATTAATCTTGTTATCATTTGTGCTGTTATTTCCATTCATATCCATATGATTGTTCCTCGCTTTTGGCTGGATCGCCGGATCATTCTCCAGCGTATTCCAGTTTTATTTTTCTTGTATCATGCTTTCTGTGCTTTATCGTAACGGTTCCGTACCCTCGCCTCGCCGGGGCAGGCTCTGCGCAAACCTATTGAACAGTTACGCTTTATCTTACCATACACACACAATGAACTCAAATAGTTTCCTCTTTACATCACAGCACTTTTCATGCTGTCCACCAGCTCCCGGATGATCTTAATCTGCCGGCTGCTCAGGCCCTCCAGCGAAAGGATCACATCCGAATTATGGTGGTTGCTGCGGCACAGCAGATAATCGGTGGTGGTGTGATAAAGATCTGCAAGCTTAATCAGCTTGGCTGGACTAGGCATCCGCTCTCCCCGCTCGTAAGAGCTGATCAGCGACGGCGCTACCTGCAGAATTTTAGCAACCTCATTCTGGGACAAATTATAATGTTCTCTTAACCTTCTCAAACGTTCCCCGGTATTCATTATATGTTTACACCTCCATTAACTTTTAGTGTATAGACACGCTATGCACTTTAGGTGTATAATAGTATTTACTAATAGTTTACAGAGGATGAATCCATATGAGACAATATCAAAAATATCCAAATTTTCAGAACCGGAAGCTGCTTTCCATCAGCTGCCTCCTGGCAGGCAGCCTCTATCTGGCCTATATCCTGATAAGCGGAATACTCCGCTTCTCTCCTTCTGCCTTGCCCGCAGACTGCTATCCGGCAGGCACCTATCTGGTGGGAACCGAAATCCCGGCAGGAGAATATGTGCTGTTTTGTGATTCTTTTCTGGCTTATTTTGAGCTGACAGAGGAAGGACAGATGGTAAACGACTCCGTTTCCCCATCGTCTATCGTAACGCTGAAGGATAACCAGACCTTTTATATGGAGCATTGTCATGCAGTCCCGATTCAATCCGCCGGCAAGCTGGATCTGTCTGGAGATGGAATGTTTAAGGTAGGCATTCACCTCCCTGCCGGCGAATATGTCCTGGAAATGGATGAGGATTCTCCACTGGGCTACGGCTATGCGGAAATCTCAGAAAACAGCAGCCATCAGCCTGATGCCGTTTCCCAGCAAATTATTGTAAAAGGAACGGTTTCGATTACGGTTTCAGAGGGTGAATATTTGAAACTGTGCCGCTGTCGGATCCTTGCATCTCCTTGACTTTCCCCGTCCGCCATGCTACAATAATTCCAGTTTCATAGCCGGGGAGCTTGCATGAGCAGGCTGAGAGTAAGCTGTATCGCTTAGACCCATAACCTGATTTGGATAATGCCAACGTAGGGAACCGAAGGATTTCACGACTGCGATATGCGATTTGGCACAGCGCAGTTTTTTTATTTCAAAGCCCTGATCCCAGTCATTCTGGCCTGTCCATCTCATCCATCTCCCTCCTGTTATAACAAACGCGGCTGTTCACTACCCTGACAGCTGCACAAAAAATATTATTTTAAAACTGCACAGCAGCGCGAAGGAGGAAACAATTATGTCAAATTACACTACCCAGATGGATGCTGCCCGCCAGGGCATAATCACACCGCAGATGAAGATTGTAGCAGAAAAGGAGCATATGGATGCGGAGGAGCTGCGCAAGCTGATTGCCAAAGGAGAGGTGATCATTCCATGCAATAAGAATCACAAGGCGTTAAGTCCAAGCGGCGTAGGCGCCAAGCTGACTACCAAGATCAATGTGAACTTGGGCGTTTCCCGTGACTGGAAGGATGTGGATATGGAATACGAGAAGGTCCGCTCTGCTGTAGAGATGGGCGCAGAGGCCATTATGGACTTAAGCTCTTATGGCGACACCCGCACCTTCCGCCGGAAGCTGACGGAAACCTGCCCGGCTATGATCGGAACGGTTCCCATCTACGATGCCGTAGTCTACTACCACAAGGCACTGGGAAAGATCACCTCAGAGGAATGGATCGATATCGTGCGGATGCATGCAGAGGACGGCGTGGACTTTATGACCATCCACTGCGGCATGAACCGCGCCACTGCCGCCCGCTTTAAGAAAAATAAGCGTCTGATGAACATCGTTTCCCGGGGCGGCTCCATTATGTTCGCCTGGATGGAGATGACCGGACAGGAAAATCCATTCTATGAGCATTACGATGAGATCCTGGAGATCTGCCGGGAGTACGATATCACCATGAGCCTTGGCGATGCCTGTCGTCCAGGCTGTATTGCCGATGCCACCGACACAGCCCAGATCGAGGAGCTGATCACCTTAGGCGAGCTGACCAAGCGTGCCTGGGAGAAGGATGTGCAGGTCATGATCGAGGGGCCGGGACATATGCCCATGAACCAGATCGCTGCCAATATGGAGATCCAGAAAACCCTGTGCCACGGCGCCCCCTTCTACGTATTAGGGCCTTTGGTAACCGATGTGGCTCCAGGCTATGACCATATCACCTCCGCCATCGGCGGCGCTATCGCAGCCAGCGCCGGAGCTGCCTTCCTGTGCTATGTGACCCCGGCTGAGCATCTTCGTCTGCCAAATGCAGAGGATGTGAAGGAAGGCATTATCGCTGCCAAGATCGCCGCCCATGCCGCCGACATCGCCAAGGGCGTACCTGGTGCAGCCGACTGGGATTACAAGATGAGCCAGGCCAGAAAGAATCTGGACTGGGAAGCCATGTTTGCCTTAAGCATGGACCCGGAGAAGGCCCGTCGCTACCGTGCCGAGGCAAAGCCGGAGAAGGAAGATACCTGCAGTATGTGCGGCAACTTCTGCGCGGTAAAGAATACCAACCGGATCCTGGACGGGGAAATTGTTACTATTTTTGATGAATAATAAGAGAAGGCAGCCAGAATGAAGGACTGCTTCGGATCCTGAATAAATTTTAAGAAAACCCGCCAATCCCATGTAAGGTTCCTCCTGTAAAATTGATCTTACCAGTTCCTGGAAGCCAACCGCGCTCCAGGGCTAAAATCAAACAGGGAGGAACCTTATTTATGCTGGACGAAATCTTACGCTACAACCACCACTTTGTAACAACCTGCGGCTATGAAAACTATGAGGCAGAAAAATATCCGCGGAAAAAGCTTGCCATTCTGACCTGCATGGATACCCGCCTGGTGGAGCTGCTTCCCGCTGCACTGGGATTGCGGCAGGGAGATATTAAATTAGTTACCAATGCGGGGGCCATGATCCGAAACCCTTATGACAGCTCTGCCTTAAGCCTGCTGATTGCAGTTTTGGAGCTGCAGGTGAAGGAAATTCTGGTGATCGGCCATACTGACTGCGGCGTGAAGGGACTGACAGCAGAAGGGATGATCCGGCTTTTAAAGCAGCGGGGCATTCCAGAGGAAACCTTCCTTGCCCTTGAGAAGGAGCAGGTGGATCTGGCACAATTCTTTCATGGCTTTGAGGATCTGGAGGCTTCTGTAATACAATCAGTCGGACTGCTGCGAAATCATCCGCTGATGCCGAAGGATGTGGCAGTTCATGGGTGTATTATGGACACCAGAACCGGAGGTCTGGAAGCCGTGACTGACTAATAAAGCTTACATTGCAAAAGCATCCCATATCTGGGATGCTTTTTGGCTTTTAGTGATTAAGCAGTAATCATATATTTTGTTAAGAATTTCTCAGTCAATCGAATTAAGGAGCTGCCGCTTCAATATTCGCGGCAGCTCCTATTCCAATTTTGTCTTTTTTATCTCATTTCATTCAGGCTTACTGCCTGGTATTCACTAGAAGGTAATCACTCCCAGCAGAAGCCCTGCCAGCATACACACCAGACTGACGCCCCAGATCCAGAAGAAGCTGTTCTTGATGTGATCCTTGATCTCCACACCAGCCAGACCTACGCCAAGGAAGGTTGCCGGAACTACCGGGCTGATGAAGGTTGCACAGTTGCGGCATACTACCATTGCGATTGCAATATGTACCGGATCCACACCGAAGTTATTGCCGACTCCGATCAGAACCGGAAGCAGGCCGTAGAAGTAAGAGTCGGTACAGAACATCAGTGTTAACGGCACGGACAGAACACCGATGATCAGCGGCAGGAACCGTCCCATGGACTGTGGGATGAACTGAGCCAGCACGTTTGCCATGTGGTTCATGATCTCACTGTCCTCCAGCACACCTAAGAACACGCCTGCAGCCAGGATGGTGGAAGCCATCATCAGAGCCGGGCCGGAGTGGGACTTGATGATCTTATTCTGCAGCTTAGCGCCTGGATAGTTTACCAACAGCGCTGCCACACAGCCAAGCATAAAGGTAAAGTAGGACGGAACCTTTAAGAAGATCAGGCAGACGATAACGATCAGGGTTAATGCAATATTGAACCAGAAGAACTGCGGTCTTGCCAGCTCGTTGGAGGCGGCTGCCTCTGCCATTTCCTCAACTGCGGCATTTTCTTCTACTGCAATGCTGCTGCCTGCTCCTGCGCCTCTCTTCTTCTCTACATTGCCCCAGAAGAAAGCGGTTGCGAAAGCAAGCACAATGCCCACGATCTGCATGGGCAGAAGCTTCATCCACAGTGTATTTGCTTCAATCCCTAACACAGAGGCAGAGCGCATGGTAGGGCCGCCCCAGGGCATCAGATTCATCACACCCATAGCGGTGACACAGATCAGAAGCAGGGTGGTGGGACGCATCCGCAGCTTTTTGTAAACGGGAAGCATCGCCGGAATGGTGATCAGGAAGGTGGAAGCGCCGCCGCCGTCTAAATGGCCGATCATGGCAATGATGCAGGTCATTACGGCAACACCTACTACATTGTTGCCCACCTTCTTCATCAGCGCATTGATAATACGGTCAAACATGCCTACATCTGTCATAATTCCGAAGAACAATACGGAGAAAATAAACAGGGCAGCGGTGGAATGTACGCCCTTTACGCCGGCGGAAATAAAGTCGCCCATTTCGCTGATGGTGTAGGTTCCGGTGAGGACCAGGATCAGTGCCGTCACAGAGGATACTCCGATAAAGGCGATGGCAGGTACAGTTACGTTTCTCAGCAACAAAACGATGATCATGATAATGGTTGCAAAGCCTAATATTGCAAGCATAGTCTCATTCATGGTTTGTTCCTCCTTTTCATGTGATTTTGTTTTTTGAGTTTGGTTTTCTTGTTCTCTCAACCTGATGATCACATTATAAAAGCCCAACCTTACAGACTTCCGCCATCTGCCTTAAATCTGATTAAGGCAAATATTAAAAGTTGTTAAGGTTAGGCTTTTATCTCTCACATTCTCCTGCCTGCTCTTCCACGCTTCACAGCACCCAGGATCGCCGCATCGGAGACCGGCTTATCGATATACTCGTCGATCACCTTCCGGTCCTTCGCCTCCGCCAGTTCCCTGGTAATATAGTCTGCCATCACGATCTTGATCAGCTCCGGATACCGCCCCTGAATGGCCATGAAAAAGTCTACTGCACTTCTTCCCTGGATTGCCTGCTCCGCCGCCATGGCATCATACTTCTTCTCCTTCAGAAGCTTTCCTGCCTCCTCAAAATTCATGCAGAAATCCGCTGATACTCCCAGCTTGGCAAAGTTCCGCTCCAGAAGCTTCAGCACCTTGGCATTGTCATCTGCCACCAGAAGCCGCAGTTCTTCGCCGTCGGGACCGTGGATCTCTTCCTCTTGCACCTTCTGCTCATTCACCGGGAAATACAGATAAAAGGTACTTCCCACTCCTACCGTGCTCTCCACAAAGATATATCCCTTGTGGGAATGGATGATCTGCTCCACCAGGGCCAGTCCCAGCCCCGTTCCCTTGCCGTTTTCCTTAGTAGTAAAAAACGGATTAAAGATCTGATCCATCACTTCCCTGGTCATACCGCAGCCATTGTCGGAGATGGCAAGTTTCATATAATGCTTCCAGGTATCTGGAATGGAAGAAAGCTCCCAGCGCTCCAGCTCCCCCTGCTCTACCACCTCTCCGGTGATCCACACTCTTCCATCCTCCTTCCGTCCGATGGCGTGGATCGCATTGACGCAGATATTTAAGATCACCTGGTTCAGCTGGGTTTCATTGCCCAGCATACACTGCCCCTCCAGCTTTAACTGCTCCTCAAACGCAACATTGGCCGGGCATACAGAGCGCACCATCTTAAAGGCCCTCCGGAGCATCTGGGCAGCGGTAATATTTTTAAATGCAGTCTCCATGTTTTTGCGGCTTAAGGAGGAGATCTGCTGGATCAGCTCCTTGGCCTTTGCCGATGCCTCATAGATCTCCACCGCCTCCTCATAGGCTTCCGAATCCTCCGGAAGCTCCATCAAAAGCAGGTCCGCGTATCCCATGATCGGCGTCAGCAGATTGTTAAATTCATGGGCAATGCCCCCTGTCATGGTTCCCATGATCTGAAGCCGCTGCTGGTGGGCGATGGTCTCCTCACTTTGGTGCATTTCCTGCAGGATCCGGTTTAACTCCTGCAGATAAAGGATCTCCGCCTTGTCCTTCTTTGACTGTGCCACTATCCGGTACAGGTAAATGCCAAGAAGCAGCACCGATCCCAGGAAGCCGATACAAATCAGGATCATCTTATAGATCCCGGACACGATGGGAACATAAATATCATCATAATCCATTACCGCGCTGACCACCAGAAAATCCTTTCCCATCTGAACCGGCGTGTAGGCGCTGATCTTTTTCACCCGTTCCAGATCCGGGGAGGTCCACCAATAGGAATAATATTCCAGAATGTCCTCCTCTCCCCTTAACTGGCTGTCCAGCATATTCTCAAGGCTTTTCAGATCCACCCCGGGATACAGCTCCTGACGGCCGCTGATGGTTTCGATCCCCCACTGCTTCCGATCCGGATGCATCATGATCACTCCCTTGGAATCCTTAACCAGCGCATACCCATTCGTTCCCAAACGGATCCCTGAGATCAGATTCTGATAATAGACCTCCTCATCCAGGATGATCGCCAGACTCCTTCCGTCCCGCTTCTGATTTTGCACCACCAGATAGCTGTTTCCATTCTCCATTTTAGACTGGCTCAGACTGATGGTTTCACTTAACTCCATCTGGGTGCTGGTGCTGATGATCTGGCCTCCCTTGCTGCTCCTTATGATCGTCCCATCCTTATCCTCTAAAACCACATCCCACACATAAGGAGCATGGGTTGCCGTATAGTCGTCCAAAATTTCCCAGTTCTCCGTCTGGCTGATCATATCATATCGTTTTTCTGTCTGACAAAGACCCTCCAGATCGGCCATATACTCCTGAATAGTCAGCCTTAAGTTAAATCCCATGCTCTGAACCGTCAAAAGCATCTGCTCCTTCTGCTGGTCAATGATTCCTTCCTTATACCCCTTCCACGCAGTACCGCCCAGATATCCAAATAAAAACAAGATCGTGCCGAATATCAGCCCCATGATCCAAAAGTTTTTCTGCTCATTTCTCTGCTTTTTCTGGGTTTTGGATTTCTTCATCCTACAGCCTCCTCTCATTCCAATATTGACTTCCCATTTTCCTAACATTATAATAGATATGGACAATATTTAACATATTTTTTATGAAAGAAAATAAATCTTCAAATACAACATACGGGGGAGCATATGGCAGATAAAGTATTGATCGTGGACGATGACCCGGCGATCCGAAAGCTGTTAGAAAAAGTCATGCACAGCAATGAGCTGGAAACAGAAACCGCCAGCAGCGGTATAGAAGCTTTGAACCTGCTGAAAAATCACACTTACGATATGATTCTGATGGATATCATGCTGGGAGATATGGAAGGCTTCGAGGTGATCAAACGGCTGAGAGGTCAGGGAATCCAGACACCGGTGATGATCGTCAGCGGCAGGAATGAGGACTATGATTCCCTTTACGGCTTGTCTTTAGGAGCCGACGACTATATCACCAAGCCATTCCGCCCGCTGGTGCTGGGCGCTAAGGTAAAGGCGTTGATCCGCCGGAACAAGAATCTGGTTCTGGAAAACTCCAATCTGCTGGAATGCGGACCATTCTCCTACGATTCTGCTACCATGCGTTTTTATAAAGAAAAGGAGGAGCTGATTCTCTCCGCTAAGGAAAGCAGCCTGCTGCTTCTCTTCATGAAGCACCCCAACCAGGTATTCACAAAGGATATGATCTATGAGCATGTATGGGGCACCAGCGTTGCCATCGATGACAATGCCATTATGGTCTATATCAACCGCCTCCGCAGCAAGATCGAAGAAGACCGGCAGAAGCCGGCGCATATTGTAACCGTTCGCGGACTGGGGTATCGGTTTGTGCCGTAAGGAATTCATTCATCCTTTCCAGTTCTGTCATGGGAAAGAGGGCGCCGTTATCGAAAACCGGCGCCCTGTTAAATTTCTCTGCCTGCTGCGGCATTTCCAGAATTCATTGCCTGCAAACATAAATTTTCCTCTGTAATTCCCGCCAGAAAAACAGCGGCTGCCAAAAGATCTGCACAGCCTCCATTGCTGTAATTCTTCTCAATAAAATACTGGTCCATCGCCTTTAACTGCTCCACGGCATCCTTCTGGTAAGCGCCTCCCGCCTGCAAAAATACGCCTGCGATCTGCTGCACCTCCAGCATCCCGTCCCTTCCGGTCCGGGACAGCACATTGCCGTCCTCCACCTGGCTCATCAAAGTCAAAAGAACCTGGAGCTTGACCTGGTTCCAATCCCGCTTTTCTCTTAACCCCTTCTGCAAAACTGGAAGTGCCAGCTCTGTCACGGAAGGGTATCCGAATGCAGCTTCCCCCCGAACTCCAAGGGCACCGTATACATGGAAATTCCGCTGCCCATTGCTGATGGGCTGTGTCTTTGATATTCTGGCGATCCGGGAAATCTCCTTCAGCAGAATCTTTCTGACCATCCTCCGCTCCATCACGATCACATCTGACAATGCAATCGTTCCATAAAGAGTCTGGCAGGCGCCAGCAGCAGCACACAGAATTCCTATGGTAAAGATGGCGCCCTTATGTGTGTTCACTCCGCCGGTGGCCTGATACATGGCCGCCTCCGCCTGGATTCCAATTTGGCGAATGGTTTGGAACAGCTGCTCCGGACTGCCTGGATTTTGGATCCCTGCCTCTGCCATTTTAATAAAATACGGCTCCAGGGCTGCTGCGCTGCGCTCAAAAGTATGACAGTCCATATCCCGGTGAGCGCCGTTGGAATACGGATCCACCAGTCCCGGCTTCGGGAAGGTATACACCTCCTCCAGAAGAGACTGATAAGCAAAACGGCCGATCAGCCTGGATAACCCGCAGAACTGCAAATCACTGGTATATTGATTCCGTAAAACTGCCTGCATCCTGCTCCTCCTGATTGATCTGCTGTCTACGCTCCGCTTCGGCAGGCGCTGGTATCATTATATTTCTGTATCACAGCCAGAACTGCTTCCTCAAGCTCCTGTACCGTATGGGCACGGCTTCGCCCGCAGACCTTGGCATCCTTGTCACAGATCAGACATTTTCTCGGCGGGAAACCGGTCTCCTGCCGGGAGATTCCTCTGCCCTCCCCATCCATAACATCAATATCAAACAGCCGGCCCAGCGGATGGGATTCCTCAATGGTCAGAACCTTCTTTTTCACTTCCAATCCGCTGCTCCCGCTGACGGCATAGAGCGCAGCAAATCCGCTATCCTTTTCCAGCCGTTCTGCCATACAGACAGAAAAATTTTCCTGCTTCAGCAGCTCCTCCAGTGCCTGCACGCCTGCAAAAAAAGCAGTGCGGACAGGAGGAGCTGTCTTTCTCGGCCCCGGAATATTCATTCCCAGACTGATGATCACACAGCCCGGATTTTTCTGCTGCATCCAGGCCTGATGAAACGCCTTTTCTTCCCGAAATGCCATCACTTCCTGCAAAGAGATTTCTCTGCCTTCCATCCTGTCTCCTCCTTCCTGCTTTCCTCTGCCGCTGCCCCGTATCCTTACAGGTTTCGCTTGATTCGTTTCTTTTTATATCTTTGCTATATTACCATTATATCGCTTCTCGGTTTCCTGTAAAGCAGTAAGATGGTTAAGCTTCGGTTTCTTCTGCATCTGCAAAATCAAAGGGCTTGATCTGACGAACCACATCCATGATGGTGCCGTCTCTTGCCTCGATAATACCTACTACCTTGTCGGTAAACTGCACCTTCTCCGGCTCGCCTACGATGGAGTAGGCGATGTCCCGCAGTTCCTCGATGGTCTTAAAGGGCAGGTCCACATCCTTCATGCACTCGATCAGATCCTGACGCTTCGGATTGATGGCAATGCCGTAATCGGTGATCACAACGTCAATGCTCTCCCCAGGAGTGGTAACGGTAGTAACCTCAGAACAGATGGCCGGGATTCTTCCCTGTAATAATGGTGCGATTACGATGGTGCACTTGGCACCTGCCGCCGTATCCGGATGGCCGCCCTGGGCTCCGGTGATCACACCGTCAGAGCCTACCACTACGTTGCAGTTAAAGTTTACGTCTACTTCCAGCGCTGCCAGAATCACAAAATCCAGCTTATTTACAACAGCGCCCTTATTAAAGGGATCGGCATACTCGCCGGCAGAAATCCGGAAATGCTTTAAATTCTTTACCGACTCCACGGCTGCTAAGTCAAAGTCCTGGGTATCTAACAGGCAATCTACCTGTCCGTTGATCAGCAGGTCGCACATAGGCTTGGTCAGTCCGCCTACACCGAAGCGCATCCGGATATTCCGCTCCTTCATGATCTTTGCCAGAGAGATGGTGGATGCAATGGAAGCGCCGCCTACACCAGTCTGGTAGGAGAAGCCGTCCTTAAAGTAAGGGGTATTTACCACAAACTGGGTACAGTAATCGGCCATCATCAGCTTCCGCATATCGGTGGTCGGCTTCGCTGCTCCGGTTGCGATCTTCTTCGGGTCACCGATGGCATCTACCACCACCACATAGTCCACCTTGGTCATGGAGATATGAGCCGGGAAGTTGGGGAAGGGCACCAGACAGTCGGTGATCGCCACCACCTTGTCTGCGTAATCGCCGTCAACCATGGCGTAGCTGAGCACGCCGCAGTCGCTCTTTCCGCCGATACCGCGGCAGTTGCCGTAATCATCACAGGTAGGCGCTCCGATAAAGGCGATATCGATCCTGGTCTCACCGCTCTCGATGGCTCTTACACGGCCGCCGTGGGAGCGCATGATGGCAAGACCCTTAAGCTTGCCCTCGGAGATGGCCTGGCCGATCTTTCCTCTCACACCGGAGGACTGGATATTGGTGATGGTTCCGTCCTCAATATAAGGCACGATGGGGTCGTGAGCCTTTCCTAAAGAGCTGGCGCAGATGGTGATATCCTTGATTCCCATCTTATGAACCTCTTCCATTACCATGTTTACAATGTAGTCACCCTCACGGAAATGATGATGGAAGCCTAAGGTCATGCCGTCCTTGATGCCGCACTTTACTAACACTTCATGGATATTCTCCACCAGCTTGCTGTCTGTATTGTTCACCACACATTTGGTCATGGGGCCGTCCTTCTTATAGGTGTAGCCGTCCCGGTAATGATTTCCCTGGAATACTTCCTTTCCGGTAATCTGTAAAATCTCCTCTGGTATGTCTCTTCCAACTGCGTTGATCATCTTATAAATCCCCCTTATACACGCCGGATGCCTTGGCAAGGTCAATGGTACGCTTCGCTCCATCATAGAATGCGATGTCGATCATCTTGCCGTCAACCGTGAACACGCCGATTCCCAGTGCCTTCTTCTCATCGATCTCCTTTACCACCTTTTCCGCAAAGATGATATCCTTCTGGGACGGGGTAAAGATCTCATGGACGATGCTGATCTGTCTTGGATTGATGATAGACTTTCCGTCAAAGCCCATCAGGTGGATGGTCTCCACATCCTTCCGGAACCCTTCCATATCGTCTAAGTTGGTGTATACCGTATCAAAGCACTGCACCCCTGCCGCTCTTGCCGCAATGATCATGTTCTGTCTTGCGCCCATCAGCTCCAGTCCGGTGCCGGTAATGTGGGTCTGTAAATCCTTGGTGTAGTCGCCGCCGGAAAGGGCGATTCCGAACAAACGCTCCGAGGATTCGCAGATATCTAAGGACCGCATCACGCCTCTTGCTGACTCGATGGCTGCCATGATCAGAGTCCGGCCCTCCGGAATGTTAAATTCCTTCTCTGCCGCGATCACTTCTGCCTCCACCAGCTTTACATCTTCTGCCCGCTCCGTCTTGGGGATTCGGATGGCGTCACAGCCCCCTGCCACTGAACAGCGGATATCCTCCTTCCAGTACGGGCTGTCCAGTCCGTTGATCCGCACCACCCGCTCACAGCCCCGGTAGTCGATCTCCTGCAGCGCATGATATAAAGAAAATCTGGCTGCATCCTTCTGGTTCTCCGCCACCGCATCCTCAAGATCCAGCATAATGGAATCCGGCTTGTAGATGTAAGGATCTTTAATTAAGCTTGGCTTCTGGGCATTTAAAAACATCATAGTACGTCTCAGACGTTTCTTATTTGCATTCATCATTTGATGGCACCTCCCCATGGAAGATTTTCGATCTGGCAGGCGGAACGGAAAATGGCACCCTCCACCCTGGCCTTAATGGTGCAGTCCAATGCTCCCTTGTCCACCATGGTCAGCTTTACATTGTCCACCTCCAGATTCTTTAAGGTTTCCATAACCACCTTCTTGATCTGGTTTCCAAACTGATTGATCACTGCACTTTCTAAATGAAATTCAACGGCGCCTTCCCCCGGCTCTACCGTTACCTGGCAGTCACTGGATTCCAGTGTTCCTGCTACTGCTGGTCTTGTAATTTCCATACCTGCGGACCTCCTTGTGTTTTGTCTGTTTCTGTGCTTTCTGCAAGTTTGATTTGTTTTTGTCTGTTAGATTTTGTTCCTTGCTTCGTTGTCTTTATGATATAAGAGCAACCTTAATACAGAATGATACAGTATCTTAAAATTTGTTAAGAAAAAAACTCCAGATCCTTAAAGATCTGGAGTTTTTATCAAATGGATTTTCGTTTACTTACATCTTCTCCACAAAATCCATCACAGCCTGAATCTTTGCCGTCTGTTCCTTTGTGGCTGGAAGAAATGGTTTGGTACAGCAGTCCTGAAGCTCCACGCCGTGCATGATCATGGCCTTCTTCACAATCGGGATAAATGGAGTTCCGATGGAATACAGCTCAAACAGCTTGTCTACCTTCTTCTGCAGCACAGCTACCTTCTCCATATCCCGGTCATTGACGGCATCTCTCCACTCTGCAAATAATTCCGGATACAGATTGGATAAACCGCCGATGCAGCCAGAGCCGCCGGACATCACATTATACACAAAGTTATTATCGAATCCTGACAGTACTACAAAATCCGGGAATTCATACTTCACCATCTGCAGCAGCTCTCTGGTGTGGTCCATGCCGAATACCGTGTCCTTATAACCTACAATATTCTTATGCTTCCGCAGCAGATTTAAGGTGACCTGCGGAGAGATATCATGTCCCGTTCTGGCCGGGAAGTTGTACATATAGATGTCGCCGTGGATCTGCTCCGCCACCTGATCGTAGTAATATTCCACGCTGGCATCGGATAAGGTGAAGTAATAGGGGCTGATGATCATCACCGCATCTGCTCCCTTATCGATCGCATAATTTGCAAGCTCTACCGTATCCTCCACCGTCATGCAGCTTGTGCCGATCAGCAGCTTGACCTGATGATCCACCGTCTCCACAGCCAGATCGATCAGATCCTTCTTCTGCTGGGTGGTCATGGCGAAAAACTCTCCCGTGCTTCCCATCACCACCAGACCGTCTACGCCGCCCTTCATCAGATGCTCATATACTCGTTTATTTGCTGGAATATCCAGATTTCCCTCCGCATCAAATGCAGTTACTACCGGAGTTAAAAACATTGCTTTCTTCATAATTCTATTCTCCTTTTCAAATGCGAAATCTTCCGATTGTGTCTATACGTAATTACATACACGGGCAATTGCAGTCTCAATATAACCTAAGCTTTCCGACTTGGTAATCTTTCCGTCTGCCACCTGAATCACCTCATCTAACAGCTTATCTCCCATCTCTTCCATGGTTTCCGGCCCATAGATCACCGGACTGGCATCCAGATCAATATTATCCTTCATCTTTGCAAAGGTCAGCTTATTTCCGGTAATCTTGATCACAGGGGCTATTGGGTTTCCGGTAGGAGTTCCACGTCCAGTGGAGAATACCACCACCTGGGCTCCGCCTGCTACCATACCGGCTACTGACGAAGGATCGTTTCCTGGGGTATCCATGATCACCAGACCGCCAGCCTTCTCTACTGGCTTTGCATAATCATAAACAGCATTAACAGGTGTATGGCCTCCCTTGTGGATGCAGCCTAAGGATTTCTCCTCCAGTGTGGTAATACCTCCCGCCTTATTTCCAGGGGATGGATTGCCCTCCCTTACTTCTTCACCAACTAACTGAAGTGCTTTCTCATAGCGGTGCACAATATCATAGATCCGCTCCTTTACCTCCGGGGTAGCCGCACGAGCTGCCAGAATATGCTCTGCACCGATAAATTCTGTGGTTTCAGACAGGATCGCGGTGCTGCCAAGCCCTACCAGGCGGTCGCTTAATTCACCGATCAGAGGATTTGCTGCCAATCCGCTGGTAGGATCAGAGCCGCCGCATTCAGTGCCTACGATCAGCTCTGAGATGGGGAATTCCTCCCGGCGGACCAGGGATGCCTCCTGCACCATCTCCTTTGCTGCGCGGACTGCCTTCTCCACCGTTGCAATGGTTCCGCCGCACTCCTGGATAATAAAGGTGCGGATCGGTTTATTGGTTCTCTCTTCAATTGCCTTCGTCACCAGATCCATCTGACAGTTTTCACAGCCTAAAGAGATCACAACTGTGCCGTATACATTGGGATTCGCCGCCATGCCTGCCATCACATCCATGGTAAGCTGCTGGTCGCTGGCTACCTGGGCGCAGCCATTCTGGTTGTGAAAGGTTACTGCTCCCTCTACCTGCGAAGCAACGATTCTGGCCGTATCTGCAGCACATATGGATGCCGGCAGAATAAATACATGATTGCGAATTCCAACTCTTCCATCTGGTCTTCTATATCCCCAAAACTTCATCTTAATCCTCCTCGATCTTATCTCTGATTTATATTTACGTAACCGTTCAAATACCTTTGCTGAATGACTAGATTCTTACAATTCTTCTCTGTGACTTTCTACATTATGTACGTGGACATGCCGCCCAACGGCGATATCCTCTGCCGCCAGTCCGATATGCTGGCCATACTTGACCACCGGTTCCCCCTTCTTGATCTGGCAGATCGCAATCTTATGATAAATCGTAATATCCTCCGCTGCCTTCACGTTCCGGGTCTCACCAGCTGCCAGAAAAGTAACCTCTTCTCCCTTTTCAATCGGCTCGATTGCCACTGCAACATTGTCCTTCTCATCAATTATCATAGCGTTCATATTCTCTTCTCCTTTCCTCTGTTCGCCCTCTTTTTGGGCATATAGGGCATCATTTTATTCGCTTTTATCTCGATTCTCTATGCCTGTTCCAATGGCTTCTGCGGACATCCATATTTACATGCCCACCAGTTTGTAATGATCGGAACTAATACTGCTGTAATAACCACTGCGGAAGCAACCTGCGTGGTAGCTACCGGAGCGTATGGCGCCCATGCCGGATCAACCAGTGCAACTGCAGCCGGAACGGCTACTGCATTGCCTGCAGTCGTTGCCACTGCCCAGCCGGCATAGCCTGGCCGTTTTCCAATCAGACGGTCACATGCTACAATGAATGCTCCGCCGATAAATACGGTGATCAGGCCTAACACGATTCCCTGCGGGCCTCCCTTTACCACATTGGTCAGGTTAATGCCTGCACCCAGAGCGTATCCGATAAATGGAATCAGAAGATTTCCTGCCGGAGCCAGATGATCACGCAGTCCCTTATCCAGATTTCCAAGAAGCATGCCAAGGGCAATGGGAATAATCGTTGCAATCAATGCCTTCACCGGAACATTCGCCAGTCCGGAAGCGCCTAATGCAATCAGAGTAAACAGCGGACCGTCATTTAAGGATAACAGAGCCATCGCTGCACAGTCGCTGTCATCACCATAGGTTTTCATCAGGGACAGATACACGGAACCATTGGAGTTGGTCACGCCGCTGATAATAGAAAGTGTGGTCAGTCCGCAGACACCGGCAAATCCAAAAATCTTTCCTACCCCAATTCCAATTGCAGAACCGATCAAAAACTTGGAAATCAGCAGGATACCGCCTCTTTTTAATACCTTTGGCATATCAGCAAGCTGCAATGTGGTCCCCAGACAAAAAAGCTGAATTCCTATGGCAGTAGCCGCACCGGCATTGGAAAATACCGCTGTGGTATAAGACCCCATCTCGCCGAACTGCGGAAAAAAGGTATTCATAAATGCTCCGATCAGCAGCGGAACAATCATCATACCGGCTGGTACCTTGTTTAATAATTTCATGATCATAACATTACCCCTCCATTGTAATCCTCTTGTTTTTTATTGTTGCTTGCAAAACCATCTGTTCGAATATTCGTACTTTGTATCGTATTTCGTACCGGTAGCTTGATTTTAGCACCGTTTTTTCTGTACGTCAATAGGAACATTGTTTGAAATATCGTTTTTATGGATATCGCACAATGATTTCTTATTTTGCTTGGACAAAATGCCAAATCCTTCGTTTCCACTCTGGTATATCCGAAAGGATTCTGCTATAATGTGGAGTATTGAATAATCACATAACTTTTACTTAGAAGGGAGTGCACTTATGCCCACTAATGACCATCGTCCTACTACAAGAATCCTCGATATTCTGGAACTGTTAGCCCAAGTACAGGGCGGCCTATCTCTTACAGAAATTTCCGAGGCTATATCCGCTCCCAAAAGCAGTATTTCACCTCTGATACACACGCTGGCAAGCCGCAAATTCATTTTTTATGACAAGGAAACCCAGAAATACAGCATTGGTGTCGCCGCTTTTTCCGTTGGTTCTTCCTATGTGCACCAGATGAGCTCCATTCAGTTTATCCAATCTGAAATGCGCCACCTGACTGCATCCTGCGGGGAAACCAGCCAATTAGGGATCCGTGACGGCGATTCCGTCCTGTATCTGGCCAAGGTAGATTCCCCGGAACCGCTCCGCCTGATCTCTTATGTAGGAAAGCGCCTTCCGCTATACTGTACCGCATTAGGAAAATCCCTGCTCTGCGATATGGACTTTGATCGGTTAAAGCACTTATATCCTCACAAGCTGGCAGCCTACACGCCCAACACCATTACGGATATCCAGGTGCTGTACCAACAGCTTCAGCAGGTAAGAGAGACCAGTATTTCCAAGGAGTGCGAGGAGGTCAACCAAAACCTGATGTGCATCAGCACACCTCTGCGGAAAAATGGCCAGATCGTGGCCGCCCTCAGCGTTTCTGTCCCAACCTTCCGGATCGATGCCCAAAAGGAGGAACAGATCATCCAGCTTCTCCACGAAAAACGGCATCTGATCGAAACTTACTTTTCCAACTACGATATTGATCCGGAAACACTTTCTCTGTAAACACAAACAAGCACACCTGCTTCCAAAATCAACATATCGAAAAACCGGCAGACCCGATAATGGGCCTGCCGGTTTTTTAGTAAACCTCCTATGCGCCGTAAGCCGACGCACCGCATAAAAGAACGTTTTTGGGGCGCATTGGGCATCCCAATAAAAATCTGAAAGAAAATCTTGACAACCGTCATAATACTGTGCTATTATCTTGCCATGAAGTTTGATATTTCGAATATTATACTAAATATCGAACTAATTAGAACAATAAACGTAAGGGGGATTTATCATGATCTATTATGTACCACCAGTTAACCTGCTGGGCAAAGGCTGCCTGGCCGAAGCAAAAACTCCAATCAAGGCATTAGGCAAAAAGAAGGCCTTCGTTGTCAGCGACAAATTCTTAACCTCCAATGGCACTGTAGATAAAGTGACAGCGCTTCTGGATGAGATCGGCATTGATCATGTTCTCTACAATGATGTTAAGCCAAATCCAACGGTAACGAATGTAAACCAGGGGCTGGCTGTCTTAAAGGCAGAAAGCTGTGACTTCGTGATCACCATCGGCGGCGGCTCTCCTCAGGACTGCGGAAAAGCCATCTCCATCCTGGCCACCAACGGCGGACAGACCGCCGACTATGAGGGCGTAAACAAGACCAAAAACAAATGCCTTCCTATCGTTGCTATCACCACCACCGCCGGAACCTCCGCAGAAGTTACCATCAATTATGTAATCACTGATGAAACCCGTCACGTAAAGATGATCATGGTAGATACCAACTCCCTGGCAGCTATCACCGTCAACGACCCGGAATTGATGATGGGCAAGCCTGGCCCGCTGACCGCAGCAACTGGTATGGATGCCCTGACTCACGCAATCGAGGCTGTGGTTGCCAATGGCGCCAATGATGTAACCGATGCTACCGCTCTGTATGCAATTAAAGAAATTTTTGACTACCTTCCTGCAGCTGTTGCCAACGGTGCCACAGATGTGGAAGCCAGAGAGCAGATGTGCTATGCCTGCTTCTTAAACGGCATCGCCTTCAGCAACGCCGGTCTGGGCAACGTTCATGCAATGGCGCATCAGCTGGGCGGCCTTTATGACCTGCCTCACGGAGTCTGCAATGCGATGCTGCTGCCGATCGTAGAGGCAGAGAATGCCAAGAAGGCTCCGAAGAAGTTCCGTGCCATTGCAGGTGTCATCGGTATGGATGTAGAAGGTAAGACGGATACCGAATGCGTTGATTACGTAATCGGCAGGATCAAGAACCTGTCCGAAACAGTAGGAATCCCGAAATCCTTAAAGGAAGTCGGCGTAGATGATCCGGATTTTGAGCTGCTGGCTGAAAATTCCATGAAGGATGCCTGCGCTGGTGCAAATCCGGTATTCTTTGATAAGGAAACTCTGATTCGGTTGTTTAAGGAAATTGCTTAATCACAGAATTCCATTCACGTTTCAAATTCTGCACATGCAAAAAACGCTTGTTATCCATAACTGGAACAAGCGTTTTTTGGCTGCAGAATTCTTTGATTGTTATGTATGGGGTCTGTCTTGGCTATGCCTCATGATGAACTCCTGCATGCTTCCGCACAAAATCATTGCAGATCACCCGGATCTCCTCCATAGCCGCCTTCGTCTGGGGATTTTTGTATTCCATCCGGTCGATATTCCGGTTCATGTAATCCCGTTCTTGGATCCATTGGAAGCTGGCCCGGAAATTTAAGTCAAAGATAAAGGCCAGATAGGAAACCCAGCAGTCCATATGGGTCACCCGATCTCCGGAAACCACGCAGCGGCAGGCGCGGACCGTTTCCAAGATCCTGGGTGTGATCTCCTCCATCGCCACTTCCTTCTCCGGAGTATCAAACAATGTCTCGATCCGCTCCGTATCCTTCACCCGGAAATTGTCCAGCTTATCCGCATCCCGGATGATCCGGCAGTGGAGAAGTTCTCGTTCCGTCAATCCTTCCACATCATCCAGGGAATAAATGGAATGATACTGAATCGCCTTTCTAATAATGGCATCGTACTGGTCATCTGCAAGAAACCGCCGGATCAGTCCATCCTCAAACAACGCTTTCACGCCGAAATCCCCATGATTAAAGATCTTGTCATCAAAGCTGTGAAACGATTTCAGCTGCTCAAACCTTCCAATGTCATGAAGAAGGGCAATCAGCAGCGCCAGCTGATGATCCTCCTGGGAAAAGTTCTCTCCTTTGCAGATGGCATCCGCTGCCTCTAAAACACAGTAGGTGTGAATGGCCTTCAGGTTAATCTTATCGTCTGTTCGGTCGTAATGGCTTAAATACAACTCAAACTGCGCTTTCGCATCATTGATATCAATCATTGGTATTGGTCTCCTTTGCATTTTATGGTATTCCCTAAACCGCCGCCATCCTATCCGGCGCACACAGCCGATATCTTTCATCTTAATCATTTCTGCCGGAATGTCAAGTGATATTACAAAAACGGAGCATCCCACAGGATCTGATATCCTGCAGAATGCTCCGCTTTCTTTTATTTCAAACGTAATTTTTCATTGAAAAAGCCGGCTTCCGGCTATCAGGACTTTGTGCCTGAAATTTGTATTCTAAATACTATTTATACAAAACTCAACTGTGCGATGGAATAACTGTCCCAGGCGCAGTCCGCTTCTTGAAACAACCTGGTAAAAATTCTCGCAGTTATAAAACTGATCTCCTGCTACCCACTGTGGACAATCCTGCCGATTCCAATAAACAAATCCCATCTCGTTGCCGTTCATACTGATGCCTCCTTGCCATTTCGCCAAAATTGATTCGATTAAGAACTCTCTGTTCTTATTGATTATGTCTTTAGTATAATCAGCAACCGAGTTTTCGTCCATAATCTGTTAGTCTGAAAATAAACCAGGCATTTTGTACTCACGATACAAATTCCATGTGCAGCGGACATTTGTACCCCTGTGCTGTATCACAGCTTCTAATTCCAGATCTGCGGCTCTGACCTCACTGCCTGACCGCTGCCCAGCGCTTCCTCCATCAGAATCCTAACGTACGCATCCTGAAGCGCTTCCGCCAGGGGATAGACCTCCACACCTTCTTCTATGTATCTTCTCATCCCCAGCATCATGGAAGCAATCGCAGTTTCATCCTGAGGCAGCAGTACCTTCTCCCCCAACAGCTCGAATGGATTTTCATAAAGCATCTGGCCCTGGAAGGAAATCTGACGGATCCCAGTACCATCCTGGGTCCGCTCCACCATCATCTGTCCAGCATGCGGTACATGCTCCCGATCCACATAGCGGATCGTCCAATCATCCAGCTCCCCGCATTGCCCCATCACCCGGATGTGGCGGCTGCGGATATGGCTGTGATACTGAATTCCATCAAAATCGTAAAAAGCCGTCTTTCCTCCAGAAAATTCAAAGGTAAGCCGCACCCGATCCCGCATTGATACCCGCCCGTCCCTTATGGCTCCGTATCTGGAATCCGTTTCCTCAACTGGATACGTATATTTCTTCCCAAAAACCGTCATCATCTCCATCCCCACTCCCAGATACCGGCGGATCAGGCTGGCACTGTGGTAGTCATGAACAGCCGACAGATCGATCATATAGGGGTCTCCTAAGTATCCCATCTGCACAGCCCGAATCCCCGCCTGAAAGGTGGGATAGCAGAAATACTGCTCCGCCACCTGCAGCTTCCCGCCTTCCTCCATCCGCATCCGCCAAAGCCTCTGAAGATCAGAAAGCTCCAGAGCAGCCGGAGTTTCACAGAGCACCGGATACCCCTTTTTCAGCCAATGCATGCTTACCTGGCAGATAGATAGTTTATTCACTGCCACCACCACAAAATCCGGCTTCCCGGCCTGGCACTCCAACTCAGAAGTCACAGCCGGAATTCCGTACTCCTCCCTCATCCGCGCTGCTTTCTCCTCTGTCCGGCACAGCATTGCCGTCATCTGAAAATAAGCCGGATACGCACAGGCAATCCGCCAGTAAAACAAAGCTCTCCAGCCGGAGCCTATTACTGCAAATTGAATTGGGTACATTGCAATCTCCTTCCCTTCCTGATTGATAAGAATTGGTTATCTGCTTCTTTTGATCACTCCTACCGCTTTTCCAAGTATCCGAAACTGTCCCTGATTTACCATCATCGGCTCATATTCATCATTCTCCGGAATCAACAGAACAAAACTTCCCATACTGCGAAATCGCTTTAACGTTACATTTCCATCCAGCTCTACCGCTGCGATCTGCCCATTATCAACCGTATTGGTTTTTCGAAGCAGCACGAAATCATCATCATCAATTCCAGCATTAATCATGGAATTTCCTTTTACCGTCAAAATGAAAGTTTCTGATGGCGCACTCACCCAATCAAAAGGCAGCGTACAGATTTCCTGTATTTCATCCTGCATCTCAATTGGAAATCCTGCTGCAATATCTGCAAACACCGGACATTTCACAACCTGATGATCACTAAGTGTTTTTTGCACTCCATCAAGTTCAACAATCACTTCATCCGGGCAATCCTCATCTCGAAGGAAAGAATATTTCTTATTCCTCATCAAATCAACAAAGTGATATTCCTGAATGCTGGTAGGCAACATGGAATTATCGAAAACCGGGATATCTTCGATCTCATTTCCATCCCGCTCAATCACCTTCAAAGAATTTCCATCTGTAATCACACCATAGCAAGCTTCCGTTGTTACTGCCATATAAGACTTTAATTGTTCTTCTGCCTCATGGATTCCCGCCTGATACTGCTTGGTTTCTACCAAAATATAAGGAATCATTTTGTTATTCCGGTAAATAAACACAACTGCGCCTGCAAAACCAGCCTTAGAAAACAATAAATCTGGATGGTTCTCCATGACAACTCATATACAACCGCTCCGTCGCTCTCGTCATCCCTACATATAATAGCTTTCGTTCCATAGTTTCCGCATAGTTCACATCATCATTTTCCTGCAAAAGCCTTGGATTCGGTATCAGCTTATCAGAAAGACCGACCATAATAACAGTTTTAAACTCCAAGCCTTTAATCGAATGCATGGTCAGCAGCTTAATGGTATTTTCCCCAAAATTAATCCCGTCTTGATTGGAATAAAGAGTCGTCCTGATCTCCTGCTGAAATCCCTTCTGAAACAGTTCCAGTACCTTTTTGGTTCTAGCCACAATTGCGATTTCTTTTAATTCATAACGCTTCAGCAGCTTCTCCTTCAAAAGTCTTTTCGTTTCCCGTATTTCCTCTTCAATATTGGAAAACCGACGAAATACCGGATACGTTCCCTGTTTGTCAATTAAAGAAGGCTTTACAAAATTATCGTCCCCGATGATCTCTGTATCCTTCTGGATCAGGCTGTAAGCAGCTTCTGCGATCTGTGTTGTAGTTCGATAATTTTTTGCCAGAGAATTGCTTTTTCCCGTCATATCCAGTCCAATACTGGTAAAGCTTCTTCCTTTTATCAACCACGATGTATCATAAATACTCTGGGCAGTATCTGCCACAAACATAATGCTGCTATAATCCTTCTCAGAATCATAAAGCTGCATCAAACACTCCAATTGAACCTTTGACAAATCCTGACTTTCATCAATAATAATATGAGTATACCGTTCTATTGAATGTTCCTTTAAATACTTTAACGCATATAAGCCTACATCCTGAAAATCACATAGCCCGGCTGCATGTAAAGCCTTTGTATACAAAACCATTAATTCATGGATCGCCTGCCTTGTCCTGCTGTTTTTCATCAGCTTCTGTGGCCCTTCTGCCCCTTTCGTACCAGTCCGTCCTAAGCGGTCTGCTGTCTGATAAGCCTCCACATCAATGAAATTGCAAGCTTTAATCCACGAGATTTCCTTCTTTAAAAATCCTAAATACTTTATATTCAAAATGTTTACATCATCAAAAGACTTTTTCAATTCATAAATACATTTCTGCCAGATAAATTGCTCCTGCTCCGATTTCACAAAAGTTAACTTCTTCTTATTTTCTTTACAATATTCCAGAAAATAATAAAACAACAGCTTATCAATATTAGTAATCTTTATATGGTTATCTTTATCCTTTTCACCAAATAAACTATACTGCTCGTCCTCATCAATCTGACTGTATATGTATTCAATATAATTTGTCAGGCTTTTATTAAATGTAACCATAAGAATTTGATCCTGAGGTCCAAAACAATAATGATTCAGCAGAAAAGAAATTCGATGCACTGCTACCGTCGTTTTTCCCGAACCCGCTACTCCCTTTATCATAGACTGGCCCATAATCGTACTGTGAATCAATTTCTTTTGCTCCATATTTAGCTGCATATCATTTCCTCCGTACACTCAAAACCGTTTATTCTGAAATTACACTTCTTTTTATAATATATCATAGCGTTTCCATCGATTCAATATTGCCTGTAACTTTCAGCAACGCTGTGCGGGCTATCGTTACTGTTCACTTACAATGTCATGAGTTGCCCGACAAATGGACGCAAGATGCAATGCATACGAAGAATGCACCAGAATAGATCTTAATTGGCAGAACGTTTATCAGAAAAACCTTAAAAAGGGCCTTCCAACCGGAAGAC
>JAUNGG010000031.1 GCA_030524635.1 Lachnospiraceae bacterium
TCAAATATAACAATCAAAATATAAATTTGACAGAGACCATGCCATGGTGATATAGTAATGTATAGATGATCATTTGTGTTCAACAAAATGCATTAACAATAAGGAGGAAAAATGGCAAAAATAAATCAGACAACAATTGTTTACACAAAAATAAAAGAACGGATTGACAACGGATTCTATTCACCAGGTGAAAGTCTTCCCGAAATGGAACTATCGATTGAATTATCGGCAAGCCGAAATACGATAAAAAAAGCACTGCTAATGCTTGAAAACGATGCCTATGTTACTATCGAGACTAACAAGGGAGCTAAAGTACGCAGCGTTTCCAAGCAGGAAGTTTTAGATTACTTACAGTTGAGGGTGGAACTGGAAGGATTTATTATGCGGTTGGCAGTTCCCCTCTTTACTGATGCTGACATTCAAAAGCTGGATGATATTTTTTCCAAAATGAAAAAGTTGCTGGATGATAATGATCTGATGGGGTACTCGGCTATGAACCAGCAATTCCACTCGATTATATATGATACCTGTCCCAATAAAACAGCTACCGAAATGCTGACACGCCTTAAGAGCCAGATGCGAAAATATAATGCGAAAACCATTTTGGTTCCTGGCAGAAATGAACACTCCTATGAAGAACACAAAGCTATTTTAGATGCAATCAAAAAAAGAGAGGTCCACGCTGCCGAGACATCCATTCGACAGCATGTAGAGAATGTGCGAGATACATTTGAAAAATATTATTCTTTACTTTTCTGAAATCATAGAAAGCGATACCACCTAAAAACATTTTGGCATCTCCTTCTTAAAAACTAAGATTTCTAAAAATGTGGCTGTGCTACCAGTTTAACTAAACGAATAGCACAGCCACATTTCAATCCTATATTCCATTTCCCCTTCTGCATCGAAAGCACGCCATCGACTCTACCGTTCTGATTTCCGATTTTCGATACATATCTGCAAAACGCTTCTGAAGACTATCCGTGGTCTCATAAGGAGGGGTAAAAAATCCCTTGGGTGTATAAAGCTTTTTAATAAACCAATCGGTCCTCCTGTTGTTTCCCTCCACATAAAAACAGCCGCAAAAAATCCCTCCTGGTTTTAAGACCCGAAAAATTTCATGGTAGGCTGCCTCCTTATCTGGAAAAGCATGAAACCCATTCAGAGAAAGTACCAGATCAAAGCTGTTGTCTTCAAAGGGAAGTTTTCCTACATCTCCCTGTACAAAACGGATATTCTTAATATCTCTGTTTTCCGCCCGTTTTTTCGCATACGCCATCATGTCTGCGGAATAATCCAGGCAGGTAATGTCCGCCTTCGGAAGCATTTGATAAATGGGGATCGTTAACACCCCCGTTCCAACCGGTACCTCTAACAATCTTCCGGAAAAATCCTGGGGAATCCCAGCAAGCGCCAAATTCAGATAGTGATCATTTTTCTTCTTATTCATATTCCAAACCAGCCTACACACGAATTTTCCTATCAAGGTCGAGCAGGTAATCATTCCATCATAAAAGACTGCTTCACCGCCCAGATTTTTATATGCGTTTTTGATTTTTGCCTGTCTGTTCATCGTTCCTCCGCCCACCAATCTGCACCTTCATCTATATAAGCAATGATACTTGTTTCTTTTTCGGGATGCAATCGCAAAATTTCTCAAAAAGGCGCTGTCGTTTTTCTTTGACATCTGAGTTAGTTTATACTAACATATCACATATGGAGATGATGATGCGATGAGAAGCAATCCCCACCCATCATGGAACAGGCCTTATTGTTAAATGAGATCCTGAGCGGCTACGCCCAGGGCGGATATGAATACCTGATTCACAATTTAAGCGACCGGTTATAGAACCTGAGGGAGAAATCCCTCAGGTTTTTTATATAACAAAACATATCAACTGTTATGCTGATTCTGTCTTGGAAAGCTGTCAGCATAGCAAATACCATTCAAGGAGGTTTACTTATGAAACAACCAAACTACGGGAACTGGATTCCCAAAACCATGATGTACATTCTGTGGGGCGGCACCGCAGTCTTTGGAGCCCTGTGGCTACTCTGCTCCAACCTGCGGCGCATCCCGATCCTGTCCTGGGTCTTCCTTTTCCTTACGCTGCTCTTTGGAGGAATGGCCTTCTATATGCAGAAATGCCGTCAAGCCTTCTCCTTTACCGGCGGGTGCGTGATGGGAAGCATTCACCAGGCCCTCTTATCCCACCTGCCCTGGGACGGCCGCGGCAGCCTTTTAGACATTGGCTGCGGCTCTGGAGCACTTACCATACTGTGCGCCAAAACCTGGCCCCAGGCCCGCATCACAGGGATTGACTACTGGAGCAGGGAATGGAATTACGCCAAGGAGCAATGCGAAGAAAATGCCCGCATTGAGCAGATCTCTCCCATCACCTTTTGCCAGGGAGATGCTGCTAAACTTCCCTTCCCGAATAACAGCTTCGATGCTGCAGTCAGCAACTTTGTATTCCATGAAGTCCGAACACAGCCGGATAAGCGCCAGGTAGTTAGAGAAGCCCTTCGTGTTGTCAAAAAAGGCGGTGCCTTCGCCTTCCATGACTTATTCGAGCAGAAGCAGATCTATGGAGATATGGAGGAATTTGCAGAGCAGCTAAGGGCAGAAGGAATTACAGAGCTCCACTATCTTCCTCATACGGAAAATCTTGACTGTATTCCATGGTATGTAAAGGCTCCCTGGCTTTTAACTAGTATGGGAATCCTCTATGGAATAAAATAAGGAGTGCCACAATCGGTACTCCCTTCTTCTGTCTATACCTTTTGCTCGTTTAAATAATTCAGGAGTAACATTTGTTATATTAGAATCTTCGATTTCGTATAATAAATGGAACAGATATAAGTGAGGTGATTCCATTGAACTTTTAGCAGCAGCACCATATAATTGTGTTTAAGTATTATATCTTTCCAGAAATAGCATGATTGTATTTTATGGTGTTAAAAATAAATTATCGAATTGCTAAAAAAATTATGGAGGTACTTTAATGAAAAGAATTTATTCCCTCATTTTATGCTTTGTCATGTTATTTACCATTTCAATACCTACCTTTGCAGAAGAAAATGCCAGCCATTCCACGATAACAATAAATGAATATGAACTTGCCGAACGACTTGCATCAGAAACACCTGCAACTCTTTCAGAAGAGGGCTTTGATTCAAATGAAATAGCCGAAATCAAGAATTATAAAGAAATATATCGCAACCATATTAAAAATCTTAACACCTTGAATGATGATATATTGCTTTCTAACGGTTATACTAATGATCAAATTTCTATAATTCGATCATTTACTGGCTCTGATGAAGAAATGCGTCGTTTAGGAGCAACCTTAAATTTGAATGCAAGCCCATCTAATTTTAGGTTTGATGGCACTTACACACGGGGAACCCTTAATTATTCTTGGTCATGGGCAAGTATTCCAGCATTCAAGATGCAAGACATGGTTGCAGTTTCCTGGAACAATTGGGCCGTAACAAGCAATTCATCTAATGTAAAATATTACAATGTGAACACAGGTGCATATTATACAAGTCAAGCTGCCACTTTTTCCCAAGACGGAAATGGTGTACTTGGTGCGGGGCATAAATTCAAAGTAAGTCTTTCCGATAATTATTATTATGCAAAAAGCGGAAGCGGTTCTTTTACTGTTCAATCCGATGTACAAGCAAAAAAAGATTTCTATTATTACATGGAGTATGGCCACTCCCAGCTCGTAACTAGTATTAGCTTCTCTGTTGGTGTAGGTGGCGGCGATGCTTCTATTGGTTTTACCACAGGAACGGTAGCTGCTGATTCTGCAAAAGGAAGCAAAGCTATTCCATAAAAAAATCAAACAATAATTTTGCAAAGACAGCATCTTGAAAATTATTTAAACCTCCAAACTGATATACTTTAAATCATTCAGTTTGGAGGTTTATTTTTTAACATTGACTCTACAAAAACATGCACATAGCACCTTATCAATATACTGTTTGTTTGAACTATCAAAGTAGATTTACTATTTAACATATGATGTAAGAATATCTACTTTTTCAGAAATATAATTACCTATGTTAATTATTTCATTTTTTAAATTATGATTTTGAATAATCAGGTAAATTAAAGTTATAATTATTATTCCTAACAAAAAGTAAATGATCATAAGATGTCTTTTATTCATATGCGGATTTTTCCTTTTTAACTCAACAATTCAATACTCTTTATACGATTTTTATTTTTCTCTGAATCTTTGTTTAAAACTTTTAAGTTTTGGACGGAGCCCATCGGAGCATCCCGGGAAGAACACTCCTGATTGGGATAGTACCGAATAACATCAATAAAAACAGTTATTTATAATAACCCTGATCAAAATTTTCTGTAACCGTTTCCAGCAGTTTTGAATCCTTGTATGCATAAGCTGTTAGTTTTAATCGATAACTATAATTTTTAGCAATGCTGTATGACTTATCATATATTATAAAAGAATCATTCTCTGTCTCCTTCCATGTTTTGATTGTTTTCCATGCACCATCAAACTGCTGAAGTTCGCATTTTAGTGTAACTTTATTAACTTGGGTGGCGTCAGAATAGCAATTCACAGAAATATCCGCCAAGCCCATATTATTTACTTCCATATATGCCTCTAACTTAGACAGATATGACCACCGAGAAACAGACGCATATGCGGTAAATGCAGACAGCATAAGCAGCATTGCTGCCATTAATAATAAACTTACTTTTTTTAATCGTTTCATCAAAAAGCCTCCTTAATATTTATTTTCATACATTATACGAAGCAGATGGCTCTAATCTAACAAACTTTCAATAAGTTTTTATACTTTCCATAATCTTTATTGCTTCCTCATAAGAAATATTTCCTTCCAGAAAAAATCTATGCCCGCTTTGATCCATAAGCAACCGTATCTTCTTACCTTTCAAGATCAAATACGCTTTATTTCCGTTTACCTCAACTTCAGAACACTTACTATCCTCCGTATCAACAGCAACATCCGATATATGTTCTGAAAAAGAATAGGTATACGTTTGATTTGTTTCCTCATTCCAATATCGAATGCCAAAGTTCAGCTTCCCTTCACTTACTTTTGCTACGGCAAATCCATCTGGAATGTAAACCGGCTCATATGCTGCAAATTTTTCTGTTACAGCTTTATATTCTTTCTTTACTCCGAAAAAAGTATATTTTTCCTTTACCTCAATAATAAATCGTAAAATCGGCAATCGGAATGCCTCCACCTGTGAGACAGTAACCCCACTTAAGCAAATCACCAGAGCAAAGCCTGCTGCTATTTGTCTATAGCGTTTCCTCCTTGCCGGACGTTTTTCTATCTTGTCAGCCTTTCTTAATATCTCTTCTATTTTTTTATTATGTTCTTCAGAAAACACATGTGGGAATTCCGCCTCTTTGCCAGAACCATATTTTCTCAGTTCTGAATCTTGCTCTAATTGCTCTTCAAGGGCTAATTCCAGCAGATAATTACTTTTTTTCCTTTCCAAATCCCGACTCATGTTTGCCTTGCTCCTCCATTCTTTCTCTCAATATCTTCTTTGCTCGTGAAAAACGCATATTTACATTTGCCTCTGTTATATTTAAAATCACAGCAATTTCTTTTGAGGAAAACCGATATAAAATCTTAAGCCGCAGGACATCTTTATACTTATCCTCCAGACTTCCGATACATTCAATCAATTCCTGATAATTTTCCATATCAATATATAGTTCTTCTGTACTTTTATCATTCTGATAAAATTCTACTGTTTCTACTGGAATTGGCTCATGCTCCTTCTTTCTCACATAATCAATCGCTGTATTTTTTGCAATTGTGATTGCCAGATTCTTACATTTTGTCTTGCCTATACTTTCCTTATCAATCTTATGCAAAATAGATATAACTTTAATCATGGATTCTGCAACAATATCTTCTGCATCCTGCTCATGCTTCGTAATATCATACGACACAGAATACATAGTATTTTTGTACGTTTCATAAAATCGTCTGAATTTAGACAATTCTTTTTCACTATCTATCATATCACATAGAATTATCATCTTTAGCATCCTTCCTGAGTGAACATGTCCGCATTAACAGACATCACTGCGCATGACATCTAACCATTTTATCTTTTATACGATTCTCACACTTGAAATATAACAATCATCTGACAGTTTTTATTAAAAAGTAAAAATAAATATAAAAAATCTCTATAAAAAGCAAAAAAGGCCGTCCCATCCGACATACGCAGCCGATGGGACAGCCTTAGCAGTCACTGCTCTTCTAAAACACACACGGTATATTTCTGTATCGTTCCGGACAATATCTCACCATCAGGCCATCTGCTTCTCCTCCCGAATCATCTCCCGAATGGCCTCCACCGCCACCTTGATGGCTGCCTCCGTGTCATGCACCTGCTCATCCGGCAGCCCCATGGCACGGCGGGTCTGATTGGCAATTACCAGCATGACTGAACCGCAGCGCACCCGGCGCACGCCGGCTACGATAAAAAGAGCCGCCGATTCCATCTCTGAGGCCAGGGCGCCGCACTTCATCCAGGCATCCCACTTGCTGTTCAGCTCATAGGAAACCGGCATGGAATCCGGGGAATGCTGCCCGTAGAAATTATCCTTGCACTGCACCACCCCAAGGTGATAGCGCAGCCCCAGCTTCTTAGCACTCTCCTTCAGAGCAGCCGTCACGGAGAAATCCGCCACTGCCGGATACTCGATGGGGGCATATTCCTTGCTGGTTCCCTCAAAGCGGATGGCTCCTGTGGCAATCACCACATCCCCTCCCAGAATCTCCGGCTGCATCCCGCCGGAGGTTCCTACCCGAATAAAGGTATCGGCTCCGCAGTGGATCAGTTCCTCCATGGCGATGGAGGCGGAAGGACCGCCGATTCCGGTGGACATAACGCTTACCTTCTCTCCCTCCAGAGTGCCGGTGTAGGTGGTGTATTCCCGGTTCTGGGCCACCTTCACCGGATCATCAAAATGAGCTGCGATCTTCTCGCATCTCTCCGGGTCCCCAGGCAGGATCACATAACGTCCTACCTCTCCCGGTGCAACCCCGATATGATACTCCCGATTATTCTGTGCATAAACTAACCCCATAATCAAACGCTCCTTTCCAAAGATTTTCGTAACAATTCCTGTCTATAAACGATATAACCCAGGCAGCAGATCGTCTCTGCGCCTGGGTCAAATCTTTCAGTCAAATGTCCGGCAGCTGCATTCCGCCCCAGACTTTAGTGATGGAACAGACGGATTCCGGTAAATGCCATTGCCATACCGTACTTATTGCAGGTCTCGATCACCTGGTCGTCCCGCACGGAGCCGCCTGGCTCTGCGATGTACTTCACGCCGCTCTTATAGGCCCGCTCGATATTGTCCCCAAATGGGAAGAATGCATCGGAGCCTAATGCCACATCCTGCATCTGGTCTAACCAGGCCCGCTTTTCTTCTCTGGTAAATACAGGAGGCTTTACTTTAAAGGTTTTTTCCCACGCGCCGTCTGCCAGCACATCCATGTACTCCTCACCGATGTAAACATCGATGGCATTGTCACGGTCTGCCCGCTTGATGCCGTCTACAAACTGCAGATTCAGAACCTGAGGCGCCTGACGCAGGAACCAGTTGTCTGCCTTCTGGCCTGCCAATCTGGTGCAATGTACCCGGGACTGCTGGCCTGCACCGATACCGATGGCCTGACCGCCCTTTACGTAGCACACAGAATTGGACTGGGTGTACTTTAAGGTGATCAGGGAGATCATCAGGTCGATCTTTGCCGCATCGGGGATCTCCTTATTCTCTGTCACAACATTTGCCAGCAGCTCCTCGTTGATATCCAGCTCATTTCTTCCCTGCTCAAACACAATTCCAAACACCTGCTTGCGCTCGATGGGCTCCGGAACGTAATCCGGATCGATCTGGATCACATTGTAATTGCCGTTCTTTTTTGCCTTTAAGATCTCCAGCGCCTCCGGCTCATAGCCTGGTGCGATCACGCCGTCAGAAACCTCTCTCTTAATGATCTTAGCGGTGGAAACGTCGCACACATCGGAAAGAGCGATAAAATCACCGAAGGAGGACATTCTGTCTGCACCTCTTGCTCTGGCGTAAGCACATGCCAATGGGGACAACTCGCCCATATCATCCACCCAGTAGATCTTACGAAGCACCTCATCCAATGGAAGGCCTACTGCTGCGCCTGCCGGAGATACATGCTTGAAGGAGGTTGCTGCCGGAAGCCCGGTGGCTTTCTTTAACTCCCGCACCAGCTGCCAGCCGTTAAATGCATCCAGGAAATTAATGTATCCGGGGCGGCCGCTTAATACGGTGATCGGCAGATCCTTTCCCTCATTCATAAAAATCCTGGAAGGCTTCTGATTTGGGTTACATCCATATTTTAACTCTAATTCATTCATTTTCATTTGCTCCTTTGTCTGATCTCTTTTACCGGTTTATCCTGGTCGGATCGTAACTTTTCAGTAGGTTTGCGCACTTGCTGCGCTGACCGTAAGAAAACGTGAAACAGCAGGCAAAAATCCCATCGCCGCAGGCGATTTTCAATGGATTTTTGCTCGTAACTGTGAGGGTACTGAACAGTTACGTCAGATTTATCTCATCCGTCCTGCTTTACTGATTCTTATTCACAATCCGGGTTTCATACTTGCCAGTTGCAATGTCGATAAACCGCACAAATAAAGAAACCTTGTTATCCGGATTCAGATTTTCCCAAACCATATCAGTAAAGGCATCAATATCACCGGAGATCTTCACCCATTTCGGTTCGCCCTCAAAGCTTGGCAGAGGATTGCCGTCGTGCATGTAGGTGTGGATAAAGCGACCCTCACCGGCAGCCGGATTCTCATACGCATAAGTATAGCGGCTGCAGCTATCCGGATTGCCGTTATTGCTCTTTAAGATGGACATGGCATAATTATATTTTCCATTTTCAATGTGCATAATGCCGGAGATCCGAGGGGTATAGTTGGGGCCGTCCGGCTCGAATTCACGGCTTCTTAAGGACTGCTCAAAGGTCATCTGCTTATCCATGCCCTCATAGATGGTATCGGTCTGATCGCCGTTGGTCACGATGGTCTTATTTCCCAGCACACGTACCGGAGCATAGATGATCAGGCTTGGATCGGTCAGCTTGGAAGGATCAAATGCCTGGGTGCGGATCCCCTCGCCTTCCTCCACAAACACACGGTTGCGGCTGTTCTCACTGCGCCCCATAATAAAGTAAGCAGTTACGGCCTTGGTACCATCCTCCGACTTCCCGATCACAATTCCTCTTCCCGGATAAGCATTATTCTTCAGTTCTTCTGCTAATGAAAGCATCTGCATGGTAAATTCCCCTTTCTTTTCACTTGTCATCACCGTCACTGACCTGCTGCCTGTGAACCGGCTTTTTCCACGTTTAAACGCTCATTCCTGTATCCCCAGTCAAGCTTTCTGCATCGAACAAAACGGATAGGAGACGAAGCTTCCTATGTAACAAAAAACCGCCTGGGCATACCAAAGTTAAGTGCCCAGGCGGTCGACTATCATGCTTCCTCGTGCTCCCTGTGGTTTCTCCCACTATCCGCCAGTTGCACGCCCTATAACCTTATCATATATGATTCCCCCAAAAACCGCAAGTATTTTTTAAGATCATTTCTATTCATTCCGAATCGCCGCCAACGGACTTAATTTCATCGCTCTGGTAGCTGGCAGGAAGCCTGCCGCCATTCCCACAAAGATGGCAAAGCCCAGCGCCGCCAGATTCAGCCACAATGGGATCCTGGATAAGTCTCCTGCCATTCCGGTCAGCGCCTGCCCTCCGGCAAACCGGTTGATCACCATGGAAACCAGAAGGCTTAACAGAATTCCTGCAACTCCGCCCATAAATCCGATAAACCCGGACTCCAGCAGGAACATGTCCCGGATATTGCGCATATCGCAGCCAAGCACCTTCATCACGCCGATCTCCTTGGTCCGCTCATAGATGGACATCATCATAGTATTGGCAATGCCGATGGCAGCCACGAACAGGGATACTGCTCCGATGCCGCCCAGAACGGCCTGAACCATCTGGGACTGCTTCTTGGACTGCTCCAGCCACTCCATATTGCTGTAAGCCTGATAGCCCAGATTCGTAATCTCAGCCTGCACCGCGGTTACATTCTCCATGTCATCCACAAAAACCTGTGCCGAGTCGTAGACCAGATAGGGAAGTGCCTTTCCCTTTTTGTTGGTGGGCTGTCCGGGGATGGGATTCTTCTTAAAGATCCGCCTAAGCTGCTCCTCTAAAAGCCCCACCTCCACATACACATCATAGCTGTAATTATTCCAGTTATCCACACCGCCTTCCACCAAGCCGGCTGTGGGGATCATGTACTTCTTGGGCGGCTTTACGGCATTCCCGCCCTCAGAAGGATAGCGGGAGGAATAGTAAGCATCCATGTCAAAGATCACATACAGCGGCTTATTGATCAGATCCACATCCGGTAATTTACCGGAATCCCAGTACCCCTGTCCTGTCTTGGAATTGGAAAACTGGGTGGGAAGCATATTTCCCAGCACCATAGTCAGCTCCTTATCCCTGGCGGAAGGAAGAGTCCCCTCACCGATTGGGATCTCCTTCAGGAACTCCTCGCTGACGCCCTTCATGGTGGTGTTGGCCTGGTAGACTCCCTGCTTCATCAGCACATTGACGGAAAGCACCGGAGAAACGCTCTTCACATGGGGCAGGCGTTTCAGCTGCTTGATCACATCATCGGTGACATAGTTGGGTTCTGTCTTGGAATCGGAACTGGAAAAGCCCCACCGTGACTCCGAATAAACTTCTATGGTAGTCAGACTGCCGTAGGAGGCAATCTGCTCCACAGTCAGCTCATTCAGGCCAATGCCCAGGGATACCATCACCACGATAGATGCCGTGCCGATCACCACCCCCAGAACCGTCAGCACCGTCCGCAGCTTTCTCCGCCGAAGGTTGTTGATGCTCATAATCAGAAGATCACGAAATTTCATCGTCGATTCCCTCTTCCTCTAACTTCTGCTGCTTTTTCTTCTTCCTTCTCTTGATCCATGTGGTGATTCCCGCTGCCAGAGCCACCAGGATCACAGCTGCTCCTGCGATCACGATCTTTTTCTTCACCGGGTCAGCAAGCCATCCTGCAATTCCAGTCGGTGCATTGGCTTCCATACCGTCCATACCATCCATCCCGTCCAGCATGGTATCATCAAATTCCGGCATCGGCTCTGATACAAATAAACTCAGCTCCTTTTCCACTTCTGTCACCTCTCCGTTTTCATCCTCGTAGGAAATAATAACACGGATCTTCCCTTCGTCTTCCGTAGGCGCAGCGCCGGTGATCATCACATCTACATTTCCCGTTTCGCCTGGCTTGATATTTCCCACATATGCTTCATTGGTCTTAATGGAGTCTGCTTCAAACCGCGCATTTACATTATAAAGCTGGATCCGGCCGGTGTTATTGATCCCGAACATAATGTTGGTCTCTCCGCCTACTTCAATGGATTCCGGCATTACCTCAAAGGTGCTGGTGCTTAACCGTGCCTTCTGATAGATGGGCACATCCACCGTCACGCTTTCCTCCGCGTTCTTAAACTCCGGGCTGTCATATTTTTCCTTTACGGTTATGGTGTAGGAGCGCTGGTCAATGCCCGCCTTCGCCAGGTACCGCATCCGAATTTCTGTGGACCCGCCGGCTGCCAGAGAATTCACCACAATGGAGGAGGCGCCGGATTCTGTGGAAAATACAGAGGTATTATCTACCTTTTCCGGTTCCAAGGTGAACAGGATATTGCTGGCCGCCACTGAGGTGGAGGCATTTTTCATGTTCAGGATCAGGTCGAACTCCTCCCCGGCCATGATCTTCTCCGGCTCGGTGCGGAAGCTGTCCACAATGATCCTGGCCTTGGTACGGTCATTGGCATTAAAATCGCCCAGGCTGTCCTCCTTCTCCTTGCTGGTGATATGGACATAAAACTCATAATCCTTGGACTGGACCGTGGTGTCCGTGCTCATGGTCTCTCCCGTTGCAGAATTGCGGAATGCACCAGGGCCCTCTGCGATCTTCCGGTCACCGTCCATGCTCTCCCGGTAGGTGATCTTAAATTTAATGGGGTAAAATCCGGTATAGCTGTCCTTCCGGATGGCCATGCTGTAAGGCAGCTCCACAGTCTGCCCGGATTCGATCGCCTCAAAATACCGGTCGTAATTCCCGTCATTGATCATAAAGGGGAACTCGTCATCGCTTCGGCTGAGCACCATGCTCACCGTCACATCGTAGGCCGGCAGCCGGCTCTTATTCCGCAGATTGATGCTGAAATTCATCACATTGGGATAGGTTCCGTAAGGAGTAGACTGTCCCTCACCCAGGACAAATGCTACCTCCTCCGTACTGTCATCATCGTCATCCGAATTGCTGGTGGAGGAGGCAGTACCGATCCACACATTCATAAAATCTGTCTCCTCTGAGCCGTCCTTTCCATTCTGGTAGATGGCAATGGGGATACAGTAGTAGCCCTCTTTCATATCCCGGCGCACTCTGGCAGACAGGGTTACCGTCTTGGAGCTGCCCTCCCGCAGATTGCCTACCTTTCTTGGCTCGAAGGTAGATTCACTGATTTCAAAGGGGAAATTATTCTGTAATCCGGCTTCCTCTCCGCCGTCCTCCGGCATATCGTAAAAGCCAGTTACATCCCTGGAAAGCCCCACCCATACATCCTCCATATCGTGAGTGGCCTTGATGGTCACCGGAATGCTCATCACCTTTCCAACCTTGCCGGATGGATCCTTCTTAATCACCAAATATTCATTATTGTAGACCCGGTCATCCAGCACATTCTCATAAGCAGCCATGGCATCCATTCCCAGTGCCGGCACCGAGCAGCAGGCGATGATCACAGCCGCTGCTGCCGCTCCGATCCGCCGGATTCCCTGTCCCATCCTGCCTTTGATCCTGTCCTTAATCCGGCAGGCCGCCCTGCCGCTCCTTCTATGTTCAACTGCATCTTTCTGTTTCATCTCTCACAGCTTCCTCCCTTTTTCTATGCAAAATTGCTGACGCTTGTTCTTCCTCACCCAGCGCCTCCCGGGCGCCCTCCTCGATGCTGACGATCTTTCCGTCAATGATCCGGATCCGCCGGTCCGCATAGGAGGCCAGGTTATTATCATGGGTAACCATCACCAGCGTCTGCTTCTGCTCTCTTACAATCTTCTGCATCAGCTTCAGCACCTCCATGGTGGTCCTGGAATCCAGATTTCCTGTGGGCTCATCTGCAAAAATGATCTGGGGATTCACCGCCAGCGCTCTGGCGATTCCCACTCTCTGCTGCTGGCCGCCGGACATCTGGTTGGGCATATGCTTGGCCTGTCCGCCTACCCCTACCAGATCCATATATTTCTTCGCCCTGGCCAGCCGCTCCTTCCTTCCCATGCCGCGGAAGGACAGGGGCAGCGCCACATTTTCAATGGCATTCATGGTGTTTAACAGATTATAAGACTGGAAGATAAAACCTACCCTCTCCCGGCGGAAGGTGACTAACTCCTTCTCCGACAGGTTCTCGATATGCCTTCCGGCAATCTCGATCTCCCCCTTCGTAGGCTTCTCCAGGCCTGCCAGCATATTTAAAAGGGTGGATTTTCCAGAACCGGAGGTTCCTACGATGGCACAAAATTCCCCTTTATATAAGGTAAAATCTACACCATTCAAGGCCCGGACCTTTGTCTCACCCACCCTGTATATCTTGTAAAGATTTTTCACCCGGATAATTGGTGTTCGTTCCATTTGTTCTTTCCTCTCTATGGCAGCGAAATAACAGACATCCTAATAGTCTGCCCTTAGTATATCATCCATCACCCGTACATTCTTTTCTTTCTTCTTAATCTTCATTAAGGATTCCTTACGTCTTCACCGCCGCAGCTCTGCTCCCCCAAGGTCTGCCTGCTCAATTCCCTGGATCCTCCGCTGAAACTCCTTTAAATACTCTTCCGGAGAAATATACTGATCCTTATTCACCCGGTAGGCCGGATTCCACATATTGACCACTACGATCTCCGTCTTGGCCGGATTCTTGGTATGGCGGTAGCTGCCATCTGCAGTAAACTGGTAATTCTTTACCACATCCTTCCAGACCATATGCTCTCCCCGGTTGCGGATGGATTTCTTATTATAAAAGACCTCCTTCGCCACCAGCTTAAAGATCTCCTCACCGCCGCAGACGATCACCTTCGGACGGATCAGCCGGATCTGGCGCTTTAAAAATTCAATGTACTGATAGCCGTAGTTCAGCCACACGTCATCTGAGGATTCCTTGCCGCCCCGTTTGTTTACATACACCACTCCCAGGGTGTCCATCACCTGAGAATTGGTCATCTGCTCTGCTGTCTCTCCCAGCAGAAGCCGCTGCATCCCCACCACATAGCCCCGTTCATCCTGATAGCCCTTTTTGTACTTGCGAAGCTCCCTGCGGACATCTGTAATCACCGGAAATTCAAGCCCCTTCTGGATATACCGCTTCAGGCTGGGTTCCTTTAATATGTAAAGAACGCCGGAAAAATGCTCCGGATTCACCACTCCGTCAATGTGAAAGCTTCTCTTGTCAATCTCCATATAGCTGGTATCGCTTATGGTATCGGTTTCTGTATAGTGCATAGTCTGCCACAGCACATACAGCTCCTCCAAGGAACTGCAGTCTGCCGCAAGGCCTTCGATCACGATCTGTTCTAATGTTTTGGCCATCCTGGGTCCCTCCCTTTCGTTGTCTTGTTCTTCGTGTATTTCCAGTTCCTGTTTTCTCGCCTGGCTTTTTCTGATATTAATTCCAGTATATCACAAATTTCCAATTGATAAAACGTCTATTCAATATAGTTTCTCGGTAAACGTGTTCTTGAATCTGTTTTTCTTCCATTTGATCAATCATCTGAGTAATGCACCCGGTTCAAAATTTCTCAAAAAAGAGGTGGAAATATCCCCGCAAATGCTTTATAATGGATGAGATTAAATGATAGAATCCAATTATTGAGACTTGAATACGAAGGAGGCTCTCATGAGACACTTACTCAACCCATTAGACTTTACTGTGGAAGAGATTGATGAGCTGCTGGCAGTCGCCGGTGACATCGAAAAAAATCCTTCCAAATATGCACATGTTTGTGACGGCAAAAAGCTGGCAACCTGTTTTTACGAACCAAGCACCAGAACCCGCCTCAGTTTCGAAGCAGCAATGCTGAATCTGGGAGGAAGCGTACTTGGTTTTTCTTCTGCTGACTCCAGCTCTGCTGCCAAGGGTGAAAGCATTGCTGATACCATCCGGGTAATCTCCTGCTATGCCGATATTTGCGCCATGCGTCATCCCAAGGAGGGTTCAGCCTTAGTAGCTTCTTTACATTCCGGTATTCCGGTGATCAATGCCGGCGACGGCGGTCATCAGCATCCTACCCAGACCCTGACGGACCTGCTTACCATTCACTCCTTAAAAGGACGTCTGGACAACTTAACCGTGGGCTTATGCGGCGACTTAAAGTTCGGCCGTACCGTTCATTCCCTGATCAATGCCCTGGTCCGCTATCCCAACATTAAATTCGTTCTGATCTCCCCGCCGGAGCTGCGGGTGCCGGAGTACATCCGTGAGGACGTTTTAAAAGCAAATAATATTGAATTTAAGGAATTAGGCAATCTGGATGAAGCGCTTCCGGAGCTGGATATCCTTTATATGACCCGTGTTCAGAAGGAACGCTTCTTCAACGAGGAGGATTACATCCGCTTAAAGGACTGCTATATCTTAACTCCTAAGAAGATGAAGCTGGCGAAACCGGATATGTTCATCCTGCATCCCCTTCCCCGTGTCAATGAGATCTCGGTTGAGGTGGACAAGGACCCGAGAGCAGCCTACTTTAAGCAGGCCCAGTACGGTGTTTACGTTCGTATGGCCCTGATCATGAAATTACTGGAGGTATCGCCATGTTAAATATCAGCGGATTAAAAGAAGGTATCGTATTAGACCACATTGAGGCTGGAAAAAGCCTGGACATCTACTACCACTTAGGTCTGGACAAGCTGGACTGCCAGGTAGCTATCATTAAGAATGCCAGAAGCAATAAGATGGGCCGGAAGGATATTATCAAGATCGAGGGCGGCCTGGACGTGATCGATTTAAAGGTGCTGGGCTACATCGACCACAACATCACCGTGAATATTATCCGAGACAATGTGATCGTGGAAAAGAGAGTGTTAAAGCTGCCGAAAAAGATCACCAATGTGATCCACTGCAAGAATCCCCGCTGCATCACCTCCATCGAGCAGGAGCTACCGGATGTGTTCTACCTGGCTGATGAGAAGACGGAGACCTACCGCTGCATGTACTGCGAAGAGAAGTACAGCGGAAAGATCTGATTTCCGTTCCGTTTGCAGCACTTGCTGTTTCTCAATCACGGAATACGTTCTCACATGGAAGAAGGCTGACGCTTTGATATGCATCAGCCTTCTTTCTTATCACGTTCACAGAGAATAAGCTTTCAGTGCCTTATTGTACTGCAGCGTCTTGCTTCCTACCAGCTTCGCCGCACATAATGGATACCGATCCGGCAAGATCTCTGCTGTTCCTTCCGGTTCCCAGTAGAAGATTCCCAGTTCTTCCTGATCCATTTCTCTCATAGCGGCAATGGCATCCTGCATGATCTGATAGCTGCCTTCCTCATCGTAATCCAGGCCGCCGATTTCCGTGATCATCACAGGCTTGTGATATTCCTCTGAATATCGCTTCAACCAGCCGGCAAGCAGCTCTTTGCTGCTTTCAACCTTCTCCCAATAAGGATAGTAGGAGAATCCCATGATATCGGTCTTGCCGTTATTTGCAAAGAAGTTCTTCCAAAACGGTTCACACAGCTCCTCATTGCAAACGGATGCCAAATGTGTGATCACCTGACAATCCGGGCAAATTTCTTTGACTGCGTCATACCCAGAATTTAAGAAACGCACCAGGGCTTTCGGCGCCTCTTTCAGGCTGCCCTTAGGCCACATAATTCCGTTGTTGATCTCATTTCCCACCTGAACCCATTCTGGAACGATATCATGATCTGCTAATAACTGCAGCACTTCTTTGGTGTGTTCATAGACTCTTTTTTCCAGTTGATCCTCACTGTCGTTCTTCCACTCCTCTGGTATATCCTGAACTAAAGGATCTGCAAAATGGTCACTGTAATGAAAGTCAATCATCAGCTTCATGCCCTGCTTCTTGACCCGTTTTGCCATCTGGAGCAGGCTTTGTGCATCACAGAATCCTAACATTACCTTCTCATCTTCCCGCTTCATCCAGAAAGCTTCTTTCGGTGGATTCACAAATACACGCAGGCGCACCGCATTGACTCCCAATTTCTCCGATATCTGCAATAGATCTGCTTCATTTCCATTATCATCCAGCCAGTGATATCCCATAGATTCAAGCTGGGTAACCCAGCCAAGATCCACACCATATATCATCTTCTTCATATCGTGATCTCCTAGTCAAAATCAAATTTGGTATATCTGGTGTGCATTGCCTTGTATTTGATTCTTACCATCTCATTTCCCGCCAGGACGTCTTCTTCCTTGCCCGTATACTGACAACGCAGGCAATAATACTCATCTTTTTCTTGATCGTAGAACATATCAATATCCAGATCTCTCATGAAGCAAGACGGACACCTGTAATTTAATTTGCCTTTTCTAGCTTGAGCCATGTTGTAAAGACCTCCTTATCTGATACTTTCTTCTTATAGCCTAATGTAAACATCGGAGAAAATGCATATCCCTCCCGGATATATCCCTCTCCTCCCTCAGATGCTTCCATTGACACCTTCGTCTCGATGGCAGGAATCACTGCTGATACTGCCTTTGCATCTGCAAGACTTTCCTCTCTGCACTTATATTCGTATATGATCTCCTTCGGATTGTCTCCCTCACACCGCAAAACAATACCGCTCATATCCTCCGGGTACTCGGTAGTTCCATAGCAGGCTACCATATATTCCTGAATCTCTACCTGTGCCTTGGGGTTGCTCATCTCAAGAATCTTCCGCTCAATGCGGATGGTACCGGTTCCTTCCTCAAAGAATAATCTGGTCTGCAGCTTTACCGTCAAATCATAGAATTCAATGTCAACCGGATCCAGCGTCAGGATTCTGGTATTTCCCTCCTGGGAGAAATGCGCCTTTGTACGGCACAGACACAGATCCACTTCCTCCCCTTCATAGCAGATCTTGGCGCTGCGGATGGTACCCTCTCCTGCGTAATGCGTGAAATATCCTGCCCGGTATTTCTCCTGGATCAGGAACGGATAGGATGCATCCTGTACATGCTTGGTTCCGATACCCACCTCCCATTTCAGCTTCGCTGCATAAGGACGAAGATCAAAGATCGCGCCGCCCTGATCCATGTTAACACCAGCCCGCATATACGGATCGGTGTACCAGAACAGCTGCTTTTTCGAACCGTAGAGAATATCTCTCCACAGTGCACATTCCGGCTCTGTATAGGTTTTCTTCTTACGGTAATAATCTGCAAATTCTGACATCGTCATGTCGATCAGCTTGCCTTCCTTCTTCAGATTACCGTAATATCTGCACCCATCGGAATAAGATTTCAGGAGAAGTTCATATGGTGCCTCCCAACGTCCCATCTTATTCATCCAGCCTGGTCCTACAAACATCATGTTATAAGCATAACCGTTGTTATATTTTTCCTGTGCCCGATACTGGTCGATCAAGTTGTACAGATATGGGAATTCCCATGTTTTGGAATCATAGATCATGCCTCGAAGCACATTCTGCGGATGGGTTCCAAAATTGGAACCATTGCCGTCATAGCAAGCCAAAAGATCTCTGGAAAGATGAGGAATTGCCACAATTCCGCTGTCCTCCGCCTCATTTGCCGCCGGTGCATGAGTATTCTGCTTCGATGGGATCCACGGTGCCCATGGGCCTCCGTCAAACAGGGTATACCATGAATTGTTGCATGTATGGTAAGCCTTCGGTCCCTCCTCCCAGCAGGTAGCAATCGCACACTTAACGGAAGGGTATTTTTCCTTGATATAATTAGTAAGTTCTGCATCCATATAATAAGAACCTGTAGACTCCGGATAAAAGCCGAAGATATCATGGAATTTGCCGAACACATCGTCTACGATTGTCTTTTTATCCTCCATGGAAAACATCCAGATACAAAAGTCTTTTGTCTTGTATTTCTCACGAAACTCTTCGCAGGGCAATCCTAATAAAGATAAGGCGATCTCATCGCCATACACTTCATGATCATGCTTCGCAATCGCAACCGCTTCTTCATTGAAAAGAGCTGCATATGTCATATGAATGGTGACTTTTAAGCCGTTTTCATGGGCAAGTCTCTGCTGTGTCTTGAAGATATCCAATGATTCTGTAAGCAGCTTCTTATTTCCGATATCCTCTTCTTTCCCATGCCCGGTTACGGTAGCAGAATACTCTGGAACCATCTCCGGTCTATGAATTACATTCAAAATGAATTCTCCCATCTTCCTTACTCCTTTCATCTATGTTGCCATTTTTACATAAAAATGTCCGGCATCCCAGCATAAGGATGCCGGACAAATCGCCTTGCCTATTGGTAAGGGCTCAGTACCCTCACAATTACACGAATTCTTACTTAACAGCTCCGGTAATACCTTCTGCAAACTGCTTCTGCAGAATGAAGAATACTACCATTGTAGGAACGGAACAGAACAATACGCCTAACATTAACATACCATAATCGGTGGTATATCCAGATGCCAGATTGGCAATCAGCATCGGCATGGTCTGGGCATTCGTATCCGTCATGATTACCTTCGGCCACAGGTAGGAATTCCATGCATTCATGAATGTGATAACTGCTGCTGCCGCATAGGTGGATTTCATCATCGGTGCATACATACGGTAGAAGATCTGGAGTTCAGTCAGACCATCAATACGTGCTGCCTCCATAACATCAATCGGGAAGTTTCTGGAGTTCTGGCGGAACATCATGATCAGGAACGGAGTTGACACAGACGGAAGGATAAAGCCCCATACGGAGTTCAAAAGTCCCATGGATGAGATCATCTTAAACAGAGGAATCATGGTTGCAACTCCCGGGATCATCATTGCCAGCAGAAGGATGCCAAATACCATATCCTTTTTCTTATCGTGATACAGCTCAAATCCATAGCCGGCCAGGGAACAAACCACCAGCGCAAGCACCGTCTGTACAATGGCGTACAGGAAGGAGTTTGCCAGAGATCCCCACAGATCCTGACCTGCGATCAGATTCTGAAAGTTCTGCATTAAATATCCGCCTGGTAAAATCTTTCCCCTTGCAACATCATAGGACTCATTCGTAGCTGCAGAAATCATCCAGTAGAACGGGAATACCGAAAGAAATGACACAATTGACAGGAAAATATAGGTCGGAATTAATCGACGCTGAATCATGCTTCTATTTTTTTTATTAGTCACGTGTATCACCTACTTTCATATTGATAAATGCCAAAATACCTACCATAATGAATACAAAGAATGCCATTGCAGTCGCATATCCAAAGTTTGCAACACCAGTACCAAATGTGTTGTTGTAAATGTAGTGTGACATGGTTATGGTTGAATTTGCAGGACCGCCATTGGTCAAGTTAACCGACTCATCGAATAACTGCAGCGTACCGTTGATGGACATGATGAATGTCATAATGATTGTCGGCCTTAAAAGCGGAACGGTAATTCCCCAGAAGGTCTGCCATCCGTTTGCTCCATCGATCTTAGCTGCTTCGTATACAGAATATTCAATATTCTGAAGACCAGCCAGGTAGAATACCATGTTGTATCCTGTCCATCTCCAGATCAATGCAATAATGATAACGGCTTTCGCACTTGCAGGGTTGCCCAGGAAATTGTAATTCTCTGACAAAATATGTAAATTAACAAGAATCGAATTAATCAGGCCCTCGGTCGCAAATAATGACTTGAAAATCAAAGAATACGAAACCAATGCGGTTGCACATGGCAGGAATACACAGGTACGGAAAAATCCCTTCAATTTCAAATCTTTATTATTCAGAAGCTGTGCTAACAAGATTGCCAGTACCAGCATGATCGGTACCTGGATTGCCAGATACAGGAAGGTGTTTACGATAGAACGCTGAAACAGCTTATCCGAAAACATTCTGGTATAGTTATAAAAAATCGGATCCGCCCACTGCATATTCGCACTGGAACCTGTCTTCAACGAAGTAAAAAATGCACTGATCATTGGCCAAAAGCTCATGACCGCAATCATTAAAGTGGCTGGTGCCAAGAATAACCAACCTGCTCTTGACTGCTTCTGAAGCAGGTCCATTTCTTTTTTCTTATTCACCTGGAATCCTCCTTACTGAAACTTAAACGGAGAGAACGGCAAACCGCTCTCTCCGCCCGTCCCAAAATTTCTTAAATTTAGTTGCCCATCTCAAAGTTCAGCTGATCTTCGGCATTCTTAAGTTCTGTCTCCAGATCACTTCCGTTGATCACATTAACGATAGCAGCTGCCAGCTGAGTACGGCAGGTATAGTGATATGGGCTCTGCTCTACGATCTGTACATGAGTTCCCATTTCTACGATATCTGCATAAATTGGGGTATCGTTGAAGAATGCAACGCCCTCATTATAAACTTCTGACTCACCGGCTGGTGCATAGGTGGAAACAAGGCCGCCGTTCTTTAATGCGTTATCATAAGTTTCGATTGCACCTTCTCCGCCGCCGAATGTGTAAGCGAGGAAATCCTTTGCAAGGTCTGTGTTCTTGCAGTTTGCGGTAATGTAAAGGGAAGATCCGCCATTAGAAGCATATCCTTCTTTTCCGCCTTCCAGAGTAGGCATACTTGTGATCTCCCACTTTCCGTTGTTGGCTTCTACCTTCTCAATGGTTGGAATGATCCAGTTACCGTTCATAACGCCGGCAACCTGATCACCCTGGATTGCCTTATCGGTGTAATCGGACCAGCTGTTGGTAAGAAGAAGAACGCCTGCCTTAGACATATCTACGATGGTCTGAATCACCTGCTTTAATGTCTCGTTCTCTGTGATGTATGGCTTGCCATCCTTAAACTGAGATACACCCTCAGCCTGGAGCATCAGATATACAAGGTCATTTCCGTCACCATCCATACACATCAGGTACTTGCCGGTCTTTTCTTTCACTGCTTTACCGATTTCAATGAACTCTGCCCATGAAATTCCAGTCAGATCATCGATGGTGTAACCGGCCTCTTCCAGAAGATCCACGCGGTAAGCAGTAACAACGGTACCGCCATCTACCGGAACGCCATAATGAACGCCATCGATCGTAGAATAATCCAGCTTTTCTGCTGAAAAATCATCCCATTTAACATCTGCGTCATTTACATTCTGCCATGCATCCGGATAATCTTTTACATACTGCTGAATCCAGTGATCCTGGAATAAAACGATGTCCGGCAAGGTATCATACTTACCTGCTGACGCTGCTGTTGTGATAGCAGTTTCAATATCGCTTGAGCCAGACTGCTCGCGGATATCAAGAACAAAGTCTGGATTTACTCCTGCTTTATAAGCTTCTTCTGCTGCCTTAAGAGCCGGGATATTAAATGCCGGATCCCACGCATAAACGGTCAGCGTGTTTTCATTGCCGCTGGGAGCGCTGCTGCCGCCGCCGCTGCTGCTTCCGCCGCCATTTCCACTGTTACTGCTGCTGCTTCCTCCGCAGGCAGCCAATGATAATGTCATGGTTCCCACAAGCAGCGTTGAAATAAGTTTTTTTCTCATGCCTTTAAGCCTCCTACCCTTCCCAAGAAAGTTTTATGCAATATACACAATCTATTCTTTCCTGAGAGTTATTTTATATATACAATTATACATATTTCGTCTCTGCATTGTGGTTATATTCAATTAAAAAACAGGCAATTTCAATTATTTATGTTATATTATTCACAAAAAACTCGATCCGGATACATGCGCTTCATTGCACGAATCATATCTTCTTCCAAATCCAAAAGTAATTTAATCTTTCTTCTGTCCTCTGTAATGATCATCGTATAGTACGGAATTTCTGGTTCATAGGAAGTATAATCATATTTGGTAATTTTTCCCATTTTATTGTTCTTCCGGTATTGGGCTACCGCCTCATGCCGGTTTGGCGCAACTACTTCCATATCTTTTAAGTTCAGCTGGTGTACCGTTTTACGGCGGCGCTTTGCATGGATCAATGCAATTGTAAAGGTATCTCCCTCCATCACATATTCATAATCTACAACACTGTAAGCATCATAAAGAAAATACATTCCTGACATAAGCAGTGCGAGAAACATCATTCCCCGGTCCAATATGATTCCCGCGAGCACAAACAGGATACACAGCAGGACCATTACTTTTTTTAATATTTTTGTGGACGGTTTCACCCGTTTTTGAACTTCCTTTACTATTCTGTAATTCATCTTTCCTTACCATCCTTTCAAGGCACTGATCCTGTAATCTAACATCTGGCCTGTATAATTATCCTGAGACTGCTTCCATTGATACGGCGTCATACCGATGATCTTCTTAAAATTCCGATTAAGCGATGATACGTTTCCATATCCTACCCGGTAGGCCACCTCCTCCATAGTAGCATAGCTGTTAAGCAGGATCTTGCTGGCCTCCCGAACCCGAATCAAATTCACATAATCGTTTGGGATCATGTTCATGCATTCCTGAAAAATTCCGCGGAAATGGCTCTCACTGATATTGCATACATCAGCAAGATCCTTAATCCGGATCGTTTCATTATAGTGGTTCTTCACGTAATTTAAGGCAGGAGCGATCTGGAAGCTTCTTGCACTCTTCCTTGAAATCTTGTCCTTTATATCGTGCATCCGTATCAGCTCAACCACAAAGGACTGCAGAAGTCCCCTGATCATCTCATGACACATATATGCCTTTCTGTCACATTCCCTGCGTATTTCCAGAATGATATTGCTGATTTTCTGATGCTCCGACTGATGAAAAAAGAAAGGCGAACGGTATAATATATTCATCATATATTCCGTATCCAGGTTGTTTTTTGACAAATTCTTCATATCCTGCAGAATGCTCTCGATATCAAAATACATCCATTCCCAGAATGCAAACGTCCCCGGATCGGAGTTATTCGTATGCGGATAATTAGGTGGTATAATCAGAATGCACCCCCCCTCGAACGTATTTTCTCGATCACGAAGGATACTTTTCCCATGACCCTCGTAACAGATTCCGATTTCCATAAAGTTGTGAAAATGCTGTCCTTCAATCCCTTCTCCATAGACACGCTTCCACTCATCCCCCAAAAGTGCAAGCACCTGACTGTCTCCCTCCATCTCATAATATCGGTATTGAAGCTTTGGTTTCATTTTTGCCATAATATAACCCCTTTATTTTATATCTGCAGGCCCCGGTATTCAGAAGGCGTGCAGTTTCTATACTTTTTAAAGACCTTTGAAAAATACAGGTTGTCCTCAAATCCAACCGAGTGTGCGATACTTTGCACCGACAGATCCGTCTGCTTTAAAAGCTGACAGGCCTGGCGTATTCGATATTCCAGCAAATATTCCTTTGGAGACATTCTTTCCGTACTGCTGAAAAGCCGGAACAAATAGCTTCTGCTGATCCCTGTATGGACCGCCACATCCTCCACTGTAATAGGATAGGAATACTGTTCTTCTATATACTGCCTGGCCCGCTCCACATAATCCAGCTGGTGATTATTCTTCTTCTCCTTTCTGCCGGAATGCTTCATAAGAAATCCCATCAGGGAATATAGCCTCCCAGTCATGGATACGGCATCCTCAAAGGTATTTCCATTGACTTCATAGACTGCTCGTATCTTCTGGAACAGTTCCTGGCTGATCCCGGTTTGGTGAAGAACTGGATTCTCCTTGGAGAAACCGGTATTGGCAATTATAGAATATGCATCTGTTCCCGCAAATCCCACCCAGGCATATTCCCATGGTTCGTCCATATCTGCGCGGTAATTGGATTCCACATTCGGGAACAGCAGAAACGTATCTCCTGCTCCCAGATGATAGGTTCTGTTTTCAATCGTATAGCATCCCTTTCCACGGATGATATGATGGATCAGATAATGATCCCTCACTCCAGGTCCCCATTGGTAGCCGGGATGGCATTTCTCATAGCCTGCATTATACACAGACAGCGAATTTAAAAGCTTATCTGTGGCAAAATAGGCATATCTGTATGTATTCACCATAGCCACCTCTTTTCTTTATCTGGTCAGATACTTTTTAGATCCGCCCTTAAGTATAAAATACAAAGTCTTATTATGCAACATTTCTCCATACTTTCGCACTGTTTTTATATTGAACATTTGTCTCATTTTCCACATAATAGCATTAACAAGAAAACAAATCCAGCTAATTGGAGGCCGGATTCGACAGGAGGCTAATTATGTTCCACTATGAACGATTAAAGGACAGTACATTTTTTAAGGAAAATACCCTTCCGGCACATTCCGATCATGTGTACTATCCGAACGAAGACAATTTAAGAAGTCAGAAAAATCCTTTCCGTTATTCTCTGAACGGTATCTGGAAATTTTCCTATGGCCGAAATCTTGACGACACGGTCAAAGGTTTTGAAGCCATGGATTACAACTGTAAAAACTGGAATGACATCCGCGTACCTGCCCATATCCAGATGGAAGGCTACGATATTCCGGCTTATGTCAATACCCAATACCCCTGGGATGGCCGTGAGGAGATCTGGGACGGAGAAATTCCCACGGAATTTAACCCCACCGCAAGTTATGTAAAATATTTCCACATTCCAGAAGCTATGAAGGGACAGCCGCTGTATATTTCCTTCCAGGGAGTAGAAAGCGCTATGGCCGTATGGATGAACGGCAGTTATGTGGGATACAGTGAGGACAGCTTTACTCCTTCTGACTTTGACCTGACTCCTTACCTGGTGGACGGAGAAAACAAGCTGGCTCTGCAGGTATATAAGTGGGCAAGCGGAAGCTGGGCAGAAAGCCAGGACTTTTACCGCTTCTCCGGTATTTTTCGCGATGTGTATCTCTATACCAAGCCTGCAGTTCACATTGATGATCTGAAGGTGCAGACCCTTCTGGATGATTCTTTTACGAAGGGGGATTTGCAGATCGATGTGAAAGCTCAGGGCAAGGGCAAGGTTAAGGTGACCCTTTCTGAGATGCCTCTCTACCGTTTTCCTGGCAGTGTGATTACAGACCTTGACGAAGAGCCGAACCATGTATTCGCTGAATCAGAATTTACGCTTGCCCAGGGAGAAGGCCATCTGACTCTGCCTCTGGAGGGCTTTCGGCTGTGGAGTGCGGAGGAGCCCTGCCTGTACGAGCTCCTGCTTACCGTTACGGATGAGCAGGACCATATCATGGAAGTCATTGCTCAGGGCGTAGGCTTCCGCCGGTTTGAGATGAAGGACGGCCTTATGTGCCTGAATGGCAAACGAATCGTGTTCAAGGGCGTTAACCGTCATGAATTTAGCTCCAAGGCCGGACGGGTTCCCCAGGAGGACGAAATGCTTCTTGATATTATGACCATGAAGCGAAATAACATTAATGCGATCCGCACCTGCCATTACCCCAATCATTCCGCCCTTTATCCTCTCTGTGATGTATATGGGATTTACCTGATTGATGAGAATAACATGGAAACACACGGCTCCTGGGACCAGCTGCTCCACGGCGGCGACTACAGCCTTGTCATCCCCGGTGATAAGCCCTATTGGGAGGCGGCACTGCTGGACCGGGTCAATTCCATTTACCAGAGAGATAAGAACCATCCATCTGTCTTGATCTGGTCCTGCGGCAATGAATCCTACGGCGGTTCTGTGATCCAAAAGATGGCAGATAAATTCCGGGAGCTTGATCCTACCAGGCTGGTGCATTACGAAGGCGTCTTCCAAGACCGGCGTTACAACGATTCCAGTGATATGGAAAGCCAGATGTACCCTTCTGCCGCAGCGATCGAAGCTTTTCTCCGTGAGCACCGGGAAAAACCATTTATCTGCTGTGAATATACCCATGCCATGGGCAACTCCTGCGGCGCCATGCACAAATACACGGACCTGACCGACACCGAGCCTCTGTACCAGGGCGGCTTTATCTGGGATTATGTGGATCAGACGATCACGAAGAAGGACCGTTATGGCAAAGAATTCCAAGCCTATGGCGGAGATTTCGGCGAGCGTCCCACAGACTATAACTTCAGTGCCAACGGCATCGTATACGGCGAGGATCGTACTCCGTCCCCGAAAATGCAGGAAGTGAAATTCAATTACCAGAATATTACCGCCGAAGTAAGCAAAGACAAGGTCCTGGTCAAGAACAAAAATCTGTTTGTAAGTACCAGTGGGTTTCAGTGTGTGGTTACCCTTGCCAAAGATGGAAGCCTTGTAAAGCAGGCATCTCTGGCAACCGATGTTGCACCGTTATCCCAGCAGGAATATCCATTGCCGATTCCGGTGCCGGAACAAGCCGGAGAGTATGCAGTGACCGTATCCTTCCGTCTGAAGACATCCCTGCCATGGGCGGAAGCCGGACATGAAATCGCATTCGGGCAGTATGTATATACAGTTGAAAAACCGGCTCATGCCCACAATCATCCATGTGACAAGAAGATCAAAGTAATCAAAGGCAAGGTAAATATCGGTGTAAAGGGCGAAAACTTCGATGTTCTGTTCTCTTATCTGGTGGGCGGCCTGGTTTCTTACCGCTACGCCGGCGTGGAGATGATTGAGAGCATCCCAAAGCCTAATTTCTGGAGAGCTCCGGTAGACAATGACGAAGGAAACGGGATGGCGATGCGTTACGGACAATGGAAGCTGGCCAGTCTTTACCTGTCACACAAAAACTTCATTGGTCTGAAGCAGGAGGGATTTATCCCTGGCGATCCTGTTCTGGAAGAACACGAAAACAGCGCTACCATTACTTACCATTACGCCCTTCCAACCTCTCCCGCTGCCTATTGCAGGACCGCATACACCGTATACGGCGATGGAACCATTGAAGTAACCTTAAGCTACGATCCGGTCAAGGGACTGCCGGATATTCCGGAATTTGGAATGATCATGAAAGTGAATGCGGATTACAACCAGTTAGAATGGTATGGAATGGGACCTGCTGAAACATACGTGGACCGCTGCAAAGGAGCAAAGCTTGGCATTTATAAAAACCAGGTATCCCACAATGTTGCACGCTATATCGTTCCTCAGGAAACCGGAAACAAGATCGGTGTCCGCTGGGCGAAGGTAACCAACCGCCTTGGCAGAGGTCTGATGTTCCAGGGTGACAGCATGAGCTTCTCCGCTCTTCCATGGACGCCCCACGAGATGGAAAATGCCCGCCATCCATACGAACTTCCCCAGGTACATTACACGGTTATCCGTGCTGCTCTCATGCAGATGGGTGTTGGAGGCGATGACAGCTGGGGGGCTCAAACACATCCGGAATACCTGATCTCTGCAGACCAGCATCAGGAGTTTACCTTCCGCTTCCGGGGAATCTGATCACAGCAAACAGCTGAATCTCTCCTATCATCATAAAAGTACCGCCGGCCAAAACGGCCGGCGGTACCTAAAACCATTGCTCGATACGAATATAGAGTTTAGAAATACTTCTCTCTCACCAGGTCAACCGGCATATCCACGCCGGTCCACAGCCGGAATGCCTCTGCACCCTGATATAACAGCATGCTGTTGCCGCCGAATGCCTTGCAGCCGGCTTCTTTCGCCATCTTTACCATCTTGGTTTCCAGCGGATTGTAAATCACATCTGCCACAACCAGCTCCGGATGGAAGAAGGAAGGATCTGGAATCAGGCATCCCTCTGCATTCGGTGCCATGCCCACATTCGTTCCGTTTACCAGAAGATCACTGCTGTGGATCTCCCGCTTCAAGGTCTCATCATCATAATCATAAATTGTGATCTTGCAGGAGGTTCTCTCCTTAAGCTGCTTAACCACACGAAGGGTACGGCTCATAAATGGGCTGCTGCTTCTGGTAAACAGCGCGATCTCTGACGCACCGTCCAGTGCCGCCTGTACCAGGATCGCAGTTCCAGCTCCGCCTGCACCCATCAGGGTCATCTTCTTGCCGGAGATCTCAAAACCCTCTTCCCTGCAGGAAGTGAAGAATCCTGCTCCATCGGTGGTATAACCGGTCATGGTGCCGTCCTCGTCGATCACAACCGTATTAGCTGCGCCGCAGATCTCGGCTGCCGGGGACAGCTTATCGCAGAGCTTTACGATCTTGTTCTTGCATGGCATGGTCATGTTCATGCCTCTGGCCCCCATGGCCTTTAAGCCGTCCACCGCTGTCTCCAGCGTATCCTCATTCACATCAAATGCCATGTAGCAGTAATCCAATCCCAGCTCGCGGAAGCTTTCATTATGCATCATTGGGGATTTGGAATGGCCTACCGGGCTTCCCAGCAGGCAGATCAATTTTGTGCGTCCTGTAATCTCGTAACCCATTTTATCCTCCATCCTGTGGCTGTTATGTATCAAAAGAATCCTGCTTGGCAGGATTCTCCGCCTGCGGCGGGTTGCGTTAGCAACGTAATTCCAATCCGCTGCAGTGCGATCCCGCGGAGCGTTTTTGTTACATAGGAGACGAAGTTTCCTATGTGACAAAAGGAATTGAGCAGGGCGATAAGCCGGGTTATGTCGTTGAATGGCCATCTATCTAGGACTGCCGTCACCAGCAGCCTCAAGCAACCTACCCGGAAGCAGACGGGCCGCCTTATGCTTCCTGTTTGATCTTGCTTCGGATGGGGTTTACAGAGCCCTGTCTGTTACCAGCCAGGCGGTAGTCTCTTACACTGCCTTTCCACCCTTACTGCCGGCAGAAACTGCCGGCAGCGGTTTATTTCTGTTGCACTTTCCTTGGAGTCGCCTCCACCAGACGTTATCTGGCACCCTGCCCTGTGAAGCCCGGACTTTCCTCTCCTGCGGCCTTGCGGTATCGCAGCAGCGGCCATTTGCCCTACTCAAAACGTGGTTATCTTACCATAATTTCAAAAACTTGTCAAATAATATAGGGAAAATCGATGGATTTGGCTGTTGCCGTTATACCACAGCCTCAATCAGCACCTTGTCGCCAAGGATGATCTCCTTTACGCCGATTTTCTTCTTTTTATTAAAATTGAAACTGAGCATATATCCCTTCTTCAGGCCAAAATAATCCAGGTAGCCAGAAAGCTGTTCTTCTCCTCGCTGGTTATAAGCATTTCCCCGCCATATCTTAAGTTCACAGACATATTGTTCCCCGCGATAGTAGATAACCACATCCATACGCTCATTATTTCTTGTTTGTGGTTCTATGCTGTAATTCCCAACGCCATTAATAATTGGCTTCAAGAAAAGAATAAAGTATCGTCTTCCAACATCTTCCAGAAAGACTTCATCCTGATCTCCATAAAGATAGTCAAAGGTTTCTACAAATTTCTCAAGCACTCTTCTGACATCCAGATGTCCTCCAACAATAAACTGGTTTTTCTCCTGCACTCCGGCACTGTACATTTTATTTGTTGCGAATTCTTCTGAAATAAAGTTATTATAGAGTACAGCCTCAAAAATCCGATTGGAGATAACCGCTGTATCATTTTTATTTTTAATGAAGCCAAACATGGCCGCATCTTTCATGTAGTCGTTTGTTGCCGCATATGGGATCGGTTTACCTTTGAAAAGCAGCTCATACAGCACAGTCTTCAACTCCGGATAAAGCTTTAGCTTCTGGATCAAAGACTGATACAGGGTATTATCTTCTTTCACCAGCATTTTTTCGGCTTCAAAGAAACCTTCTTTTGTCCATGCGCTGCTCCTACCCGGAAAGTCCTTGCTGCCGGACAGCTTTTCGTCTATCAGCTTACAGAGCCTGGAAACCAAATACGGATATCCAGAGGTATATTCATAAATCAGGCAGGAAATCTGGCTAATATCCATTCCTGTATGATAATCAGCTTCATATTGCTTAAGCATCCCTGCAATGTCGTCTGCAGAAAAGCTCATATTTACCAGAAAATCAGCTGCAATATTCCATGGACTGTTTTCCTTATGAGCATCATCCGGCCTGATTTTCCTTCTTATGCTGCGGACATCATAAACTCCTGCAAGAATCACCGACTGGAACGTGGGTATTTCATCCCGATCCAGATATCCTGCCCTCAGTTGTGCAAGAAAGTCCACAAATACTTCATTATTGGCGGCCTTGTCTACTTCATCGATGATCAGGACAAGGGGTTTTTCCGTCTGCTCACACCACTGGCTGAAACAGGCAAAAAGCTCTGCCATCCGGGCGGTTCGCTCCACATTATCTGCCAGCTGAATGATTTTTTCTCTAACTTCCTCTGGCACATCAGGGAATCGCCGGATCCTCTTATTGATTTCCCTGGCCAGGGCGTGCACAAATGTACTTCCATTTGCAAATTCAACTGACTCTATATTTTGAAAATCCAGGCTTACTACCTGATAATCCTTTTTCAGAAAATCAGCCAGTGACCGCAGTGTGGTCGTCTTTCCATACTGTCTCGCCCTGTTAATCGTAAAGTATTCCCCTGCATCGATCATTCCTTTAATTTCCTCAAGCCTGGACTTGAGATCAACCATATAATGCCGGTTCGACCTGCAGGCACCATTTACATTAAAAACCTTTGTCATTCTGCCAATGCACTCCCTTTTTCCTCTCAGCTCTACACCCGGAAACAGCTTCCTCCGATAAATTCCCGGATAATGGAGTTTTTCGGCACATCCTCACTGCTGACGCCGAGGAAATAATCCAGGAATTTCAGCAGTCGTTTTGCCTCCGGGTACTCCGGACTGTCCTTGGGAATCCCAAACAGCAGCGGCTCCGCATACTGTTTCAGCACAGCCAGCTCATACACCAGCGCCGAATTAAACATTACATCCGCGTCCTCCTGATAGGGGAAGATATTCTGCTCCTCTCCCCTCCGGACGGAATCCCACATCCGGATGGTATCCCTGGCGGAGGCGCCTCTGGTTCTGGCATCCCGCACCATCCGTCGGATCAGACGTCCGTCTGTAGTGGGAACCCGGTTGTGCTCATCGATATTTAGGGAGGTCAAAGCACTGATGTAGATCTTAAACTTATTTTCCTTGGGAAGGGAATAGGACAGCTTATCATTCAGACAGTGGATGCCCTCAATCACCAGGATATCATCCGGCCCCATGGTCAGATAATCCCCCTTATACTCCCGCTGGCCGGAAATAAAGTTATACCTGGGAAGCTCTACCCGCTCACCTGCCAGAAGCCTGGTCATATCTTCATTAAACTGTTTCAAATCAATGCATTCCAGCGCCTCATAATCATAATTGCCCTGGGCATCCCGGGGACTGTCCACCCGGTTTACGAAGTAATTATCCACTGCAATCGGGTGAGGGGTCAAGCCCAGCGCCATCAGCTGGATACTGAGACGGTGGGAAAAGGTGGTCTTTCCGGAGGAGGAGGGACCGGCTATCATCACCAGCTTTTTCGCCGGCTGGGCTGCGATCCGGCCTGCCACCTCCCCGATCTTTTTCTCCATCAGCGCCTCCTCGATCAGCATCACCTGGCTGGCCTTGCCCTGGGAAATGTGATCATTCAGACCGCCTACATTGGACAGGTCCAGCCGTCTTCCCCAGTCGGAGGTTTCCTTTAATACCTGGAACAGCTTATCCTTCGGCTGGAAGGGTTCGATCTTTTTCGGATCCTCCTCCGGGAATACCAGCACGAAGCCATTGCGATACAGGACCAGATCAAAATACTTTAAATATCCTGTATTCTGCACCATATACCCGTAAAAATAGTCTTCAAATCCGCCGATGCTGTACACGTTCACACTGGACACCCTGCGGTAGTGGAACAGACGCTCTTTATCATACATACCATGCCTGTGAAACAGCTCCACCGCCTCGTCAGTGCGCATGTTCCGCTTCATAATGGGAATTCTCTGTGCCACATGCTCCAGCATCTTTTCCTTTACCTGATTAAGGAACTCCTCTGTCAGCTCAAAATCCAGCTCCGGCTCCACGAAAAAGCCATTGCCGATGGAAAAATCCACGGTCAGCTTCGTGATATGCCGGACTCCTGCCACCTCATAGAAAGCCTTCAGCATCAGGAAGGTAACGCTCCTGCGGTAGGTCAGCTTCCCCGCCTTATCTTTGGCTGTAATAAAGACAAGCTCCTTACATTCCTGTACCTTCTTGTGCAGCTCCTGAAGCCTGCCGTCCACCTGAACCAGCAGGATATCATTCTCATATTCCGGCTGATATTCCTCTGCCACCGTAAGCCAGGTGGTTCCGAATGGATACTCCTTTTCTGTCCCGTTGATGGTTAATCGAATCACATGATCCCTCCTGCTAAGTTAAAACTGCTGCCGGAAACGCAGCAGGCGCTTTTATGATCTGCACCTGCTCTCCCAGCTGTTTTTTCAGATACTGTTCCATAAAATCCATAAAAATATGCTCCAGGCCGTAGTGCCCTGCATCGATTATGGCCATCTGTCTGGCTACACTGTCGATGCCTTCATGATGTCCAATATCTCCTGTCACCAGCACATCTGCGCCGGACTGCAGCGCCGCCTCTATCATGCTTCCCCCGGAGCCAGGTGATACTGCACAGATCCGGACAGGCTCTCTCGATTCCAGATCTCCGTAAACGGTCACAAAGGGAAGGCCGAACGCTGTCTTGACCTTCCCGGCCAGCTCCCGCAGGGTCATGCTCTCTGCCAGACTTCCTACCTTTCCGATGCCGTACTGCACGCCGTCCCAATCCCCTTCCGGCTCCAGCACCTGGCTTTCCTCAGAAAGGCCGATCCGCTCTGCCGCCAGGTCTGCCATGCAGCCTGGAGCGCTGTCAAAATTCGTATGCATGGCATAATACGAGATATCATTTTGAATTAATTTTATGATCCGTCTTCCGATAAAATCCTCATTGTTGATCTTTTTTACTGCCTTAAAAATCATGGGATGATGGGTCAGCAGCATATCCGCCCGGCTTTGGACGGCATCTTCAATCACCTCATCCGTGGCATCCAAGGCCAGGTAGATCCTCTTCACTTCCTTATCGTGCCTTCCCACTAAAAGACCCGGATTATCCCAGCTGCAAGCCAGAAATTCCGGAGCCAGACCTTCCAACTCCACTATGATCTCATCACATCTCATGGTATCCTTCCTGCTCCTTTCCTGATACATGGTTCCTAATTAGGAATGCTTTCCATCTGCATATATGCCTCCTGGATCCAGGAAAGCTGCTCCTTCAGATCGATCCTGGCAGCTGCAGCGCCTTCTGTATCCTGCCCCTCCAGACCGGTTAAGATCCCCCGGAGCCTCTCACTTTCCTTCTTAAGAAAGGCAGACAGCACCGGATCCTTTCCCTGGATCAGCAGCCTTCCATACTGGTATTCTGCCTGGGATCCGTACTGCATCACGCCCCGCTTTACCAGCATGACCGTATAATATTTTCCTTCATCTACCACCATGGCTTCCTTCTGGATAGCAAATCCATTTTCTTCCAGATATTTTCTTACCTTATCCAGCTCTGACTGGGGAGAAAGGACAAATTCCTTCACACTCTCCCACATATGCCGTCCTGCTTCCAGGATATGTATCACCAGCTCACCACCCATGCCGGCGATCACCACCGTGTCCGCCTCTCCCGGCTTTAAGGCAGACAGCCCATCACTTAATCTGGCTTCGATCTTCTCCTCCAGGCCCTGCTCCCGGATATGCTCTCTGGCACGCTCCAGAGGCCCCTTTCCGATATCCATTGCAACAGCAGAGGGGCATAAGCCCCGTTTCACCAGCTCAATGGGAATATACCCATGGTCGGTGCCCACATCTGCTATCCGGCTCCCTTCCGGCACGAAGGAAGCCACTAATTCCAATCGCTTCGATAACTTCATAATCACTCCTGTATGATCCGTTTTTTGAATCTCTTCTCCGTTTTTTCTTCCTTTTCGCAGTCTCACAGGAACCTAATCCAGATAATCCTTCAGCTTCCGGCTTCTGCTGGGATGACGCAGCTTCCGCAGCGCCTTCGCCTCGATCTGGCGGATCCGTTCCCGGGTCACATTAAACTCCTTCCCCACCTCTTCCAGCGTCCTGGGCCTTCCATCCTCCAGGCCGAAGCGGAGCTTTAACACCTTCTGCTCCCGTTCCGTCAAGGTGTCCAGCACCTCCATCAGCTGCTCATGAAGCAGGGTAAAGGTGGCAGCATCCGCCGGCACCTGCACATGCTCATCCTGGATAAAATCGCCCAGGTGGCTGTCCTCCTCCTCCCCGATCGGCGTTTCTAGAGAAACCGGATCCTGTGATATCTTCATAATCTCCCGCACCCGTTCTACCGGAAGCTCCATCCTTTCCGCGATCTCCTCCGGCGACGGCTCCCTCCCAAGCTCCTGGAGAAGCTGCCGGGAGGTGCGGATCAGACGGTTGATGGTTTCTACCATATGCACCGGGATCCGGATGGTCCGCGACTGATCCGCAATGGCTCTGGTGATGGCCTGACGGATCCACCAGGTGGCATAGGTACTGAACTTGTACCCCTTGGTATAATCAAACTTATCCACAGCCTTGATCAAGCCCAGATTGCCTTCCTGGATCAGATCCAGAAACTGCATCCCACGCCCTACATACCGCTTTGCAATGCTGACCACCAGACGGAGGTTGGCCTCTGCCAAACGCTTTTTCGCCCGCTCATCTCCCAGCTGAATCCGCTTGGCCAGCTCGATCTCCTCATCCATCGAAAGCAGCGGAACCTTTCCGATCTCCTTTAAATACATGCGTACCGGGTCCTCCAGACTGACGCCCTCCGGGACGGATAAGTCCAGATGCTCCATATCGATCTCTTCCTCGCCGTCCAGGTCCTCCTCGGAAAACAGCTCCGGTTCCATGTCCAGCTCATCTTCTCCCGGCATCCGCAGCACATCGACATGGTTGGCATCCAAAAGCTCATAGATCCGGTCCCACTGTTCCGAATTCAGGCTTTCCGGGCGGAAATATTCCTGAATTTCTTTCTCCTCAAGGACGTTTTTCTTCTTTCTCGCAAGGTCCAAAAGGCCGGCAAGCTTTTCTTCAAAAATACCAGTTTTTTCTTCCATTTTTTCCTCCCATGCCGCTCTTGCTGCGGCCAAAATCCAGGACAAAAAGCAGGCTCTGTCCCATCTGTCCTTCCACAGCAGTTACGGGTAGTTTTCCCCTAATCCAGGGAAATATTCAGGCTGCGAAGAGCCGCCTGCTCCTTGATGATCTGCTGCAATTCATTAATGTCCCTGGCCTGTCTGCTGGCCCAGTCCAGGCTGTTCTTTTTTACCTTTAAAACCGTTTCTGAAAATGCCTTCTTCTGTTCCTCATTGCTTAAGGATTCTTTTAAGCTGGCGTGGAACAGCGCTGCCACCTCCCGATACTGCTCGTCATCATTAATAAAATGGTTCAGGATCCCGGCCGGGTTTAAGTTCCCCTTTTCCTGCTCCTCAAAGACCATCTCTGCTACCTGATGATACAGCGGCTCCACAAAATCCGCTGGGGAGATGATTCCCTTGATCTTCTGGAACAGGTCCGGTTTTTCAATCAGCCAGGTCAGCAGAAGCCGCTGTGACTGTCTGTTTCCTTCCTCCTTGCCCTTGGGCGCTGTTTTCTTTCGTTCCTCTTTTGTTTCCTCCGCCCGTTTTCCCGCTAAGATGCTGGTTCCCGGCGCAATGCGGCTTCCCATCTGATTCACCAGCCGCCGCAGATCCTCATAGGGGATATAATATTCCCTGGAAACCGCCTGGATATAATTATCCCGCTCCAGCGCTTCTGGAAATTCCAGAAGCTTCCTGGCTGTTTCCTGGTAAAAATTCGTCTTCTGCTCCGGATCATCCATCTGGTACTGGCGGCGCAGCACATCGATCTCAAACAGAAAGCTGTTTCTCGCCTCCGCGATCCGCTGCCGGAAGGCCTCCGGCCCCAGATTCTTCATAAATTCATCTGGGTCCTTATACGGCTTCATATTTAAAACCTTGATGGACATGCCCACATCTTTTAAGATGGGAATGGCCCGCAAGGCCGCCTTGGTCCCGGCCTCATCACTGTCATAGGTCAGGATCACCTGCTGGGTATACCGTTTCAATAACACCGCATGCTGGCTGGTGAATGCCGTTCCCAGGGATGCCACCGAGTTGCTGAAGCCAGCCTGATGCATGGCGATCACATCCATGTAGCCCTCACAGATCAGCATGTATTTTTCCCGGGAGGTGCGGGCATAATTCAGTCCAAACAGGTTGCGGCTTTTATCAAACAGTTTGGTTTCCGGTGAATTTAAATACTTGGGAGCCCCATCTCCCATCACCCGGCCGCCGAAGCCGATGACCCGGTTATTCACATCCAGAATCGGAAACATGACCCGGTTCCAGAACTTGTCCCGGCCGCCCCGCTCCTCCACCGTTACCAGCCCGGTCTCCTTTAAAATACTGTCCTCATAGCCTCTGCTTTTTAAAAACCGGTACAGGTCATCGCTGGTCTTATTGGCAAAGCCCAGGCCGAACCGGCGGATGGTGTCGTCGCTGAGCTGGCGCTTTTTCAAGTACTCATATCCGGCCTGTCCCTGGGGCTGCTTTAACTGATAATAAAAGTAATTCGCCGCCAGCTTATTGATCTCCAGCAGCGTTTTTTTCAAGTCCTCCTGCTCCTTGGCTTCCCGGCTGTACTCCTGCTTGGGCAGAGTGATCCCGGCCCGGTCTGCCAGAAGGTTAAGTGCCTCTCCAAAGGAATAATTCTCATATTCCATGACAAAGGTGATCACATTTCCCCCCGCTCCGCAGCCGAAGCAGTAGTACATCTGCTTCCCCGGCGATACGGAAAAAGACGGGGATTTTTCATTATGGAAGGGGCATAAGCCGAAATAATTGCTTCCCTTTTTCTGAAGCTTAACATATCCGGAAATGATATCCACAATATCATTTCTCATCCGCACTTCTTCAACTACTTCTTCCGGATAACGCATGAAACCTTCCTTTCTGTCGTATGTCGTTACCTATAGGTTATGCCTTCCATGCCTTGGGCACGAACAGCTCCTCAAACTTATCAATGGCATAGCTGTCACTCATGCCAGCTATGTAATCACATACCACCCGCTCCTTCGCCTCGCCCTGATGATCCATCATGACCAGGTACTCGCTGGGCAGCTTCTCCACATGGCTGCAGTAATATTCATACAAAAATACGATCAGCTGCTGGGCCTTGGATTCCTCCTGCTTGGGGACATCGCTGCAGTACACATTGTCAAACATCCAGTTCCGAAGACCCTTCATGGCCTCCTCCATCCCAGGAGACATAATGATCTGCGGCTTCCCCTGACTGTTCTCAATAATATCATGGATCATCAGATTCAGCCGCTCCCTTACGCTGTGTCCTAATACATCCGTAAACCGTGTTGGAAGATCACTCTCGATAAACATCTTTGCCCGGATCGCATCGTCGATATCGTGATTAATATAGGCGATCTTGTCCGACAAACGGACCACTGCGCCCTCCAGGGTAGAGGGATGCCCGCTGGTCCGGTGATTTCGGATCCCATCCCGCACCTCCCAGGTCAGATTTAAGCCCTTGCCGCCCTTCTCCAGGCGCTCCACCACACGCACACTCTGCTCATAATGGGCAAAGCCCTGGGGACAGATCTGATTCAGCACATACTCCCCCGAATGCCCAAAGGGAGTATGCCCCAGATCATGCCCCAGCGCCACCGCCTCTGTCAGGTCCTCGTTCAGCCGCAGGGACTTGGCAATGGTCCTGGCGATCTGGGACACCTCCAGCGTATGGGTCAGCCGCGTCCGGTAATGATCCCCCTCCGGCGCCAGAAATACCTGAGTCTTATGCTTCAGCCTGCGAAAAGATTTACTGTGCAGAATCCGGTCCCGATCCCTCTGATAATTAGGCCGAATATCACAGTCCGGCTCCCACACATCCCGTCCCTTAGACCGGCTGCTTAAAGCCGCATAAGGACTTAAATACTGCTCCTCCAACCGCTCCAAATCCTCACGAATCGTCATACCGTCATCTCCCTTCCTCTCTCGTAAATCTCCAAAATCAAACATTTCCGTAACTCCAAAGCTTCCGTTCCCTACCTACTGGGATAGTATATCACAAATTTCCAATAATTAACACCGCTTTTCAACGATTTTCTGACAAATGCGAGAGCGAGCTGAACATCGGCCCTTCCCGCCCGATGCGGACCCTTGGCCAATAATTCCTCCCTGCAAGAAACAGAAAACTGGCTGACGCCCCATTCCAGATCCGTCAGCCAGTTCTTCCTTTGTTCCTCATTATTCGTCCTGTTCCAAATTATCAAAAATATCATCATCGTAAAACTCGCGGATGGTCAGCCCCAATCCTTCTGCCATCTTTTTGATATTTACGATCCCGGGGTTTTTACTTTTTCCATTCATTATACTTTTTACTGTAGAAGGTGGCATCCCGGTTTTATACGCCAATTCATACATGGACAGCCTCTGGGCTTTGCTCAGAGTACGAATACGAGTAATGGTTGCTTCGTTAATGTTCATAGTACAATCTCTCCTTTTCCTTAGTTTAGTCGAAAATCGCCCTCTTTGCGGTCGATATAATAGAAAAAATAAATTATTTTGAAAAAATTTCATCGAATGCTGTCTGCGCCGCACAAAACCCCATATCCAAGCTCCGGATTGGGCCATCTGTCAAACCCGGGAAGCTGTCTGGCACCCCGCTGCAGACGAGCCTTCACCTTTTCTCCATAAAGATAAGGATCATTTCCCCGAAGAATTCCCCACTCCATCAAAAGCGCTGCTGTCCCAGTCACAAAGGGCGCTGCAAATGAAGTCCCGGTCACGCTGTCGTACCCTCCGCCGGCAGCAGCCGTCACGATATCGGTCCCCGGAGCCGCCAGATCCGGCTTAATCTGGTTGGTCATTCTGGTATACCCTCTGCCGGAAAAATCCGCATAGGACTGGTAGGCAGAATTGTAGGCTCCCACAGAGATCACCTTCCTGGCCGTGGAGGGAATCGTCAGGGTGGTGTCCGGCGCTGATGCCAGAAACCGTGTGGAAGGGTTTAGCAGACCATGGGAGGGGAGCCACAGATCATACTGGCCGGTAAGCAACCGTACCGGCTCCATGCGGATTCTCCAGATTCCGCTGTCAATATAATCCCGTTCCGGGATAAAATCCATAAAAATTTCCTGTGCCTGGCTGTAGGGACTGGGCTCCCCATAATATACCAGGATCTGGGTTCCGCCGTAACGAAACCGCTGGGTCCCCACTGTTTGGGAAAAGGGGCCCAAAACCTCTCCGGAGGGTCCCACTAAGGAAACGCGGAACTCATCTGTAAAGGATTTCCAAAGCTGTATGCTTAAGGAAGGCTCAAATGGCGCTACTGAGAGCAGAACCTCCTCTGTCTGCCCTCCAGCTTCCATAGAAAGCTGTCCGGCTGCGTGCCCTCCGCTGCCTCCCTCATTGCCGGTGCCAACCACGATCACCGACCTCCCATAGCTGGAGGCACCATCCATAAAGGTTTCCAGCAGGCTGGTTCCATCATGAGAGCCGTAGGTATTGCCGAAGCTGATATTCACGGCCACCGGCATCTGAAGCTCCACTGCCTTCCTTAAGACAAAATCCAGCGCCCGCATCAACTGGGTGGTCCTGGGAAAGCCATCCGCCTCCGGAGCCCCCAGCTTTACCACCAAAAGCTCACTCTGGTATGCCACTCCCCGGTACCGCCCGCCGCTCTCTCTGCCGTTTCCTGCAGCGATAGCGGCAACTGCTGTCCCGTGGCCGCTTACATCTACCGATGGGACGAAAGCCAGGGACTCCCGCCTGGTGGGAGCCGTAAGCGCTTCATTGATCTCCTGCTCCTCATACACCTGATCCAGCACCTGATCCCACAGATACCGGATCCGGGTGCTCCCATCCTCCTTCCGAAAATCCGGGTGCAGATAGTCAATGCCGGAATCCAGAACGGCTACCAGGATTCCCTCTCCGCTTAAGCCCAGCCCGCCGTCCTGCAGAGGAGTAAGACAAGAGGCCGCTCTCGCCCGGTTAACAGCGAAAAACAGCCTCTTTGGTTTTTCGATATATTCGATTTGCGGAAAGCTGCTGACTTTTGGGATCAGACTCTGGGGGACCCAAAGCACTGCATAGCCGCCTAACAGCTCTTCAGCCCGGATCCCCAGTGCAAGTATCTCCTGAAGACTTCCTGAGTACCGCACGATCAGCTCCCATGTCTTCTCTGCCGCGTCATACCCGATTTCCAAATCCGCTGACTTTTCCCGCTCTTCTTCTGTTGCATCCAACGCCAGGTTCAACAGGTTCTCCAGCTTCTGGTCCTCCATGCTGATCCTTCCCTTTCCGCAACTGCCTGATATCTTCACAGTTGTCCTTTATCATGCTCTCACAGATAATATATCCCGGCGCGGTCTAAAATATGACAAAAACTTTTATTTCGGTTTATTTCAGGAAGCCGTTTACGATCTGAGCTTCCGCCTCTTCCTCTGTAAGTCCCAGAGTCATCAGCTTGATGATCTGCTCGCCGGCGATCTTTCCGATGGCAGCCTCATGGATCAGGGCCGCATCCGGGTTATTCGCCGTCAGCTCCGGAACCGCTGATATTTTGGCATTGTCCATAATGATGGCATCACATTCGGTGTGTCCGGCACACTTGGCATTGCCGTTGATCTTGGAGATAAAGGTCTGCTGAGACTCCTCCTTGGCAACAGAACGGGAGATCACATTGGCACTGGCATCCTCGCCGTTTAAGCTGACCTCAAAATTGCTGACTGCCACCTGATGGCCGTGGGTCAGAAGCCGTTCCCGGATGATCAGCTTCGCCCCTGCCTCCAGATTTGCTGTGGTGGAACGTCTGGTGGAATCCACACCCTTGATCTGGGTGGTTTCCATCTCCATGTAGCTTCCTTCCTCCATGGTCACCTCGGTTCCCGGATTCATGATCCTCTCACCGCTTCCATCACCGCTTCCATAATGCTTTTCCACATATTTTACCTTTGCATTCTTTCCGATAAAGAAACGGTGCACTCCATCATGCTCAGAATTCTGGGTGCCGCAGTTGTGAATGCCGCAGCCGGCCACAATGACCACATCCGCATCCTCTCCGATATAGAAATCATTGTAAACCGTCTCGGTCAGGCCGCTTTCGCTGAGCACCACCGGAATATGCACGCTCTCGTGCCTGGTACCTGGCTTAATTCGGATATCGATTCCAGTTCCGTCCTCCTTGGTGATAATATCAATATTGGCTGTGGTGTTCCGTGCAGCCATCTTGCCATTGGCACGGATATTATATGCGCCCTCCGGCACAGCATGCAGGTCTGCCACCTGCTCCAGCATTGTCTTTTGAATCTCATCTATCATCACTGATCGCCTCCCTTATAAAACTTGCTGCAGGCATCAACAGCGGAAGCAGTTCCTAAAATTCCGGGAAGGATCTCATCCCGGCTGCCCCGCTTGGTGATCTGTCCATCTGCAATCACCACGATCTCATCTGCAATATTTAAAATCCGCTCCTGGTGGGAGATGATCAGGATCGATCCCTTGGTGATCTCCCGCATCCGCTCAAATACCTGGATCAGATTCTGGAAGCTCCACAGATCAATCCCGGCCTCCGGCTCATCAAACACAGAAAGACGGGAGCTGCGGGCCAGAACGGTAGCAATCTCGATTCGCTTTAGCTCGCCGCCGGACAGGCTGGCATTCACCTCACGGTTGATGTAATCCTTGGCACACAGACCCACCTCAGAAAGATATTGACAGGCATCTGCCGCAGAAAGATTGGTCTTTGCTGCCAGGCGAAGCAGATCCAGCACCTGAATCCCCTTAAAACGGACCGGCTGCTGGAACGCATAGCTGATTCCCATATTTGCCCGGTCTGTAATGCTCTTCTCTGTGATCTCTTCCCCATCAAAATAGATCCGGCCGCTGGTGGGCTTCTCGATCCCGGCAATCAGCTTCGCCAGTGTGGACTTACCGCCGCCGTTGGGACCGGTAATCACCACGAACTTTCCTTCCTCTATGGTCAGGCTTAAATTTTTAATAATCCCTTTTTCCCCTTTTGCATCTGCTACATCAAAGGAAATATTCTCTAAAGTAAGCATGTCTTCCTCCTAACTTGGCCTTTCTAACAGGCACTCACCCAAGTATTATATCCTATTTTACTATCCTTTACCAGACATTTTTGTGAATACATGCCGATTTGCTTGACAAACCACAGTACCGGCCGTATAATGAACCTATAAAAAAATACAGTTCTTCGGGGCAGGGTGAAATTCCCTACCGGCGGTATAGTCCGCGACCTGTGAGCACACAGTTGATTCGGTGCAATTCCGAAACCGACAGTATAGTCTGGATGAGAGAAGATTGTTGTTTTGCGTGGATCAGCAGAGTTTATGCCCCGGATTTTATTCGGGGCATTTTTTTATGCAAAAAGTGCTTCTGCTGATTACGAAACACATTCCTCAGAATCGTAACGGCTCAAAACCGTTACCAGGAAGAACAAATTCAAGGAGGAATTTACGATGGAAGTTGCTGCAAGACAGGTAAGACAGGAAAAGAAACTGCTGACCACGAAAAATATGGTTCTGATGGCCATGTTCGGCGCCCTCTCCGGTATGCTGATGTACATCCAGGTTCCGGTTCCCTTCGCGCCATCCTTTTACAAGCTGGATTTCTGCGATGTTCCGGTGCTGATCGGTTCCTTTGCCATGGGCCCGGCTGCCGGTCTGATCATCGCCGCTTTAAAAATTTTGATCTCTCTGGTGCTCCGCGGCACCCAGACTGCCGGTGTGGGGGAATTTTCCAACTGGATCCAGGCATGCTCCCTGGCGATCCCGGCTGCCCTGATCTACAAGCACAATAAAACCAAAAACTCTGCTATCATTGGCATGGCTGCCGGCGTTCTGACTATGGTGATCGTATCCTGCTTTACCAATACCTACATCATGCTGCCGGCATACGCAAAGGCATTCCATATGCCCATCGAAGCGTTAGTAGGCATGGGAACCGCTGTCAATCCCAGCATCAACAGCCTGATGACCTTCGTTCTTCTGGCAGTAGCTCCATTCAACCTGCTGAAGGGATCTCTGGTATCTCTGGTGACTGCTTTGATCTACAAGCGGGTCAGCATTATCATCAAGGGACGGCTGTAAGCACTGCCTTTTACAACTTTATGACTAACTTGTGTTTCCTCCGAATATGCTTTATACTAAAGGGTATTCGGAGGGATTTTTTTATGAAAACAAAGAATGACAATGAGACCTGTCCGCCGCTTCCATTCCGAAAGTCAGCGGCTTTCCTTTTAACTGCAATTATAACCGTCAGCACCATCTTAGGAGGCTGCGGCACTTCTGGTCAGGATACCCGCCAGGGAATTCCTGGAATTTCCGCCTTGTCCCAGTCCATTTCCCAGCAGCTGGAAAAGCTCCCCTGGCCCTCTGTGAGCCGGCTGGAACAGGCACAGCGCTCCGGCGCCCAGGAAGCATTTGAGGAACTGACAGACACATTATTCCGGGATCAGGTCTCCTCATCTCTGATCGACCTTCACTATACCGTTACCGATCCGGATGCACTGGGCATTAACCGGCCGGAAAGCCTGTATGGAGAAGTCTCACTGGATGCTTTAAAGGCGGATACTGCTTCTGTAAAAGAAGCGCTGGCTGCCCTTTTGGAAATCCGGCGTGAGGATCTGACCCTGGAGAGTCAGCTGGATTACGATATCCTGAAAACCTATCTGGAAACGGAAAGCCTGGCTGATGGCCTGGAGCTTTACGTTCAGCCCCTGGCCCCCACCATCGGGGTACAGGCACAGCTTCCCATCCTGCTGGCGGAATATGCATTTTACAGCATCCAGGATGTGGAGGACTATCTCCAGCTCCTAACTGGCCTGGACGATTATTTTAAACAGATCCTGACCCTGGAACAGGAAAAGGCAAAGCAGGGACTGATGATAACAGATGATGCCATTGACCGCATCCTGGACTCCTGCCGCCCTTACTTAGAAACCGGCGAAGGCTGTGTCCTGGCTGGTACCTTTTCGGAACGGCTGGAGGGCATCGAAGGACTGACCGCTGCCCAGAAGAAGGACTATATCAGCCGTCACACGGATCTGATCGGCAGCGCATTCGTTCCCGCTTACCAGCACCTGATGGATGGCCTGAACCAGTTAAAGGGCACCGGGACTGTGGAAGGAGGATTAAGCCATTATCCAAAGGGAAAGGACTACTACCGCTACCTGGTATACTCCTCCACTGCAACCTCCTGCAAAAATGTGGATACCCTTCAAAAATCCATTAAAAAACGGATCAACGATGATTTTAAATCGGCGGCATCCCTGTTAAAGAACCAGCCGGAGCTTTTGGAGCAGATGTCCGCTGCTTCCTTCTCCCTGACAGACCCGGTGGAGATCCTGGATTATCTGCAGGATGCCATAAAGGAGGAATATCCGGAGCCGATCTGTAAGGATTATACCCTTCACTACGTTCCAAAGGCCCTGGAGCCAGTGCTGAGCCCCGCCTTTTATCTGACTCCTCCTATGGACCGTTCTGCTGCCAATCCGATCTATATTAATCAGGGCAGTGCCAGCGCCCAGGACCAACTGTTCTGTACCCTGGCTCATGAAGGCTACCCCGGCCACCTGTACCAGTCCTCCTACTTTGTGGCAAAGGATCCGTCCCCCTTCCGGCATATTCTTTCCTTCAGCGCCTACAACGAAGGCTGGGCTACCTACGTGGAATATGAATCCTACCATATGGACCCGAATTTAGATCCTTCCACCGCACAGCTTCTGGCTTTGGATTCTGCCATTAATCTGGGGATCCACGCCTATCTGGATCTTATGGTCAATGACCAGGGCTGGGGAATTTCGGAAGTATCCAAGTACATCAGCCAGTACTTCGAAGATCCCGATCAGGAATTTGCCGCGGCCCTGTATGAAGCTATGGTGGATAATCCATCCAATTATCTGGAATACTATGCCGGATACCTGGAATTTTCCGATATGCGGAAACGGACCGAGCAGGCATTAGGGAATAAATTCCAGCTCAAGGAATTTCATCAATTTCTTCTGGATATTGGCCCGGCACCTTTTTCAGTGATACGTGACCGGTTAAATGACTGGATCCGGGAGAAAAAAAAGTCTTGACCTGGCACAGCACTCTGACACGCTGAACCGATTTGCAAAACTGCCCAAGGCCGAACAGGAATCCATTATCGACGGCGCAAAGCATGTGACCTCCCGGGATGAAATGCGCAATTACGTGGAAAATATGTTTCGGTAGGCCCTGTTTTGGCAGAATGAAAAAAAGCAGATAAAAAACAGGCAAAACAGACAAAAGAAACCGCTGCACAATGGTATGGCTGTTACAGCTTCTGCCATTGTACAGCGGTTTTCTGCTGCTTCATCTGCTGCTTCCTTGCATACATGGCAGTATCTGCTCTCTGGAACAACTCCTGTGCCGTATCAGAGGGCTTCTGCCACGTGGCATAGCCGGCAGCGATGGATAAGGCTATCTCCTTCTGTTCATTCTCTTCCTGGATCCGCTCCTGCAGATGCTTTAATGCCTTCTTCACCACTTCCTCTGTGTCATTCTCCAGGATCACAACAAATTCATCTCCTCCGATCCGATAGCATCTCCCTGTTTCTCCAAATACATCCAGAATGCAGTTGGCAGCAGCCTGGATCAGCCGGTCTCCCTCGAAATGTCCATATCTGTCATTAACCATCTTCAGGTTATTAATATCCATCAGGATATAGCTTCTGCCTCTGGTCAAAGGATTTTTCTTTTGCGTTTCCGTAAAGGCTGCCCGGTTCTCCATTCCAACCATGCTGTCTGTATATGCCATCCTTTTATAAATATCCAGACTGGCCGTTTTCTTCATCTGCTTATAAAGCGTACTGAATGTCATATCCAGCAGAACCAGATAAAACAGAAAGATCCCTATGGAATAGACGATCGGGTAATTATAGGTAGGATTGATATAAAAAATCACAAAGGAAATCATGGCAAACAGGCATAAAATTGCAAGGCCGGCAAACAGCTTCCTGATCTCCTCCTTCTCCTGATACCGCATCTGCTTCCAGCCCTTTTTCAGCACAACGCCGATTGCAGTAAAGCAAAGGATATGATCAGGCAACAGCAACACATATCCCGGAACCACCGGAACCAGGTAATTTAACAGATAAATCCCGGCAATGATCAAAAATATCTGACAGATCCCATTAAGCACAGGTGTTTTGACCCATATATCGCTGATAAACCGGAGTAAAAATACAGGCATAATGAAAAATGAAACAAAGGAAATGATATTGATCAGCGCCACTTGATTCGTCAGGCACAATAAAAGCCCGGAATCGGTCACGACCCAGATTCCTGTGACGAACATAAAGCCGCTTAAATCCACCAGACATTTTCTTCTGACTCCTAAATTATGCCTTTTTAAATAAGCTGCCATCAAACACAGCCCAGTCCCCGCCAAAAAGGAACATACACCAAACAGCAGCGCATACATATTATCCTGCCAAAGCTTGGCTGCCATCTCTTTTGCCCCGCCCAGATATGCAAGGATCACCGGGTTTTGACTGTCTGACTGTCCTTTTACCCTCAGCACAAACTGCTTTCCAAAACAGCCCTCCGGAAGCGTTACTACGAAACGGCTGCCGCCCTTTACCCCATAGTGATCCGAGAAGGAATAAAACCGCTCCCCGTTCAGCAGCAGCTCAAATTCACGCAGATAAGATTTCATTACAAAACTGGCTGATTCCTTCCACGTTTCCGGTATCACATAGCAGTATTCTATGCTCTGTTCCTCTTCGTTCCAGTTTCGTTCCCACTTATCATTCAACTCAATTACCGTTCCGGAAATCAGCCGGTCCACCGGCGGCTGGGCGGAATAACTCTTTCGAAGTGCCAGAATCCCCAGAACGATCAGGATTCCCAGGAAAATTCCCTTGCAGCCTTTGAATACCTTGTCCGCTTCCTTCATTCGTTATCTCCATTGCTTTGCAATAAGTCCGTTCTAGTATCCTAATGTAAATGTAACAAAAAAAGACCTTGCAGCCTATGCAAGATCTCAGACATGCAGAAGATGGGAGTCGAACCCACAAGGTATTTCTACCACACGGACCTGAACC
>JAUNGG010000085.1 GCA_030524635.1 Lachnospiraceae bacterium
AGGTATATGACTTTATCTGGGAGGAGTTCTGCGACTGGTACATTGAGATGGTAAAGCCTCGTCTGTATAATGATGCAGACACCACCAAGGCTGCTGCCATCTGGACCTTAAAGACGGTTCTCATCCAGGCGTTAAAGCTGCTGCATCCCTTTATGCCGTTTATCACAGAGGAGATCTTCTGCAACCTGCAGGAGGAAGAGGAATCCATCATGATCTCCACCTGGCCGGTGTTTAAGGAGGAATGGAATTTTGCAGACGAGGAGAAGGCTACAGAGACCATCAAGGAAGCAGTAAGAAGCATCCGAAATGTGCGCACCTCCATGAATGTTCCCCCCAGCAAGAGGGCGAAGGTATTTGTAGTTTCCGAGAATGAGGAGCTGCTGCAGATCTTTGAGCACAGCAAGTCCTTCTTCGCATCCTTAGGCTATGCCAGCGAGGTTGTACTGCAGAAGGATAAGGCAGGCATCGATGAGGATGCAGTATCAGCGGTAATCCCCCAGGCTGCCATCTACATGCCTTTTGCAGAGCTGGTTGATATTGAGAAGGAAATCGCCCGCTTAAAGGGAGAGGAAAAGAAATTAAACGGCGAGCTGGCTCGTGTAAACGGTATGCTGAACAATGAGAAGTTTATCAGCAAGGCACCGGCAGCCAAGATCGCAGAGGAGAAGGCGAAGCTGGAGAAATACACCCAGATGATGGAGCAGGTGAAGAAGCAGCTGGCACATCTGGAGAAATAAAAATATGAAGTTAAAAAATGCATTATTACTGTTGTTAACGGCAACCATCTGGGGAGTGGCATTTGTGGCCCAGAGTGTGGGGATGGATTATGTGGAGCCATTTACCTTTAATGCGGTGAGAAGCATCATCGGCGGCCTGGTTCTGATTCCTGTGATCCAATATACGAGCACAAGGAATCAGCCGGCAGATACTCTGCCGGAAGCCGGGAAGTCGAATAAAAGGACGCTGCTGCTTGGAGGAATCAGCTGCGGGATCATGCTGTGCCTGGCATCTAACTTTCAGCAGTTTGGTGTGAAGTACACCACCGTGGGAAAGGCAGGATTTATCACAGCCTGCTATATTGTGATCGTGCCCATCCTAGGCCTGTTTTTAAAGAAAAAATGTGGTCCCGCCATCTGGGGCGCGGTGGTGATGGCAGTAGCAGGACTTTACCTTCTGTGCATGGAAGGGGATCAGCTTACCATTTCCAGGGGAGATTTTCTGGTATTCATCTGTGCCATTTTATTTTCCCTCCACATCCTGGTGATTGACTATTTTTCACCGAAAACAGACGGCGTTAAGCTTTCCTGCATCCAGTTTTTTGTGTGCGGGATCCTGTCTGCGGCGGCCATGCTGCTGTTTGAGCATCCGACCATATCCAATATTCTGGCGGCCTGGGCGCCGATCCTGTACGCAGGTGTGATGAGCTGCGGTGTGGCCTACACCCTTCAGATCGTGGGGCAAAAGGGGATGAATCCAACCATCTCCTCCCTGATCTTAAGCCTGGAATCCAGCATTTCCGTGCTGGCCGGATGGGTGCTTTTAGGGCAAAGCCTAAGCGGACGGCAGCTGCTTGGATGCGGGATCATGTTCGGGGCGATCATCCTGGCGCAGCTGCCCGGCAGGAATTCAGTCTGATTCGATTGCATTACTGGTTTTGTCGATTTTTTACGAGGGAATCCAGTTGAAATTCCGTCAGGAATGATTATAATCAAAGTGGGAAGGCAGTAAGACTATGAGAGCAGAAGCATATATTGACCAGTTGCCTATGTGGGCCAGGGAGAAAAATTCTCTGGAGGATGTTAGAAAATATCTGGAATATCTGGGAAATCCAGATCGGAAGATTCCCATTATCCATGTAGCCGGAACCAATGGAAAGGGCTCCGTCTGCGCGTATCTGACCTCCGCTCTGCTTCAGGCAGGCTACCATGTAGGAACCTTTATCTCACCTCATCTGGTGGATATCCGGGAACGGTTTCTCCTGGATGGGAAGATGGTGGAGGAGAGCCTGTTTGAGGAAAGCTTTCAGAAGGTGAAGGCGGCAGCAGATGTGCTGATGGAACAAGGTCTCTGCCATCCAACCTATTTTGAATTTCTTTTTCATATGGCAGCAGTGCTGTTTGCCGGACAAAAGGTTGATTTCTGGGTAATGGAGACCGGCATGGGAGGACGTCTGGATACCACCAATGTAACAGAGCATCCGCTGATTTCCATTATCACCTCCATCAGTCTGGAGCATACCAGGTACTTAGGCAATACCATCCAGGAGATCGCCGGGGAGAAGGCCGGGATTATTAAGGAAGGCGTGCCGGTGGTGTTTGATGCTAATAACACCCAGGCAGCCCAGGTGATCCGGCAGTTTGCCGCAGAGCGTCATGCACTAGCTTACCCCATCTGCAGATCGGATCTTCAGCTGAACCGGGATGAGACAGGGCAGCTGTGGATGGGTTCTCTTCGCATCCCATTTCCGGCGCCTTATCAGGCAGATAATGGAGCTTTGGCGTGGAAGGCGCTTCAGATCCTGACAGAATCCGGCGTGATTCCGGAAGAAAAGGCAGAGCTTCTCCATCAGGGATTGGAAAAGACTGTGTGGCCGGGACGGATGGAACAGGTGCAGCCAGGCGTTTTTCTGGATGGCGCCCATAATCCAGATGGGATCCGGGTCTTTTCAGAAGCTGCCGAAGCACTGATCGAAAGAAGAAAGGCAGCTGGCATAGGGGGAAGAGTCCTGGTACTGTTTGCTGTGGTGGAGGATAAGGATTACCAGGATATGGTGCGGTGTCTCTGCCGTCATCTCCATCCCGATCTGGCAGCAGTCACTCACGTACATAGTGACAGAGGCCTTTCGGAAAAGACGCTGGCAGACTGCTTTTTGCAGGAGGGCGGATGTCCGGCAGAGCGTTTTCCAGAGGTAACCGATGCCCTGGCCTTTCTCCAAAAGGAGAGGCAGGAGGAGGATCTGCTGTTTTGCGTCGGCTCCCTTTATCTGATCGGGGAGATCAAGAAGGCGCTGCTGGCAGAGGAACAAGAGGGTTGCTGTGAACGCACATGAACAGTAACACAAGAGGAGCAACTATGATTAATTTTGAGGAAGAAATCGCGCGCTTTAAGCCCAGCTTAGAGGTGGAAGAAGTAGAGGACGCAATCGTAAAAGCCGATTTAACAGATATGACCGACATCATGATGGAAATGATGAAGGAAATGAAGGAAGAATAAAGATTCATGGATTATGTAAAAAGAAACCGCCAGATTGCCAACAGTTATTACAATCTGGGATTAGAGAAAGCAAAGATCCGGGACCTGACCGGGGCTGTGGAGTGCCTGAAGAGAAGCCTGCGTTTCGATAAATACCAGATGGATGCCAGAAATCTTCTGGGACTGATCTTTTATGAGATGGGGGAAACGGCAGATGCCCTGACCCAGTGGGTCATCAGCATGAACTTAAGGCCAAAGGATAATCCGGCAGATCATTATCTGGAAGAGATCCAGAGAAAGTCCGGCCAGTTAGAGCGGGAGAGCCAGATGATCCGAACCTACAACCAGGCGCTGTGGCATGCCCAGAATAACAATGCGGATCTGGCTGTCCTGCAGCTTGCAAGGGTGGTAGATTCCAATCCCCATTTTGTAAAAGCCCATATTCTTCTGGCGCTGATCTATATGGCCAGAGAGGATTATGTGAAAGCAGGAAAATCCCTGTACCGGGTCCTGCAGATCGACAAGAATAATCCCAAGGCACAGTGGTATATGTCCATCGTCAAGCAGAATACCGGGCGGGAGGAAGTGGAGAAGAAAAAGCTGAAAAATGCATTTTCTCACCGTCAGATGCAGGATGATGACATCATCATTCCGCCGGCCTATAAGGAGAATACCGGCTGGGGAAGTATTTTAAACATTACGGCAGGACTGATAATCGGAATGCTGGTTATCTTTTTCCTGGTAATGCCAGCCAATACCAAGTCATTAAACACGGCTCATAACCAGGAGCTGATTTCCTACAGTCAGAAGCTCAGTGATCTGAATCAGCAGCTCACCGCGAAAACCGAGGAATATGACAGCTTAAAGGTGCATGCCGATGAGATGGAGGCTCAGCTTTCCAGCATTGAATCCGACAATCAGGCGGTGATCGATCAGTATCAGGCCATCATCCACATCCTGCAGGCCTACCGCGGCGATGACCTGATGACAGTAGCACAGCTTTATACCACCTTAGATGCAGCACTGATCACAGACAGCAGTGTGCTGGAAATTGTCAATGCCATCACCCAGGATATGACCACAAATGGCTACCAGACGCTGGAAGATCTGGGAACCGCTTCTTGGAACGGCGGCAATCTGGAGGGAGCCATCCCTTACTATGAGAAGAGCCTGGAGGTAAAGCCGGATAATACGGCAGCCATGTACCTTCTGGGCCGCGTTTACCAGGAGCTGGGAAACACAGAGCAGGCGAATCAGTGGTTTGGAACCATCATTGACCAATATCCAGAAAGCAGCCAGGCGGAGCAGGCCAGGGAAGCAAGAGGGTATTAAAGAAAATTAAAAAGTAAGAAAAATAAAAAGAAAGAAGACTACGAAAGAAAACATTCGGGTATTCTTTCTTTTTATTTTACGCCATCGTTCATGGCATTTTGTTCTTCTAGTATGGAATTTATTTATTTGAATGCTCCGCCGTTGATGGAAGCGGAGCGTTGCCGGAAAGGAGCTTGATAGCATGAATCAAAACACATTTTCCTATGAAGCAAGAGGGCAGGTGCTGGTGATCCACCTTCCGAAGGAGCTGGATCACCATAATTGCCGGAACCTGCGGTACGAAACGGATCTGCTGCTGTCTGAAAACTATGTCAGCCGGATCATTTTCGACTTCAGCCGGACGGAGTTTATGGATTCCTCCGGGATTGGAGTTCTGTTAAACCGTTACAAGCAGATGGCCGGAAGCGGCGGGAGCGTGGCGATCTACGGAGTGGGAAGCCAGGTGCACCGGATTTTAAATGTCGGCGGCCTGTCCCGGCTGGTTCCCTGCTTCGAGTCGAAGGAAGCGGCCCTCACCGATTGAGGGCGGCAGCAGTTCAGGCAGACGGATGGAGATTTCCTGTACAAAACAGAAGGAGAGGAACATAATGGAGATTATTGGAAAAGAAATGGAAGTAAGGACAAAACAGCCCCAATCTCTGGCTTGTGAACGAAAACCAGAGCATGACCGAATCCGGCTGGAGATGGACAGCCTGTCAAAGAATGAGGAATTCGCCCGCGTGGTGATTGCTGTCTTTATGAGCCGAATGAATCCCACACTGGAGGAAATGGATGACGTAAAGACCGCCATATCGGAGGCAGTGACCAATGCCATTATTCATGGATATGGAAATCAGGTGGGAACCGTTTACATAGAGGCCGAAATCTGCGGGGAAGAGCTTACCGTCTCGATCAGCGACCAGGGAGTGGGAATTCAAAATCTGAAAAAGGCGATGGAGCCCATGTACACATCGGATGAAAGCGGAGAGCGGTCCGGCATGGGCTTTTCCTTTATGGAAGCTTTTATGGACAGTTTGGAAGTAGAATCCCAGCCGGGCAAGGGAACCACCGTCCGAATGAAAAAGCGGATAGGAGGCTGATCCCATGGATGAGACCATGAATCTGATTCAAATGGCTCACGAAGGGGATAAAGCAGCCAGAGACCGGCTGATCACAGAAAATATGGGGCTGATCTGGAGCATTGTCCGGCGATTCGACCGGCGGGGATACGAGATGGAAGATCTGTTCCAGATCGGTTCCATCGGCCTGATGAAGGCAGTTGACCATTTCGACCTGACACTGGGACTGAAATTTTCCACCTATGCCGTTCCCATGATTACAGGAGAGATCAAACGGTTCTTGCGGGATGACGGCATGATCAAGGTAAGCCGTTCCTTAAAGGAGCTGGGAATCCGGGTCAATGGGACCAGGCAGGAATTAATCGGGACGCTGGGGCGGGATCCTACAGTGGATGAACTGGCGGAAGCACTGGGGGAAAGTCGTGAGCAGATCGCGGCCTCCATTGAATCGGCGGCAGAGGTAGAATCCCTGTACCGTCCCATGGGCTGTAATGATGAGCCGGGAAGCTGTCTCATCGACCGGATCCCAGAGGAAAGCGAAGCCCAGGAAAAGCTTTTAAATGTGATGGTGCTGAAGGATCTGGTAGCCGGATTGGAAAGACGGGACCGTGAGATCATCCTTCGCCGGTATTTTGATAACCAGACCCAAAGTCAGGTGGCAAAGGACTTAAACATCTCCCAGGTACAGGTATCCCGTTTAGAAAAGAAAATTTTAAAATCCATGAGAGAGAAATTCGTATAGATTTCAGGGAATCGGACATACTGGAAAAAGGTTCAGAAATGATAAAATCTTTAAAGAAGGTGTGTAAGATGGATTCCCTGAAATTTATTTTAGGCGTGATTGCCATGGTGCTCTGTATGGGGGCAGCCGGTGCTGTGATCTGGATCCTGCTGTTCGGCGTGCCGAAGGGAGCCATGGACGGCGGGACGCTGGTAGACGGTGAGAGCAGGATCCAGTGGATGGATCCGGAGTGGACAGACCAGAGGTGGCCGGGGTTAGGCTGGTCAGCTTCAGAATGGACGAAAGGCGGAAAATTATGAGCGGCGGAAATTCCGGCAGGAGCAAGCAGGTCTATCTGAAAGTAAATCAGATGACAGAAGTCCAGAAGCAGGATGTATTCCTGAAGGATGTGGCCAAGATAACCTGCCAGGATCAGGCACTCCAAAATAAGTGCAGCAGCCTGAAGATTAAGACGATACAAGAGAAGAAGGAGAAACGTTATGTAGAAGATGTGATCGATATCATCAAAAAGATCCAGCAGATCGATCCGGATGCACAGGTGAATAATCTGGGAGAAATCGATTACATCATTGATTATCTGCCGCCGAAGCGACCTAAGCTGGTATGGCAGTGGGTAAAAACCATCTTTACCTGCGTGGTCAGCTTTTGCGGAGCGGCATTTGCGATTATGACCTTTAATAATGACGCAAACGTTATGTCCCTGTTTCAGGAGCTGTATCTGCTGGTAATGGGAAGAGAGCCAGGTGGCTTTACCATTCTGGAGGCATCCTATTCCATCGGTCTTGCAGCTGGAATCATTATTTTCTTTAATCACTTTGCAAAATGGAAGTTGAATACAGACCCTACACCGATCGAGGTGCAGATGCGGACCTACGAGGAAGATATCTGCAAGACACTGATCGAAAATAACGGCAGGAAGGAGCAGGAAGTCGATGTTACCTGATGGGAAGCTTTTGGCATTAGGCGTTCTGGGCCTTTCTGCAGGAGGGATCATTGCAGCCGGTGTCTTTGCCTTTCTGGCAATTATTGGGGTATTTCCACGTTTAATCGGAAAAACAAAAACGAAAAGACACATTATCTTGTATGAAACCTTTATTGTAATGGGAGGAATCATTGGAAATCTGATTGATTTGTATGAATTTCCCATTCCACTGGGAACCATAGCAGGACAGGCCGTGCTTTTGATTTTTGGCCTTTCAGCCGGAATTTTTGTGGGATGTCTGGTTATGTCATTGGCAGAAACCTTGAATGCGCTTCCGGTTCTTACCCGAAGAGTACATCTTGCTGTAGGACTTCAATATATCATTCTGGCAATTGCATTAGGAAAGCTGACCGGTTCCCTGACCTTTTTTTGGTATGGGATTGGAAGCTCGTAGGAAGTTTTGACAGGAAAAACCTTGACATAAAGGAGAAAGTTGCAGATGGAAATTAAAAAGGACGCATATGGTGCATATGTGAAAGAGGTCACACCGCTGAATAATGTGTGGGCAGATATGGGAAAGGCTTTTTTAGTAGGCGGCCTGATCTGCCTGGTTGGACAGATCCTTACCAATTGGCTGATGAATGGGATGGGAATGGAAAAAGAGACTGCGTCTGCCTGGACGTCGATTGTGCTGATTGGGACCAGTATTTTACTGACGGGACTGAACTGGTATCCGAAACTGGTGAAATTTGGCGGAGCTGGTGCGCTGGTGCCGATCACCGGGTTTGCCAATTCGGTGGTGGCGCCGGCGATTGAGTATAAGACGGAAGGGCAGGTTTTTGGAATTGGGTGTAAGATATTTACCATTGCTGGGCCGGTGATTTTGTATGGAGTGCTGGCCAGCTGGGTGTTGGGAGTGGTTTATTGGGTTGGACAAGCAATAGGAATGCTTTGATATTTGAATATTGGTATTTGTTTGGGAGCAAGGCAATGAATAGAAACATTTGATTGTCTTGCTCTTTCGAAATTTTGTAACGAAAGGATAAAAACTCGCTCATTTTTTTGTGATTACTCTTGTATAATTCGCTCATTTTTTTGTATAATAGGAATAGCAGAGAGGAGCGATGCATATGGTTGAGGTTTATTTGAAGCGGCGAATTGACAATTATCTGACTTTATGGAA
>JAUNGG010000086.1 GCA_030524635.1 Lachnospiraceae bacterium
TCGATTCTTCTTACAATACCTGTAGCTTTCATATAAAAATTCCTCCATTTACTGTACTATCCGTTTCTGGAAGTAGTATTTGTAGAATGGAGGAATTTATACTGATGGGCTTTGAATTTTATTTTTTAGCTGAACTCATATTAATAATCATAGTAATCGTAATAATCGTAGTCGTCCTCAATGTCATAGATCTCATTGTATTCCCGCTCTACCTTTTCGGTAAAGTCATGGAGATCTTCCTCAGACAGATAATTGCCCAGCTTAGCCTTTGCTACTTCCTCGAAGGCTGCTTCTGTGTAGTAAAGCCGCTTTTCGATATAATCGTCCCGCAGGCCTTCCATGATCAGCTCCATCGCCTCCTGCTCGCCCGGCACCGGCTCCCATTCCTTGGAAACGGTGTTGTAGCGCTGAAGCACCTTATCTTTGTAGCGGTACTTCACCTCGCCCTGCTTCATTGTTCCGCCGCCGGTCCGTGCAGAGCCGTCCTCCTGGAAGAAGTAGTTCTGGCCATCAATCTCCTTTGCACCGATTGCCATACTTCCGTCCTCGTTTAAGTAGTAGGTCTTATTTTTCAGCTCCAGCCATCCTGTTTTCATATTGCCCTTGTTGTCGAAATAATACCATTTTCCATTGTCCTGCTGCCAACCGTTAGCGGCCATGGTCCCATCCGCCAGGAAATACCGCCACTGGTAATCTACCAGTCTCCAGCCAACTGCCATGTAGCCGTTAGCATCAAAGTAGTAGTCCTTTCCATCGATGGTTCTCCAGCCGTTGGAAGCATAGTTGCCGCTGTCATACACGTAATAGTATCCTACCTCGTCCTTCACCCATCCAGCTGCCATTGCCGGTACTGCTCCCAGTACCGATGCTGTCATTGCTGCCGCTGCGATCCACATACCTTTTCTCATCTGATCATTCCTCCTGTTCCTGATTCTTTCTTCTTTTTCTCGTTTATGAGTTATCCTCTCGTTTCATACGTTTTATGTGTTTTCTATGTTAATACATCGGGATATCATTGGCGAATCCAGGGATTCCCTGGGCATTTCCGCCGGCCGTTGCCTGACGTGCCGCTTCCTCCGCCTGGCGCTTCGCTTCTGCTGCCGCTGCTGCTTCTGCCTGCCTCTGGGCCTCCGCTGCCGCTGCTGCCTCGGCCTGACGCTGGGCCTCTGCTGCCGCCGCTGCTTCTGACTGACGTCTTGCTTCCGCTTCTGCCGCCTCCTGCTGCTGTCTTCTGGCTGCTTCTGCCGCTGCATCATTCTGCTGGGTCGTTCCGCTGCTGCGCTGCTTTGCCGGGTCCTTGCCCTGGCTGATCACCAGATCTACTTTATCACCCTTCTTCACCTCTGCATCCTGTGCAATGCTCTGGGAAATTACCTTTCCGGCTGCCACAGAATCGCTGTATGCCTTCCGCACATTTCCTACGGTCAGGCCCAGATCTTCGATGGTCTTTCTCGCCTCTGCCTCTGACATCAGCTGGACATTCTTCATGTAGATCTTTTCTGCGCCCTTACTGATCCGTACGGTAACGTAAGAGCCCTTATTCGCCTCTTCTCCCGCCTTCGGCTCCTGGCCTAATACCGTTCCCTCCGGCTTATCACTGGTTTCTTCTACCCAGTTGATCTGGAAGCCCTGGTCAGTCAGCAGCTTTTCTGCATCCTTCTGCAGCTTTCCTGCCACATCCGGCACCTTTACCTGGATGGAGGCATCGCCCTCCTGGCCTTCCTCGTTCATACAGATGGTAAGCACGATCTCCTGATCCAGCTCCACATTGGCACCCTGCTCCTGGCTGATATCCAGAACCGAGTTGTAAACGCCGTCCTCCTGACTTTCTTCGATCTTAATGTTGGTGAATCCTGCTTCCTTTAAAAGCGTTTCTGCTTCCTCTCTTAAAAGACCTTTGATGGTAGGAATGACGCCCTTTTCCTTACCCATACTGATCTCTACTACCACGATCGTGTTCTTCACAACGGTGGTATTTTCCTTCAATTCCTGGTAAGAAACCATGTCCTGTGGAATCTCATCTGAATATACCATCTTGTCCCGTGACATTCCCAGTTCGCTGTCGCTTAAGATCGTCTCAGCTTCATCCGCCTGCTTATTTACTACGTTGGGAACCCGGACCATGCTTTCCTCCAGCTGGCTGCTGCCGGAATTCAGCCGGAATTTGATTACGCCGGTCATCATCAGCGTTACCACAATAGCTACCGCAGCTACGCCCACGCCGGCCACTGCAAAAATCCATTTGGGGAGGGAGCCTACATCCTCTTTGGTCTTTGTGATGGTACGTTCCTTTACGTCTGCATCCATCAGCTCCTTGATAAATTCGCCCATGGTCTGGGTACGGTCCTGAATCTTCACATTCAGGGCGTTCATCAGCGCCGTCTCGGTAGGCTTGGCAATCTTAACTCCCAGCTTGGAGGGGCGCTTCACCTCATCCTTCACGCTCCGCTCCATGGCGTCCTCCGGCGTGATGCCGGTGAGCATCTTGTAAAATGTGGCAGCCAGCGCATAGACATCTGTCCAGGTGCCCTGATCACCGCGGCTGCGGTACTGCTCCTCCGGCGCGTAGCCTGGTTTAATGATCACCGACAAGCTCTTGCTGTGCTTGGTGGTAGCATATCTGGCAGCCCCAAAATCCAGAAGCTTTACCTGCAGCGTGTCTGTGCTGTCCGGATTTAAGATATAGATATTATCCGGCGCAATATCTCGGTGAAGGATTCCGGCCCGGTGAACCGCTTCCATAGCGGAGGCTACCTGCATGACTACCGGAACTGCCTGCTCCGGAGACATTTTTCCATGTGTTTCCAGATACTGTTTTAATGACATTCCTTCCAGGAATTCCATCACAATATAGGAAGTTCCGTTGGCCTCAAAGCATTCATAGATCTGCACGATCCCCGGGACTGCCTCAAACTTTGCCAGGCGCTTGGCCTCCTCCAGGGTTTTAATAAGTCCTTCCCGGAACTGCTCCGCCTTTTCGCCAGAATAGACGGTAACCTTCTGCTGGGTAGGCATACGGGTGGCAAATTCGCTGGGCAGGTACTCCTTGATTGCAACTTTCCGCTCCATCAACTGATCCCAGCCTACGTAGGTGACGCCGAATCCGCCGAAGCCCAGCACCTTGCCTACAATGTAGCGTTGATGCAGCACAGATCCCGGTGCAATATGATAAGACTGCTTCGGCGGCGTATTAACCGCATACCCGCAGTAGGGGCAGATATCAAACTGCCCGTCATACTCTTTCATACATCCCAAACATAATCTCTTCATAATATCCCTCTGTTGCTTAAATTCTAATCATAAATCCAAAGGCGGCCAGCACCAGAATACAGGCAGCCACACCGATGATCCAGGGAAGCCACTTCTTCCTGATCCTGGAAGAAGCTGCCGTTCGTCCAGAGCTTATCTCACGATCCGGGTCCAGCCCTTGAAGGGGCTCCAGACTATTTAAGCCATACGACAGTGCTTTTCTCATCACCTCGAGAACCGGTTCTGAAAGCTGCAGTGAACCCTGCGCCAGCTCTGCTTCCAGCTCCTCCTCATTCTGGATCTCTTTTCCGGAAACAATCTGCAGAAACAGCCCTGCAAGCCCTCTGGCATCCTGGCTGATTCCGTCAGGCTCCTGCCGGCTCCCCTCCGTTTCTTCCCTGTCATCTTTGTCATCAGCAAGGCTCCAGCCGCCAAAATCCTTCAGGATCATATGCCCCTTGGAGGTCATCCAGAAGGCATCTGCATCGATCTGTCCATGGTATCCGCCGATCCTGTGTACCTTTTCCACTGCCTGCCGGGCAGCCTGCAGCAGATACAGCCCATCCTCCTGGCCGATCTGTTTTCCTTCCAGCCACAGCTTCAGGGTCTTTTCCTCCCGATGATCCATAATGGCATAAGCGGTTCCATTTGCCAAAAAGCAGGCGTAATAGGTAATAACGTCCTCCTCCTGGTACAGGCGGATCAGCTCCCGGCTCCTCCGGTAAAACTGCTCCAGACCAGCCTGATATGCTGCCTGATTTTCTTCTTTGCAGGTCAGGCTGCCTGCTTCCTCCCGCTCTGCATAGGCGGCGGGGAGATACTCCTGGATCCGCACCTTCCGCTCAAACAGCGCGTCCCAGCCAATATAGATCGCATCCTCATCCCGGAGCTTCTGCACCCTTCCTACAATATATCTTCCCTGGAGGATGCTGCCCGGAAGCAGGCAGGCGCCTTCCTGCTCTGCCATTTCATTGTCAAACCCGCAGCATGGGCACACCAGCCCCGGCTCCTCCGGGTAATCCTCCATACAATTCAAGCATTTTTTCAAGATTTTGGCCCCTCTCCATATTCCATCTTCAGGTATTCCAGTTCATCCAGAATTTCCTGAAATTCATCGTTGCCTTCCACATACGTCTTTAACATGTTCTTGTTCAGAGAAAGCCCATTGCCGTTCTGGAGGTTAAACACATCCTGAGCCGGCTCGCCCATCAGATAATACAGTAAGCTGTCTGCTGCTCTCTTCTCCTGATCCTTCAGATTCCCATTAATGCTCCATAAGTGGGTAAAACGTCCCTTCACCGCACCGGACTCCTGAAGCTCCTTCAGCACCACCATTTTGTAGATACCGCCTAACCCGGCGCGGATCGCCTCATAATCATCCGTATTGCCCAGATAGTAGGCCATTTCTCTTCTCAGGAAGGGCTCGTATCCCTTCTCCTCTGCGTCCGCCTCCTGGAATGCAGCATCTGCCTCGGACGGCTGGAAGGCATCCCGGTACATCAGCCGGTCCTCCTGGCTTACACAGTAGCTGGGGACTCCGTCCAATTCCAGATCAGCCAGGCTGGTGATCACCGCCGGGATCTGCTCCTCCGGAACCATGTGGGTATTTACATACAGAACCGGTGCCCGGAAGGATACCGGGATCTGTTTTTTCTCTGCTGCAAAATAATTCTGAAACTCCTGGCTGTCCAGGAAATAGTACGCCTCCGGATCCAGCTCCTCATAACAGGTTTCAATTGTTCCCAGTTTCTCCCATACATCCGTATCTTCCGCAGTAACTCCGCTGCTCTCAAATGCAAACGGCGGCTCTTCTCCCTCCAGCTCCTGCAGCAGATAGCTTTGATAATCGGAAGCATCCTCACAGATCATTTCTTCCAAGGTTACCTTCTGGAAATTCTCTCCATACTCCTGCAGCATCCGCCCCAGCATCTCCTGGGAGCTTTCCAGCTGGATCTGCTTTCCCTCGCCATCCTTGGCTCCGATGGCTCCGGCTTCCCGGATCTGTACTTCTTTTCTTTCATTTACATCCGGCATCAGCACACATACATCCGCCTGAATATTGTACAGCGCCCGCTGCTTGCCTGCATAGATCTGCCAGCACACCAGACCGGCTCCCGCAAGTCCCAGGGCCACGGCTGCAATGCTGATACCCCGGATGGTCTTGCGCCGCTTTAACTCGCCGTCTACATTTAAGACCTTGGTCTTATTCTGGATCGCAGACTGGAACTGGACCACATTCTGAAACCGCAGCTCCTGGCGCAGCGCCATGGCACGCATAATGCTGTCGCTTAAATACTGAGGAATTTCCGGTACCAATTGGTTGGGCGGCGCCAGGTGGTCCTCCACCATACGGTTCACCGACTCATCCGGCATGATCCCCGTTACAGAACGGTAAAGCACGGCGCCTACTGCATAGATATCGGTCCAGGGCCCCTGCTTGCTGCGGCTCCGGTACTGCTCCGGCGGCGCATATCCCGGCTTCAGGATAATGGACAAGGTCTTTTCCTCTTCACCGCTGGAAAATCTTGCCGCGCCAAAGTCGATGAGCTTTACCCGGTAATTTTCCTCCCCGGACTCCACTGGGATCAGGAAAATATTATCCGGGCTGATATCACGATGGATGATTTTTACCTTGTGGATCTCTCTCAACGCATCCATAACCGAAAGCATCACATTAACTGCTGTCTGATAATCCACCCGGCCGCCGTTCTTTGCAATATATTGCTTATAGGACATACCGTCCAGGAATTCCATGGCAATGTATGCCGTATTATTTTCTTCAAAAAACTCATATACATTTACAATATTGGGGTGGGTGTTAAACCGGGCCATATTCCTGGCCTCTGCCAGGAAGCGGATCTTTCCATTCTGAAACTCATTCGCCCGGTTGCCGGAATAAATGATAACCTCCTTCTCCCCCGGAACACGGTTCACGATCCCGTTGGGGTAAAACTCCTTGATCGCAACCATTTTGTCCAGTACCGTATCCCAGGCCCGGTAGGTGATACCGAAGCCGCCGAAGCCTACAGTGGTTCCGATCACATAATGCCCGTTTAAAACAGTGCCCGGATAAAGATGATATGCCTCCTTGGGCGGCGTTCCCGGCTGAAACCCACAATACGGGCACACGCCATACGCCTCTTCAAACATCTTCATGCAATTCAAACAACGAACCATCCTGCTTCCTCCTACTTCTCCCCGTATTTCATCAGGATCACGGTGGTGTTATCCTGTCTCTTCCCTCCGTACTGAAGGGCCATGGCTGTGGTCCGCTCCGCCGCAATCTTCATATCCAGATCATTATCTCGTACCATTGCCAGGATCTGGTACTGGTCCATACTCTTGTAAACCCCATCGCTGCAAAGCAGGATCATATCACCAGGCTCCAGCAAAAACGATTCCTTTCCTGTTTCCACCCGGTACAGATGGTTCATGCCTAAGTAGCTGGTCAGCGCCTCCGCCTGAGGAGTTTTCTCCTCCCTCTCATAAAACTCTCTTGTAATGCTTCCCTCTGCCAGCTGCTCCTGCAGCATGGTCCGGTAGTTATGTACCAGATTTACCGGTTCAATGGAATTTCCCCGGATCCAGTAGATCATGCTGTCTCCAACTGAGACCCAGTGCATCCGGTTTCCGCGGCAGTAAACTGCCACCAGCGTGGTTCCGCTCTTTAACAGCCTGCCGTCGCTTCCCTTCAGTCCGGCCACTGCCAGATCCATCCTGGCCGCCTCACGGTACAAAAATCCAGAAGGATCCATGATCGGTTCTTCCTTGTGCAGATCCCCGGCAAACAGCTCCACTGCAGTCCTGCTGGCACGCTCGCCGCCCTCCATGCCGCCCATGCCGTCGCACACCACAGCCGCCACTTCCTGCTTTCCCGTATAAACGTATCCAAAATCCTGCTGATAGTGCCGTCCTCCGATAATGCTGCTGGCTCCGATCTCAAACCAGAGGTTTTCCTCCCGCCGTTCTTCTATTATATTCATACTCATCCATACGCCTTCCATCAATCCGCCAGCCAGACTGCTACTGCAGAATAGTTATCCATATTTTTCCCATGACCATTCTTTTTCACGATCCCTTCCATCAGGCCAAGCCAGTCCGCCGGTGTCTTCGCCTTCTTCAGGAAGTGCTGCATCTTCTTCTCATCGATCAGCTCCCAGAAACCATCGGTGCACAGCAGAAATGCCTGGCTGCCCTCCCGTTCAATGGGCTCTGCAATCTGATATTTCGGGGTATCCCACTCTGTTCCCAGCACACGGAGCAGCCGGTTCCGGTCAGGATGATTGCGGATCTGCTTTTCCTTGATCTGGCCTGCGGCAACCAGCATCTGGGGTACGCTGTGATCCAGCGTCCGCTGAACTAACTTTCCGTTTTTAAAGTAATAAAGCCGGCTGTCCCCGATATGGCCCCACCAGATCTTCTGATTCCCCACATGGAGCAGCACCAGCGTGGTCTTCATGTCCTGTGCATGGTAATCTGCCTTCTGCCCCTCCAGGATCGCCTGCTGGGCCTGGGCAAAGGACTGGTCCATCTCATTCTCACCGGCGCCGGCTGCGGCAAATACCTTGACGGCTGTTTCCACTGCCAGCCGGGAAGCTTCCTCACCCTTTCCGTGACCGCCTAACCCATCTGCCAGCACGAAGCAGTATTCCTGGCCATTTTGGTACATGCCTACATTGTCTTCGTTATTCTCTCTGTCACCTACATTGCTTAGTAAATCATAGCTGATCATATACCCGATTCCTTCCCTTGTTTTTCCGCTCTGAATTTCAAATAAAAATTCTTTTATTATAAAAAATTATACCTTGAATCCTTTTGATTCGCAATGAAAACTTCAATATAACCGGGATTTCATAGTAAAGCCGGTTACTGTTCACGTGCGTTCACAGCAACCGGCAAAAATCCATGAAAATCGCCTACGCGATGGGATTTTTGCTTTCCGGCCTAGTGTGTTGTATCATTGATATTTAGTATATCTGCCACCTCTATTATGAGAT
>JAUNGG010000087.1 GCA_030524635.1 Lachnospiraceae bacterium
TTGGGGGCTTCATAAATTTTTTTGACTTTTTTAGCATTTACTCTTGACTTTTCCGTCTCTGCAAGATATTTTTCTATGTATTCATCCTGAATCGGGGACTTGCGGTTATTTATCAGTTCCACTTTCTCAGGAATGATATCCACAGCAAAAACTTTATGATGCTGGGACAGCAGCGTAGCAATTGACAGACCTACATAACCTGTTCCCGCAACCGCAATTGTGTATTTTTTATCCATCGTTTGTTCCTCTTTTCCCCCTGCAAATCGGGATGTGATTACTTAAATATTTCTAACCGCTGTGCTTATCATCCTCAATGATGTTTACAGCGCAGAATCTTCTATATTAAATGTGGCACTCATACCTCACTGAACACTTTCAAGTAAACCTGTCATACCACTTAATCCTTAAATTGATAATTTCTTCTGAACCCGTTTCCCTTTACATATCCCATCAGCACAAACCCAAAATTCAATGTTCATCCAAAGTTCTGTGTAAAAATGTGATTATCAGCATCTGCAACTCATGACCTAAATTTTCGTTTGCTAAATAGCTTCAACCCATTTATCAGCGTCAACTGAAAACCCTATAGTTCATGCTAAATATCGCGTAAAAATGTAATTATCAGCATCCGCAACCCACGACACTAAATTTCGTTTGCTAAATAGATTTTTTGCAATGTCAAAATCATTTATCAGCCTTAACTCAAATTTCAATGTTCACCCTAAGTTTCGTGTAAAAATGTGAGTATCAGCACCGCCAATCGTCTGCAATAAGTTTCGCTTGCATAATAGAATCCGACTGCCAACGCCAATGATAATTCCTGTCACCATACCCCATCACAATCCAACTAAAAATCTAGTCCAGCCATTCCAATGAAACTCCCCTCCACAGTAATCCCCCTCACTCCATTCCCGTCACAAGCTATGCCCAAACATATTCCAATCTCATCTCACGTAAAATTAAATGCAAAAACAAATATAAATAATATTAATTATTTGAAGTTAATCTCCCAAAAAAAATTCACAATAAGCACCAGGAACAGCCGAAAACCACCTGCCGTCCCTGGCATTCTACTTATTGTTCTTACTTCTCATAAACGATCGACCAAGCTGCTGCTGCATAGCGTGCATCGATGTGTACCAGACGGTTCACATAGTCTACACCTGGAACCTGAACTAAAATGGTATTGTTGGTTACCGGGTCAACGTAAGCCATATAAACCTTCATGCCTGAAACCAGAGATGGTACTTCGATGGTCAGACACTGGCCTGCCTGTGCATCTACTACATTGCCTGCTGCATCCTTTACGGTAGCAACCTGGAAGTTGGTCAGCATTGCATACTTGCTCAGGTCTGCGCTGGATGGCAGGGTAGCTAATGCTGCCGGGTTTGCGTTTACAGCCTGGATTGCTCCAGCTGCTCCAGCTGCATAGCCAGCAAAGTTGCTGCTGGTTGTAACAGTCTTGTCACCGGTCCATGCGGTAGCTGCTGCTGCATCATTTGCGGATACCGCTGGAGCTGCGCCGGGAGCGATTGCTTCTGTTGCAACGGTACCAGCAGTAGTGTTCAGAGCTACTGTTGTAGTGGTAATGGTAGAACCAGTAGAAGTAACGGTGCTCTTAACAGCGCCTAATACTGCATTGGTCATGTCTACTGCACCAGCTAATGTGGTTGCGGAATGACTGTCAGTTACAGAGGTTGCTGCCAGACCGGTTGCAGTGCTGGTTGTGCCTGCTGGAGTGGTCTGTCCACCTGTGCTGCTGCCGCCGCCGGAACCGTTGCTGGTACGATCAATAACGGTTACTGGTCCGGTCACAGTACCGCTAGAGCTGTTGCTAGAGCTTCTTGCTGCTACAGCGTAGGAGCTCTGTGCCACTACTAATGCCAGCGCCGCAGTTAAAATAAGGAATTTCTTTTTCATGCGATTCACCTTTCCTTTCCCTTGATAGTTACATGAAATAATGTTTTATGATAAACGGCTTCTGCTGTGTATCTGCTGATACCATTAATATCTGGTGATACATGATAAACAGCCTTAATCAACAGCTTCCGCCACATATCTGCTGATAGTGATGATCTTATGTTTTGTTTTCGTGTAATGAATTGCTTCTTCGATATCTTCTTTATGACAACGGCCGGTAAAACAGTTCCTGAACCATGGCCTTTGCAGCTTCGTCATCCAGAATATATTCATCGTGAAGCAATCCCTGCTGCGGGGTGCCCGGCAGGGTGTACCGGTCGCTCTGTGCCAGTCCATCCTGGCTCAGCAGCACATCAAGCCCCAGCTTCAGGTACTGGTCCTTAGGCATACTGGTGATCATATATGGCTGGATCGCGTTCATCAGCTTGGCACCGAAGGTGTCATCTGCGGCGGCAGCCTTGTGTGCAGCGGCCATCCAGGCATTCATGAACTGCATATGGCGATCCATTCGGGATAATGCGGTATTGTCCTCTTCGATATTTCGAATGCGGAGGAAATCTTCTGCATCATTACCCACCAGCGTAACGTCTGAGTTATATTTCAGGTTTGGGTTGCGCTGCTCTAAGTATGGGTCATCGATATGAACCGTTACTCCTCCTACCTGTTCATTCAGGATGGGCAGGGCTCCTACGGTGATCGCCATATAGTCATCGATCTGGACTCCGCCCAGCAGTTCGCTGACTGCATCAGCTGCCAGCTGGCAGCTAAGTTCCATGCCGTCTCCGAAGGAGTAGGCCAGAGTGATCTGGCGCTGGGCTTTGCCTACATAGTTTCCGGCCAGGTCAAAGATCTTAATGTTGGTTATGGTATCTCTTGGTATGGTCAGTATCTTGATCTTTTTTGTGGTTACATCCTGGATTACCAGGAATATGGCATCGGACTGGCCGCCATCGCTTGGCTTTCCTTTTTGGAAGCCGTCCTTTTTATCCACGCCCAGGATCAGAACGGTGCGGAGATTGGGATTCAGCTCATAGCTCTTGCCGTCCTTTTCAATCTTCTCTTCTAATTCTGGAAGGGATTCTTCTACGCTCTCCCACTGGACTTCGATCTCCTGACCGGCGGTAACATTGCCTGGGCCATTTCCGGAAATCACAGCTCCCACTTGGGCGCCGCCCTGTGCTGTCAGATTGGCCCCTGTCCCTCCGGCAATACCGGCTGCAGCTTCTGATTCCTGCTGCTTTGCGGCGATCTGTGCTTCCACTGCTTTCCGTTCTTTGTAAGTTTCAATGCTGGTCTTCACAAAGAGGATGGCTCCGATTACAATAACAACGGATGCCACAGCGGAATAAATCTTTTTCTTTTTGCTGTGACGGCGACCGGAGTGATGGTGACCGCTATTCTGGCTGTCTGAATGGTGATGACTGCTGTTTGCTTCGCCTAAAGGCTGCTGACTGCTGTGGTTGCTGTCTTCACTCATAATGTCTCCCTTTACTCTGCTCCTCTCTGGAACAGTACAACGAATACTGTCTGGAACAGGATCTTGATATCCAGCCAGAAGGACCAGTTATCGATGTATTCCAGATCCAGTTTTACAACATCTTCGAATTCCTGAATGCTGCTTCGCCCGCTTACCTGCCACATGCCGGTGATGCCGGGCTTCAGGCTCAGGCGGCGCTTATGCCATTCTTCATACATCAGAAATTCCTTTTCTGTAGGCGGTCTGGTTCCTACCAGGCTCATATCGCCCTTCAGCACATTGAAGAACTGAGGGAATTCATCGATACTGGTCTTTCGGATAAACTTGCCTACCTTGGTGATTCTGGGGTCATCCTTCATCTTGAACATCAGGCCGCCGCTCATTTCATTCTGGGATTCCAGCTCCTTTAATCGTGCTTCTGCATCCTTGTACATGGAACGGAATTTGTAAATGTAGAACCGGCGTCCGTTGGTTCCGATCCGGACCTGCTTGAATACGATGGGGCCCGGCGACTCCAGATAGATGGCTGGTGCCACGAAGATCCCCAGGATCAGGGTCAGCACCACGCCTACCAGTCCTCCTACAATGTCCAGACACCGCTTTAGGAACAGGTCCAGACTGTCAAATATTCTCGGCGCGTAGGTTAAAACGTGGTAAACTCCAAAATTTTCTACGGTCTTTTCTTTTTCTTCCAGACCGAATGTGTTTATGGTTACATGAACTTGAATGCCCATGATTTCCAGCTTTTTAATGAAGCTGCTTAACATGCTCTTGTCGTATTCCGGCATGCTGATCAGTGCTTCGTCAATTACCTGGGTTTTCAGATATTCCTCAATATCAGATTCAGAGGTCATATAAGTGCCGTATCTTCCATGCTCTACTACATTCAGTTCCAGCTGGTGGTTGGTCAAAGCTTCCTTGCCTGGGCCGAACACGGCTACTGCTGCGATCTCCCGGTCCTTCGACATGGAGGTCTGAAGCTTGCGGAGGACCTTCAGTACATTGGAATCGTTGGCACATACCAGGATCTTCCTCCGGTTTTCCGGCTTCTGATAGTAAAATGCCACTGCCCGCTTAAAGCAGACACGCAGCAGATACATAAACAGGCAGTTATAGAGGAAAAACAGGAAGTAAAATCCTCTGGACAGTTCCTCCCCTATCTTAAACAAATAGAGGAATGCCGTTACCAGCACTGCCATGTAAAAATTAATCGCTACCGTTACAAGCAGCTCCTGGAACAGGCCTCGCTTTTCAAATTCCACCCTCGCCCGGTAAAATAAGATAACCAGCGCATAGGTGACTAAAAGCAGCAAGAAGATATTTCCATTTCCAATCTGCTGGCCACTTGGTGTCACATCTCCAAACCGCGCCAGAAGTGCAAGTAAAAAGGATACGCAGACGGAGATCAGATCCAGTACTACGAAAAAAGAGCGGCTTCTAAAAATCATGATTCCATCAAACTCCCAGTGTATGTTTTTCTCTTCCGGCTTTTCTTAATTGCTTCTGTACCGAAAAACAGCGCATAGCCGCTGGCCACAAAAAGCAACTCATACAGAATAATGTCTACATGGAACAGCCCGTTCCGGCTCATATTCATGGAATTCTTGCTTACACAGCAGATGATCTGGTAAACAGACCAGCCTGCAACACATAATGACGCCGCAATTGCAGCTAAATAGCTTCTTCTCTCTGTGAAATAGTGTACGACTTTATTCATAATATCCTTTCCCCTTTGTTCTCCTCCTGGCTCACCGCAGCGTGCCCTTTCCTACCCTTGTCCTTGCGCTCCTTACTATTTTTGATATGCCTTACTGTAGCTGCCGTACTTGCTGTAATAATAATTGCCCTTATCTACGTTTACCTGACTCAACACTGCCCCCAGGATCCGGCAGCCGCTCTTCTCCAGCTGCTGCTTTACCCTCTGGACCACCTTGTAGCTGACCCGGCCGCTGGCGATCACCAGCGCAGCTCCGTCACACTTTTTCGCAATGATGGCGCCATCGATCACGCTATTGATCGGCGGTGTGTCGATGAAGATGTAATCATAATGCTCCCTGCCCCATGCCAGCAGCTTATCGAAAGCAGCCTCCTCCAAAAGCTCTGATGGATTCGGCGCAAAGGGGCCGGAAAATATAATGTCCAAGCCTTCAATGTTGGTGCGGTATATAACGTCCTCTAAGTCCTTCTGCCCGCTGAGATACTGAGAAAGTCCGTCTACCTCCTTCTCAATCTGAAGGCGCTCCACCAGCATGGACTTACGGATATCCGCATCCACCAGCAGCACCTTTTTTCCGATTAAAGCGGTGGATTCTGCCAGCCTGGATGTGATCTCACTTTTTCCCTCATGGGAAATCGAGCTGGTGATGGTAACTGCCTTTACGCTGCTTCCGCTGAACTGGATATTGGTACGGAGAGTCTTGATGGCCTCTTCGTACTGGAAGCTGGTTGTTTCTTTTCGATTAATTTTTACTTCGTTTCCCATTTCCCACACTTATCCTTCTATTTCTTTTTTCTCGACTTCTTCTTGGTTTGAGTTTCCCCGTATCCGTAATCACCATACCGGCTGTATTTTCCATACCGTCCATAGCCCTTGCCGTCCTTTCCATCCCGGTCCGGAATGGATGCCAGCAGGGACAGACCCAGATAACGCTCGATGTCATCCTCTGTCTTAATGGTGTCATTCATAATGGTCATCAGAACGATAATACCGCCTACCAGCACTGCGCCTAAAAGGCCGCCGATGGCTGCGTTCTTCTTTGTGTTCGGACTGCTCTGTACGGTGGGGATCTCACCGTCTTCCACGATCTTAGGAGGTGTCATCTCCATGATCTCTGCTATGTACTGGGATGAAGTCTGTGCCACCGAATCCACCAGCGCTTTTGCGGTGTATGGGTCCTTGTCCGTAACGGTCAGGGACATGATTCGGGTATCGGAAGGATTGTCAATGGTCAGCTTTTTTCTCAGATCCCGGTAGGACATATTGTAAATGCCCAGATTGTCAATGGCCTGCTGCAAAACCGGACGGCTGGTAACGATTACGCTGTAATCCTTGGTCAGCTGGCTGCCGATCTGTAAGTCTGCCAGAGAAGTTAAGGTGGTTTCTTTTGAAAGTACGTAAACCATGGAAGTGGACTTATACTGGGGAACCATCACAAACTTGCTGTATGCACCAAATGCACCTGCACCCAGGATCATGGCTACCAGGATCATCCACCACCGTTTTTTCAATTCAAAAAACAATTCTTTTAAGTCAATTTCATCATTATCGTATTTTTCCATAACCCCGATTCCTTTACATCATTGTCGTTAACGTTGTTTCATTTCTGCGAAAGCAGAAGTTTTCTCGCTTTGCTTTCTGTCATCGCCTGTACAAGTCCGGCCGGGCACTTCTTATCCAGCCACTTTATGGCTCCTGACAGATCTGGTTTGCGGCTCCCCATATTGTGGGCATCGGTTCCAAGCAGATGAACCCGCCCTTCTAAAACCTGATTCCGGCACCAATGGGTATCCTTATTCCAAAAACTTCCTTCCAGGCTGCTGTAATTCATCTGGATCACCGCTCCAGCCTGGATCAGTTCCTCCAGCCTTCCCGGCTCACGCAGAGCCTGATACCGCTCTACATGTGCTATGATCGGAATATATCTGGCATATAAAAGCTTTCGAATCCCCTGGAAGATCGCATTCCAGGAATCGGCATACCGAAATTCTACCAATACGGCACGGCTGTCTCCCATAGTCAGCGCCTCTCCTGCCTTTAATGCATCGCAGATTCCGTCAAAATACAGGATCTCCTGACCCAGAAGCAAAAATAAGCCAGGCAGCTCGTCTTTGATCGCTTCCCTGACCGTTTCCAATGTCTCGTACAATTCTGTTTTGCTGTATTGATGTCTTCCTTGGTGATAATGTGGTGTAGCAAATACTGTACGGATTCCTTGCTCGTATACCAGCGAAAGCATCCCGATCGTTTCTTCCATGCTGGAAGATCCATCATCAACCTGGGGTAACACATGGCTGTGAACATCGATCACGTCACGCTACCATCCTTTCCCAAATCTCATCATCTTCTGTGTAATTTGCATGCTCCTTTTTTGTCACAAAATGTTACGTTTACCAAAACATTAGAAATCCAAAAAAGGAAACGAAATGCTTTTCATACTATAACACAAAAAACGTGATATTACAAGCGTGTATTTTGATAAAAACAAGAAAATGAAATGCATGTTTTTGAGTATTTTTTGCTCTTTTCTGTTGGAATTTGCCAGTAGAAAAACAGATCTTGCATGATATTGGCAAATACTTTGACATTCTGTCAGAATTTGATATTTTTTCAACCTATTCTCTGCATAATATGACAATTTTTTTCGTTATCACTTATCCTGAATTATTCATGACAGTAGAAGCCTGACAAAATAATTCTGTTTTCC
>JAUNGG010000004.1 GCA_030524635.1 Lachnospiraceae bacterium
AAATACTGGGATTACGGCCATTTTTAATCTGTTTTATCTGCAAAAGTCAGGTTATAAAGCTTTGGAATATAGTTGGTCTCAAAAGGCGTCAGTTTAATAAACTCATCCCGGGTGCCGCTGTAGCTTTCATAGCTGTTTTTAATGTTCCAGGTTCTGGCATACCGTTCCGGCCCGATCTGGCTGTAGTCATAGGGAAGGGCCGAGATGCACCGCTCCGTGCGGACGCAGGCCAGGATATAGGCATCCCGGTTTTCCTCGCTCTGCTCCTTTATAAAATGTTCAAATGCATTGATCTCATTTTCAATTGCTTCCTGGAAATCGTAGCATTTGGAATTATCATCTAAGATCACATGGAAGCTTCCCAGGGAGAAATTCATGATCTGGATATTAAACAGTACTGATAATGCCATAACCATTGCCACCAGGATGGAAAAAGAGCCCAGTTTCTTTTTCAATGATATGGTCAGCCACAGTTTTTTGATCATTTCTATCATGATTTTGCTCCCTCATCTTCGGTCAGTTTCAGCAGCCAGGTTCTTTTTTCTAATCTGTCTTGTCCACTGACAGTAAGCTTACCTGACAGCTCTATTCCCATTATAAGCTTTTTTGCAAAAAATAACAAGGAAGGCTTTGGGAATGCCTTCCTTGTTGTTAGATGCATAGTGAACATAACTGCATATATGGTTTTAAGCCTTCTCTGATACCCCCATCTGGGCAGCCACGGCGGCGGCTTCCCTTGCAATCTCCAGCTCTTCGTTGGTCTTGATCACCAGTACGTTAACCTTGGAGCTCCAGTCAGAGATCTTAACCGCTTCTGCCTGCTCCCGGTTTTTCACCTCATCGATGGTGATGCCCAAAAATTCCAGATATTCGCAGATCTCTTCCCGGATATCGGAGTCATTTTCTCCCACTCCGGCAGTAAAGACGATATTATCCACGCCGTTCATGGCGGCGGCATAGCTGCCTACATACTTTGCTACCTTATAAGCAAAGATCTCCCGGGCCAGGGCAGCCATCTCATTGTACTTGATCTCTGCATCCTTCAGTTCACGGAAATCGCTGGAGAAATTTTTAGAAATTCCCAGAACACCGGACTCCTGGTTCAGGATGGTCATGACCTGCTGGAAATCAAGGTTTTCCTTCTTTGCCAGAAATTCCAGGGCGCCGGGATCTACATCACCGCAGCGGGTTCCCATAACCAGGCCCTCCAGCGGGGTAAAGCCCATGGAATTGTCAATGACCTTGCCGTATTTGACCGCGCAGATGCTGGCACCGTTTCCCAGATGGCAGACGATGGTCTTTACCCGGTTGGGGTTCTGTCCCATGAATTCGGCTGCCCGCAGAGATACGTATTTATGGCTGATTCCGTGAAACCCGTAGCGGCGGATCTTATATTTTTCGTAATACTGATAGGGAAGGCCGTAGAGAAATGCCTTCGGCTCCATGGTCTGGTTGAATGCGGTATCGAACACGCCTACCATCAATGTATCCGGCATCAGTTCCCGGCAGGCATCCACACCTACCAGATTGGCTGGGTTGTGGAGAGGCGCCAGGTCGTTGCACTCCGTCATGGCCTGAATCACCTCGTCGGTGATCACCACAGAGCCGGTAAACTTCTCACCGCCATGCACCAGCCGGTGCCCGATCACATCGATCTCTGCGAAATCGTGGATCACGCCTTTTTCCGGGTCTGCCAAAGTATCCAGAATGGTATTCACCGCCTGCTTGTGATTCTGCATCGGCACTGATTCCTTGATGGAAATTCCCTTATCGGTTTTATAGGAGAAAACTCCATCGATCCCGATCCGTTCACAGACTCCCTTGGCCAAAACCTTCTCGGTTTTAGAGTCGATGACCTGGAATTTTAATGAGGAGCTTCCGCTGTTGATAACTAAAATTTTCATAAATGCTGTTTCCTTCCCCGTACATGCTATCTAATCTTATGGAACCCGTCCCTTTCAGGACGTTACTGCGTTAAATTATATACTAATTTGGCAGTCATGTCAAAGGGAGACGGATGTTCGGGGAATAATGCTGATTAATGGAACAGCGGATACAGCATGCCGATCCAGATTACCATCAACGCACCTCCGATTCTGGTAGAAATAGAAGCGAAAGCAAGAAGATTCATACGGTTTGCAGCCGACAATACTGCTAGGTCACCGGAGCCACCAATATTGCAGCAGCATAATCCTGCTGTAACACCTGCCTCATAGGACCACAGTCCTGCCAGATGACCAAACAGCATTGCTCCGATAAATGCGCCCAGTACACCGATAAAGATTACGATAAATGCGCCTGGGGTGAAAAACTCTGCCAGGGTAGAAAACTTCAGGGAATTGATACCGATACCGGCAATCAGCATCGGAAGCAATGACTTTAATGCAAAATTCATGGAATATACACAGTTATCTGCAATCTTATCCGGCAGAAGACCAGCACACTTAATGATAATACCCAAGATAATGGTCCAGGCAAGACCAGGAATCACGCTTACGCCGGGAAGACTTCCCAGAATATTTCCCAGAAGGTACAGACAAAAACTCATAAAAATACCAGACCCAAGTGCTACATAATCAGGAGAGGTGGCTGGCCGCTTTTCTCCCTCAGTCACCACAGCAGCACCGCTCTTTCTTAAGATATCTCCATTTCCGTTTAAGCCCTTCATCTTTCCGGTCACTGCACTTCCTACCGCCGCCATCACAACTGCCAGTACATTGGCAATCGATGCATAACACAGGAACTGGCCTGCCATAGGTGTCATATCAGTTCCAGATAAGCTGCTATACAGCGCCGGAAGAGTAGTCATAGCTCCGCCGGAACCACCGGACATACAAGGAGCACCAATCAGAAATAATGCATCAGAGGCTCCATACCCGGTAACAACACCTGCCAGCATGCAGGCACCCAGGGCAAACACCTGACTTCCCAGAATTGCCGGCAGATATCTGGCTGTTGCACCAAGCAGGATCTTTCTGTCCATAACCAGAATGGAGCCTACCAGCAGCATGGCAATATAAGCATCCTGAAAACCACCGGACATTAACACCTTCGTTCCATTCACCAGCTCCTGAGGAACCAGGCCGATAAAATTCAGGAAGGACGCGCCGATCAGCGGAAGCAGACAGGCACCGCCCAAATAATTATTTACAATCGGGATCGTATTCCCCAGCCAGAAGAACACGCCGCCCACTGCCATCAGGAATGCAATCGTTGCAATAAAACTGGTTGCCACATAAGAACCAGCATCATTAGAATAAATATTTACCGTAGGTAAAAATCCCATGTATGTACTGATAATAACGATTATAAAAAACGGTACAAAATACTTAAAGTTCAGTCCGCAGACTTTAAACAAAATCCCCTTCTTATCACTCATAGTAGCTCCTCCTAAGCTAACAGGATCCTTATGATCATCCTTGAACGACTGCAGCCGGTATCATCATAATAGCAGCTGTATGCACAGCAATAAATCATCGGATCAATCCTCAGCTTTCCACAATTCTCTTCTCGTCCATCCATGAAAGCAGATTTTTTAGTTTCCCGAAAGTGGCATGGCGCTTTCTGCACTTACAAGCGCCATGTCATTTTCTTTGGCAAGAAATTTTGATTACCTGTATCTTGTCAGGATACATGTTTTATCTTTAAAAGCCCTTCAGCATCGGGCTTATAAAGCATTTTTATATGTTTTGCTCTTAAAAGCATATTCTTTTCACCGCCGGCCTTGTGACCTGATTTGCAAAAGGAAGCAGCTTTCCCACCAGCAGGGCACAAATTACAGTGCCCTCCCGAATTCCCTGCATCGATCCTAAAAATATCAGAGACAGCACCACGCCGCTTCCGACAGACAGACAGTCTACCGCAATCTTTACATGATGAAACTCTTTCCCGGGAAATTTTGAAGCCACGGCAGCCGCCATTCCCTCCATTGGCATATTGATCAGTTTAACACCCATGTAAATTGAAACGCCAAAAGCCACCAGCACAATACTGACTGCCAGCAGAGCCAGCTGTCCAAAATAGGTAGGAAGTGCAAAATCTCCCACGATCCCTTTTGCCAGATCCACAAATTTGCCGAACAATGTTGAAAACAGAATCTGTGTCAGATTGATCCAGCGAAATTCCCTTCTAAGAATCAAAATCTGAATTAAAATGTATGCCAGAAACACAGTAATCACACAGTTCCCCATATCTGCTTTTAAAATCAGACTCAGCACATAGGGCAAGGAATTTACTGGCGAAACACCCAGATTGGAGTTTACGGAAAACGCCACCCCAAAGGCCATAAGCAGCAGCCCCAGCGCATAAAAACTAATACGCGCTATCATCTTAAGCCCCTTCATTGAAACCGCTCCATACCGGCTTTCCTGTATATTCCTTCGCTTCTTCCTCTCCATTCAGCACCCGAAATGCTCCGGCAGCCAAAGCCTCCATCTCGAATTCTCCAGCCATCACAGTAATAGGAGCAATAAACCAGATCATCTCTGACAGCTTCTCTACCAAATATTTGTCATGAGAAATTCCGCCGGTCAGAACAATGGCATCTACCTTTCCTTTGAGCACAGCCGCCATAGCACCGGCATATTTTCCGATCTGGTAAATCATAGCATCGTAAATCAGCTTGGCGTAAGCGTTTCCGTCTGCAATCATCGCTCCAACTTCTCTGGCATCTGAAGTACCCAGATGATCCACCAAACCGCCCGTCTTGGTGGTCCGCTCATGCATCTCTTTTTCCGTATACTTACCACTGAAACATGCCTTGATCACATCCTTCACCGGAATGGAACCGCAGCGGGTCGGCGCCATCGGACCGTCTCCCTGCGCGATATCATTGGAATCCACCATGTGCCCCTTCTCATGAGCAGTAACAGAAATTCCGCCGCCGATATGGCAGATGATCAGATTCATATCTTCATACGCCTTTCCCTGACTGCGGGCATAGCGGATTCCAATCTCCTTTTGATTTAAAGCATGAATTCTACTTTCCCGGTACACACCCTTCCAGCCGGTCACCCGTGCCAAATCCGTAAATTCATCTACATCCGGAGGATTGACCACAAAAGCCTTTGCCTGATACTGCTCTGCAAAATGCTTTGCAAGCTGTGGACCCAGCATAGCCGGATGCTTCACAGTAAAGCCAGCCCGGGCATGCTCATATAAAATATCATTTATCGTATATGTGCCGCCCGGCAATGACACCAGACCTCCGCCTCTGCCTACGAAAGCATCCACATCATCCAAACAAAAGCCTGCCTTCTCCACCTCTTTCAGGATGGTCTTCTCCCGGTATGCAAACTGGTCGCTGATCTCCGGAAAGGTTTTCAACACTTCTGCATCATGGCTTACATTAGCAGAAAATAAAGTCTTTTCCCCTTCAAACATGGCAATCTTTGTGGAGGTGGAGCCTGGGTTAATTGCAAAAATTTTATATTTCTTCATACCTGCTTCTCCTTTTTTATCCTTTGCGACTCGTAATCCTTTACTTTCAACGGTTTTCTCCCTGCACAGTTAACCTCTTCCCACCAGTGCAGAAATCACGATGGACATATATTTATCATCTGCCGTAGCTGCCCGGGATACTAAAAGTACAGGAACCAATCCGCCTAACACCGTACCGCCTGTCCGGCCGCCGCCGATGCAGGTGATGGTCTTAGCAGCCACATTGCCGCTTACAATATCCGGCATCACCAAAAGGTCTGCATCTCCGGCAACCGGACTTACATAGCCTTTGATGCCTGCCGACTCCGGATCCATGGCCAGATCATAGCTGATAGGCCCTTCAATGATGCAGCCCTCCACGCCTTCCTGCTTAATGGCATCTGCCTCTACCGTTTCCTTCATCTTTGGATTTACCTTTTCTACTGCTGCGATAATTGCAACCTTCGGATTCTCCACACCTAAGGCATGGAATGCGCCCACTGCATTGATAATGGCGCCCCTCTTCTGCTCCAGCGTTGGATAAGTCAGAAGTCCCACATCAGTGATGGCAAATACCTTATGATAATGTGGGCTTTCCATAAATCCCAGCAGACTCATCACATCGTTTTTACGGATTCCAGTCTCCCGGTTTACCAGAACCTTCATCAGCGCTCCGGTCTCAATCTTTCCTTTCATAATGCAGTCCACTTCTCCTGCTCTGGCCATCTCACAAGCCTTCTGTGCACAAGCGGCAGGATCCTCCAGATCAAGGATCGTCGCCTTCTCTGCATCGAAATCCATCTGTGTCAGAAGCTGTCGAATCTTTTCCTCCCGACCGATCAGAACCGGCTCTACCATGCCGTCTCTGGCTGCTCTCACCACTGCTTCCAGGGTATGTTCATCCTGAGCTGCCACTACGGCAACCTTCCTCTTTACCGGCTTTTCCCGAAGCATCTGCTTTAACTGTTCAAAATTTTTCAGCATTCTGATTCTCCTCCTGTTGACGCTTTATTCGCAGCGTTTCTTTCTTCACTTATTTCATTCTGCCTGCTGCTGTCCTCCCCATCTGGGATATACCCTGCTGCTCCGCTGGGCATTACAGATCTCTGGGATCTGTCACATATCCAGTCAATGCGGTTGCCGCTGCTACCGCCGGGCTGGACAGATAGCTTAAAGTCTTTTTCGTTCCCTGCCGGCCGATAAAGTTCCGGTTCGCCGTAGAAAGAATTCTCTCATCGTCATACATCAAGCCATAAGGCATACCGCAGCAAAGTCCGCAGCATGGATGGCTGATCACGCAGCCTGCCTCGATAAAGGTCTTAATGTATCCGGCTGCAATAGCGTCCTTAAATACCTTGTTGGTAGCCGGAACCACGATCACTCTCAGATCATCCGGAATCTTCTTTCCCTTCATGATCTCTGCTGCGATCCGCATATCCTCCAGACTTCCATTGGTGCAGCTCCCAATGTAAACCTCATCGATTTTTGTTCCCTTCACCTCGTCAATGGAATGTACATTGTCCACGCCTTGCGGACAGGAAAGCTGCGGCTCCAGCTCACTGACATCATAAGTCAGCACCTTCTCATATTTTGCATCTTCATCTATCTTGACCCAATCGATCTCTTCAAGCGGCATTCCATAGTACTCAGCAGTTTTCTCGTCTGTCTCAAACAAGCCGCACTTGGCTCCTGCCTCCAGCGCCATATTCGCTACTGTAAACCGAGCCATCATGCTCATTTCTTTTGCAGCCGGACCGGTAAATTCCAGACTCTTGTACTGACCGCCGTCTGCCCGAATATCACCCAGGATCTTTAAGATCACATCCTTGGATAAAACACCATCCGGAAGATGACCATTCAGAACGATCTTAATAGCCTCCGGAACCTTGAACCAAAGTTCTCCGGTAATCAATGCCGCTGCCATCTCGGCTGTGCCGATGCCAGAACAGAAGTTCCCTGCTCCACCATATGTAGTGGTATGACTGTCGGTAGCAGTAGCGATCTGGCCAGGTTTGGCATAACCCTCCTCATGCATGATGCTGTGGCAAATCCCCTCACCAATATGCAGCTTTTTAATGCCGTATTTTTTCGAAAGGGCAATTCCTGCATCATAGTGAGCAGAATCATTCTTCGCCACCGCAGTAGGCATACAATGATCAAATACGATGGTCACCTTGTCCGGATCATCAATTGTTTCCGCGCCCATCTGTTTTAAGGTGTCATACAGATAAGGAGAGTAAATATCATGGATCATAAACATATCTGGCCGAGTGATAACGATATCACCAGGAACCACATGCTCCACACCTGCGTTTTTCTTAAGCAGCTTCTCCACCATGGTGTAGCCGCTTTTCCGCCTCTGAACCTGATCTAATTCCCGAATCTTTGATTTCTGCACTCCGGTGGCCAGCCGCATCTTGGTATCCTCGATCAGACCTCCGTGCTCCACGATTGCCAGCAGATTTTCCGGCACGCTGCCGATAGGAAATTCCTTTCCGTTTACACGGACGCATTTTCCAACCTCTACAGTAATGATGTCGCCGCCCTCACAAGCCTCCTGCACACCATCACACTGGATCAGCAGAATGCCGCTGTTAAAGGCATTGCGGAAGAAAATACGTGCAAAACTTTTTGCGATAATACAGCGAACCCCATTGTGGGACAGCACGGTAGCCGCCTGCTCTCTGGAAGAACCACACCCGAAGTTAGTTCCGGCCACCAGGATATCACCCGGCTGAACGGTTGAGCCGAATTCCGGTTTTAACAGCTCAAAAGCATATTTTTTCATCTCCTCAATAGTTGGAATTGTGCCCCGCTTGCCGGGAATAATGGTATCAGTGTCAATGTCATCTCCAAACTTCCAGATTTTTCCTTTAAATTCTTTTTCCATTTATCCTGTCCCCCTTAACAATCTGCAAACGATGCACGAATGATGGTCTCAACGGATGCTGTATATACCTTTGCATCACTGCAGCCCATACAGCCTGCAAAGGTATATAAGCCTGTGGTTATCAACGTTTCCTTCGGTCCCATGGCTCCGGCGCCCTGAGGTACCACGCTGTGGTCTCCTGCTGCACTGATCTGTGCACCGTAATCGATAAACCTGGTAATCAGTCCTTCCTCCAGCGCCTTTAAGTAATCCTTGCTGGTAGCCGGACATACGGTCAGACGGAATCCCAGTTTTAAAGTTTTTCCCTCCATGCAGGCAGCTGCCTTTCTCATATCCACTATGGTTCCGCCGTTACAGCCACCAATCTGCCCGGCATGGATCATTTCCCCGTCCAGGACAGAGAGTGCTGCGAACTCTGCCTTCATCTGATCTGCCGCCTCTGTGCATGGCTTCCGCACCATAGAAACTGCCTTCGACAAATCCAACATTTCCTCTGTTTTACCATCCTCTGCCCAAAAAGCAGTGTATGCTCCGGTGTCACAGGCCATATGACACAGCACCGCCTTTTCATGCTCCGTCAAGCTGCCGCCGATAAATTCTACTGCTTTTCCGGAAAGAGCCGGATGCTGCTCTAAAAACCCAAGGGCCGCATCAACGATACCCACTCCCTCTGGAATCTTTCCTGTTACAGCAATTCCTAATGTTTCCGGAACAATCACATGATACTTTCCGTTTTCCAGCACTCTGGCCAGCTCCGTATTACTGATTCCGATCCCCAGCGCTCCTTTGGCTCCAAACACAGAACTATGACGGCTTCCAGTCACTACGATCTGTCCCGGCTTGATTTCCTCGTCATACAAATACTGAAGTGCGGTTCCCTTCGCCTGTAGAAAGCGTGTCCCATAGCGTTTGGCAAACCGCAGGATCTCTCCAAATACCTTCGCATCCTCTGGTGAACCAGAAGGCACATTGTGGTCATACATGACCAATACCTTCTCCGGTTCCGCCACCTTGGAAGCAAATTCTGTAACCCCATGGGAGAATCCATTGGTGATCAGCACCAGATCCGGACTGACCGTTACAGCTTCTCCTGCTGCTGCCCCTAATAACTCCTCAATCATTCGTTTTCTCATTGCCTTGCCACCTCGTATTTTCTTTTTGGCTGTCTGCAGCTGCTTTTTCCTTACAGCTGCTTTTCTTCTCTTCCCTTTGACGCACTTTGCCTGCACCTTATGCATTCCGGCGGCGTCATGTTATAACCGTTTGTATCCGTTCAGATATCTTTATGGTTACTCGCTATTTTCTCCCGGATGGCCTGTCCCATCTGTTTTGTGGTCAATAGCTCCTTCCCTTCTGTCCAGAAATCCTGAGTCGCCTTTCCCTCATCCAGAACCTCCATCACTGCCTGCTTCACTGCATCTGCCTCCTGCTTCCGGTTCAAGGAATATTCCAGCATCATTCCTGCTGCAAGAATCAGCCCGATGGGATCAGCCCTTCCGGTTCCAACATCCTGCTCCATCACCTGATGAAGCTGATTCGGTGTGTAAAGGCCCTTCCTCTCCCGGTTTAAGGAACCTGCAGGCAACAGCTCTCCAGCTCCGGTCAGACCTGCAATCTCATCAGAAATAATGTCTCCGAACACATTGGAAGCCAGGATCACATCAAACTGATCTGGTTGAGTAATTAGCTGGAATGCGCCATGATCTACCAGCATATGATTCAGCTCTACATCCAGATACTCCTTATGTATTTCCTTCACCACCTGTCTCCACAATGCACTGCTGGAAAGAAGGATCGCTTTATCCAGGCTAGTTACCTTCCTGCTTCTGCTTCTTGCCAGATCAAAAGCCAGTCTGGCTGAATCCTGTATCTGCTGCTCGTTATAGCTTTCCGTATCCCAGGCAGCTCTTTGATCTACCATCTGAACTGACCGGCCTTTTGCAGCAAACATTCCTCCGGCAATATCACGTACAACCAGAATATCCATGCCCCGGCTCTGAATATGTTTCTTCAAGGGACAGCAGTCTTGCAAAGATTCCCATAAAAAACAGGGACGGACATCGCTTACCAGTTCCAATCCGGCACGAAGTTTTGCCAGAACACTTTCTGGTCTCTGAGGGAATTTCAGGTGGGGATATCTTCCTACTGCCAGCTTTCCCATCAGAATGGAGTCTGCTTCCCGGCATAGGGAAAGACCTTCTGCTGGGAAAGGCTCCTTTCCACCTTCCAGGGCTCTGGTTCCGGCCAAAACCTCCATACAGCGGAAGTTATGGCCGAACACGTTTCCGACGGTCTGCAGAAGCTGAATGGTTTCTTCCATGATCTCGGGTCCTATGCCGTCTCCAGGAATTATGGCTATGGTATAGTTCATATTCCATCAACCTGCCCTTTTATATTCATTTATGTTCCTTACTTTCACAGACACTTATTTATCTGCTAATTCCTTATACTTTAAGTACTTTGCCTTCGCCTCAGCCTCGGACTTCTCATACAGACGCTCAGCTTCCTCTGGGAATGTGCGCTCCAAAGATGAATATCGAACCTCGCCCCGCAGGAATGTCTTGTAATCGCCGGTCGGCTCCTTACTGTCTAACTGGAACGGATTCTTGCCCTGGGCAATCAGTTCCGGATTATAACGGTACATCTGCCAATAGCCAGCCTCTACTGCATGTTTGATTTCATCCTGAACCTTTGCCATGCCGCAGCGCAGGCCATGATTGATACAAGGTGCGTACGCAATAATCAGCGATGGGCCGTTGTAGCTCTCTGCTTCCTTTACCGCCTTCAAAAGCTGTGCCTGGCTGGCGCCCATGGCAACCTGCGCCACATAGACATCACCATAGCTCATAGCCATCATTCCCAGATCCTTCTTCTTTGTTCGCTTTCCTGCTGCTGCAAACTGAGCCACCGCGCCGGTCGGAGTCGCCTTGGAAGCCTGACCGCCGGTATTGGAATATACCTCGGTATCAAATACCAGTACATTCACATCTGCGCCGGATGCCAATACATGATCCAGTCCGCCGTAACCGATATCGTAAGCCCATCCGTCGCCGCCGAAAATCCACACCGACTTCTTTACCAGGTGCTTCTCATTTTCCAGTGCAAATGCCACCTGCTCCTTTACGGTCTCACCGCAGTATGCCTGGAGAGCCGCCTTCAGAGCTGCACTCACTGCTTTCGTCTCTTCTTTATCCTCGAAATGTGCCACCCAGTTTTTTGCAGCTTCCCTTAAGTTTTCATCATCTGCATTCGCAGCAATCTCTTCTACCCGCATGCACAAGCTGTTTCTTTGCTGATCCGCTGCCAGATAGATGCCCATGCCAAATTCTGCATTATTTTCAAACAGAGAGCCTGCTACTGCCGGGCCCTGCCCCTTCTTATTCGTCGTGTATGGGAAGCTTGGGAAACTGGTTGCCCACACCTGACTGCAGCCGGTAGCCGTTGCGATATACATCCGATCACCGTATAACTGAGTTACCAGCTTTGCATAAGGAGTTTCACCGCAGCCTGCACATGCGCCGGAGAACTCTAACAGCGGCTGTTCAAACTGGCTGCCCTTTACATTTCCGGTTCCGAAAGGATTCCGAACTTCAGGAAGCTCTGCGGTATAATCCCAGATGGTTGCTTCCTTTCTTTCCTCCTCCAGTGGAACCATGGTAAGTGCTTTTTCCTTGGCCGGACACACATTGGCACAGCTTCCGCAGCCGGAGCAGTCCAGAACCGATACTGCCATATGGAAGTTGTAAAGCTCGCCGCCCTTTCCGATGGTCTTGGCTGTTTTCATGCCAGCTGGAGCTGCCTGCACCTCTTCGTTCGTCAAAAGCATTGGACGGATCACTGCATGTGGGCAAACATATGCACACTGATTGCACTGGATACACTTTTCCGGATTCCAGGATGGAACCTTTACTGCAATTCCTCTCTTTTCAAACTTGGAGGTACCCTGAGGCATCGTGCCGTCTGCATGATCCTCATAAAATGCAGATACCGGAATGCTGTCACCCTTCATGCTGTTTACCGGCTCTAAGATATTCCGGATAAACTTCGGTTTTCCAGCTTCATCATCTGCTTGTGCTTCCATCTCCAGAGAAGCCCAGCTTTCCGGAACCGCTACCTTAACCAGTCCTTCTACTCCGGCATCTACCGCCGCATAATTCATATTGACAATAGCTTCCCCCTTCTTGCCGTAGGATTTTAAGATTGCCTCCTTCATGTAGCGGGATGCATCCTCTGCCGGAATGATATTGGCAATCTTGAAAAATGCAGACTGAAGCACCGTGTTGGTGCGGTTTCCCAGGCCAAGCTTTGCTGCAATATCTACCGAATCAATAATGTAGAGATTGATATGCTTCTGTGCAATGGCCTTTCTCATCTCTGCCGGAAGGTGCTGATCTAAGTCCTCTGCCTTCCAGTCACAGGCCAGCAGCAGGCTGCCGCCCTCCTTTAAGTCGGTTACCAGATCATACTTTCCGATATATGCCTGATTATGACAGGCCACAAAATCTGCCTTGTTTACCAGATATGCGCTGCGGATCGGAGAATGACCGAACCGCAGATGGCTCTTGGTCACACCGCCGGATTTCTTTCCGTCATACTCAAAATATGCCTGAACATTCATATCCGTATGGTCACCGATGATTTTGATAGTATTTTTATTTGCGCCTACTGTACCATCGGAACCAAGTCCCCAGAATTTACAGCTTACCGTTCCCTCTGGAATGATATCCAGCTCCTCGCCATAGGAAATGGAATGATGGGTTACATCATCCACAATTCCGATGGTGTAATGATTTCTCGGTTCCGGCAGCTCCATATTTTCATACATCGCCACGATCTGAGCTGGGGTGGTATCTTTGCTTGCCAGACCAAACCGACATGCGTATGCCTTAATCGGGCTGTCTGCATCCTGCAGTACGCTGCAGACCTCTTCAAACAGCGGCTCACCTACTGCTCCAGCTTCCTTATCACGGTCTAATACAGTAATCTTCTTTACCGTCTCCGGAAGAGCCTGGAAGAAATGCTTTGCACTAAATGGGCGGAACAGGTGTACCTCCAGATATCCAACCTTTCTGCCCTGAGACTGTAAGTAATCAATGGTTTCCTGGATCGTTCCGGTGACGCTTCCGATGCCAACCAGGACAATCTCTGCATCCTGAGCTCCGTAATAGTTAAATAAATGATAATCTCTTCCTGTCAGCTCATTGATCTGCGCCATGCAGTTCTCCACAATCTCCGGCAGCGCCTCATAATATGGATTTGCTGCTTCCCGCTGCTGGAAATAGGTATCTGCATTTTGGCCAGTGGTGCGAAGAATCGGATGCTCCGGATTTAATGCGTTGTCTCGGAACTTCTTTAACTCCTCCTGATCCACCAGCTTTGCCAGATCATCATAATCTAAACATTCTACCTTCTGAATTTCATGACTAGTACGGAAGCCGTCAAAGAAATGAAGGAAGGACATATGACCCTTGATCGCTGCCAGATGTGCAACCGCACCTAAATCCATAGCCTCCTGAACAGTGGAGGATGCCAGCATCGCAAATCCGGTCTGACGGCAGGCCATTACATCAGAATGCTCTGCAAAAATCGAAATAGCACTGGTTGCTACGTTGCGGCTTGCCACATGAACAACGCCTGGCTTTAACTGGCCAGCAATTCGGAACATGGTAGGAATCATCAGCATCAGGCCCTGGGATGCGGTGTAGGAGGTTGCCAGCACACCAGCATCTAGTGCACCATGTACAGCGGAAATTGCGCCAGCCTCAGACTGCATCTCCACTAACTTAACCGGAGTTCCGAAGATATTCTTTTTGCCATGTGCAGACCAGGCATCTACATGCTCTGCCATAGGAGATGATGGTGTGATCGGATAGATTGCCGCCACCTCTGTAAATGCATAGGACGCATATGCCGCAGCTTCATTACCGTCCATTGTTTTCATTACCTTACTCATCGAAAAATCCTTCCTTTCTTCTCGCTTTTTTGTTTTGTATGTTTTGCTAGGTTTATCGTATTAGTTTAACGTTTTAGCTTGCCCTTATTATAGTTTATCGTTTTAGCAGATGTCAACTTGTTTTTGTTTTTTCGTCAATTCATCCATTTTCTCGATTTTAATTTATGCACATTTACAACATTTGATTTTTTCTCTTCTTAATAAATGGAATTTTCTAGTCAGCATGATCATTGACGCTTAGGATCGCCGTGACGTTCCCTCAATTTCTTGACAAACGAATCAGAAAACTTTACAATGAATTACAGGAAATGAAGAATTGGATCTATAACAAATCAGAGGATTTCACATAAAACGAATTTGAACTAGAAAGGACTTACTGTTGTGGTAACTATTAAAGATGTCGCCAATCTGGCGCAGGTTTCTCCCACTACGGTTTCTTTAATCATAAATGGAAAATCGGAAGAACGCCGCATCTCTCCGGTCACCCGTGAGCGCGTATTACAGGCAATGAATGAACTGGGCTATCAGCCGAACCTGAGTGCTCGAAGGCTTCGTTCCAATGATGTTCGGAAACCAATCATTGCCTTTTACTGGCCTATAGACTCTCGGACCAATATTCTTGCCTCATTCCTGTCCAGTTTTCAGGAAATCATTCATAAGCTGAATTTTGATTGTGAGCTCGTGGTACAAACCTACAAAAATAATGAATTTGAAAAATATGCAGACCCTATCATCAAGAACAGCTATCATGGTGTTATTATCGGAGCTACCTCCACAGAGGATATCGTTTATCTGGAAAGCCTGACCCCCCAGATGCCGATTGTCCTGCTGAACCGAAGCTCTGAAAAATATGCTTCTGTATCCGTTGACACCAAAGAGATCGGCCTTCTCGCTGCACGTCTGTTCCGCCAAAAAGGCTACACAGAAGCTGCCGTGCTGGCCTCCAAACATCCCTATGTGGCAACTGGTCTCCGTACCCAGGCATTCTTAACTGCCTGTTCCCAGTTAGGGATCACCGTAGACGAAGCCTGCATTATTCGCGAAGAAAATACGATTAAAGGCGGTGTACTGGCAGCAGAAGCTTTCTGCCGCCTTGGCTCTGCACCAAAAGCGGTTTTCTGTGACTCTGATTCTATCGCATTAGGGGCCTTATATACCTTTCACCAGCGCCAGATCCGTCTTCCGGAGGATGTTGAACTTCTGGCCATTGGCCTTCTGGAACCAGAAGCAACCCAATATTCCATTCCGCCGGTCAGCGTGATTGCCATGCCGAACAAAACCGTAATGGAAAATGCGGTGGAGCTGATCATTCACTACTTATCCACCTCCGGATATGAACCCATCCAGAAGCTGCTTCCGCCTGCTGTAACCATCCGAAGCACCTTTTGCTGATTGTATGTTCACCATTTGACTTGAAAATTAAAATCCAGCCCGATACAATGGACTGCTGTTCTCTATTCTCTCAGCAGCCCATTGCATCGGGCTGGATTTATATTATTTTGTCAAGCTATTTTAAATTTTCTCTTGACAATCTGCAAACTATCATTTATGATTGTTTTAACGATTTAGTTTAACGTTTTAGCATACAAATAAACAAAATCGTGAAAGGACGCAACACTATGTTCTGGAATAAAAAACAAAAAATGCCCGCCGGACATTCTGCATCCGATTTTGCCGGAGCCGGCACCCCTTTAAAATTTAACAGTGTGGAATTCCGTGATGGACAGCAGTCTTTATTCGCCACCAGAATGACAACCTCCGATATGGTTCCCCTCCTAACTGCTATGGATCAGGTAGGTTATGACTCAATGGAAATGTGGGGCGGTGCTACCTTTGATGTGGCTGTCCGCTTTCTGAAGGAAGATCCCTGGGACAGGATTCGTGAATTTAAAAAGTATGTAAAGAAAACCCCATTAAAAATGGTTCTCCGCGGTCAAAACCTGGTAGGCTACAAGGCATACCCTGATGACATTGTAGAGAAATTTATTGAAAAAGCTGCCGATGCCGGAATCGACGTTTTTCTTGTCTTCGATGCGCTGCAGGATCTGCGGAATTGTGAATCTGCCTTCCGCGCGGTAAAAAAAGCAGGAAAGAAAATCGAAGGCTCCATTCAATATAATGTAAGTCCTTTCCATACCATTGAAAAGTTTGTGGAAAACGGCAAAGAACAGGAAAAAATGGGTGTTTCCCTTCTTCATGTTGAGGATATGGCCGGACTGATGACCCCCGCCGCAGCCTATGACCTGATCCTGGCACTGAAAGCAGAATTAAAGGTACCCATTCACCTCCACTGCCACTGTACCGGCGGCATGGCCGAAATGGCATATTGGGAAGCCATCCGCGCCGGGGTGGACGGTCTGGATGTATGTGTTTCTTCTATGTCCATGGGACCTGCTCATCCGCCAATTGAAAGCTTTGTTACTGCGCTGAAGGGAACCAGCCGGGATCCACGCATTGATGTAGGGCAGTTCAAAGCAATCAATGATCGCTTCCTGGCCCTCCGCAAAAAATATGCCGATTTTGAAACTAAATTGATCGGAGTGGATGTGGGCTGCCTGGAACATCAGATTCCCGGCGGCATGCTCTCCAATCTGGAAAGCCAGTTGACCGCCATGAAGCTGTATGACCGTCTGCCGGAGGTTTTAGCAGAGGTAACCCGCGTCCGTGCTGATATGGGATATCCGCCACTTGCAACGCCATCCAGTCAAATGTGCGGTGCACAGGCTACCACAAATGTACTGACTGGTCAGCGCTATGCCATGGTGAGCAGGGAGATCAAGGACTACTGCCGCGGTATGTACGGCATGCCTCCAGGACCTATTTCTCCAGAATTACTGGAAAAAGCCCTTGGTGACGAAAAGCCCAGCACAAAAAAGCCAGCTGATATGCTGGAGCCTGGATTTGAAAAGGCAAAAGCTGAGATCGGCACTCTTGCCCGAACAGATGAAGATATACTGACCTATGCCCTCTTCCCCAATTATGCTCCTGATTTCCTAAAAGCCAAATATGGCATGTAAGTATATTGACCCATATACTAACTTGCCGGCTAACCCGTCGGCTCAAGCCGTAAACAAAGAAATTTACCAAAAATGATAGGAGAATTTTATGAAACAAGAAAACCCTGAAAAGCTGGCCCGCGCCCGTGAAATTATGAGCGAATTAAAAGAAGCCCGTGGAGGCTCTCTCCTGAATTCCCATCAGATCATGGGCAATGACCCAAACCTGATCAATGCATTCCTCCAGCAATACTTAAACTGCAACAAACGTGATGTGGAAATCCCCAGAAAATATCGTGAACTTATGGTCATGGCCATTGGCATGGCTACCGGCACAGAAACCACAATGAAGGTTCATGCAAAGCTGGCCCTGCAGAATGGTGCTACTATTGACGAAATCTTCGAAGTAATCCGCATGATCTTCTTTACCTGTGGTGTAACAAAGCTACTCCCTGCTTTGGAAGGTCTTGAAGATCTGTTTGAACCAATTTCTTAAACAAATCATTTGAAACTGCCATTTAACTTTCCTATTTATCAGAAAGCGGAAAGCCGCAGCAGATATCCCTTGAATCTGCTGCGGCTTTTGATTTCTAGCCATCTTTACTAACAATATATTCCCATTTTTACTCGTTTTCTGGAAAGGAGTCCATATGAAATCTGATCACCTTTGGAACATTCGATTTTCTATGCTTTTGCTGTATTCAATCAGTCTCTCTGCATTATTTTATTCTTTAATCCCACTTTTAACAGAATATACCACAGTTGACCTGAGAATGAATCTGACAGCAACCGGATTTATTACTGGATTATTTTCCATCATTTCCATTCTGGCACGTCCATTATCCGGCACATTGGCTGATAAACGAAATCCATTTCACATTGTTTCTCTCGCCTCTTGCTTACTGGCCTTTTCGATCCTGGGCTTGTACTGGTCTTCGTCCCTGAAATTAATTGTATTTCTTCGCCTTTGCCAAGGAATCTTTTATGCGTTTAGCAGTACTGCCTGCTTTGTTTTAATCAGCCGAGAAATTCCATCCTCTCGCTTCCATGAAGGAATCAGCTATTATGGTATGGGGCAGATACTTTCTTCCTCCCTGGGAATGAATCTTGGACTCGCGATTCTCCGCACCATTTCCTCAAAAGTATCTTGGATTTTTTTAGGAAGTATCATGTTAATTTTGATGGTTCTTTTTCTTTTATTTTGGCATCGATTTTTTTATGGAGAAGCCATTAACAAAACGGACAGACTATCCCCCTCTGCTTTGCATGACATGTCCTCGCAGGTATCAAAAGCATCTGCTTCCATTCTCCAGAATCCATCAGACATTTTCCACCTTTTGCCCTTTTGCTTCCTGGGTGCTCTTCTGTCCGCCACCAATGGAATCGAGTCCACCTTTCTGGTTCTGCTTGGACAGGAACGTGAAATTACTCCGATCTCTCTGTATTTTGCAACTTATATGATTATCCTGACTTGCAGCAGACCGATTACCGGAAAGCTTGCCGACCGATATATGCTGCATGTTATCCTGTATCCCTCATTATTTCTGATGGCAACAGAATGTCTGTTCATCTCAAATGCTCTGACTCTCACTCCTCTCCTTTTTGCCGCCGCCTGCAAAGCTTTGGGGCAGGGAACGCTTCATCCGATGCTTCAGGCAGAATGCATCCGCCTCCTTGGCCCAAAACGGAGCGGAACTGCATCAAGCATTTTTCTGCTGTTCACCGATTTAGGACAGGGGATCGCTCCGATTGGCGCCGGATATATTGCCATGCATTATTCTTATGCTGCCATATTTAATATCAGCGCTACCCTGTACAGCCTGGCAATCCTGTTCCTGATTTTATTTGCCATTGTTACTCCCCATTCTCACTAAGCATATCCCTGTATTTTCCAAGAAATGCCCTGGTCCGCTCATTGCCGGAGGCAAATACCTCCTCCGGCGTTCCCTCCTCCACGATCACGCCGTCTGCCATGAAGATCACCTTATCAGAAATATCTCTTGCAAATGCCATCTCATGGGTCACGATCACCATGGCGATATCCAGATCTGCCAAGGATTTGATCACCTTCAGCACCTCCCCTGTCAGCTCCGGATCCAGGGCTGAGGTAGGCTCGTCAAAAAACAGAATCTTCGGATTCAATGCCAGGGCCCGGGCAATGGCCACACGCTGACACTGCCCGCCGGAAAGCTGACAAGGGTAAGCATGCTCCTTTCCCTCCAGTCCCATCTTCCGGATCAGATCCTTTGCCTGGGCAAAGACCTCCTCTTTCCTCCGCTTCTGCACACGAAGAGGAGCATCGGTGATATTTTTCCATACATCAAAATGAGGAAACAGGTTAAAATTCTGGAACACCAGCCCGAACTGGCTTCCGATCTCCTTTAATTCCTTTTTCGAGGCGTAGACAGCGGTTCCGTCCGCCCCGGTCCAGGCTGCCCGCTTCCCAAGATAAACGATCTGGCCGCTGTCCATGGTCTCCAGCATGGTTGCACACCGGAGCATGGTAGACTTTCCGGAGCCGGAGGGCCCGATGATGGATAAGATCTCGCCTTCCCCCACGGTCAGGGAGATATCCTTTAAAACCTGCAGCTCCCCGAAGGATTTTTTCACATGACTGCATTCTAATACGTTCATTTCCAGTTCCCCCTGTCCTAATTATAGTAAGAAAGCTTCTTTTCGATCGCTTCCATTCCAACTGCCACCAGCAGATTGAAGATATAGTAAAATAATCCGGCTGCCACAAATGGGATCATGCTGGTCTGGGAGGATGCCAGCGCCTTTGCAATAGAAAACATTTCCAGCACACTGATGGTAAATGCAAGGGAGGTATCCTTTACCAGGGTGATCACCTCATTGGTCACAGACGGCAAAATCCGCTTAATCACCTGGGGAAGAATGATGATAAAAAAGGTTTGACTTTTGCTGTAGCCCAGCAGCTTGGCTGCCTCATACTGCCCTGCCGGCATGGATTGGATCCCGCTGCGGTAGATCTCCGCAAAGTAAGCGGAATAATTGATCACAAAGCCGATAAAAGCAGCCCACAGGCGGTAGCCGCTTCCGATCTTAATGCGGAACAGATAGTACGGCCCGAAGTAAACCACCATCAGCTGCAGCATCAGCGGCGTACCCCGCATGATGGAGATGTAAAACTTTACGATGGCCTGAATCACCGGATTTTTCGACATCCTTCCGAAAGCTACCACAAGTCCTAAGGGCAGCGAAAACACCAGCGTCACCACAAAGATCTGGATGCTGGTCATCATTCCTCCTGCCAGCTGGCCTACAATCTGTCCGATTCCCATATCATTCCCTACTTTCTTCCTTTTCTTTTTCACAGCCAAGGGCAAAAGCCCTTCCTCCACATCTGAAGGAGTTTCCTATGTAACAAAAAGCCGCTGTCAAACCATATCCTCGACAGCGGCTCTGCCTTCACTCTAAAAACGATCTGCTTCAGCAGACAGATCCCATCACGTTCTGAATTACTTCCTGATTACTTTCCGATCGTGGTTACATCCTTGCCAAACCACTTTTCAGAAATCTCTGTTAAAGTGCCGTCAGCGGCCATCTCCTCCAGAGCAGCCTGAACCTGATCTCTCAGCTCCTCATTGCCCTTCTTAAAGCCCACGCCGTACTCCTCAGAAGCCAAGGACTCATCCAGCATCACGAAATCTGCATTTCTCTGCTCGATCTGATAACCTGCCACGATCACATCCATGGCAATGGCATCCACTGCCCCCTGCTCCAGATCCATAAATGCAGTATTATAATCTGCTACAGTCAGCAGCTGTCCAAAGGAACCTGTCAGCTCTGCATCTTCCTTCAATGCTGCTTCAGCAGAAGAATCGGTCTGAACCTCCACGATCTTTCCTGCCAGATCAGCCAGTGTGCTGATTCCGGAATCACCTGCCACTACAAATACCTGGCTGTTATCCATATAAGGCTCGCTCCAGGTATAGCCATCCTCACGGCCGGTAATGGTAAATCCATTCCAGATACAATCAATGGTGCCGGACTCCAGCTCCATATCCTTCGCATCCCAGGCAATTGGCTGGGGAACAAATTCCATACCCAGTCTCTCCGCCACCTCTGCTGCTAATTCCAGGTCGAATCCGGTGTACTCTCCGTCATCTCCTACAAAGCCCATAGGCGGGAAATCCTGGTCAAAGCCTACGATAAATGTCTTCTTCTCTCCGGAAGCTGCCTCTGACGCCTCCTGGCTGCTCTCTGCTGCTGTAGTATCTTCTGCCTTGGTATCCTCTGCAGAAGCTTCTGCTGCTGTGGTGTCTGCCGGTGCTGCTGTTGTGGTTGCGGTACTGCTTCCTCCGCATGCTGCCAGAGAGAATGCCATTACTCCGGCCAACATAGCTGCTGTAATCTGTTTTTTCATAATCGTTCTCCTCCTCATACACAAATCATGCCACCCTGAATCTTGTCAGGGATTCAATGCATCCTTTTGCCATTGTGATAACACGTTACCATATTAGCACACGAAAGCGTCTATGTAAAGAAAAAAATCAGCGAAAACTGATTTTCTTCTAAAACCGTTCCTTTAACATATTGATTACAGCAGCTTCTGAAGTTCCGCTACATTCTGAATCTCATAGTCAATGTGAAATTCATCCCCTGCCGTCAGCCCCTCCGGATTGACCCAACAAGTGTCGATTCCCGCATGATTACCGCCCAGCATATCCGAATGGAGGGAATCCCCTACAATCAGTATCTGGCTCTTCTCCGCCTCCCCAATTTCAGGACGTTCCGGGAAGATTCTGGAAAAACAATACTCAAAATATTCCTTCTGCGGCTTTTGGCTTCCTGCATCCTCCGACACGAACACATCCTTCATGTACCGGTCCAGCCCGGAAAGGGCCAGACGTTTATACTGGGTGGCCGAAGTCCCGTTTGTAACCACATAGCAGTCGTATTTATCCGAAAGATACCGGCAGGTTTCAAGCGCCCCCGGAATCAGGATCGCGGAACCATCCAGGAATTCCCGGTAGATTCCCTCTGCCTCCAGCCCGTCTACCTCCTTCCCCAGCATTCGGAAAAAGATGGTAAAACGAGTATCTAACAGCTCCTGCTTTGTCAGCTCACCCCGGCCAAATGCCTGCCAAAACTGTTCGTTCACATCATGATACCAGGAAAGCAGCTCCTCCGATGCGGGAAATCCATAGTGGATCAGCACCCGCGAGATCCCCTGCCGCTCCGATTCATTAAAATCCAGAAGGGTTCCGTCTACATCCAGCAGAAGGATCCGATATGTTTTTGCGATTTTCCTTGTCATCTCTCCCGGTACACCACCTTGCCGCCGCAGATGGTATATTTCACCTTTCCCTCTAATTCTGCCCCAATAAACGGACTGTTCACAGCTTTGGAAGCAAACTCCTTCACCGTCCAGCGCTCCTTCTCATCAAAGATCACCAGATCTGCCGGCGCTCCCTCCTCCAGCCGTCCGCAGTCTAAGTGATACAGCCTGGAGGGATTCCAGCTCATCTTCTCCATCAGCTGCACCATAGTCAGATGCCCCTTCTTCACCAGCTCTGTAATCCCCAGCGCCAGAGAGGTTTCCAGGCCGATGATCCCGCTGGGTGCCTTGGTAAGGGGCTGTGCCTTCTCTTCCGCGCTGTGAGGCGCATGATCCGTGGCGATCATATCAATGGTGCCGTCCTTCAGGCCCTCGATCAGAAGCTCCCGGTCCCTTGCTGTTCGCAGGGGCGGATTCATCTTCGCCAGACTTCCATGTTCCAGCACAGCATCCTCCGTGAGAGTAAAATGATGAGGTGTCACTTCTGCCCACACATTGGCTCCCAGGCTCTTCGCCAGGCGAACCATCGCCACTGCATTGCCGGAGCTGATATGCTGGATATCCACTGCTGCGCCGGTGGCCAGCGCGATCATACAGTCTCTTGCCACCATGGAATCCTCTGCCAGCGCCGGAGATCCATAAATTCCCAGCTTATCTGAAACCGATCCATGATTAATTCCATTCTGCTGGATAAAAGCCGGATTCTCCTCATGAAGGCTGATGGGAAGGTCAAGCCGTGCCGCCTCCTCCATGGCCTGCTTCACAAACTTCTCATCCTTTAAGGGGATGCCGTCATCGGTAAAGCCAGCTGCCCCAGCTGCCTTCAGTGCCTCCATATCCGTCAGCTCCCCGCCGCCGAAATTTTTCGACACCGCTGCGCAGGACAGCACATGAATACCCGTCTTTTTCCCTTCCTCCAGAACGTATTGCAGTGTCTCCACCGTATCTACCTTAGGCTGCGTATTCGCCATGCAGATCACCGTAGTAAAGCCGCCCTTCGCCGCTGCTGCCGCACCGGTATGGATATCTTCCTTGTAGGTAAGCCCCGGATCCCGGAAATGGACATGAACATCCACCAGACCAGGCGCTACCGTCATGCCGGCGGCATCGATCACTTCCTCCATCATGTTTTCATAAATGCCGGACTGCTGCCACTGCTCCTTATCCTTTAAGATCCTGCAGATCTTATCCTCATGCAGGATCACATCTGCCACTCCGTCAAAACCTGATTTCGGGTCGATTACTCTGCCATTTTTTATTAATATCATACGTTTCTCCTCCTTCTATCCCTCCCTGCTATAGGAGCTTCAAAATAATACTATTTCTCATAAAATCCTTTGCTACTATAAGCAGCCCATCCGCTCCATCTGCCACTTGGATAATATCAATCATACAAAACCCTCACATTCTTTATTAAGCCTAAAAACTCATCTACATCAAAATATAAATTCCGAAGTATTGGAATCAGATCTATATATTCCTCTTCCTCTACCTCATTGTGCTTGTATTTTGCAGTAACTACAAGATACCCTCTGTCCCATTCTTTTACTTCTTTGTATTTTTCAAGCGAATATGGTGCCAAAAAACGGATTATTTGATCCCGAAACTGAAATACCGTATAATTTCCAGAATTACTTAAATATGCTTCATCTGATTTCATAATTCGTGAGCCTCCTGCCTGGCTATTTGCCCATAATCTCATAGCAGTCATGCTGCCTTCCATGTCATTTTCGTCTACAGATAATTCAAAATATCCCCCACCGTTTCCACCTCAAGATCCGCCAGACTCCTGTCAAATCCAAACCGCTCATCGATCAGCGCCGCCACTGTCATCCCGGCGCTGTGAGCCGCCGTAATTCCAACAGTGGAATCCTCCAGCACGAAGCACTGCTCCTCCTTCACTCCTAAGGTTCCTGCTGTATAATGATAGATCTCCGGATCCGGCTTGCTCCGTACAAACATATCGCCAGTAACTACTGTATCAAAATAATCCAGCACTCCGTTGCTGAACAGTACATGAAGCACCAGCTGCCTGTGAGTGGAGGATGCCACCGCAAGCCGGTAACCTCTGCGTTTTAATTCCTCCAAAACCGCTGCTGCCTCCGGCCGGAAAATCTCCTGATAATCCACCCTATCCTGCACATTGCTCCAGCCCCGGTACAGCTGTCTGAGCTCCTGCCAGCTCTTTTTGCTCTGAATTGCTGCCTCCATGATCTCCCATGTATCCTTGGCCGTCTTTCCTACGGTTCCTAAAATGTCCGACTTCTGCACCTGGGGATTTAATGTCCTGGCAAAGGCCAGCAGATCCTCCAGATAAATCACCTCACTGTCGATCAAAACGCCGTCCATATCAAATATCACTGCCTGTATCGTCTTTTCTGTCTGCATGCTTTCTTTCCTCTCCTGTCCTGACTGCGGATCCATCACTGCAGCCGCTGTCCGCACATGGGACAATATTTAAAATTCCCCGGTGATTCGTGCTTGCAGATGGGGCATCTCAAGGTTTTTTCCGGGTCCGGGGTCTGATCCCCCTGCTGATCCTGTGCTGCTGTCTGTCCATACGCTCCATACCGGCGCTTTCCGTCCTCCACCAGCTTCAGATCCTCATTCCGGATCTCCACCTGCTCTCCCCGGGCAATGGCTCTTCCCACCTCAGGATTCAGCTCATAAACCGCCTCACAGCATGACATCTTGACGAAAAACCGCTTATTCCATTTGAATAAGGGAATAAAGAAAAAACTGAAATAATAGTATGTCATGATCACCTGGCATTGTGCCAGGCTGCCGCAGTATTTACACATCAGCGAGCCCACATACTGCAGAATCTTTGAACCCTGGCTGATTCCTCCAATAAAAATCATGATGCTTTCCTCCAAAATTTGTGTGCTGATACACGGGAAATCTCCGTGCATCTGTATTGATAACTGTTCAGTGCCCTCGCTCCGCTGGGGCAGACCCTGCGCAGACCTACGGAACAGTTACCTGCATTGTATCATAAAACAGGCAGCAAAAAAAGAGGGCATAAAAAATCTGCAGATCCTCTATCCGGAATCTGCAGATTTTTTCATCTTGTATCATGACGGTTCCAATGTCTTCCCAGCTGTCTCCCAGCTCTCACCTTACAGTTTCTTGTTCCCTGTAAACGTAACCACATATCCTTTCGATCAGCCGGCAGCCATCTCCTTCGTCCGGCCGTAAAAGGTCAGCAAATACAAACCACAAAGCCCCACAAGGGCATAGATAATTCTTGCCAGCCAGTTGCTTCCAAACAGAAATGCCACCAGGTTAAAGTTAAAAAATCCGATCAGCCCCCAATTCACAGCACCAATGATGCTGATCGTCAGCGCAGTTTTGTCTAATGCTTTGTTCATAAGAGAAAACCTCCTTTATATCTTTTCATGTTCTGATTCTATATCAGGAAGTTTTCCACAGAGACGGGGATTTTATACCTGTTTTTCCACAGACAGCTTCTGACTTTTCCTCGTTTGTGATCGGCTCTGCGGGTTTACTTTTTATCTTGGCATACTAAACTCCTTCTAGCTACATTCCGGCCAGAATTTCCTGCTCTGCATCATCAAACAGCAGCCGTTTATTGTACTGATAGTACCGCTCACAGTCATATTCCTGTAAAAATTTAGTACAGTTAAAGCTGGTATTCAGCTCTGTGATAAAGATCACCATCTCCTGGCTGTCGCCAAAGGCGGCTTCCATAAAATCAAATCCATGCTCCAGCATCTGGGAGGCCTGGTCAAAGCTGTCCTCAAAGGCATCACTGTCTGCAGCAAACCTCTCCCGCAGGAAATCCCACGCTGCATCAAGGCCCTTGGATGCCCCGGCATCATCCACCTTTCCTTCCCCGGAAGATGCAGCCTGACCAGGCTCCTTCTCCCACAGAATCAGTGCCGAACGATACTCCTCCAGCTTTTTCATCACATTCCGGTAAAGGAGATCCTCCTTCCTGGTGAGAAGCTCCTGCTTCTTAAGACCTTCCCATTCCTGCTCCGTTTCCCGAAGTAATTCTGATATTTGGCCAGCCCCATCAGCTTCAGCCTGCCGGAACCGCTTCAGAACGTTCATCAGCCGCCCCATCAGCTCCTCCTGCCGCAGCACCTCGCCAAACCGGCTGCCCAGCTTTGACAGCAGAAGCCCCACCACACTCAGCCTCTCATCAAAGGCTGCTTTTGCCAGCTTATCGCACAGGCTTTCCCGGATCACACCGGCCAGAATCTCATCTACCTGATACTCATTCTGATATTTATCATAAAGCTCCAGATAATTGGCAAAATCCTTGGCGATCTTCGGATGCTGAAGGTACTGGACGATCACCTCCCGGTCCACCTGCTTACCCAAATGCTCATACACCTGGATCAGCCGTGACAGATCCTCCCAGCCTCTTGGCGTAGCAAACATTCGGCCGTCCACGGTAGTTTCAATATGGCAGAAGTATTGTTTTTTCACATTCAGATAAGCAAGGATTGCCGGATGAATATTCACCTGGTAGGCATATTCCTTCCACACCTCAAAATCTGGCTCCACTATGATCTTCTTGATCCGGTCCAGCGTCACCACATCAAAATCCCGCACCGACTTATTATACTCCGGTGGATTTCCGGCAGCTACGATAACCCACCCCTCCGGGATCTTATGGCTTCCGAAGGTTTTGCACTGAAGGAACTGCAGCATGGTAGGGGCCAGGGTCTCTGAAACGCAGTTAATCTCATCGATAAACAAAATACCTTCCTTTAATCCGGTAGCCTCGATCTTATCATAAATCGATGCCACAATCTCACTCATGGTATACTCTGTGACGGAATATTCCTTTCCGCCGTAGGACTTCTTTTCAATAAAAGGCAGGCCGATTGCGCTCTGCCTGGTATGATGGGTAATGGTGTAGGCTACCAGACCGATTCTGCATTCCTTTGCTATCTGCTCCATGATCTGCGTCTTTCCCACTCCTGGCGGGCCGATCAGCAGCACCGGCCTCTGCCGGATCATAGGAATGGCGTAAGCGCCAAATTCATCCTTATACAGATACGCTTCGATGGTATCCTTGATCTCTTCCTTTGCCCGTTTTATATTCATAGTTGATCGTTCTCCCTTTTCCTGTTCTGTTATCTGCTACCACTGCATATCATCCTTTGGAATCTCATCCTCCAGCCACCAGCCGTCCGGCTTCTGCTCACGGCCTCCCGCTTCCGTCTGCTCCCCTCCGGCAGCCTGCCGCTGTGCATCCCCAGCCAAAACTCCCGGTTCCTGGCCCAGATCCTCCGGAGAAAGGATGATCTTCATCGCCCACCCCGGCACGGAAATATCCGAATAGCTGTCCTTCATAAACACGAATACGGTATCATAGGGCGGCTTCTGCACTGGATAAATGCCTTTTCCATCTGTAAAATAAATCAAGCCCCTCAGCCGTGTAAACTCCCGCCGCGCCTGCAGCCCGGCCACATACTCAAATGCCGGCCTAAAATCAGTGCCGCCCTGCCCGGCGATGGTGAAATGCTCCATATAATTCTTCATTTCCTCCTGGCTGGTAATCACCACATCCGACTGGATCTTCTCATCGCACTGAATGATATGGATATTTACCTTATGAAAGTAGCTTTCTGATGAAGACAATACCGAATAAGTCTCCTCCAGAAACCGCTGCACCAGCGGCCCGGAGCAGGACATGGAGGTATCGATCACAATCACAAAATCCTCCACTCGGTACACTTCCTTCGTTTCCAAAGGCTCCACCAGCGGCATGTTTCCATACATTTCCAGTCCATAGGTATAAAACACCGGGTCAAAGGAATCCGGATCTACCTGGATCTCCTCCTTCAGCACTGCAAATTTCCTCAGGAATGCCCGGTAATCGTACCGCTCCCGGTTCTCCACCTGCACCTGCTCCAAAAGATCCCGGCTGTCCTCTGACGGATCCTTAGAGCCGGTGGTCTCCATCTCCGTCTGCATCTTCTCCCGGTTGTCCTTCCACAGATTCTGCCGGCGGATCATCTGGCTCTTTGGCATCTCCTGCTCCCACAGGTCGTGGCTGTCCACATAAAACTCCCCGGTCAGCCGGTCAAGCTGCTTCTCATTAAACTTCATTTCCACCAGCTTTTTATAGATTCCCTCTGCATTCATCACAGCCAATCCCGCATTTTTAAACCGCAGGTAGGTCTCCCGGCGGAACATGGACGGCGGCCGGTGGACACACTTCTGGTAAAGACCATCAATCACCGATTCCATGGCAATATCACAGGCCAGATTCCACAGCCGCGGATCTCTCCCTTTTCTGGTATCCATATGGCAGAACAGACAGTGAAACAGCATATGAAGAAACGCCCGGTTCACCATCACCCGTCCCTGCCGGTACAGTTCAATCAAAAAATCTGGTCCATAATAGATCAGAAATCCATCTGTGGCGATCCCCCTCCGGTTCCAGTCCGCCTCAAATCCCAGACTGCTTAAGGACACATCCAGGAACCGCATATTCAGATACAGCTCATTTCTGGACATGGTAAGGATTTTCACACATAAGCCTACCTGATCCAGCTCCTGCAGCTGCCGGTGTCTTGTAGGGTCGATCATCGCTGATGCCTCCTTCTGCTGATTTTAATCTGTTATTTTTTGAACAGCAGCATGCTCCTTTTCCAGTTCCTGATAAAGCTGATAGAAGGTCCATCCTGCATTCTGCGGTGTGATGACAGCCTTTAAGTCAATTTTCGGAACTCCCGCCTTTTTCAGATTATAAAACAGGAAATCCATCCGTCCGCTGGTAAAATTCCGCAGTACCAGCACATCCTGACCGATAACCGGAAACTGCACAGATTCTAAGCTTTGCCCGGCCTCCTGAGACGGTCTGGCTTCTCCTTCTTCTTTTCTGGACTGGTATCCAGGCATCCCGGCCAGGTACCCAACTGATTCGAATACCTGCTCCGGATCTATATTCTTGATACGCACACCCATACGAACCATAACGCTTTTCAGCTGCCTCACTCGCTTTTCGCTGCCGGCTTCATTCGTATGATAGTATAATACGGTTTCATGTAATTTCTGCATTTTTTGCTCCTGATATTCATTCATTTTCGGCGGCATTTCAGCATGGAAGGCTGAACTCATGCCATTCCTATCATATTCCACATGGGCGCAAATTACAAGCCGGAGATTGAGAACCTTCTCTTTTTTTATAAAATGTGTTACACTATTACATACAGCATACTGCCGAAACCGCTGCTTAACCCGGGTAATCCGATTGACGGTGCAAATGCTGCCATAACATGAAATAATCGAAGAGGAGGTGTTTTTGTGCGTAAACGCTTTAATGTATCCGGAACCTGTTTTCCAGAAGAGCATTATATGGTAAATATTGATGGCAGACTAAAACAAATTACTGCAATGATCCAGCAAGGTGAATACTTCTGCATCAATCGTGCCAGACAATTTGGGAAAACCACTTTACTGGAAGGTCTGTTCCGCACACTAAAGAAAACTTATACCGTATTCTTCTTATCCTTTGAAGGATTAGACCGTTCCTCTTACGAAAGCAGCTATGATTTTAATCAAAATTTTTGTACTCTTTTATTAGACAGCCTGGACGAAGATAACCGAGATTCCATTTCAGAGGAATCTATCAATAAACTAGAAAAAATTGCAGACGGTACCCTTCGCATTAACTTCACTGGTTTAAATCAATTGATCCGGGAATTATGCCAATCTGCCAGAAGGCCGGTTATCTTGCTAATTGATGAGGTAGATAACGCTTGCAATAATCAGATATTTCTGGATTTTCTGGGTACACTTCGGATGAAATATCTTCAACGGAAACGGATTGCCACTTTTCAGTCCGTCATATTGACTGGTGTTTATGATATTAAAAATTTAAAATTAAAAATTCGCCCGAATGAAGAACACCGATACAACAGTCCTTGGAATATCGCTGCAAAATTCACTGTTGATATGAGTTTTTCCACAGTTGAAATCAAGGCTATGCTGCTGGAATATGCCGCAGACTGTAACATAGAAATCAATGCTGCTGAAATCAGCCAGTTGATCTACGACTATACTTCTGGGTACCCTTATCTGGTATCACAAATTTGTAAATTGATGGACGAGGTTGTTTCTAAAAACAGTGAGTTTCCTTCTTTATGCTCCGTATGGACACAAGAAGGCTTTCTGGCTGCAATCAAGCTCCTGCTAAAAGAGCAAAATACTTTATTTGATGACATTATAAAAAAACTGTCTGACCACCATAAATTAAAATTATTAATTCAAGACATCCTCTTTGTTGGCAATCATTATCCTTATCAGGCCGATAATGAAACCATTCAGTTAGGTACCATGTTTGGCTTTTTAAAAGACAGGGATTCTTCGGTCGCAGTAGCAAATCGTATCTTTGAAGTCCGTCTATATGATTACTTTTTATCCGAAGATATGGTCGGAAATGCCATCTATCAGGCAGCATCAGCAAACCGAAATCAATTCATCGTTCATGGAATGCTTCAGATGAAGCTTGTTATGGAAAAATTTTTTGAATACTACACAGAGCTCTATAATCCGACCGATGAAGCTTTTGTAGAAAATCAAGGCCGAAAACTGTTCCTGCTTTTTTTGAAGCCAATTATCAATGGCACCGGAAATTATTATATCGAAGCACAGACCAGAGATCAGAAGCGAACCGATATTATTGTTGACTATCACGGACAACAGTTTATTATCGAATTAAAGCTATGGCACGGAAAAGAATACGAGGAACGCGGGAAAAAACAGCTGTTCGAATATCTCAACTATTATCATAAAGAACAAGGATACCTGCTGAGTTTTAACTTTAATAAAAAGAAAACGATTGGAATCCAAGAACTGCAATATGAGAACAAACGGATCCTGGAAGTAATCGTATAACACAGCAAACTCACCGCCAATGCCGCCACGACATCCTGCGGTAAATTTCTTCTATAATTATGTTCACGCAGAGTCGAGTACAGGGACAACACGCTCCTGTACTCGACTTTCTTTCTCCTCTACAGCTCAAATCTCCTGCGCCGTCTGGGCTGCTGGGCTTCCTCTGCCGCATCCTGTATTCCAGATACCGCTCCAATTCCCGACATCAGCCCATCTCTCACTGGATCCTCCTCTAAAAAACCTGCTTTCCTTTCATGGCGGATATCCATCAGGATTCCCAATGCCTGGGCATCTCCCTTCCGGCTGCCTTCCTCCAGCATTCCATCCAGACATTCCTTGCTGCACCAGCCTGCCCTGGCCGCAAATTTCAGAATACCCCAATCCTGCTGACTGGCCGCCACCTGGAAGATCTCCGGTCCATGTCCGGCTGCATATTCCTCATAGATCCTTCTGCGTTCCTCCGAAAGCTGAACCGGATACATCAGCCGTCCCAATACCAGTTCTGTCACCAGCTCCGGCTTTTCCTGTACCTGGATATGAGGAAACAGCTTGTCATACGTCAGATATTGAAAATCCGTTCCGCTGAATGCATTCCGGTACCGATGGCCGCAGCCGTGCATCTCCTGAGTCAGGATCCTGGCCGGTGTATTTTCAATGGATTCCTCATAATACTCCGGGAACAGAAGCCTTGCCAGCATCCGTCCCTGCTCATCCAGACAATTCACCCGAAGCGTCTGCCGAAGCTCGGCCAGCACCTCCTTTAAACAGGATTTCACACCTGGAACCATGTGAATATCCAATCGTCCAATGCCAAGGCATCCGGTAAACAGTCCTGCTCCCAGATCCTTCAAGCTGCTGAAGAACTCCAGCCGCTCCAGATTTTCACAATTATAAAATGCGTAAGCCCCGATCTTCCTAAGACCAGAAGGCAGGGAAACGGACCGCAGATCATTTCCCTTTAAAGCAGGTGTTCCGTCCTCCAACGCTTCTGCTGCCACCAGCTCCGGGGCACATGGCTCCAATTCTGCTGCGGCTTCTGCTATTTCCGCCAGGTACTTCTCCCCTGGCTCCTGCCGCCGGACGGTTTCCGAACACATATAAGCCCCCAGCTCTGTAACCGGCAGCCCTCCGATCTGCTCCGGTATCTCGGCTTGTCCGTCATAGCCAAAACACCGCAGGATACGGATCCCGTCCCTTACCTTATCACATATTACTTTCATTTTCCATCCTCATCCAGCTTAATCCCTGCCAGCGCCTGGGCAAAGGCATTGTTAATGGGCTCCTGGGCCTCCTTCTTCTGCTGATTCAAATACCGGGCCACATCCTTTTTCGACACGCCGGCGCCCTCCTTCTTTCTCCGCTCCTGGAAGGCGGTCAGCTTCTCCTTGTAGCCGCATTTGCACACAAAGATCTGTCCGTCACCCTTTCCCCTTAACTCCATCTTCTTGTGACAGGAGGGACATCTGGCATTGGAGGTCCGGGAAATGGTTTCCCGATGGCCGCACTCCCGGTCCTGGCACACCAGCATTTCGCTGTTTTTGCCCTTTACCAGCAGCATCCGCCTGCCGCAGACCGGGCACTTTGCGTTAGTCAGATTGTCATGGCGGAAGGTTCCCTCTCCAGCCTTGATCTGGGCGATCAGCTCCTGGGAATATCCCCGGATATCCTGCATAAATACCGCACGCTTCAATCCTCCCCTGGCAATCTTTGACAGCTTCATCTCCCACTCCGCCGTCAGCTCCGGTTTCTTCAAATCCTCCGGCACCAGTTCCAGAAGCTGCCGCCCCTTGGATGTGAGGAAGATCTCCTGCCCCCGTTTCTCTGCCAAGAAACTTAAAAACAGCTTTTCAATGATATCCGCCCTGGTTGCCACCGTTCCCAATCCGCCGGTTTCTCCCAAAGTCTTTACCATGGCCTGATCTCTGGTTTCCAGGTAAGCAGCTGGATTTTCCATGGCAGATAACAGCGCCGCCTCATTAAATGGAGCCGGCGGCTTGGTTTTTCCCTCTGTCACAGTCAAGATCAGCCCAGGCAAAACGTCTCCCTTCTTTACATCTGGAAGCTGCTGGCTTCGGATCGGTTCTCTGTTTCGATCTCCATCCCGGTCTCCTGCCCTGCCATCCGGATCTGCATCCTCTTCATCATACAGCTCCGTCAGAGCTCCGCTGCCCGATCCATCTTCATATACTGCCTTCCAGCCAGGATTTTTCACAATTCTGCCATGAGCCAGAAAGGTTTCCTCCCCTACCTTCACCGTCAGCCGGAGCTGCTCATACTCATAAGGAGGATACAGCACTGCCAGGAACCGACGCACCACCAGATCATAGATCCGACGCTCATCAATGGTCATATGATCCAGCTGGACAAACTGCTCTGTAGGAATGATGGCATGGTGATCCGACACCTTGCTGTTATCCACGAAAAAGGGCTTTTCCGGCAGCTTTTGATTGACCATCTGGCCTGCCAGCTTCCGGTATGGCCCAACTCCGCATGCCTTCAGCCGCTCCCGGATCGTCGGCAGGATATCGCTGCTTAAATACCTGGAATCGGTCCTCGGGTAGGTCAGAACCTTATGATTCTCATACAGCCGCTGCATAATATTCAGCGTTTCCTTGGCCGAATACTGGAACCGCCGGTTGGCCTCCCGCTGAAGCTCCGTCAGATCATAGAGAAGCGGCGCCTGCTGCTTCTTCCCGGTCCGTTTCACCTCCGCCACTATGCCCTCCTGACCCTGGAGCCTTTGCCGGAGCTCCTCGATCCGTGCTTTATCAAAGGAGCGCTGGCTGCCGGACCTTTCATCCTGCCAGGTAAGCAGAAGTTCCCCTGAAACCGGAACCGCCGGCCGGCTTCCATTTCCAATCCTATTCCCTGCCCTCCACCTGGCCTGCAATCCGTAGTAAGCCTTTGGTACAAACTCCTTGATCTCCCTCTCCCTGGCTGCGATCATCGCCAGAGTAGGCGTCTGCACCCGTCCGCAGGATAACTGTGCATTGTATTTGCAGGTTAATGCCCGGGTAGCATTGATCCCCACCAGCCAGTCCGCTTCTGCCCGGCACATGGCGGCATCGTACAGAGCATCATACTCCCGCCCGTCCTTTAAATTGGCAAAGCCCTCCCGGATCGCCTTATCCGTCACTGAGGAGATCCACAGCCGCTTGATGGGCTTTTGGCACTCCGCCTTCTTTAAGATCAGCCGCGCCACCAGCTCTCCTTCCCGCCCGGCATCAGTGGCAATAATGATCTCCCCGATATCCTTCCGGTAAAGCTGGGCCTTCACCGCCTGATACTGCTTTGCCGTCTGCCGGATCACCTCCAGCCGGAAAGGCTCCGGCATCATGGGAAGATCCTCCAGCTTCCATTCCTTATACTTCTTATCATAATCCTCCGGATCTGCCAGAGTTACCAGATGACCCAATCCCCAGGTCACCACATAGCTGTTTCCCTCAATGGCTCCGTTCAGATTTTTATTACATTTCAATACCCGGGCAATATCCCTTGCCACGGAAGGCTTTTCTGCGATTACAAGTGATTTCATATCGATTCTATACTCCTTATTTCATGATGGCGGCAGATCTGCCCTCTCACAATTCCTCCGATGACCAGAATTTCCCCGCCAGCCGCACAAACTCTCTGGCCGCATCGCTTAAATACGTATTCCTCTGATAGCTGGCCACAATCTCCCATTCCGGGTGGCCGCTCAAGGCAAAGCAGGCCACTCCCTCCGGATGATGCTTCACATAATGATAGGGAACGATGCCGCAGCACTGCTTCGACTGAACCATGGCAACGATAGCAGAGTTGCTGGCAGTCTCAAACAAAATATTAGGCGTAAAGCCGGATTTCCGGAACAGCCCGTCAATGATCGCACGCACAGTCGATTCCCGGTACATCAGCACAAAGGGTTCATACCGAAACAATGCAAGGTCAATGACAGGAAACTCCTTCATTTCACCTTCCACTTCCCCTTCTGTTTCCCTCCTGGGGCCTCCCACCGCCTCTGCTGCCAGGGGATGGACGCTGGGAACCGCCAGAAGGATCTCCTCTCTTCCAAGGGAAATGTACTCATCCTCTGTCTTCTGCTGTTCCGACAGAGTCTGGAAGCCGATATCCAGATCTCCTCTTGCAATCAAAAGCTGCTGGCTGTGCACATTCAGCTCCTTAGGCTCCACCACGATTCCCGGACATGCCTTGTGGAATGCGGGATACACCTTGGTAAACATCTCAAGTCCCCGGCCCGGCGTAAAGCCGATGGAAAGCCTGCCCTTCTTCTCCTCCAGCATGTCGCTGATCATATTGTAGGTCCTGTGCTTGATCCGCAGGATCTCCCTGGCATTCTCCAGATAAACCTCCCCGATGGGAGTGGGGCTCCAATCCGTCCTGCTTCTGCGGAAAAGCTGGGCTCCCAGCTCCCTCTCCAGGCGGAGAAGCTGCTGATTCAGGGCAGACTGGGTCAGATACAGCTTCTCCGCTGCCCTGGTGATGCTGTGCTCATCTGCAATTTTTACAATATATTCAATCTGCTTAAGATCCATAAAGCGCTTCCTCTTGCTTCCCCTTACTTCGCTTAATTTTTATAAGTCTGCAAAAAATATAATTAATTTTACTTATTCTCCAATTCGTATTATAATGGACTCATCAATAAAGGTCAAGCAAGAACAGGAGGAGTTATATGGCACGATTATATGTCAAAATCAAAGACCAGGACAACGTGGTAGTAGCAGTCCAGGATCTGAAAGCCGGCACAGAAGTCATGGAAGGTCTGGTGACCAACCAGGACATTCCACAGGCACACAAGATCGCACTTTGCGATATCCCGGCAGGCGGCGAGATCATCCGCTACGGGGTGGTACTGGGATACGCAATCAACGACATCAAGAAGGGCGACTGGATCAATGAGCACATGCTGCAGCTTCCGGAAAGCCCATCCGTAGATAATATGGAATACGGCACCAACCTGGTTCCCAACGAAGAACTGCCTATGCCTACCAGAACCACCTGGATGGGCTACCGCAACGCAGAAGGCCCTGCAGGCACCAGAAACCTGTTAGGTATCGTTACCACCGTTCAGTGTGCGGCAGGTGTGCTGAAGGTAGCGGTTGAGCAGATCAAGAAAGAGCTGCTTCCAAAATATCCAAACGTAGACGGGGTTGTAGCAGTCACCCATCCATACGGCTGCGGCGTTGCCATCAATGCCCCCTTAGCATACATCCCGATCCGCGCCATCACCAATGTGATCCGTCATCCAAACTTCGGCGGCGAGATCATGGTAGTTGGACTTGGCTGCGAGAAGCTGACCTATGACCGTGTGCTTCCGCCGGAGGATATCACTCCTGAGAACGTACTGACCCTGCAGGATTACGCAGGTCATGACGCTATGATGAATGCGATCATGGAAATGGCAGAGAAAAAGCTTCAGAAGCTGAACCAGAGACATCGTGAGGAGCTTCCTTTAAGCGACCTGCTGATCGGTATGCAGTGCGGCGGCAGCGATGCATTCTCCGGCATTTCTGCCAACCCAAGCGCAGGCTATGCTGCTGACATGCTGGTTCGCGGCGGCGCAACTGTTATGTTCAGTGAGGTTACCGAGGTAAGAGACGGCGTACATATGCTGGCTGCCCGCTGTCCAGACGCACACACCCGTGACCGCCTTGCAGAAGAAATGAAATGGTACGATGAGTATCTTGCCAACGGCGGCGTAGGCAGAGATGCCAACCCAACCCCTGGCAACAAGGCCGGCGGTCTTGCCAACATTGTAGAGAAGGCAATGGGCAGCATCGCAAAGAGCGGCACCAGCCAGATCGTGGAGGTGCTTTCCCCTGCTCAGAAGCCAACCAAGCACGGCCTGATCTATGCGGCAACCCCAGCCAGCGATATCGTCTGCGGTCCCAGCCAGGTAGCCAGCGGTATCGGCCTCCAGGTATTTATGACCGGACGCGGAACCCCTTACGGCCTGGATATCAGTCCGGTAATCAAGGTTTGCAGCCGTAACGAGATGAAGAACCACTGGTTCGACTTAATCGATATCTCCGCTGGTGCTGTTGCAACTGGCGAGGCAACCATCGCAGACGTAGGCCAGGAGATCTTCGATATGATCCTGGATGTGGCAAGCGGCATCCGTGAGCCATACAGCGACAAGTACGGCTTCCACAACGACATGTGCATCTTCAACCCGGCACCAATCACCTGATACAGAAATCAATCAAGAAAACAAAGCGGCCCCGCCTGTCATCAAACAGGCGGAGCCATTCTTTTTTCTGCAAAATCATGACGGCATTGCCGAAATCATTGAAACCTTCTTCTAGGCATCCCTTTCCATGATCATGACCTGATCGCATTGGATCACTGCCGGATCTTAATATGCACCTCTCTCAGCTGCTGCTCCGTCACCTCGCTTGGTGCGCCGCACATCAGATCCTGTGCGTTGCCGTTCATCGGGAACGGGATAATCTCACGGATGTTCTCCTCATTCCGAAGCAGCATGATCATACGGTCCACACCAGGAGCCATGCCGGCATGTGGCGGTGCTCCGAACTGGAATGCATTGTACAGGGCACCAAACTTGGCCTTCAGCTCTTCCTCCGTGTAGCCTGCGATCTCAAATGCCTTCACCATAATGTCCAAATCATGGTTCCGCACTGCGCCGGAGGACAGCTCTACGCCATTGCAGACGATATCATACTGGTATGCCAGAATATCCAGGGGATCCTTGGTCTGCAGCGCCTCTAAGCCGCCCTGAGGCATGGAAAATGGGTTGTGGGTAAATACGATCTTCTTTTCCTCCGGATCATACTCATACATGGGGAAATCATTGACAAAGCAGAAGCGGTAGGCATTCTTCTCGCAAAGGTCCAGACGATTTCCCAGCTCCGTCCGGATCTGACCAGCCAGCAGAGCCGCCCGCTCCTCCTTATCTGCAATCAGGAACAGGGTATCGCCGGGAACTAGCCCTGCGATCTGAGCGATCTCTCCCTTCATCTCATCGGGGATAAACTTATCAATGGGCCCCTTGTAGCTCATATCCTCTCCCACTTCCAGATAGCCTAAGCCGCCCATACCGATGGACAGTGCGAACTGTAACAGCTTTTCATGAAAGCCCTTGGACATATCCGCGTGCACCCGGATCGCACGCACCGTCTTTTTGTGGAAGGGTTTAAAGCTGCACCGCTGGAAGAAGTCGGTCACATCCACGATCCGCAGAGGATTCCGCAGATCCGGCTTATCGGTGCCGAACTCCAGCATAGCCTGCTTGTAGCTGATCACTGGATACGGCGCCTGGGTCACCTGGTAGCCTTCCGGTGCAAATTTCTCAAATGCCGCCGTCAGCACCTCCTCGCCTGCCCGGAACACATCCTCCTGGGTGGCAAAGCTCATCTCAAAATCCAGCTGATAGAACTCGCCTGGAGAACGGTCTGCTCTGGCATCCTCATCACGGAAGCAGGGCGCGATCTGAAAATATTTATCAAATCCCGATGCCATCAGAAGCTGCTTATACTGCTGAGGCGCCTGGGGTAATGCGTAGAATTTTCCTTTAAACTTTCGGGAAGGTACAATATAATCTCTGGCACCTTCCGGGGAGGATGCACACAGAATCGGGGTCTGGATCTCCAGAAAGCCCATCTCCGTCATCTTCTGACGCAGGAAGCTGATCACCTGGGAACGGAAGATCATGTTGTCCTTCACCTTCTTATTCCGCAGATCCAGATAACGGTACTTTAAACGCAGGTCCTCTCTGGTCTCCTTGGAGGTCATGATCTCAAAGGGCAGCGTCTGGTAAACCTTCCCCAGAACTGTTACGGTATGAGCCTCCAGCTCAATGGTTCCCGTAGGGATCTTCGGGTTGTAGGTCTCCTCATCCCGGTGATCGATCACACCCTCGATGGACACGCACTCTTCCTTTACAATTCCCTTTAACAGGCTGGTATCCCGCATTACCACCTGAAGAACTCCATACATATCCCGCAGGTCGATAAAGGACACGCCGCCGTGGTCGCGGATGTTTTCCACCCATCCGGCTACCTTCATGGTCTTACCTACATCACCCTCTGTGATCTGATCTAATGTCCGGCTCCGATAAATGTTTGATGTGTTCATCATGCTCATAATGTTCTCCTCACTTCCAATTAACAGTGTTTCCGCCGCCGCCGAACACTCGTAACTGTGAAGGTACTGAACAGTTACAGAATATCAACGCAGCAGCGTATTTTCTGTACAGGAAGGGTCAGAGCTTTTCTTTTTCCAGAGCATTGGCAATCAATTGCGATCTTCATGCTTTCATCCGCCTTTTCTTACCCTGAAATTAAAAAAGCTGCCCATCCTGAACAAACGCTCAGGACGAACAGTCATTGTCCGCGGTACCACCTGAATTACTGTCTTGCAGTCTCTCACTGGTTGAAAAACCTTGCTGTTATCGCACAGCGCACGGCTCCCTTACTGATCAAGCCGAAACCAACCTTGAAAAATCTCTTCTTTCCGCTAATATCTCCGGCTTAACGTTCTGTTTGCAGCTGCTGGAGTGTTATTCACGCAAATTCACTTTGCAGAGTTCTCACTGTCCTCCGCTCACTGGGAACGATAAGATGCGCTACTTCTCTCCGTCATCGCCTTGCACAGATTATAGCCTGATAGTTTTTCAATTGTCAATGGAGGAATTGCAGAAAATTTATTTAAAAAATAGCAGCCCCTTAAAATAAATAGTTCTGCCCTTGTTTTACTTAAGAAAATAAACCGGTGATTAGCTGCTGCTTTCCTTTTTTAACCAAAATCATTTATTTTCTCCTGATTTGCTGCAAATCTCCTTTGAAAATTCCAACCGTTTTGTACCCTTGAGCAATCATTACTTTCGAACTGTCAAGGGCCCATAGCACCTCTCTCGAAAAATAATATATTCCTGATCATAATTTCCCCACCAGGTACTTCTCCCTTCCGGATCACCAGTAAAGTAAAAGGTGGAAAACAAAATCGCCCGGTGGTTCAGCTTTGCGGCGATCTGAAGAAGCGGAACCGTCAAAGGAAAGATGATATCCGGCAGCTTTTCTTGCCGCCGTTTCTTCTCCAGTTCCAGTCCCATCTCCTTAAGATACCGCTGCTCCTCTGCCGTCAGACAGGCACAGACCCGCACCTGCGGCTCTCGTTCCAGCCTGAAATAGTAAAAATCGCAGAATCCATTTGTCTCCCCTGCTTCTTCCCATGCTGCCATCAGAGCAGCACAGGCCTCTGGATATGTCATTCGTCTGATCTGGCTGGGGTAACGATCCGGATTCTGGATCCCGGTTCCGATCTGTTCGAAATACACTGCGCCCTTTTCCTTTAATTCCTCAACGGTCATGCTGCTTCCTTCTTTCCGCTGGGCATTTCGCCGGCATTCCATCTGGCTTCCTGTCCGTGCCTTCATCCCACATGATCCAGATACTTTCCATGCTGCCTCCTGACACGCTTTCCCGGATTCTCCAGTACCTTCAGAGCCTCATAAAGCTGTTCAATCTGCTTCCTGGCAAGCACCCGGGGCATCCATCTGATCTTCCGCCTCAGCCTCCGCTTTACCTTCCGGCTTTCCGACACCAGGATATCCGCTGACCAGATGGAGATCCGCTTCAGCTTCGCCTTATCATTAAAGGTGATCACAGAAAGATACGGCACCTGCAGTTCCTCTAAATATGAAAAGCCTTCTGTCATTAGAAATTGCTTCAAATGCCGGATATGTGCCTGATTCTGCCGGACCGGGCTGTAGAACTGCTTGGTCCACTTCCTTCTGCCCTGCTTTTGTATCTGAAGCCATCGGAACTCCTCCTCATCACCATAGATCCTGCCGGAGTAATTTTTATTTTCGATGACGAAAATCCCCTTTTCGTGTATCATAACCCCATCGATCTCCGTTGTGTTGATCCCGTCCTTCACCGGCACATACAGATTGCACAGGATACGTTTGCAGCCCCGGAGCTTTTCCAAATGCCGGATGGTATCTTCCTCACCCATTTTTCCAATCTGCTGCCGCTTCTTAAGCTGCTCCGCCATCCAGAGCTTTTTTCGGATCCTTATCACAATAATCGAGATCATGAAAATTAGAAGAATTGGGAAAAAAAGACGAATTGTCAAATCCATGTTCATGAAACAGCTACCTCTTTCAGGATACACTCTATATTCTTCGCTCTCAGATCCACTGCAATACAGTAGCCGGCATCCCCGTTTAATGTGAGAATGATCGGCCATATTCATTTTAGCATATCCGAATATTGGTTGCAAGATAGGGCTTTTTCACAATACAAAAACTCACCAGGTATTGATTTTTTCGATAGAATTGCATATAATAAGAATACATAACAGTGGGTGTATCTCAGCCCTTAAATGAGAAACTTATCAAGTGAGCTTCTCTTGGCTCATTCATCAAGAAAGTTACAAGCGAGTGTTTCGCCACTCCAAGTGCGACTGTAACAGCAGAGACAGGGTAACTTGTCTCTGTTTGTTTTACATAAAGGAGCAAGAGCATGGATAACATTAAATTTTATCAGGTATCTCCAGATTATGTGGATTATCTCATTCCATATGCACCCCACCTGTTCCATAATAAACAGCAGGGACAACAAAATGAGCGGAAATATATTGGGATTGTGCTTACGATCAATGACATGAATTATTTTGCACCGCTATCCTCTTTTAAGGAGAAGCACAAAAGAATGCGTGAAGGATTAGATTTTATAAAGGTGAAAAATTATGCTGTTATCAATTTAAATAATATGTTTCCGGTGCCAAACGGACAATATTCATATGTAGATATCTCCAAAGAGCACAATCCAAAGTATAAATCACTCCTTCTGTCTGAGTACCGATACATAAAATCCATTCAAGAAAAAATCCGCAAAAATGCTGCGAATCTATATCAAATAAAAATTAATGGAGAAGTTTCTTCACTAACCAAACGCTGCAATGATTTTCTGAAGTTAGAAGAGCTTTGCCAAAAATATAAATAATGAAAAGCCAGTAATCTGATACATCTCGTAACAGACTGCTGACTTTTTTATTTCTGCAAAAATCCTTCTCTTTATTCTACAGACTCTCCGCTTACCACAAACTCCATGATCTTATCCATATCCTCCGGCTCTTCCACATTCAGCTCAAGCTCTTTGATATATCCGCTGGAGAATACGCCGGCAATGGACAAAAGCTGTGCCAGCTTTGACTTCAGGTTGATCTGATCTCCTTCTTCTGAAACCAGCTCCACCCTGCCCTTGCACTGATCAATTACTTCAAATAAACCTTCAATATTTGTTACGTTTTCCAGAGTCATATTATCCTCCTGTTCGTTTCCTGATAAGCCGCTGCCGCCCGACTAGCGGACGGCGTGACTTAACATATTCTGCAGCTGCATCAGCAGATCATCTTATTTATCTTTCCGGATTTGGATCATCTGCGATCCGGACAACCACCTTCATATAGTTGCCTGGGTTCTTCTCGATGTCGATGATGGTTTCAGGTGCTTCCTCGATGGATACCACCTTGGTCAGGATCTTGTTCATGTCAACCTTCTTGGTGTAGATCAGATCCAGAGCTTCTGCAAACTCGCCTGCGCTGGTTCTTGCACCGCGGATATCGATCTCCTTCTTAGTGATCATATCGGTGGGGATGGAGGTCTCCTTCTTTGGCCAGCCGGTGAAGGTAATACGTCCTGCGTTGGCAACGTAGTCCAGAGAATTCCGGATAGCCGCGTTGGCACCGGAGCACTCCATTACCTGCTGTGCCATCTCACCCTTTGTAATCTCAGCGATTCTGGCCGCTGCATCCTCGGTACCGGAATTGATCACATGCTCGATTCCGATGGATTTTGCGAAATCCAGTCTCTCCTGTACCAGGTCAAGGAGAATTGCATGTCCGCCGTATGCCTGTGCAATCATACCGGCTACCAGACCGATTGGGCCGGCTCCGATGATGGCACAGTACTCGCCTTCCTGAAAGCCGCCTCTGTGGATGCCATGCAAAGAGATGGTCAGCGGTTCTGCCATAGCCGCCTCTTCCCAGGTCATTCCCTCGGGGATCTTGGTCAGTAAGTCTGCCGGATGGGTAAAGTACTCAGCCATACCGCCGTCTACATGTACACCCAGCACCTTTAAATCGGTGCAGCAGTTGGTTCTGCCGATCCGGCATGGATAGCAGTGTCCGCAGTAAATATATGGATCTACTACTACACGGTCACCAACTTTAATTCCATTTTTATTGTTTTCTGGAATGGATTCAACAACACCTGCCAGCTCATGTCCGATCACTCTCGGATAGGTAACCAGGCCATTGGTTCCGCGGAATGCACCGATATCGCTGCCGCAGATACCAGCCGTCACAATCCGGATCAATGCCTCGCCCTCTCCAGGAACCGGCTTCTCAATGTCTACACACGCCACCTTCCATGGCTCATCTATCTTAACTGCTTTCATATATAACCTCCTAAGGAGCATTAAAATGCCTTGATCTGCTCCCAAACCTCGTCAATTACCGGAATACCATTTGCCATATTGTCCTTGCGGGTTCCGATCTCGATCTCTCCCGGATAGAATACCTTTCCGCCTTCCTCAACCGGAACGGAGGAATGGATATCTGCAATCAGCTCATCCACGATTGCATCGGTAACCTCTGCGCTCTGGAACTTGCCTGGATCAATGGCGATCATGATCTGAGACAGACCAACCTCATCACCGAAGGTTCCGATCTTCTGTACAGAGTTTGCATTGGTCAGCACGGTGGAGATCAGATCCAGAAGGATAGAAATACCGCTGCCCTTCCAGTAACCCATGGGCAGTACTCTCCAGCTCTTCTCGATTGCTGCCGGATCGGTGGTTAAGTTGCCTTCCTCATCATATCCGCCTGGAACCGGAAGCTGCTTACCCTTAAGCTTTGCCTCCTCGATCTTTCCGTAGGAGAACTGGGATACGGCACAGTCTACTACCACATGCTCGCCGTTGGACTTGGGTACTGCAAAGATAAATGGATTGTTTCCGATCTTCTTATCCTTGCCGCCCCATGCCGGCATGTTCGGCTGGGTATTGGACCAGCAGATTCCAACACATCCGTTGTCTGCTGCCTGCCATCCGTAGGTGCCGCCCCGCATCCAGTGATTGTTATTTCCAAGTGCTACCACACCAACGCCGTACTGCTTTGCCAGCTGGCAGGCCCGGTCCATGGCCATCTTCGCATTCAGCGGGCCGAAGCCTCTGTGGCCGTCCCAGCGCTCGATGGCGCCCTCTGCGCTGACGCAGGTAGCAACATTCTCCGGCTTGATCTCGCCCTTATCCAGGTAAGATACCACTCTTGGGAAACGGTTAATGCCGTGGCTGTAGATGCCGTCCAGGCTGTTCTGTGCAAAAACGGTTGCTGCATCCGCTGCCAGCTTTTCATTAAAACCTCTGCTGACCAGAACACGTTTGAACTCATTTAAAAGCTCTTCATAAGAAACTCTTGCCATCTTTTCTTTTCCTCATTTCCATTTATTTGCTTGGCTTTTCTACATTCAGATAATTGCAAAGCTCTTCAATACATGCATCCTTATCCTCTTCGGTGATGGACTTGTTGAACAGATACTTAAAGATCACATCCATCTGGGATACCAGCATCATCATACCTGGTACCGTGTTCAGGCCGTTCTTTTTGCCTGCCTCAATGGTCTCTGACATAGGCGGATTGATTACGCAGTCAAATACGGTGGAGGACTTTGGCATCCGGTCGATGAAGCCTAAATACTCATGGCGGTATGGGAAGCCCTTCATGCCAAGAGGTGTTAAATTAGCAAAAAGCTCACAATCTTCTGCCGCCCGGTCCAGTCCAGCAGGATCCAGAGTAAGCACCTCCACCTCCATGGCTGTATTCTCCCGCAGCACCTTGGCAATCTGCTGCGGCTCCTCCGGGGTAATGTTGGCAATGTAAAGCTTCTTTACATTCTGACGGGACAGCTCGTAGCTCACTACGCCGCTGATTCCGCCTGCACCGTATACCAGTGCATTGATTCCGTCCAGCTTGGCGCCGCCATTTAACATAGCCTTGATCGCGCCCTTGCCGTCCATACCGGTACCGTGGCTTCCCTTCTCATCAAAGCGGATGGCATTGACGGAACGGAACAGTCTGGAAGCCTCATCTACATCGTCCAGAAGGTCCACGAAATCTCCCTTGTGAGGCATGGTAGGACACAGATAATGGATTCCCATCAGATGGCAGGCATCGATAAACTGGGGAAGCTGTCCCTTCTTGATCTCGCAGGGAAGCATGATCGCATTCATGTCCAGACGCTCAAACAGCTTATTGTAGCAGCGGGGTGCATTGGTCTTGCCGATGGGATCTCCTACATTCAGCACCAGCTCTGTTTCAAGATTCAGTTTCAAATTTTCCAGCTTCATAACTTTATTCCTTCTTTCCTCCACCAAGATAAGCACTTGTCAAAATGTCACTCTTTAAGAATTCATCACCGGTTCCGCTGGCAACGATGGTTCCTGTATTCAGCAGATACGCCTTATCACTGATCTTTAAAGCCATCTTTGCATTCTGCTCTACTACCAGTACGGTGATTCCCATATCATGAACTCGCTTAATAACGTTAAAGATTTCTGCAACTACTAACGGTGCCAGACCCATGGACGGCTCATCCAGCATCAGGAATTCCGGATCGGACATGATGGCACGGCCTACTGCCAGCATCTGCTGCTCACCGCCGGAAAGAGTTCCCCCAAGCTGGTTTCTTCTCTCATACATTCTTGGGAAGATCTCATAAACCATATCCAGAAGCTCTTTGTCTCTGGATTTCTCTCTCTTGCGGAAGAAGGTACCGATTTCCAGATTCTTCTCTACCGATACATCTACGAAAATCTTTCTTCCTTCCGGAACCAGGGAGATGCCCATGGGCACGATCTCATGGCTCTTCTTTCCAACCAGCTCCTGTCCCTTATACTGAATACTTCCGCCTTCAATATTTACCATTCCCAGAATGGACTTCATCAGAGTTGACTTACCGGCGCCGTTGGCTCCAAGAAGAGAAACGATCTCACCCTTATTTACCTCCAGGCTGATTCCCTTCAGCGCCTTAATATTTCCATAGGAAGATACAAGATCGGTGACTTTTAACATTGTCTCTGCCATATTAATCATCGCTCCTTCCCAGATATGCTTCGATTACGTCGTTATTGTTCTGAACCTCTTCTGCAGTTCCATCAGCAATTCTGCGGCCGAAGCTGATAACCGTAATGTTCTCTGAAATACCCATAACCAGCTCCATATCATGCTCTACTAAAAGCACAGCCAGGTCATACTTATCTCTGATTTTATAAATAATGTCCACCAGTTCCTTTTTCTCCTGGGAGTTCATACCAGCTGCCGGCTCGTCCAGAAGCAGAAGCTTCGGGCCGGTTGCCAGCGCACGGCCGATCTCCAGCAGACGCTGATGTCCATAAGGAATGCTTCCGGCTTCATTATCCTTAACATCCTCCAGACCCAGGAAGCGAAGGATCTCCAGACTCTTCTGCCGGCACTCTTCCTCTTCCCTGCGGCACTTGCCTGGCTGCAGGATCACATTGAACATACCGGTTTTGGTCTTACAGTGGAATCCGGTCATAACATTGTCAAGAACCGTAGCCGACTTAAACAGACGGATGTTCTGGAAGGTTCTGGCAATTCCTTTTTCTACGATCTGATGAGGCTTCTTGCCGCAGATGCTCTCACCGTTGAAAATTACATCACCGCTGGATACCTGGTAAGCGCCGGTGATCATATTAAATACTGTGGTTTTGCCTGCGCCGTTTGGGCCAATCAATGCACAGATCTGATTTGGTTCTACCTTCAGGTTGACTCCATCTACTGCAGTCAGACCGCCGAACTTCTTTGTTACATCTTTTAATTCAAGAATTGCCATTGATTTCACCCCTTTCCTGCTGCAGCGCCAGCAGATTTCTTTGCTTTACGGTTATCCACAAACTTCTGAATATACGGATACAGACCGCCTGGGAAGCGAAGGATTACGATCAGAAGGATCACGCCGTATACAACCAGACGCCAGTCGCCCAGGAAACGAAGTGCCTCAGGAAGAACCTGCATGATGATACCGCCAAGCACCGGTCCCGCAACGGTTCCGAAACCACCTACGATGGCGGTCCACAGGATAACGCTGGAGATGTTGTTGGTAAAGGTATCCGGGCTGACATACTTGATCATCATAGCGTACAGACAGCCTGCAATCCCGCAGTAAACTGCACTGAGCACAAATGCCTTGATCTTATAGCTGGTCACATCGATACCGGTCAGCTCTGCCGCCTCATTGTCCTCACGGACTGCGATGAAGGCACGTCCGGTTCTGGTGCGGATCAGCGTGTTCTGATACAGCAGGCACAGGATTACGAATACCATAATCAGGAAATAATACTTCTTTAAGGTATCAAACGCAAAGCCGAAGATGACCGGGCTTTCGATACCCAGGATACCGGCAGTACCATTGGTAACCGGTGTCCAGTTGATCATAACGATTCTTACGATCTCACCAAAGCCCATGGTTAACAGAGCCAGGTAAGAGCCTTTTACCTTCAGAGCCGGCACTGCCAGGATCACTCCGAAGATACCGGTCAGCAGCATAGAGCCGATCAGGCAGAGAAAGAACTGCATTCCGCCTCTTGTGTTCATTAACGCTGCCGTGTAAGCGCCGATTCCAAAGAAAGCCGCCTGTCCCAGAGAAAGCTGTCCGGTAAAGCCGGTCAGCACGTTGATGCCAGTACCAAGGATGATATAGATACAGATCATGTTGATGATCTGCATGATATACATGTTTGGAGTCAGGATCGGGATCAGGATAATGATCGCTGCAAGAAGCAGGATCTTAATCATTTGATTCTTATTTGTCTTTGCCATTAGTCCCACTCCTTTACAGTTTATTCTCGATCTTCTTGTTCAGCAGTCCGGTAGGCTTCACGAACAGGACGATGAACAGGATGATAAAGGAAAATGCGTCTCTGTATGCAGTTGAAATGTAAGCTGCGCCTACTGCCTCTACGATACCCAGGATCACGCCGCCTAACAGTGCGCCCCACAGGTTTCCGATACCGCCGAGAATTGCTGCCGCAAATGCTTTCATACCGATGGTTGCACTCATATCCACTCTGGCATAGGTCAGAGGAGCGATCATGATACCTGCGATCGCTGCCAGTCCGGCACTGATACCGAAGGTCAGGAAACGCATGAATGCTACGTTAACGCCCATCATCGCTGCACCCTCTGCGTCAGAGCTGGCAAGCTGCATACACTTTCCTACCTTGACACGGGTAAAGAACAGATGCAGGCCGGTAATGATGGCCAGAGAGATCAGGATAATGCCGATACTCTGAGGAGTGATGGTAAAACTACCGATCTTAATCAGTGTCTCCGGGAACATGCTGGGGAATAACTGAGGGCTGGTTCCCCAGATAACCATACCGGTATTACGAAGAACGTAGGATACACCAACCGTTGCAATCAACAGATTGACGAAGGAGGAGAACTTAACCTTGCGGAGGATGATTCGTTCCAGTAAGAATCCCAGAACTGCCGCACAGGCCAGTCCCATTAATGCTGCCAGATAGAAGGGAATGCCCATGTGAATGAAGGACAAGGTAATGAAGGTGCCCACCATCATTACATCGCCGTGTGCGAAATTCAGCATACCCAGTGATTTATATACCATTGTAACGCCAACCGCCATCAGTGCATAAAGACTGCCGTTGGTTAAGCCGTTTAATACCTGCTGGAATAGCATTTATGTAACCTCCTTCCTGATATCAGTTCTTTACGATCTTATGCTCACCATTCTCGATTGTGATGATCAGCAGCTCCTTATCCATACGTCCGGTCTCATCGAAGGTGGTGGTGCCAGTTACACCATTCCAGGAAGTGGACTCAATATACTCATTCAGAACTTCTCCGTCCTTGTAATCCTTGCCGTCTGCGATACAACGCTCAACTGCATCCTTGATTACATATACTGCATCATAGGACTGAGGTGCATTCTGGTCGTAGCCCTCACCGAACAGCTCGGTGTACTTCTTATCGAACTCCTGTACCTTCTCATCCGGGTTTGCTGCATCGAACGCGGTACTGATCATGATACCCTCAACTGCTGCGCCGCCTAAGTTGGTCAGCTCAGGAGAGTTGTAGCCCTGGCCGATTGCCTGAAGGCTGATGCCGTACTGCTGCATCTGCTTGCAGATCATAGCAACCTCGGTGTGATAACCCCAGAAGATCAGGAAATCCGGATTTGCCTTCTGCAGCTTGCCTAATACAACGGAGAAGTCGGTATCGCCTGCATTGTAAACTTCGCTGTCAACCATTTCCAGATTAAAGTCACCGCAGATGCTGCTTGCAATCTTGTATCCGCCGGTACCGAAGTCAGAGGACTCATACAGGATACCAAAGGTCTTCGCGCCCTTCTCCTCTGCCATGTACTTCATAACGTTTCTCATATGAAGCTCATCGGTTGCAGTCATCTGATAAATAAAGTCATTTCCGCTCTGGGTTACTGCAACGTTGGAAGATGCAGGTGTGATCTGCGGGATCTTTGCAGCCTTAGTGATCTCCATGTTAGCCAGTGTACAGGAGGAAGCCTGTGCACCGATTACGGCGTTTACCTTATCCTGTTCAACCAGCTTCTGCATAGCGGTAACGGAAGTAGCCGGAACGCCCTCGTCATCAACCTCAGCCAGAACGATCTGGATCTCGCCGTTAATGCCGCCTGCTGCATTGATCTCGTTTACTGCCATTTCCGTTGCATTCTTTAAGATCTGTCCGGAAACTGCAGAAGAACCGGAAAGAGGACAGATCAGTCCCAGTGTAAATGCATCTCCCGATGCCGGTGCTGCCGCCGCTGCGCCCCCTGCTGCTGCGGTGGTTGCTGCTGCAGCTGGTGCTGCAGATTCGGAGGACCCGCATCCTGCTAACGCCCCCGCCATCAAGAGTGCCATTCCCCATGCTACAAACTTTTTCATTGTGATTCTCCTTTCACGTTACTTTTATATCAAATGCTTCCAAAGCAGCCCCTCAAGTCTAAAGCCCATACCTCTTAATGCTGCATTCAAATTCGCGCTTTCCCTCCCCGGAACGCGGTCATTTTTATTGAAAACACTTGTTTGCCTCTTTTTCTAACCGAACTCCCGTACCTTGTAATTGTTTTGCATTTTCACAATCACCGTACTTTCTATAATGCCCCGGACTGCTGTCCGGGGCTGATTTATGAGGAGGAACTTTATTATTTTGCAATTTCTGCAGTGATCTTTAAGAACTCATCGATATCTGCATAGGTATGGCAGTGAAGAGGAGAAATTCTTACAATACCATGCTGATTGATGGAATTTACCTGACGTGCAGAGTACAGGCTTGCATCGGTACGCTCATGAACTACTACACCCTTAGCCTCATAAGCTCTGGATGCCTGCTCGCAGGTCAGCTTATCAAATACGATGGGAACGATCAGATCTCTCTGGGTCAGATCATCCATCTCAACTGCTACATTTACACCTTCGATCTCCAGAAGACCCTTAACCTCATCGGAACCATGAAGTAAACGGTACAGCAGTGCACGCTCATGAAGCATGATTCTGGTCATACCTTCTACATACAGTGCTCTTCTGTCTTCGGTCTGGATGAACTGCTCACCGATCCAGCATACATAATCGAAGATTGCGCTTAACATTGCATACATGCCAGGTGCACATCCGCCCATCTCCCAGTTGCTCTGCTTCTCGCGGATCAGCTTTCTGTGAGGCAGATTCATAACTCTCTCAGATAACCAGCCTACACCAAGGCCTCTTGCGCCGCCGAACTTGTATGGAGCAAAGTTTACACAGTCAAGGCCCCACTCCTTCATATCCGTTAAACCGTGAGGAGTATGCTGTACGGAATCGCAAATGATAAACAGGTCTGGCTTAATCTTTCTTGCTTCCCGTGCAATGGTTTCGATATCCAGAATACCGCCGGTGATGTTTGAGGTCATAATAACGCTCAACAGGCAGGTATCCTTATCGATCAGCTTCACAACATCCTCAGGATGGATGATACCAGTTCTTGGATCGGTCTGAGCAACTCTCAGCTCCTTGCCGTACTTCTCAGCAGGGATTGCACAGCCGTCAAATGCAGATGGATGCTCCAGAGCGGTGGTAACTACGTTGGTTCCAGGTACATTTGCAATGATTACTTCAGAAACATCGAATACGATGATGGAAGCGGTCATAGAGGTTGCAATACATCCGCCCTCAGCGTTGAACATGGTGGAGATATCCTTACATGCCTGAACACGAAGGGAATCCAGATAATCAGAAGCAGCACCGCCATGGCCGCCGCAGTTAGGAAGATCATCAACCTTCTTAAATGCGTCGCTTGCAGCTTTCAGACGGAAGGATCCGCCGGAGTTATCGAAGAATAATCTCTTGGTATTGGTAAATGGATCAACATCAACGAAATGATATTTATCACGAATCTGTGCAGTTAATTCTGCCGGCATCAGCTGGCCGTTTTTAATCGCGTCACTCATCTTAAATTCCTCACTTTTTCTTATTCCTATGGTCTTGATCGGCTCCGTACCCTGGAGCATGCCGAACCGTTGCTTTTCTATTTTCTACGGGGATCCCCCGCCCTCCGCTTTTTGCGGAAGGCGTCTGCGGGGGATATTAGGGGGTATTATTGCCTGTTAGAATGTTGATTAGCAAAAAGCTTTCGTCAATATTTAGTCAAAAACTACCTTGCCGTGATCAAAGATAATCTTGCCGTCCAGCTCGATGGTTGGATCCTTGAACATCATGTCAATATGTAAGATGAAATCCTGATTGTCGGTCTCGTTATTTCCAAGTGCTACATGAACGTATCCGCTGCAGCCCTCATCCTCTAACATTCTTCCGCAAAGAGAAGCATCTGGGTTTAAGCCGATTCCGATCTCGCCTACACGATACATTCTCGGGTCATAAACCTTTGCCAGCTCTGCTGCAAATCTCTCAGCTTCCTCGCCGCCCTCGATCTTAGTTACAAAGCTGTTCTCAACATAAAGGGTGATCGGCTCCTTTAAAACGCCCATTGCCGGATGGGTAATGCTTCCGTCAACTACGATCTTGCCGTGAGCAGTTCCTGGGATTGCACCAGATGCCATCTCGATATCTGGCGGGGAGCAGGTCTCACCTGGGTTTCTTACCATGCCGTACTGCGGGAACAGCTTGTGTCCCTTAATGCTTGCATAGTAATCGGTACCAGCCTCAGTGGTGATATGGATCTGATCACCATCCTTCATGCTCTTTAACATCTGGTCAACATACTTTCTGTCAGCCTCGAAGTCGGTGTACAGACCGCCTTTTTCCAGCATCTCAATGCTGTAATCGCAGCAGTTTAAATCTCTGGCACCTGCAGCACACGCGTCTCTTCTGGCATGGCTGTGGGACAATGAAAACTTGGTGGCACGAAATATTACGTCAGCCTTTAACATGGCTGCTGCCACCAGAGCAGTCGGCTCCTCGCCGTGCATCTTTCTTGGCTCCATCATAATCATGCTCTTATTTGGGAACTCCTCTGCAGCATCCCACAGTGCCATACCGATCTCTAAGCTATCAGTATCGGTAACGATCAGGATGTTCTCCTCCGGTTGACAGTTGGCGCAGATCGTCAGAAGACGTCTGCATGCTTCGTAGATTTTCTTTGCCATTTTAAAGCTCCTTTCATATGGTTCATTTTAATTATTTTTGAGTGCTTCTATATAACAAAGGCGCAGGCCTTTAGTTACTCGTGTAGATTTTGTAGAAAAAAATTATTGACGTATTTCCCGTCATGCTTCCCAATATATTTGTGCATAATATTCGTTATTTATCCAAATTTCGTCCACTGTTTGCACATATTTTTTCTACTTTGTTCATTTCTTTCACAATCTGTTATCGGTTTTATCTCTTTGCTTGGCTATATAATACCACATATTTTTACTCGTGTAAATAGTTTTTTTAAAAAATTTCCCTTATGTGCTTTCACGCACAGAAAGGGAAATTTTAACAAGCTGATCTGCCGGCTGCTTCCCCTGAATCAGCCCCAGCATGGTATCCACCAGCCTCTCAGAAAATTCCTCCTTAGAAAAATTAACACTGGAAAGCTGCGGCGACAGCATCTCGGACAGATAGGTATTATCCATACCCACAACCGCCATATCCTCCGGCACCCGCAATCCCATCTTCTTTAAGTACTGGATGATCCGGCCCGCCAGGTAATCATCACCCGCCACAATGGCGGTAGGACGCTCCGACGGCTTTCCTCCGAAAATCAAATCAAAGATCGAAGCAAAGATCGCCTCCATAGAATCCGTATTCCTGCAGACCAGAGCCTCGTCATATACCAGCCCGTTTTCCTCCAGCGCCTCCCGGTATGCCCGCTCCCGGTAGCCCTTCCTCAGATTCATATTATAACGAAGCGGCGGCGCCAGGATGATCTTCTTATGGCCCCTGACGATCAGATAGCTGACGGTCTTTAAAATACCTCCATAGATATCCGGTGCCACTGTCACAATATTCGGCTCTAAGTAGCTGTAATCCCTTGTTTTGTACAATACGATCGGGATACCCGCCCTGGCGATCTCATTCAGCTGACTGGCCGTATATCGGTTGGACAGCATGAACACACCGTCAAATCTGCCCTCGATCAGCATCTGGATAAAATCTGCCCCATCACGGCTGTAACAATGAGAAACGAAATATCCCTTGTCAAAAAACATCTTCTCTGCGATCTCCAGCCAGTCGTTCCGCAGGTTATCGCACACGAAGGCGATCTGCATGGACTTATTGGTCTTTAAGCTCCTGGCATAAACATTTGGTCTGTAATGCAGCTCCTCGATCGCCTTCTTCACTGCGATCGTCTTCTCCTCGCTGACTGTCTTGGTCTGGTTGATCACATAAGAGACCACCGCCGGCGAAACCCCAGCCAGCTTTGCAACATCATCTCGTGTAACTTTTTTGCCCACTGTTCACACATCCCTCCCTTGAAAATTGTCGTAATACTGTAATTTTTCGCTTTGTGTTTATTTACTCGTGTTTCTTTCAGCTGCTACAATATTTACTATATAAGTATACTGAAAATATTTATTCGAGTCAATCTTTTTTCGTGATTCTGCTTTGCTTTATTGTTTCTCTTATGCACATGCTCTAAAATTTTATTGCAAAAGCCAATCCAGCACATTCACTACCTTGATCCCGTCATAGTTCCCCAATGAAAAACGGTCCAAAGTGAGAATAACTTTTTCGTAATTGTCCCGGATATTTTTCAGCGGCCGCATCTCCCGGTCAAATGTTTCCTGCGCGGTCATATCCGCCGTTACCTGAAAATATGTTAAAACACCTTGCTTCTGCGCTACAAAGTCTACTTCTGCTGTGCCGTTCTTTCCGATTGTTACCTTATATCCTCTCCGAAGAAGCTCAAAAAATACAACATTTTCCACAGAAAATCCCAGGTCATACTGTTTCCTTGGAAGAATATGGTTGCGCAGTCCTAAATCCACCATATACATTTTCTTATTAACCTTCAGCAGCTGCTTCCCCACAATATCAAATCGTTCCGCCGGATAAAAGATAAAAGCCTGAATCAATGCTTCTACATAATCACTGACCGTATTCGGAGAAACCTTGCGTCCGGAAGAAATCAGGTAATCCGTCACACTCTTAATAGACACCGGGCTCCCAATCACGCTTGCAAGATACCGGGCAATACTTTTCAAAAGCGTAATATCTGTGATTCTGCGTTTATCAGAATCTCTTCCCTTCCGATTCTGCCTGTCCTCGATGTCCCGCACTATAACTGTATTATAGATGCCCTCCAGATAAATATCCACCTTCTCATCCGTTCGATCCATTACAGCAATATAAGGCATTCCGCCGCTTCTCATATACTCTGTAAATGCCTGGTCCGTGGATATTCCCGTAATCTGAACATACTCCCGGAAAGACAGCGGAAGCATGGAAATTTCTACATAACGACCTGTAAGAAGCGTTGCCAGATCCCCTGAAAGCATATACGCATTGGAACCTGTGATATAGATATCCGTATTCTCTTTCACATGAAGACTATCCACCACTTTCTCAAAAAACGGTACCTTCTGAATCTCATCCAGAAAAATGTAGGTCATACGGTTTGGGCACAATCTTTCTTTGATGTACTGATACAGCACCTTGTAATCCAGGAGATGCTCATACTCCAGCTCCTCAAAATTTACTGAAATCATCTGCTCCTGCAACACGCCATGTTGGAACAAATAGTCCTGATACTGTTTCAACAGCGTCGATTTTCCACAACGGCGAATTCCTGTCACAACTTTAATCACCTGCTCATCCTTCCACGAAAGCAGCTGCTGTAAATACTCTTTGCGTTCAACCATTTATTTGCACCTTCTTTTTCCAATCATAGCATATTTTATTCAGAAATTCAATTTATATTCCAATTTCGGAATTTTCTTTCTTTGTACAGGAAATATCCGGTAAGCAATAATGTGGTAACTTCTGTCACCGGAGCCGCCATCCATACCCCGGTCATCCCAAACAGAGCCGGCAGCGTAAAAATGCAAACCAAAAGGATCACCAGTCCCCGTGCAAATGAGATCACCGCCGATTCGAAAGCCTTCCCAATGGCAGTAAAATAAAAGGATGTAATGGTATTCACTCCGGAAAAGAAGAAGGAAATCATAAAAATTATCATTCCTGACTGTATCATTCCCTTCACCGCTTCATTCTGTACAAATAGACTGCCATACCAGCCGGAGCCTCCCAGCATCAGCAGAAAAACTACAGTTCCTGCCCCAAACACATATCGGTTTGTCCGGGATCGGATCTCTGCAGCCAGCTTCTTCTCCTCTGCCCCATAGACAAAACTGATCAGCGGACTTGCTCCCTGTCCAAAGCCTATGACAACCATACTGAATCCGTATGCCAGATACCCTACGATGGTAAATGCTGTGACGCCATCCACGCCGATTCTCCGCATGATCACAAAATTATATGCAAACATGGCAATTCCTGTGGACATCTCCCCGATAAACTCGGAACTGCCATTTAAGATCGACTGCACACAGATCGCCCCGGAGAACCGGAATGCACCAAGCCGGTAGATCCTTGCCTTTTTCCAGAAATAATACAAGATGCAGGCCAGAGAAACCAGGGCAGAAAGAAGAGAGGCTATTCCGATTCCTGCAACGCCCCAGCAAAGGCAGGCAGTAAACAAATCATCGAAAATAACATTCAGCACAACATTTAAGACACTGACCTTCATATAATACCCTGGATCTCCCTCTCCCCGGATAAACATGCCGAAAGAGGAATTGATCACCATAACCGGAAGCTCCAGCAGCATGATCTGGTAATATTCCTGAAAATACAGGATTACCTTGCCATCCGCATGAAGGATAGAAAGCATTGGCCGAAAACAAAACACCATGATAACACTGATCATAACGGAGAATGCCGCTGTTGTGGCAACCGTCTGACGAAACACCTGATTGCAGGCTTCCCGGTCCCCGGAGCCAAGAGCCATCCCGGCGATGGCCACTCCGCCGATGGAAACCATCAGCCCAACGCCCAAATACAGGTAAATAATCGGCAGCCCCAGATTCACCGCCGCAATCCCCTCTTTCCCTACATAATTGCCGATAAAAAATCCATCGGCTATGGTGATCATGGATGTAAGCAGCATCGCAATCATTGCCGGAATGGAAAACTGCAGGATCATCTTTCCTGTGTTCTGCTTGATCTGTTCCAAATTCATAAAAATACCTCCTTAACTTGAATACCTGTGGTGATGGTATCCATTATAAGGAGGCAAATGATTATAAACTTCTGAATTCTTGCCCTTTTCGCCTGAAATCATCCTTATTTTACCTGCGCTTAATCGGTACGCAGATATCCAGTTCCATATACATGGTATCGCAGTCCACCAGATGGTAGATATCAAACAGGCTCCTGCCAGCATCCATCTCATAAGACGTTTTCGGAAGCCAAACTAAAAATATGGTCTGATAGGCAGCATAAATATGCTTTGCATGGCCTTTAAAATGATACACGATGCATCTGCCGCCCTGTATCCTCACTATATTTTCCAGCGGGCAGCTCTTATCCACACTCATACCGATATCATACAGGCAGTTCTCAAGACAGGTCACTGCCGGATCATCGTAGGTTCGCTCCAAAAACTTCGTGTCCTCTGTGATGTATTCCCGATACCTTTCGATAAACCGATTCCAGTCTGCACTCATATTTTCATAGCTGCCAAACCGCCTTTCATAGATCACATGATAATCTGGAATCTCTTCAATGGTGATCTTCTCATCACATTCCTCAAAGCTTTCCACCTGCCACTGCTCGTGATGAAAAAAAGGATGCTCCATAGAATGCCGGCGGCTTCCCTTTCGGAATACAATGGGCGCCATCTGATAATGCTGTTTAAACGCCGAGCTGTAATTCGATGAGCTGTAGCCGTAATCCGCGCTGATCTCTGTGATGGGCCGGCTCTGCTCCACTTTAAGGCGGAAAGCGCTCTGCTCAAGCTTCACCCGCTTAATAAAGCCGTAGACGCTCTCACCTGTCTGCTCCTTAAAAAGACGGCTGAAATAATATTTTGAGAAATGGCAGTGGGACGCCACATCTTCCAGGGTCAATTCTTCTTCTATGTGCTGTAAGATAAAATCAATCGCTTGATTGATGGTCTCATTTGTGATCATAATGTGCTGCCTCTGCCCTCCGAATGCATAATATCATCATCGTTCATCCTGAATCTATTTTAGCACAAGCAATCGAATAACCATATGCCTTATTTGCACCTATTATCTGTAGAAAGCCGCACCCATTCGGCAAAAAATAATTTCCATAATATGGAATTCAATTAATTTAATATTTTTTCAAAAAAACTATTGACAATTCGCAAATTATTTAGTAGAATATCATCGTTGCTTCTGATGAAGCAGTCGATGCCCAGATAGCTCAGTTGGTAGAGCAGAGGACTGAAAATCCTCGTGTCACTGGTTCGATTCCGGTTCTGGGCACTGTATCACAAGATACAATTTCATAATTTCCTATGCGGGTGTAGTTCAATGGTAGAACACTAGCCTTCCAAGCTAGATACGTGGGTTCGATTCCCATCACCCGCTTTTTTCATGCAATGGAAAACCTGATGAAATAAAGGTTTTCCATTTTTTCATTTTATCCGTAAATGGATATTTTTTCTATCCATTTACGGCGTTTTTATTTACTTTTATATCCTTTTATGGTAAAATTCAATCAACCTGCTCATCTCATTTCAATCGGAAAGAGGTTCTCAATGAATCTAGAAAAATTAAAAAAGAGAAAAAAAGAATTAAAAATTACCAACAAGGAACTTGCCGACCGCTCCGGAGTTCCTCTCAGCACGGTAAATAAGATTTTCAGCGGAGCTACGAAATCGCCCCAGTATCAGACGATCCTTGCATTGGAGACCGTTCTTGCCATGTATTCTTATTCCGATCAGGACGGCCCCTATGTAGGCGCTGTACATGAAGCTGCCGCCCTTTATCAGGTCAAGGGGAATCAAACGGCTGACGATTACTACGCTCTGCCGGATGAGGTTCGGGCCGAGCTGATCGACGGGCGGATTTACTACATGGCTGCCCCTACCAATGCCCACCAGGAGATTCTTGGGGAACTGTATTACCAGATCAAGGACTATATCCGCAAGCGCCAGGGAGCCTGCAAGGTTTTCCTGTCTCCCTTTGATGTCCGTCTGGATCAGGATGATAAGACCATTGTCCAGCCGGATCTGATCATCACCTGCCATCCGGACCGTCTGGTATACCGCGGATTAAACGGTGCTCCGGATTTCGTCATCGAAATCATCTCTGTAAGCACCAGTAAGCGGGATTATTCTCTGAAAATGCAGAAATACTGGGATGCCGGCGTTCAGGAATACTGGATTGTGGACAGCTATAAACAGCATATCGTCACCTACCAGTTCCATGGTGAGGACGTGGATATGAAAATCCATGGAATTAACGATCTGGTAACCGTGCAGTTATACGGGGATTTCGTCATCGACTTCGGATCGTTTATGCCAGGTGTGCTGCAGGCGGAAGCAGAAGCAAAGGCAGCCGATTCACCGCCTGCAAAAATAACCTGATTCTAGAAACCGCTGGGCAAAACTATATTCTGAATGCTGTTCATTCATGCCCGATTCCGGTTACCATGCAGATCATATAAAAGGAAAGGCAGCTACCATCATGGAAAAAAAGCAAACTGTAAGAGATTTAACCCAGGGCACACCCATTACACAAATCCTCCTCTTCTCCCTCCCCTTAGTATTCGGCACTTTGTTCCAGCAGCTTTACAGCTTTATGGATACTGTCATCGTAGGGCGCTGCATCGGGATGGACGCTCTGGGAGCATTGGGAACCACCTATTCCCTGAACTTTTTAACCCTCGGCTTCGTCCAGGGCTTCTGTGTGGGACTGGGAATTCCCATTTCCAAAAGCTTCGGCGCCAAGGACCCGCGGCAGCTCCACCGATATCTCTGGAACGGCCTGTGGCTGTGCATCGGGATCAGCCTTCTGTTTTCCGTGGTCATGACTGCCGCCGCCATCCCGCTGCTGAAGCTGATGCACACGCCGGAAAGTCTTCTTGGCATGGCCGCAGATTATATCCATATCATCTTTCTGGGGATTCCGGCTGCTGTTTTATATAATTTTTCCTCCAGCGCACTGCGGGCGGTAGGCGACTCCAAGCACCCTTTTTACTTCCTGCTGTTTTCCAGTGTACTGAATATTCTTCTGGATTACCTGTTCATCGTACCCTTGCAGATGGGTGTGGCCGGAGCGGCGGCTGCCACTGTCATCAGCCAGCTGATCAGCGGCCTTTTAAACAGCTGGTGGCTGCTGACCCGAAATGAAGTGTACCAGATTAAAAAAGAGGAGCTTCCTTTTTCTGCCCCTCATGCATTCTATTTATGTAAAATTGCCATTCCTATGGGATTTGAATATTCCGTTTCTGCCATCGGCGCTATTGTGATGCAGAATGCCATCAATTCCCTGGGAAGCATTGCCGTTGCTGCACAGACCACCGGTGAAAAGATCCGACAGATGTTTACCCTTCCCATGGAAAGTGTGGGCATGGCCATGGCTACCTATGCAGGCCAGAACTACGGTGCAGGCGATATGGCCCGCATTAAAAAGGGAATCAAAAGCGGTCTGACCATTCAGTATCTCTACTGCATCGCCGTCTGGCTGATCATCCGCTTCACCAAAACCGCCCTGGTCCGCCTGGTAATCGGATCCGCTGTCGGGCCGGAGGCAGAAGGCGCCGTCCAGTATTTAAGCATTATGAGCGCCTTGTTCTTTATTCACGGCTCCCTGATGATCTTCCGCAATACCCTCCAGGGACTGGGACGCAGCCTCCAGGCCATTTTATCTGGTGTGGGAGAGCTGATCGGAAGAAGCCTGGGAGGCCTGATCGCTATCGCCCTGACCAGCTATACCGCCATCTGCTACACCAACCCTTTAGCCTGGGGTCTGGCCTTGATCTACTGCATGATCATGGTATTTCTGACACTGCAAAAAGAGTGTGCCAAGGACCGGCATTGAAGCCTGAAGGGTTTAACCAAACGTAATAATGACCGCGGCTTAGGCAGATGAGAATCAGCTTAAGCCGCGGTCATAAATCAATCCTGGATTAATCCTAAATCAATCCCATCAGGCTTGGAATTCCTAAAGACAGCGCCGGAATATAGGTCACGGCCAGCAGCAGCAGGAACAATACTGCAAAGTAGGGCAGCAGCGTCTTGGTTACTTCCTCGATACTGATCTTGCTGATACCGCAGCCTACGAACAGTACAGAACCAACCGGCGGGGTGATATTGCCCAGACACATGTTGAAGATCAGCATAACACCAAACTGAATATCTGTCATTCCCAGGCTCTGTGCGATGGGCAGGAAGATTGGGGTGAAGATCAGGATGGCCGGAGTGATATCCATAAACATACCAACTACCATCAAGATCACGTTCATCAGCAGCAGGATCACATACTTATTGGTAGAGATCGCCATAATACCAGAGCTGATAGCTGCCGGGATTCCGGAATATGCCATAACGAAGGACATTGCGGAGGATGCAGAGATCAGGAACAGGATGATACCGCTGGTGCATGCGCTGTTTACCAGGATCTTCATAAAGGACTTCACCGTTAAGCTCTTGTAGCAGATGGACAGGATCAGGCAGTACAGCACACAGATGCCGGCTCCTTCTGTTGCGGTGAAGATGCCGCCTACGATACCGCCGATTACAATGATAATCAGCAGAAGGCTTGGCAGCGCCTCTAAGGTCACCTTAAGGCACTCAGAACCGCTTGGGATTCCGGTGGTTGGATATTTGTGCTTCTTTGCATAGAAGAATGCCACTACCATGGAGCCCACACCCATCAGGATGCCGGGAACATAGCCTGCCATAAACAGGGTGGAGATGGACACACCGCCTGCTACGGTAGAATACACAATGAATGCACTGGTAGGCGGAATCAGCAGTCCGGTTGGTGCAGAAGCAATGTTGACTGCGGTTGCAAATGCAGGGTCATAGCCCTCATCCTTCTGGATCGGGTAGATACAGCCGCCCATAGCAGAGGCTGCCGCTACGGAAGAACCGGACAGGGCGCCGAACAGCATGTTTCCTACGATATTGGCCTGAGCCAGGGAGCCTGGGATCCAGCCTACGAACAGTTTTGCAAAATTTACCAGACGTCTTGCAATACCGCCGTTGTTCATAATATTACCTGCCAGGATAAACAGCGGGATCGCCAGCAGCGAGAAGCTTTCCACACCACTGTTCATCTTCTGCATGGTGATGAAGGTGATCTGATCCCAGGACAGGGAGGAGATGGCAGTTACAATTGATGCGATTACGATGCTGACGGAGATCGGGCAGCTTAAAAACAGCAGGATGCCGAATACCGCAAACAGGATAACGGTTGTTAATGCAATACTCATTACTCATTCCCTCCTTCAATCTTAATTCCAGTGATATCCTCATACAGGTTGATGATCTGGGCCACGATGATAAACAGACCGGAGATCGGTGCCATAGAATACACCAGGCTTCTGGGGATTCCAAGCAGTGCGGAATATACCTTCTCTGCACTGGCTGCCAGCTTAAAGCCGCCGATGGTGATGACAAAGATGGCAAATACTAAAATCAATGCATCGATAAAGATCATTAAGATCCGATTTCCTGCCGGGCTTAAGCTGCTGCGGATCAGCACCAGGCACATATGCTCTCTGGTTACAAAGGCGTATGCAGCACCGATAAATCCGGTCCAGATCAGGAAGTAACGCACCAGCTCCTCAGTAAATGCAGCCGGGCTGTTTAAGACGTAACGGGTAAATACCTGGTATAATACCAGCAGAGTCATAACAGACAGCAGCACAGTAGCGATAGCTGCCAGAAGCTTGGTCATGCACTTTTTAATGACAGTTAATACTTCTTTCATCTCAGTACCTCCCCCTTATTCTACAGAATCAATGGTATCAAGCAGGGTCTTTACACCTGGATACTGTTCACAGTAATCATCGATCATGCCGCTGGTAGCCTGGCGGAATGCTTCTTTATCTACATCATCCACGAATTCAACCCCCATCTGGGTCTTAGCCTCCTGGATTGCCTCTTCGATTGCGGCATCCCATGCGATCTTGTGGCTGTCGGTAGACTCATGTGCAGCCTCCAGAATGATCTGCTGATCCTCCGGGCTGATCTGGTTCCAAACCTTGGCGCTCATTACCATAACATCCGGGATCATGGCATGCTGATCGGTGGAATACACCTTGCAGATCTCGCCGTGCTTACCGGTAGTCAAAGCGGTCTCATTGTTCTCCGTTCCATCGATAATACCAGTCTGCAGGGAGGTATATACATCACCATAGGACATAGCAACCGGGATACCGCCCAGAGCCTGCATCATATCAGTCTGAGACTTCATATCCTGTACACGGATCTTTAGTCCCTTTAAGTCTTCCGGAGTGCGGATCGCTTTATCCTTTGTATAGAAGGAACGTGCACCGGAGGTGTAGTAGGTCAAGGTTACAAAGCCATCATCCTCAGAGGACAGGAAGAAGTCCTGCATCTGCTGGGAATCCATCACATGATAGAAGTCCTCTGTATCATCGAAAATGTAGGGAAGACCGAATCCGTGGTATGCTTCGTTATAGGTAGCAAGTCCAGGTGCAGAAACCTTGGTCATAGAGATAACACCTGCCATCAGCTGCTCCATGTTCTCATTTTCTGAGCCAAGCTGTCCATTTGGGAAGATCTGGATCTGGATTCTGCCGTTGGTCCGCTCATTTACCTTCTCGGCAAACTCCAGCATGGCGATATGCACCGTATGTACCTCACTCAGGCCGTGAGCCAGGGTAAGTACCATCGGATTTTCTGCCGTTGCTTCTGCACTGCTCTTTGCGCCCGTGGATGCGCAGCCAGTTAATGAAGTGGCTGCTAATACCAGGGCAAGCACGATTGCTGCAATCTTTCTCATCTTTTTTAACCCCTTTCTTTCTTCATTTTATTTACATTCCGATCAGATCAAACTGCTCGAAGGATACTAGCACCTGATAATCCTTCTTCGGGTTCGGATACTTGATCTGAACAGATTTTAATCTCTGGCTGTAGTACCAGCCGCACTCTGTCTCCTCAAACTTCCGTCTGTGCAGGAAATGGGGGATCTGTTTTCCGTCAACGGTCACCCAGTACGGAGATTTCTCTCTGTGGATCATATCCACATACATAGTCTCCACTGCCGTCTCATAGCTTCCCTCCTGCTTGAAATCCAGGTAGGTCCGCTCTCCAACCGTCATGGTGATGCGGGTCTTTAAATAATCACCCTTCTCATAATCCATGGAAACACCGTCATCCTCATATAAGTCAAACTGGTTGTCCTTGTCAGCCGCACACAGCAGAGTAATTCCCGTAGCCTGCTGGGTCTTTAAATTGTCCAGCTGATTGGATGCCATAGGGATCAGGGCGCCGCTTCTCACATACATTGGGATACTGCTCAAGGTCACCGGAACCTCAATGGTCTGTCCGCCTTCGTAAGCTTCTCTGGTATTCAGATCATAGAAGACTGCTCCCTCCGGCAGGTAGATGCTGCGGGTCTTTGCTCCCTTCTCCACCACATTTGCTACCAGCAGGGAATCACCGAACATAAAGTCCACGCCTTCCTCATAGCACTTCGGGTCGTTCTGGAATGCGCTGCACATCGGTTCCATAATCGGCAGTCCCTTCTCATGGGCACGCTCCGTCAGGGAGTACAGGTAGGGGCTTAACTGATACCGGAATTCAATGGCATGACGGATATCATCCTTTAAGTCGCTGTACATCCAGGGCTCCGTTACGGTGTTGTCCGTATTGGTGGAGTGGATGGAGAATCTTGGCTGGAAGATACCATTCTGTACCCAGCGCAGGAACAGCTCACCCTCCGGCGCCGGACCGTAAAAGCCGCCGATGTCGCAGCCCTGATTGGCCACGCCGGACAATCCCATGCCTAAGATCGTTGCAATGTTATACTTTAATGCTTCCCAGCAGGTTAAGTTGTCCCCTGCCCAGGTCTGTGCGTACCGCTGGATACCGCAGTGGCCGGAACGGCACACAATATACGGACGAGTATTGTCAAAGGTCTCATGAATGGCTTCATCGGTGATATGGCACATGATGTTGGACATTACAGACTTTAACTGGCCGATGGTACCGCCCTTGCCCTCGAAATAGCAGCGGCAGTCCTTGTCTACCATGCTGTCATACTCACAGTTATCATTCCAGATGGAGCAGGTTCCGTAGTCCAGAACATTTTCCTTTAACATCGCCTTCCAGTTCTCGCGGGTTTCTTTCTTGGTGTAGTCCACAAACACGCCTTTGCCGCCCCACCAGGTTCCTACCCCCGGCTCCTCGCTGTCGCTGGCCTTTACAAACATGTCCTTCTCCTTCATCTCCTCTAACATGGGATGGATCAGAAGGATGCCTGGCTTAACATTGGGGGTCACCGTCACGCCCCGGTCTGCCATCTGCTTGAAGAAATCAGCAGGATCCTTAAACCGCTTCTTATTCCAGGTGAAGACGCAGCGCTTCACGCCCTTGTCCGTCTCTACCGTGCAGTAGCCGGAGGAAAGCTGGAAGCCGTCTACCGGGATCTTCTCTTCCTTGGTGGTATCAATAAACTCTACGATGGCATCATCACAGTCTGCCTCCAGCTCCGGATAGTACATGGAAGAGCCAAGGTAGCCCAGTGCGTACCGGGGCAGCAGAGCAGATTTTCCGGTCAGGTCGGTGTAGCGCTCCACTACCTGGCGCACCGTCGGGCCTGCGATCAGGAACAGATCGATGTCGCCTCCGTCTGCACGATAGCGGCTGTGCATCTTCCAGTAGTTGCTCTTTTCCCGTCCCATGTCGAAGTCGCACTCGTAAGTATTGTGATAGAAATAGCCAACCGCCTTTTTGCTTCCCTTATTCAGCTTGATGTAGAATGGAATATGCTTATATAAGGAATCCGTCTCTTTCGGGTTGTAGCCCATGGCATCCTTGGGGCTCATTCCCATAAACTTCTGCGCCTTGTTGAATTCGCCGCTCTTCTCGCCAAAGCCATAGAAGCAGTCATCCGGAGTGATCTCGCTGGTATGAATGCGGCGGTGGTTGCTGTCTTCCATATATGCCAGATCCACGATATCTGCATGAAGCAGCGTGCCCTCTGCATCATACACACAGATGCGGAATGGATCCTTCTCTACCACTACCTTAAGCTGCTTTCCCTGAATCACAGCCTTTTCTTCCCCGTCTTCCAGCACCGCCTCTGCAGCCGTCACCCGCTTCCGGTAATTCTTCAAAAACTCGTCCATCCTGTCTTCCCATGCAGTCATTACCAGGCTGTAGGATTCCTCCGCAAAATCCCCGTCAAAGCCGGCGCGAATCCTGACGATCGAATCCGTTAAAAATAAGATACGGATCTCCACGCTGTTCGTCATGACAGAAAAGTAATTGTCCTGCTGCTTTACTGACAGAGCCGTTGTACAAATTTTCATTTCTTATTAACCTCCTCAACTTTTTTAATTACTCAAACCGGTTTTTGTATCTTTATCATATGAAAAATCCAGGTGCAAAACTAGACGAAAATTGCAGTCTATAGGTAAAAGTTTTACATTTCTTGCTCTTTTTCAAAAAATATGTTAATATGATATCAATACACTATTATCATATCTGTCAGGAACCCATCTGACCGCTTGATAATTTTGTGAAATATAGCCAATTAAATTTGTATGTTTTGCTTACAGCCATGGTATTGTTTACCACGAATAACATTCAAAAGGGGGATTCTATATGCTGGATCAGGCAGGAATTATGATGGCCCAGGGCAGTCAGATCGCCTGTGAGCGGATCAGCGGGGTAAATGACAATATGTTTCAATCCCACTATCACAATTATTATGAACTGTATTTTTTAGAAGACGGAGAACGATATCAGAGAATACAGGATGAGCTGTATCTGTTAAAGCCCGGCGAGCTGATGCTGTTTTCCCCTTATATCATGCACTTTTCCTACGGAGCTGAAAATGTGCCCTTTAAACGGATCATCCTGTATTTCCACAAGGATGAGGTGGATACTCCAGAGCTGATCGAAGCCCTGGACACTGCAAACGGTATGTATAAGCCCCCTCAAAAGGACCGGCGAACCATCCATCAGCTTTTAGAGCTTTTGCTCCACGAACAGAACAATCCCGGCGATTTTCACAGCAATTACCAGCACATGCTGTTAAACCTGCTTCTCTACCAATTAGCCCGCCAGAAACGGACTCAGGCTCTGGCAAAGCCGGAGGAAAGCACCCGCATCAGCCAGGTGATCCGCTATATCCACACCCATTATGCAGATGATATTAATCTGGAAAGTCTCTCCCAGATGTTTTATGTCAGCCCTTATTATCTGTGCCGGGAATTTAAAGAATATACCAACAGCACCATCATCCAGTATGTGAATGTAACACGGATCATGAATGCTCAAAGAAAATTTATGGAAACAAATCTGAATATCACAGAGATCAGCAAAGCTACCGGGTTCTCAAATCTGACCCATTTTAATCGGGTATTTAAGTCTGTGACGGGAATGACGCCTTCCGGGTATCGGAAGACGCACAAGAATCAGCAGTTTTATGTGGGAGGGTGAGATTGTCGGTGGTGAGACGGCCTTCAAGCCGGTTGTGCCAATCCTGTGAATATAAGAGGATAACAGCACAGATGGAGAAAGGGACTGACCCATCAACGGTCAGCCTCTTCAGCATCATTTTGTTCCAACAACTCTTTTAATGCGTCATATAATTGCTCTGCAACAGCTTTTCTCATCACAATCGATGAAACCGTCTCTGCTGCCATTTCTTCCTGAATGTTTCCATCCTTTATCATAGGAAGTCGTTGAACAAAGTTGATCATGAATTCCTCTTTCTCATCATCCATTGCACATGAAAAACCATTAATATACTGCAGCATCCTGTTTCCTCCTGTTTCCATTTAATGAGTCATAATTTTTAAAGCATCAAGATTTTCTACATATTGTTTCACACGATTACAGGTCCTTTTACTGCTGCTATTATTTTTAACTACAAAGAAATGTCTTGCTGTTGGTGTAATGCGGCGAAATCCTTTTTCATCTTCAAAAGCAGGTATCACTTTCGGCTTTTGCAATCGAACTTCTAATTCCAAATCCAGCTTCTCTGCGATCTCTGCCAATGCCTTTACCGAAAAATTATAATCTGCACTTTCCCACTTTGAAACCATTCCTTGAGATACATTCATAAAATGGGCAAACTGCTTCTGCGTCATACCTAATTCCAATCTCTGCTTCACAATTTCCGCAGAAACATCTGCAAGCGCCTTTGATGCAAGTATGTCAGCTACGGAAATCTTCTCATCAAACAAATCCAACAAATTCTGCAAATTGCAGCAATATTGATTTTCCATTTTTCATTCTCCAATCTGTTTTGCTCTTTCATCCATAATTGGCAGCCATTGTGAATAATCAGATACCCTTTTTCCAGCCTTTTCAAAAAATGCCCCTAAAAAAAGTGGTGTTCCACTGACAGAAAAAGTCATCAACAATCGAATATTCACTATCTTATCTTGAATATGGAGAGAATAATAATATGACCCTTGGCCCATATGTGATAAAATCTCATTATTATCTGCTTCATTTACCCGAATTCCCAGATTTTTTACAAAGGCAAATTGTTTTATTAAAATTTGAAATACTTCTTTTTCATGACCCACTGCATGTGATGTAATAATTGCATTTAATTCTTCAATAAATTTAATATGAAAACAAAAGCCGGTATCGGTGCTGTATTCATTAATATATGCAATTAAAAGTTCTAATGCTTTTCTTTTGTTCATGCTCTCCTCATTATATTACTTATAAGTAATATTTTCAAGTGTCTTTGATATTTTCCAAAATATTACATATATGATATCATACGGTGTGGAAAGCGTCAATTTATTTCTGTAATTTTTTTACATTTTTTCCAATCATTTCTCCTGCAGATATCCAGGAAACTGTATCTTGTTACATGCTGGCCGATACACTTGCAACAAGGTGAGACATATCGCCTCACCCTGCTGTCCTCATTATCTTTTTTTACCCAACATCTGAAGCCTTCAGCTCCGCAAACGCCTCATTCTCCCCATTATACATCTGCTCATTTACCTTCCGAACCGTAATCCCATGCTTCCGCATCAGCACCTCAAGACGCTCCTTCTTCTCTCCATCCATAGGTGTCATTGGCAGCCGGTAATATTCTCCGCACATTCCCATAAGAGATAATGCCGCCTTCACCGGGATCGGATTCACGTCCCAGAACATGGCCTGCATCAGCTCCAGAAGCTCTAACTGGAGACGTCGGCTCTCCTTCAGATCGCCTGCAAAAAAGGCCCGGCACATCCGGCTCATTTCACCAGGCATCACGTTTGCCAGCACAGAGATAACACCTTTTCCTCCCAGCGCCATAATAGCAAGAGACTGATCATCATTGCCCGAATAGATATGAAAATCCTCCCCGCAGAGGGCGGCTGTCTTGGCGATCTTAGACAGATTCCCTCCTGCCTCCTTCACGCCCAGGATGTTAGGATGTTCCTTTAACCGCAGATACGTTTCCGGAGCAATGTCAACACCGGTGCGGGTGGGAACATTGTACAGCAGGATCGGAAGACTGACACAATCTGCAATGGACCAGTAATGACGGACCAAACCTCCCTGGGATGCCTTGTTGTAATAGGGCGTCACTACCAGCAGCCCGTCGGCCCCCAGCTTCTCGGCTTCCCTGGAAAGCTCCACAGCGTGGGCTGTATTATTACATCCCGTCCCGGCCAGCACAGGCACTTTCCCTCCAACGCGGTCGATGACAAAGGACAGCGCTTCCAGCTTTTCCCTGTCGCTTAAGGTGGCAGACTCGCCAGTGGTGCCGTTTACCAGCACAGCATCAATACCCTGATCCAGCTGGAACCCGATCAGACGCTCCAGTGCACGATAATCAACTGCCCCTGTTTCATCCATCGGTGTTGCCAGTGCCACAGCAGAGCCTTTAAAAATCTCACGTTTCATATATTCATCCATCCTGACTTTTTCAAAATAATAAAAAGAAGCCGTTTACGCTTCCTGTACTATTAAAATATGATTCGGCAGTTCAAAAGTGCGGGAAACCGCAGATTTATTCCCACGCAACCGTGCAGTACCCTCACAATTACTTCCACACCATTTTCATATTTTCACATATAAATCATTATACGGTATTTCTCTTAAGGAGTAAACGTGATTTATGCATACCTTTCTCATCATAGGCGGTGACAGCCGCCAGGACTATCTGGAACAATATCTGAAGCGTGATGGCTTTCCAGTTCTGCGCTGGCCTGGCGGGGCGGAAAGTTCTGCCACCGCAGATGGTTCTGCTGCCATTGCCACGGCTATGGAGCAGGCGGATATCATCCTTGGCCCCGTTCCCTTTACGAAAAACGGTACTCATCTCTTTGATTGCCCCGCAGAATCCCGCTCTCAGGAAGAAAGCGCCGCTTCTGTTTCCATCACAGCCCTCCTCTCCGGCCTGACAAACAGACATACCCTGTTTGGGGGAAATATTCCAAAGCAGATCATCAGCCATTGCGCCCAATTGGGAATTTCGGTTTATGATTTTATGAAAATGGAAGAAGTCGCCTTAAAAAATACTGTTGCCACCGCAGAAGGAGCCATTGGGGAGGCAATCACCTTAAGCCCCGGTACCTTCCACGGCAGCCGCTGCCTGGTCATCGGCTTTGGCCGGTGCGGAGAAACCCTTGCAGAAAAGCTGAAGGGCCTGGATGCTCAGGTAACCGCTGCTGACTGCAGCGCTCCTCGCCTGGCCCTTGCATATGCCCTGGGGTTCAGCCCGGTTCAAATGAAACAGCCATTTTCCGGCAGCAGCACGTTCCTGTCAGCCTTTGACTTTATTTTCAACACCGTTCCAGCCCCCGTTCTGGACCGCTCCGCCCTCCGCCTTCTGAACACAGATGCTGTTCTGATCGACATCGCATCCGGCCCTGGAGGCATTGATTTAAGCAGCGGTATCGCTTCTGACGGCGACAGCATTTCTGATGGCAGCAGCTCTTCCGACGACAGTAGCTCCTCTGGCTGCAGCACCAACACCGCACCAAAAGCTCATAGACTCTGCATCAAGCGGTGTCCAGGACTTCCAGGCCGCTATTGCCCGAAGGCAGCAGCAGAAATCCTGTACCAGGCCATCCTGGAACATTTACCTCCCCAATAATACTGCAAAACTGCAGCGTATTGATCCTATATCATCAAGAAAAGGAGTATTTTATTATGGAATTAAAAGGTAAAAATATCGGCCTGGCTGTGACCGGCTCGTTTTGTACCTTCAGCAAAATCGAACAGGAGATCCGGCATCTGGTAGAAGCCGGAGCCAATGTCTACCCCATCTTTTCCTCCAATGTACAGACCACCGACTCCCGTTTTGGGAACACAGGAGAATATATCCGTCACATCTCCGATCTTACCGGCCGCCAGCCTATCCTGAAGATCGAGGAAGCAGAGCCTATCGGCCCTCAGGGCTACCTGGATATCCTGCTCATCGCCCCATGCACCGGAAATACTTTGGCAAAGCTTGCCTCTGGCATCACCGACACGCCTGTGCTGATGGCCGCAAAGGCTCATCTCCGCAACGAAAAGCCTTTGGTGATCTCCATCTCTACCAATGACGCTCTGGGCATGAATTTTAAGAACATCGGCCTGCTGTTCCACGCAAAGCACATCTATTTCGTTCCATTTTCCCAGGATAACCCGAAAAAGAAGCCAAACTCCATGATCGCACGGACAGAGCTGATTGAAGAAACTCTGAAGGCGGCACTGGAAGAGCGGCAGATCCAGCCGGTTATTTACGGGGCGCCTTAAAACATTTGGTATACAAAAGGCAGAATTCAGGCGCGAAAACAAGGAGGCTCTTTTCCGAGCCCCCAATACATATCAAACAAGCAAAAAAGTCCGAAAAGTGTCCCCCAAAAAAATCAAAAAGTAGCTTGACAATCGTAATAACACATGATAAAATCATTATCGTTCAAAGAAATATTTTCTTATGCGCGAGTGGCTCAGTTGGTGGAGTACGACCTTGCCAAGGTCGGGGTCGCGGGTTCGAGTCCCGTCTCGCGCTCTTTTTAATTTTATGCCGGATCCTTGATTTACAAGGGTTTCCGGTGTTTTTTATGCTATTTTTCCATCCCATCTGGAGTAGACTTAACCTGCTCATGTGTTTCTATGATATAAATGCAGGCGCAATCCAGGTGGAGGGAAAGGGTATCCATAAGGTTGCGAGGGAAAGCCTCCGGGCAAGCTACAGCATAGTGTTCCAGGAAACCTGGCTGAGATCAGGGACTATACAAGGAAATATCTCCAACGGAAGGCGGAGGTTTCAGAGGAAGAAATCGTCCAGGCAGGAAAGGAGGCCCACGCCCACAGCTTTATTAATTGATTTACAATTAAACTTGACAAGCCGCCGTCCATATTGGATAATTTTATATGAATGCTTCGGTATTCTGTTGGAGACGAAAGGGGTAAGGCTATGGAATTTGAAAAAAATAATAAAAAGCTGAGGCATTCTCTGTTTGAGATATCTGAAATTTTTTATCGTTTCAGTTGGGGAAATGTTGAACATACAAAGTTCCTTCGAAATTATGGCACAGGAGAATCCTATTCAGCGATTGAAATACATTTATTGATTCGAATTGCACAGAATCCGGGTATTTCTGTTACAGATCTTGCTCAGCGAAACGGACGAACAAAGGGTGCTGTATCACAAATTATAACAAAGCTGGAGCTGAAAGAACTGATCCGCCGGGAAAAACGTCAGGAAAATGCGCACTTCGTATCCCTGTACGCTACTCCTAAGGGCCTAGAGGTCAGCAAGGCTTTTCAGCAGCATCAGGAACAGCTTATAGGCCCCATTGTAGATGACCTTGTGGCGTTGATAGGTGCTGACAATGCTGATAAATTTTATGATTTTTTGGATCATTACAATAATGTAGTCTATCCCGGCATTGTGGCTCAGATTCAAGATGAGCTGAAAGGGAAAAAATAATACGGGCTTGTACAATGAAAAAAGGCTGATGCTCTCTCATACATAATTGCGGAGAACATCAGCCTTTGCTGACAATGTCCCTAATCACTATATCAGTATCAATACAGTGGGAAAAGGATACACGCCGAGATAATTCCACAAGCGGACACGATAATGCTGGGACCAATAGATTGGCGGAAAATACTCTTGAAATCATAGCCGCCTGCTGTCATGGCCGCCGTCATAGGAGGACATGCCATAGGAGTCATGAAAGCAGTGGTGCAAGCTGTGTACAGAAGCACAAGGGGACCCACCGGATTCAGTGCCATAACCTTACAGGATGACAGGATAACCGGAGCAAATGAGTAGAGAACAGCGGCATTCATCATGAACTGTGTGAGGATAAAGGGCAGCAGGAAGAAAACCAGGTAGACGATAAATGTACTCTGACCCGAACCAATCACATCGGCCACTATCTGACCAATTAAATCTGCAGCGCCTGTATTGGAGAGTGCACCGCCCATGGCCAAAGCACCTGTGAATATGCAGTAGAAGGAAAGCGGAAACGCATTCAATGCTTGTTTGCCGGAAAGCACCCCGGTAAAGACCATCAGGGCTGCGCCCACAACGCAGGCAATGTAGCCATCGTAAAGACCTGTGACAGCAGCAATTATGAGGGCAACGCAGGTCCCAAAAAAGATTACATAGCCACAAATTTCCTGGAATACGGGCAGCTTTTCCGCCTCACCACCGGTGCTGCTTTCCGCAACTGTAATGGAACTTGACGGCTCATCAGGCGAAATTCTGAGGCCAACAAATACAGAGTAGATAACCGTAAGAATCACTCCAGCCAGCCTCACCAGCATGAGGTCAAACAATTCGGCTTTATAACCTGTGATAGAAAAGGATTCTATCATGCCGTTAAAAAAGGAGATATTCGCAAGACCCGGGCCGATGGGAATCCATCCCATGCCGACAATGCATACGGTGACCAGCGGATACATAACTTTGGAACGGCGAACGCCAAGCTGATCTGCGGCGATGCCCAGTAGCGGAGCAACGATAGAGAATTCTGCGATTCCCCAACCGATAAACTGGTCAAGTATGAGCACCAGCATGGCGTAACCAAAGAAAACCTTACGGATAGACCCTTTTGCTGCGCGGTTGATTGCGGACGTTAAATTATGTATCATCTGTGTCCGAGTCAGACCAGCAGAGAGGATAAACATGCAGACAACAATAATGGCATTGCTGTTTCCGAAATAGCTGACGGCATTTTCCGCTGAGATACAATTCGTCAGACGAAACAGTGCAACTCCAAGCATAGCAACCGCACCCATTGAAACCTTGCCTGAAATGTATCCGGTGATCATAAGTATACAGATGGCCAAACAAGCAATCATTTCACTATTCATAATTTCCTCCGGTATTGTTGGATTGTTCGATTTCCCTGTAGGTAATACGATAGTCAGAGGGCAGCGGAGGTTCTCCGTATAAACGTCCACACTGGATAGGATACAGATTGGCACCTGTTTCCTGTGTGATTTTAATTGCCTTTGCTACTTCAAACAGGTAATCTGCCGGAAATACAAGGCTTATCTCGTGGTCACCAGTGTAGGCAAAAGCCCGTTCGCCGCCTGCCATCACATTCATTACTGGCTTCTGATGAATCAGAGACCAGACCATGGAGGAACATCCAATGCTTCCCAGGAATTGTCCAGAAACAGGAATGCCCTGCCAGGTAAAGCATTTGCACAGCATACTGATCTGGCCAGGATTACCATAAACAACAATCAGGTCAGGTCTCATGCGCAGATCCTCCAGGGGAGAAAACACCAGCCCCTTGATATCCTTCAGATAAGTATCACGTTCCTTTACGATTCCCTCTAAAACCTGACGGGCCTCCTGATCCCGAAAGTGCCGTATATCAATGCCTACAGGAAATTTGTCTGTCAAGCCGAATACAGAGGCGGCCGGCATACAGAAATGATCCTCCAGAGTGGAAACTACGGTTTTGCCAACTGTGCGGGCATAATGTGTCATCTGACACAGCGGCAGATGCTGCTGCATGTCTCGCAGAGGACGGACTACATTTTCCGGAATTTCATCATCGCTTTCCAAAAAGGTAAGAGCAACAAGCCGATACAAATGGGCGTTATCTTTTATTGTTTTACCAGCTTCCATATAGGCTTGCAGCTCCCCGGAGCTTAACTGTTTGGATTTCTTTGTCATTTTAAATACCTCCTTTGCCTTATTTCTGTGCGTCAGCGCCTTTTTTGGCAAGGTAAGGCATCATTCCGCCGCTCTGCATCACCTCAAGGATAAACGCAGATGGTGCAAGTCCCTGATATTCTTCTCCCTTTGTCAGATTCTTCACACTGCCCTCCGCAAAATTAACCTCCAGTAAATCACTCATGTTCACCTTATCCAAAATCCCAGGGCATTCCACAAAGGCAATACCTTCACTTTTAAGATTGTTGAACATCTGTGTTGAAAAGCTTTCAGCTACAATACAACGGATTCCGATGGTTTTTACAGCAATCAAAAAGGAAGAATGCACCTTGCCATAACCGAAATTTCTGCCACAGACCAGGATGTCGTCTGCCTTCGCAAGACCGGCAATAGCCGGCTCCACAGTCTGCATAAATTTTGCAGCAATTTCCTGGGGCGGAAGTGCGTCCATACCGATGTACCAGCCCATGGCGGTATCTGCATTTACGTGATTGCCTGGTGCTACAAGAGCGTTGCCTTTATAAATGTTTTCCATATTAGCCCTCCCTATAATATGTTTCTGGTGATGTGATATAACCAGTGATGGCGGATGCAGCAATAGTAGCAGCACTGGCCAGATAAATAAATGCCTCATGGCTTCCGGAGCGTCCGGGAACATTCAATGTCTGCTGAGAAAGGCTTACTTCCCCAGGATTTAAGGGGCCGACGCCTCCAAAACAAACATCACAGGTCGGAGCAATCACTATAGCTCCTGCGTCAGCCAACGTGGACAAGAGACCTTCCCTTGCAGCTTGGCTGTATACATATTGTGTTACAGGAGAAACAATGAAGCGAACCCCCTCTTTAATTTGGTGTCCTTTCAGGATATTGGCTGCAATACGCAAATCGCTTAGGGAACCACCGATACAGGTTCCTATGATACACTGATCAATGGCTACATTTTTTAATTCTGAGGCAGGGCATGAAGTAAATACCTCAGGAGGATAAGTAACCATAGGAACAATATCCTCAGCGCAGAAATGCAGAACTCTACTATACTGTGCGTCAGAGTCGCCGGAAATTTCTTCTGCTTCGATGCCGAAGTTTTCCTTATACCAGGTGCAGGTTTTCGCATCCGATTTAATCAAAGCGGTATCGGCTCCTACGTAGGAAATCTCGCCACACAGAATCATGCGCTGATCAATGTCCATTGCTTCGATGGCACTTCCGTCAAACTCAACTACAGCGCCGATTGCACCGTCCGGCCCCAATTCATTTTGTACAGCGAACCATACATCCTTGGCGGAAATATATGGCTTCAGCTGGCCGTCAATAACTACCCTGATCGTTTCCGGAACACACAAGGTAATTTCATCAAATGCCATTGCTTCTACTACATGACCGCCAAACCGGCCGCCGTTGGTATAGAATGCGCCTACACCGCCGGCATTGGAGGCCTGAGGATCAAAGTGCACGAACACCTTACCGGGCATAATGTCCCCCTGCTCAACATTGACAACATGTCCTATGCCTTCACGGCAGTAGCAAGTAGCTCCAATATCTTTGGCCCGCTTGTGCTCGTCCTTGAAAAAACGAATGCTGTCGGCATTTACTGGAGGAGAGTTGTGGTCTTCATTGTAAATATATTTGTTACCATTAGATATTTTTTTGCCGGAAATCTTTTCTGCAGCATCCATATACATACCCAGAACACTCACACCCTTAAAGGAATAAAAGATAGGGCCTGTAAAATCTTTTACAGTGATGTATTCGCCAGGTGTTACCGAAGGCTTTCCCGCTGCTTTGGCCAGAATTTTTTCACATAATGTCTGTTTCATGTCAGTCTCCTTTCCTATTTTGAATTATCAGCAGATGATGCCATATATTTCATTACCCGTTCCGTATACCCTGTGAAGGGGATGCATTTGTCGAATTCTTCCTCATTGAAATTGAGTTTTCCGAGCTGCTTGATATCTCCGGTTTCCATAAGAATTTGTGCCGCCTCTCTACAACCTTCAAATGCAGCGTAAAGCATCATTGGCCAATAAAGGACAAAGCTGGCTCCCGATTTCTTCTCATCTGCAAATGAACCGTTGGCATTCAGAATGATGAGAGGGCCGTTTATGCGCTTTTTCTGCTCAGCTGCCTCCTCTCCGGTGAGCCGCCAGCATAAAAGTACAGCGTCTGCGCCGGCCTCCAGGTATCGGTTGGCACGATAAACAGCATCATCAATATCTCCGGTAGCCCAAGGTGTATCTGAACGTCCGATAATTAGGAAATTCGGATCTGTTCGGGCATCTACAGCCGCCCGGATTCTGCTGCAGACAGTATCCACATCTGTTATGATGGGTTTAAGAGAAGTATGTTTGCCAAAAGCATGATCTTCAATATGAATAGCTGAAACGCCGGCCTGTTCAAACTCCTGAACGGTTCTGCAGATATTAGCGGCTTCAAAAAACCCAGCCTCTACGTCACAAATCAAAGGGATATTTGTTGCATTGGCAATATTCCGCGCGTGATTGGCCATTTCAGTTAAGGTTACATTGCCGGTATCCGGCAGCCCCAATATGCTTGCAGCAGTAGCAAAACTTCCAAGGTAAATCGCCTTAAAGCCAGCTGCCTCAGACACACGGGCACTGACTGCATCATACACGCCCGGAACAGGATATGTTTCGCCTGATAATAACATTTCTTTCAAAAGAATTCTTTTTTCACTTGCTGTCATTTTTGCACATTTCCTTTCTGATTATTTTTTGCTATACTATACATCTTGCATTTAATTTAGTTTCGAAACTAAATTAAATATATCACATTTGCTGTATTTGTCAATAGCCTTTTTTAAAAAATTGTTAATTCTGAATTATTCATGGCGATTTATCGCATTCGTTCTAGGTGTATGTATGGGAATTATGCCTATTGGGGTTAATTAAACAAGAATTATGGGACATTCACTCTCCCTTTTGCCCAAAAATCACCCCATTTTTTCTCTTCTTTGCCTAACAGGAAAACCGCCCGGTTTTTTCTAAATTATGGTATAATTGAAATATATGGCCCAGATCACATTCAGCCATTTGGCAGTGCGGGCACAAGATTATGATGAATCAATCAGGAGGCAAGGGAATCAGTTATGGGGATTATTTATAATCAGGAGTGTAAAACCATCACATTACATACAAAACACACATCTTACCAGATGCGCATTGGAAATCTGGATTATTTATTTCACCTTTACTACGGCCCAACCATTTATGATGCTGACATGACCTATCAGATCATGCAGTATGACCGGGGGTTCTCCGGAAATCCATATGAATCCAGAAATGCCCGCACCTTCTCACTGGATGCACAGCCTCAGGAGTTCAGCACCCAGCAGCAGGGCGACTTCCGCACCACCAGCATTGAAGTGATAAACAGTGACGGAAGCTATTCTTTTAACGGCAGAGCCGTCAGCTATCAGATCACAGAGGGCAAGTACCAGCTGGATACCCTTCCCTGTGTATTTGCAACGGACAAGGACACCGTCCACAGCCTGGAGGTGACCTTATCGGATGCTGTAAGCAAGGTGGAGGTAACCTTACTTTACAGCGTGTTTGAGGAAGCGGATATCATTACCAGAGCAGTCAAGGTTAAAAATGCTGGTGATTCTCCTATTCACTTAAAGAAGATCATGTCCGTCTGCCTGGACTTCTTAAACGGAGCAGACATGGACTTAGTCAGCCTTCCCGGCCGTTATGGTCAGGAGCGCCAGGTAGAGCGCCAGCGGATGACTCACCATATCCACAGCATCGGAAGTGTTCGGGGCGCCTCCAGCCATCAGCAGAATCCATTTGTCATCCTGTGTGATAAGAATGCTGGCGAGGATTATGGCAAATGCTACGGCTTCTCTCTGATGTACAGCGGAAACTTCCTGGCGGAGGCAGAGCTTGACCAGTACGACCAGCTCCGCCTGGTAATGGGCATCAATCCAAAGCAGTTTGTCTATGAGATCCAGCCAGGAGAGGTATTCGAAGGCCCTGAGGTGGTAATGGCATTCTCCCAGAACGGCTTTACCGGATTATCCCACTTATATCATGACTTTTACCGCAGCAACCTGTGCCGCAGCAAATTCGTAAAGGATGTGCAGCGCCCGGTTCTGATCAACAGCTGGGAGGCCGCCTTCATGGATTTTGATGATGTGAAGCTGGTGGAGATCGCCAAGGCAGCGAAGAAGATGGGCGTTGACCTTCTGGTTATGGATGACGGCTGGTTCGGCAAGCGTGACGATGACAACAGCAGCCTGGGCGACTGGTATGTAAATGAAAATAAGATTAAATGCGGTCTTCACAAGCTGGTGGAGCAGATTAATGACCTGGGCATGAAGTTTGGTATCTGGTTTGAGCCAGAGATGGTATCTGAGGACAGCGACCTTTACCGTGCACATCCGGAATGGGCAATGCAGATTCCAGGCCGTCATGCAGTCCGCAGCCGCAACCAGCTGGCGCTGGATATGAGCCGCAGGGATGTGCAGGATTACCTGATCGAACGGGTCAATGCCATCCTGGACGATGCCAATATCTACTACGTAAAATGGGACATCAACCGCTCTATCACGGACATCTGGTCTAATAACCTGCCGGCTGAGAAACAGGGCGAGGTGTACCACCGCTATATCCTGGGCTTGTACCGGGTAATGAATGAGATCATCCTGACCCACCCGGATATCTTATTTGAGGGCTGCAGCGGCGGCGGCGGACGGTACGATGCCGCCATGCTCCACTATTATCCGCAGTACTGGGTAAGCGACAATAATAACCCTATTGACCGGTTAAAGCTTCACTATGGCACCTCCTTTGTATATCCTACCTGCACCATGGGCGCACATATCTCCGACAGCGGACGCTTCGTTCCCCTTCGGACTAAGGCTGTTGTGGCCATGTGCGGAACCTTCGGCTATGAGCTGGATGCTACTCATCTGAACAAGGAGGAACTTGCCATCTGCAAGGAGCAGAGCCAGCTATTCCGGAAATATTATCACATTACCTTTCAGGGCGATTTCTACCGTCTGACCAACCCCTTTGAGGTGGGAAATATGACGGCCTGGGAGCATGTGACCAAGGATAAGAAGGAAGCGCTGCTCAGCGTAGTGGTGACCAATTTAACCTGCAACGGCCCCCAGGAATACATCCGTGCCAAGGGCCTGCAGCCGGATGCCATGTACTCCATCAATGGCAGCAAGGAAACCTACTCCGGCTCTGCCCTGATGAATGCAGGACTGCCTATCAATCGGGAGGTACCGGAATATTCTGCATTCCAGTTCCACTTAAAGAAAGTACGGAAACAAAAGTAGTTATAAGACCCTGGAAAATGCTGCTCCTCACACATTTTCCAGGGTCTTCCCCTTTACTCTCAGTTAAGCTTCCGCCTCTGCCTGCTGCCCGCACTCCAGCAGCTCATCCAGCTTTTCCTTCTTCCCATATCCCATTACCTGGATATCCGGGAAAAGATACAGATTAGATACCACTACGGCTACCGTCGTATCGTATCCGGCCTTCTGAATCTTCTCCATATCAAACCGGATCAGCGGCTGTCCTGCCCTCACATGGTCGCCGGCAGATACCAGACTGGTCATATACTGCCCCTTCAGTGCCACCGTATTGATTCCAATGTGAATCAACACCTCCACACCGCCGTCATCACTGGTCAGGCCGATGGCGTGATTTGTGTCAAACAGCGCCGACACCTCCCCATCAAAGGGCGCCACTGCCAGCCCCTCCTCCGGAAGGATGCCTACTCCTGGGCCAAGCATTCCATAAGCCAAGGAGGTATCCGGCACCTGAGCCAGCGGAATAACTTCTCCCTTGATCGGGCAGCCTACCGGGTAACGCAGGCTTTCTGTACCGCTTGTTTTTGTATGATCGATTTTTGTATTCCTAATTTCCGTCTGTTTATTTTCCATATTTTTATTCTTCTTTTTCCAACTCATAAGCTTACATTCCATAATGTTACTATCCTCCATTTCCTCTTTGCATCAAGCCAATCAAAAATTTCAGCAATAACCTGCACGGTGGGCAGTATTGTGGTATGTTTCTTTTTATCAGGTTGCGATACATTATACCATAACCCGAAAGAAACTCAATACCCGAACTGTTGAAAGGCAGGAAGCTTTTGTACGAAAATTTGTGCAAAATCTCCCTGCCCGTTTTCAATTCTATGTCATTATGTTGCTTTTCTTTAGAATCTGTGACCCTTTTTCTGCTGATGCGCTCTGTCAGGCTCTTGTTTCTGCACCGCCTGCTTTCGCCCCTTCAAAGGCCCCTCCGGGAACTCCGGTCAGCTCTGCAAGCTGCTCCAGAACACCCTTTCCGCCATTTAGGGAAATATTTCCCACCTTGTCGCAGATGCGCTCTAAGTATTCCAGCTCCTTCAGCTTAAACAAGGTCTGGTTTTCCTCCATCAGCCGCGCTGTGTTTAAAAGGCTTCTGGTAGACGCCACCTCCTCCCGGCGCATGATCACATTGGCCTGCGCCTTCTTCTCGGCAATCAAAACGGTGTTCATAATATCCCGGATCTCGCCCGGCAGAATGATATCCTTGATACCGCCGTTCATCACCTCCACGCACAGCTCCTGCTGCCGCTCCCGGATCTTTTCCAGGATATACCGGCCGATCTCCTCCTTCTGCGCCAGCAGCTCATCCAGCCGGTACCGGCCTACATACTCCCGGATGATCAGCTGGGCACAGGTATAGAGCTGGGCAGATGCACCCTCAATCTTCTTCACCAGCTCCTCCGGCTGGGTGATCCGATAGTTGCAGATCACATTCAGCCGCACGCCTACCTTGTCAGCAGTCAGCACCTCCTGACCGGAAATCTCAAGCTGCTGGATCTTTAAGTTGAAGATCTTGCAGGTAACCTCCCTGCCGTAATTCCAGAAATAGTAGGTCCCGCTCTCCAGCCGCCCCTCCATCCGGTTGTCGAAATACAGAAAACCCGCTTCACCGTCCTTGATGGTGATCTTCTTATAGTACTTGGCCGGCATCAGATCCATATACATTCTGGGCAGCGTCTCCTCCATGTAAGGCTTGGTAATATCAATGACCTGAAATGTATTGGTCTCAAATACGTTCCAGAAATAGGTTTCCGCCACTGTCAACACCTCCTTGAAGGCGCCGTTTACAAAGCGGATGGCAATGGAGGTGTCCGGCAGCTCCGCTTTTACCACACGAGATGCGAAATCCGGGCACTTCAGCAGCACCTCGATAGGAATTCCGTTGGTCTTGACCTGACCAGTCATCGGCACAGTCAGCACCTCATAGCCCAATTCCTTAAAATAGGTATATCGTCCGGCCAGCAAAAGCTTTTGGAACCGGCCGTTCTTTAACAGGAATCCACAATCCTGCTCCTTGATAATAATTCTCATGATAATTCCCCCTTTTTAACAATCTCATGTTCCCACTTATAACGATTCTGTACCGTTACCTCTCATTTGCAGAAAAGGTATCGCCCAGCTCTCATCCTAAGGATGGGGGCCGAACCTTAAGCTTCCCTGATCTCCTGCTTACAGCCACGCCACCCTCTGACCTTGGCATGTCTGATATTGAAGCTTCCGAAAAAGCGGTATCCAGTCCGGCTCAGGCCTCCTTACGACTGCCCGAAGGCGGAGAGCTGAGTACTTCCCTTTTCATTGAGTTTGTCTTTGCATTGACGTGCAAACTTGACGATTGCTATACCCACTTAGCTACATGTCCTCACACATGGCAGGATTCGAACCTGCGACAAATCGTTAAATGTGGAATCAGACCCGGTATACCAAACGGCAGCGCCGCCGGCACCCCAAGGGCCGCATCTAAAAAGCATCCCTTAAGCTTAGGAGCCAAATTCCCTGTTTATCGTTTCTAAAATCATTTCATTCTGATTCGTTCTTTATTAATTGATTCGTTCGGATGTTTTCCGGCATCATCATCCCTTCACCACGCCTACCGTCTTCAGCCGTTTTACCGGCACTACCAGATCCGATTGATTCTTCATTACTTCCTCGATATCCTTGTAGGCGAACCGGCTCTCCTCTGCCACATCGGCCTTTCCCTTCTTTCCAAGTACCACGCCCTGGTCTGCCAGGTCACGGATCACCTGCTCACAGGAGAAGGCCTCCATGGCTCCCTTTCTGGAATACCGTCTTCCGGCTCCGTGGGAGGAGGAGCAAAAGCTTTCTGGATTTCCTTTTCCCATCACCACGTAGCTGTAGGAACCCATAGCGCCGGGAATCACCGCCAGCTCCCCATTTCCTGCATGGACAGCGCCCTTCCGGTGCACCCACACCTCCCTGCCGTGATGGGTTTCCAGTGCTGCATAATTATGATGACAATTCATGTCGTGGGAAAATTCCAGGTTTAACTGGGTATATTTTCCGATCCACTTTTCCATGACCGCCTTCACCACCAGCATCATCTTCTCCCGGTTTTCTCTGGCAAAATCCATGGAAAGATTCATCCAATTCTGATACTGCTTTCCTTCCGCCGAATCCGCGGAAAGAAATGCCAGCCGGTACTCATCCGGAACCTGGCTGTACCATCTGCGGTTTAACTCTCTGGCCTTATTATGAAAGTAATCACACACCGTCTTTCCAAAATGACGGCTGCCGGAGTGAAGCATCACAGCCAGGTATCCCTGATCATCCACCTGAAGCTCGATAAAATGATTTCCGCCTCCCAGCGTTCCGATCTGGAAATATCCTGCCTCCAGCTGGCCTAACAGCTCTCCGTCCTCCTCATACCGCTCCATCTCATCAAAGGCCCGGTCTAAGGTATAGCAGGGCATCACAGTCTTGTGATGAGCAAAGCCTACCGGAATATTCCGCATGATATCTCCTATCATCGCCTGGATCAGCGTCCCATTGCCGGTCATTACCTCCTGGATCTCCTCCAGGCGAATATTGGTCTCCGTGTAGGCCATGCCGCAGCCGATATCCACTCCTACTGCATTGGGAATGATCACACCTTCTGTGGCGATCACACCGCCGATGGGCATTCCCATCCCGGCATGGGTATCCGGCATCAGACAGACCGGGCCAGCTAAAAATGGAAGCTCTGAAAGGTGGTATGCCTGTTCCAGGCAGCTTCCCTCCAAATCCTTTTCATTCTGCAGCCAAACCTTGATTGGGACCTTCATTTTGTCCTTATCGTATAATACAAACATACCCTCACATCCTTTCCTCTTCATTTCGTATGTTTCACTCAACATCCTGCTTTCTGCTTCCTGCCTGCAGGCTCTGTTGTTTCCTTACGTCCATATCTTAACAAAACTGGGAACAGGAATCATTTTAAAAAAGTTGCGAACCTGCAAAAACCAGAGAAAAGCTTTTCCCAATTTCCCAGCAATCAGAATTTATTTGACGAATGTTTTTTTAAAGATATAATAGGTATAAGGTTATCATCACAATCATACACGTTGCCCCATTCACAGGAGGATCATCAAATACTCTATGTCAGAATTTCAGGAATTAATCAAAAACTTCGACCGGATCCGGGATTATATGCGCCAATTCTTCGTCTACGGCTACAAAAGCCGCAGCGACTATGAAGGAAAAAGCGCCCGGACCTATGATAATGAGCGAAGGCGGATCGAAAGCTGGCTGTCCGGCTGCATCCAGTCCGGCTACACCCAGAAGGAAAAGCATGTCTATATCAGTGTGGACAGCAAGACTATCCCGCAAAACCCGCTCTATGCCGCCTGGAAATCCAAAAGCTTTACGGATAATGACATCCTTCTCCACTTTTTCCTCCCGGATCTTTTGTGGGAACGTCCGGAAGGAATGACTTCCGGAGAATTATGCGATGCTATATCTGCAGAATATGGCATGGTATTTGACAGCCAGACGGTCCGGCTGAAGCTGAAGGAATATGAGCGCCTTGGATTTCTGGAATCCCAAAAGCAGGGAAAACGGCTGTGCTACCGGCTGCAGCCTGCGTCATTTGGACCAGCCTGGCAGAGCCTTCTCACTGCCGTCACCTACTTTCAGGAGGCTGCTCCCTTCGGCTTTATCGGCAGCACCATTTTGGATCATGAAAATCAGGAAAATCAGTGGTTTTCCTTTAAGCATCATTTTCTTGTACATACCCTGGAGGACGGTGTGCTGGCTGACGTTCTTGCCGCCATGAAGGAGCACCGCAGCATTGCCTTTGAAAATAAAAGCAGCCGCAGCGGAGCCACCACCAGCATGAGAGGGTTTCCCTTAAAGATCTTTGTCAGCACCCAGACCGGGCGGCGCTACCTCTGCCTGTATCTGGAGGAACGGCGGCGCTTTACCAATGTCCGCCTGGATGCCATGGCAAAGGTGACGCCCCTGGATGTCTGCAGCAGCTATGACCGCAGGCAGCAGCTTCTTTCAAAGAACCTGGCAGCCGATCAGACTGTCAGACCGCCGGTCAGCCAGCTGCCGGCGCCGCGCCCTCCCGGGAAAGCGCCTGCCTGCCGCCCCAGGAGCTGTTCGATAAAATATACGGCTGCTACTACCAGGCAGTGCGCCGGATTCTTTTGGAAGCAGCAGCGGAGCCTGTTTCTAAAAACCGGATTCGTGAGCTTTCCATGAAGTACGGCTACTTGGAAAGCTGCCTGACTATTGTGCCCAAGCTGACGGAAGGGGGCTGGCCCCTCCTGAAGGAGACCGATTCCCGTTACCGATCTGTGCTCCTCCACCCGGAGCTTCTTCTCCCTGGACACCTGCCCCTCACCCTGCTTCAGAAATCCTGGCTGAAAGCCCTCCTTTTTGACCGGCGGATCCGGCTTTTCATAACAGCAGAGCAGCTTGACCAGCTGAACTGCTGGCTTTCCGATACAGAGCCTTTATACTGCCAGGAGGATTTTTACTACTTTGATCAGTATCTGGATGGTGATGATTATACTTCTTCCTCTTATCAGGATCACTTCCAGACCATTCTGCGGGGACTGACGGAAAAAAGAGCTCTGATCCTTGTCTACGAAAACCGCCGGGGCCAGTGCAGCACGTTAGAAGCGGCTCCCTACCAGCTCCAGTATTCCTCTAAGGATGACAAGTTCCGGCTATGCTGTCTGAAATATTCCAGACACGGCTTCAGCCAGAATACCATCCTTAACCTGAGCCGGATCAAGGCCTGCCATCTGTCCCACCAAGCAGTTCCTGAGAATCTCCGGCACCAGGCCTTCCGTCCTATTCACCCCGCTTCCCAGCCTGTGGTCATCCGGATCAGCGGAGAACGAAATTCCCTGGAACGCTGTATGCTCCATTTCGCCAACTACGAAAAGCATACCCGATACGAGGAAGAGACTAAAACCTGGCTCTGCTCCATCTACTATGACCTGGCTGATGAGACGGAGCTGCTGATCGAGCTGCTGTCCTTCGGCCCGGTGATCCAGGTCTTAGGACCGGAAAGCTTCCTGTGCCAGATCCGCTGCCGGGTACAGAAGCAGCATGAATTATTTTACAGGGCGGTGTGATCTTCACCGCCCTGCTGACTGTTTTCCTATTAGTGCCCTTTTATACTCATCACGCCTCGTCCATCTCAACCTCCCGGAACCCGCCTCCCGGCTTCAGCACCGTAAGCCGCGTAAAGCCGCATTCTGCTGCCAGCTTCCGCGCCTGGTCAAACTGAAATCCAATGGTGTTAACATTGTGGCTGTCGGAATTAATCATGATCCGGCCGCCCATGGCATGGAGCTCCTTTAAAAGAAACCTGGATGGATAAGGCTCCTTCCGATAGCCTCTGGAAATTGCACCGGTATTGATCTCAAAGGGCAGCCCTGCATCATTCAGCTTCCGCATGGCAGCCAGCGCCGGTTCCCGGTACTCATCTTTTGTCTCATCAAAATGGCGAAAACCCTCATTCCACTTGGTAAGCAGGTCGAAATGACCCACCCAGTCACATCCGGTCCGATCAAAAACCGTGGCTTCCAGCTCATAGTAATCTTTGGCAAAGGCATACCAGTCTTCCTTCCACAGCCGCTGAACCGCGCTGACCAGCTTTTCTTCCGTATCATCCACGATAACAAATTCTCCATCCTTCTCCAGACAATGGGTAGAGCCAATGGCATACTCTGCCCTCTGAACCGGTCCCAGACAATCCAGCTCGATCCCAATATACAGATTCATCTTCCCGGCATATTCCTCCCGGAGCAGGCTGATTTCGCGCTGATAAGCCGCTAATGCCTGATCTGACATTCCAAAGCCCGGTTCTACATTGGAAAAATCGGCATGACCGGACAGTCCAAAATCAGTAAAACCCATCCGGTACGCTGCCTCCACCATTTCCCTGGGCGTATTTTTCCCATCACAATATGTGGTGTGGGTATGAAAATCTGCTTTTATCATAATTACGATCCTTCCTCTTTTCTTCCTACAATTCTTTCTCTACTGTATCCAATTTGCCGCGTGCTGTCAAGCAGACTTGCTTCTCCCAGCTAAGTCGTTACTGTTCACGTGCGTTCACAGCAACCAGCAAAAACCTGTGTAAATTTACCGCAAACCTCTTGATTTTTTCCTCATTTTATGCTATGATAATCACTGCTTGTCAAGGACAAGCGCCAATGATATGGGTGGATTCCCGAGTGGCCAAAGGGGACAGACTGTAAATCTGCTGCGATTCGCTTCGGTGGTTCGAATCCACCTCCGCCCATTTCCTTCATCGGATTTTTCGTGAAGGAGTTGCATGAAAAGCGAAAGCTTTTATGCAGGCCAGCCGGCGTGGCGGAACTGGCAGACGCACAGGACTTAAAATCCTGCGGGACTTACCTCCCGTACCGGTTCGATTCCGGTCGCCGGCATCAGAATGCTGTTAGATCATAAGATCTGACAGCATTTTTTATTGCATAAATGTTATGCTGCCAGGGTCAATAAAAAGAGACCTTCTCAAACCTTCCGCCGATCCAAAGCGCACGATGAAACAGTGCCATGGCTTCGTCTGCTTAAGAAACGTCTCTTTTCTATACGCTTTCGTACTGCTGCTGCATATTCTTTCGCGCAATGCAAACCCTGTGTTTGCTTCTTCCTCTACTCCTTCAGCGCCGCTGCTGTAAAAAATTCCTCCACATGGGTGATCATCAGCACGCTGCTGACCGGAGGCATCTTCATCATCACATAGTCCTGGGAATGTTCCACCTTGATGGCCCCTACATTATAGCCCGTCTCTGTGGTCAGCATCACCCGCACCAAAGGCTCATCCTCCTCAATCCCCAGCTGCCAGATCGGGATCTCCACCTCCCGCTCCGTTCCCCGGTTATTCACAGCCACTACCGCCTTATATTTTCCATGCATGCGGCCGTATGCGATCAGCTGGCGGTCTGCCAGCAGCTGCTTGACACAGCCCTTCTTCAATGCCGGAACCCGGTTATGGATGCCGCTCATGTACCGGTAATACTCCAAAAGCTCCAAATTCTCATGTCCCCAGGGATACGTTCTCCGGTTATCCGGATCCGTCCAGCCGCACATACCTGCTTCGTCGCCGTAATAGATGGTAGGTGCCCCCGGCCAGGTCATCTGAATCATCACGGCCTCACGAAATACCCCATACTTGATGTCCTCAGACGCAGCCTCTGCCCCTGCAGAAGCCAAACGCCCTACCTTCTGGTTGGTTCTGGTAAGAAATCTGGAGTGGTCATGGTTGGACAGTTCATTCATGGACACCATCAGGGACGGTGTCTGCAGCTTGCTCATATGGTAATTCATCGCCCGGAAGAAGCCCTCCCCGTCACCGTAAAGGTGCGGGTCATACTCATCGCTGTGCTTCTCCATACCGGTCAGAAACCAGGTAAGAGGTTCCATAAAAGCATCATAATTCATGATGGTATCCCATTCATCTCCCTGCATCCAGCCGCTGGGATCCCCGTAATGCTCCGCCAATATCAAAACATCTGGATTGACGGACTTGACTGCCTTACGAAACTGCTTCCAGAAATAGTGATTGAATTCTGCACTGTGTCCCAGATCCGCTGCCACATCCAGACGCCAGCCGTCAATATTATAAGGCGGGGAAACCCATTTTTTTGCAATATTTAAAATGTATTCCTGAAGCTTCGGTGACTGCTCGTAGTTCAGCTTCGGCAGTGTGTCATGTCCCCACCAGCCATCGTAATTGCTGTTATAAGGCCAGTCCTTGGTATGCTCCTTGTAAAATTTGAAAAAGGTACGGTAAGGGCTGTCCGCAGACACATAGGCGCCAGGCTCATATCCTTCGGCTCCTTCATAGATCCCTTCCCGATCCAGCCATTTATTAAAGGAGCCGCAGTGATTGAACACGCCGTCCAGGATTACCTTCATTCCCCGTCTGTGGACCTCCTCCATAAAACGGGCAAAAAACGCATCTGACGCCTCCAGATTCTCCGGATCCGTTACCCTGGTAATGTACTTGTCAGCCTTCTTATTCTCCTCCCGCAGGCTCTTGGCATCCTTCTTCCCAGTCTCTTTCAGAACCTGTCCGCCGTCCTTGACGATCACGCCATAGTGAGGGTCAATATGCTCATAATCCTGACAGTCATACTTATGATTGGAAGGTGATACAAAAATCGGGTTAAAATAGATCACCTCCACCCCCAGGCTCTGCAGATAATCCAGCTTATCCCAGACTCCCTGCAGGTCGCCGCCGTAAAAATAGCCTACATCCATGGTCTCCAGCGGCTTCTCCCAGTCCTTCACACCATGAACCGGTGCACCGATATAGATGTATTCCCCGGTCTCCACGTCATTGGACGGATCTCCATTGCGGAATCGGTCCACATAGATCTGATACATAATCGCACCCTTTGCCCAATCTGGTGTATGAAAGCCTGGTGTAATACAAAATGCAAAGTAAGGAATCGCTTCTCCCTGCACGCCCAGCCGATTATAGGCACAGCGCCCGCTGCCCTTTACGATCTCAAAATAATACCGGATCTGCTCTGCTCCGGTCATGATCTTACATTCATAATAATCAAAATACGTGTCCTGTGACGTTTTTTTCATATTAATGGCGATATTTCGTCCATGTTCCTTGTAAATCACCTGATCTGCATCATCACGGCCAGCCCGAAACCGGATGATCACCTCCTGATTTGCTTCCGGCTCTGCCGGAATCCGGAAATCCTCCGTTTCAGAGGAAAATAATGCTTCTCTATTTAAATAACAGACATCTACGCCCATCACGTTTCCGCCTTTCTTTATTTCTCTCTTATCTGCCAATCCTAATAAATTAATATGATTAAAAATCTGTTCAAATTTATTGTAAACGATATTATGCAAATATACAATGGGCAAATGTTAAGAAATTATTGCAAAATCTTGCCCATCCGCGTTAATTTCCAGATTTTACGGCTAATTTAGCTGAAAAAAAACAGGATTGTACGAAAAAACGATATGAAAAATGGGCAGAAAAAAAGGCCAGCGGGGTAGCTGGCCTTTTTTAGGAGAAGGTATTTCGTTTCTTATGGGGTGTAGCAAAAACTATATAATGTATTGGGGGGGGTTACGTGTATTATAATAGCATAAGATCCCAAATAAGTGTGCACAAACTTCCATTTTTTTCATTTTTCTTTTTGTGCAAATTATCCACCTGTACGATTTCCTTCTATCACGCTTCCGCCGCAAACAATGCCTCAAACTCCTGCTGTCCGATCTTTTCCTTCTCTAACAGCAGCTCACTGCAGGAATGAAGAACCTTCTCATTCTCCAGAATAATTTCCTTTGCCTTCTGGTAGCACTCATCAATGATCCGCTTCACTTCTCCATCGATTACCGTAGCAACCGACTCGCCGTAGGACTTGGTGTGTGCCAGATCCCGGCCAATAAAGACCTCATCCTCATCACTTCCGTAATTGATCATACCTACCTTCTCAGACATGCCGTATTGGGTCACCATGGCCCTGGCAATGCTGGTAGCCTGCTTGATATCCTGAGAAGCGCCGGTAGTAATGTCATCAAACACCAGCTCCTCCGCGATCCTGCCGCCCAGGGAAACCATAATATGCTGCAGCATCCGGCCCTTGGTCATATAGGCCTCATCCTTCTCCGGAAGGGGCATCGTATAGCCGCCGGCTCCATTTCCTGTCGGGATGATCGATACGGTATGCACCGGCCCCACATCAGGAAGCACATGGAACAGGATGGCGTGACCGGTCTCGTGGTAAGCGGTGATCTTCCGGTCCTTCTCGGAAATAACCTTGCTCCGCTTTTCTGCGCCGATCCCCACCTTAATAAATGCCTTGTCAATATCTGCCTGACAGAGGAACCGCCGGCCCTCCTTGGCAGTGATGATCGCCGCTTCATTCATCAGGTTCTCCAGATCCGCGCCGGTAAAGCCGGAGGTGGTCTGTGCCACCCGCTTTAAGTCCACATCATCACTTAGAGGCTTTTCCTTGCAGTGAACCTTCAGGATCTCCTCACGTCCCTTCACATCCGGGCGCCCCACGCTTACCTTCCGGTCAAAACGTCCCGGACGCAGGATAGCCGGATCCAGAATATCCACCCGGTTGGTAGCCGCCATCACAATGATGCCTTCATTGACGCCGAAGCCGTCCATCTCAACCAGAAGCTGGTTTAAGGTCTGCTCACGCTCATCATGGCCGCCGCCCATACCGGTACCTCTCCGGCGGGCTACCGCATCGATCTCATCGATAAAGACGATACATGGAGAATTCTTCTTTGCATCCTCAAACAGATCACGTACCCGGGAGGCGCCCACACCTACGAACATCTCCACAAAGTCGGAACCGGAAATGGAGAAGAAGGGAACTCCCGCCTCCCCGGCAACAGCCTTGGCAAGCAACGTCTTTCCGGTACCGGGAGGGCCTACCAGAAGAAGTCCCTTGGGGATTCTGGCTCCCACACTGGTATACTTCTGGGGCTGGCGCAGGAAATCAACCACCTCGGCCAGCTCCTCCTTCTCCTCGTCCAGGCCTGCCACATTGGTAAAGTTTACCTTGCTGTCCCGGCTGATGCGTGCCCGGCTCTTTCCAAAATTCATCATCTTCGCATTGGCTCCGCCCCCTGCTGCCCGGGCGTTCATCATGGTGATCAAAACCACCACCACCACGGTGGAAAGCAGGATGGGGATCATAACGCTCAACATCATATTTTCATGAGGAACATCAATATTAATATAGTCGATGCCTTTCTCCTGAAGCAGATGCTGCTCTGCAATCACATCTGAAGTATAATACTGTCTCACGGTGGAATCCTTTAAGGTCAGTTCCACCTCACCGGTCGGGGTCTGCTGATTCTGGCGGATCACCACCCGCTCCACACTTCCGTCATCCAGCGCTGTCAGGTACTCCCGATAGCTGATGTCATCATTTGTAAAAATCTGCCTGGAAAAGCTCATCACCATTAAAAGCATCATCACGATGATCAGAATAAATCCAAAGCCTCTGTATTGCTGCTGTCTCAACTAGCTGCCTCCTTACTGTTCCACTACTCCAATATATGGCAGATTCCGGTACTTCTGGTCATAATCCAGGCCGTAACCTACCACAAATTCATCGGGAATGGTAAAACAGGTGTATTTTACCTGAACCTGCTTCTTGACCCGGCGCTCCGGCTTATCCAACAGAGTACATAACTGGATGCTCTTTGGATTCCGCTGCTTTAAGATCTCCATCAGATATGCCAGTGTCCGCCCGGAATCGATGATATCCTCCACGATCAGAACCTCCTTACCGTCCAGAGGCTCATCCAGGTCCTTGATAATCTTAACCACACCGCTGGACTTGGTGCCGGCGCCATAGCTGGATACGGACATGAAATCCAGAGATACCGGAACAGTCAAACGCTTCGCCAGCTCACAGGTGAAAAACACGCCGCCCTTTAAGATGCAGATCAGGTGTACTTCCTTTCCTGCATAATCCTCGCTGATCTGCTTTGCGACCTCACTGATTTTTGCATTTACTTCTTCTTCGGTTAACAGCACCCGAATCTTATCAGCCATTTTCTTTTCCTCCGCTTACATGTACTTGTAAAATTCTTTTTGTCTGGTTCGTAACCTTACAGCCTTCGCTGATACGCCGCCCGATGATCCACAGAATGTGGCTTCCATCAGCCAGAAGAAACACACGATCACGGAGATCGGCCGGAACCTTCTCATCGATCAGATAGGACTTGATCGTCTTTCTTCCTCCTCCCGGCAGAACAAAATAATCCCCGGTCTGCCTGGTTCTCACAGACAACGCACCCTTTATTTTATCATAGTCAAACCATTTCGTATACTGGTTTTCTGGAATTTTCATCCCTTTTTGCCAGGAAAATGTCTCAAATTCCACCTTTGGCGGCTGTTTCTCATTCCATCCTACCGCTTCCCCGGCGCACTTTTTCTCGATCCACAGATAATCATAAGTCCGCCGTGCTGTCAGTCCATAAGGAAGATCCGCCTGTTTTCCTGCCTGCTTTTCCAGAAGCTCTCGCACACCTTCCACATGTACGCTGGTTAAGTCCTTTCTGGAGCCGGTCAGATCACCGATCATCTGCCGGATCACATACGTCTGTATGATAACCGGTTCCCTGGACAGCGCCCCGGCATCTGCCCCGGAACGGAGAAGCTGGCCATCGTCCTTCTCTCCTTCCCCTCCCGTCTGCTGCCCCATCTGCCTGCCGGTTTTCCCATCCGCCTGCTGCTTTCTTTCCTGGGTTCCGTACTGCTTCAGCCACAGCGCTGCCTGCTGCTCCAGATATTCATCCGCCTGGTGCATCCGCTCCGCTGCCTGCAGGATATGCTCTGCTGCCCGGCCGTTGATCTCTGAGCAGATCAGCGGCATGATCCTGTGGCGCAGCCGATTTCTGGTATATTCCTCTGACTGATTGGTGGAATCCACACAATAGGATACCCCTTCTTCCGCCAGATAATTCAGGATTTCTTCTCGCGTCACCGTAAGGAGAGGCCGGATCAGCCTGCCCCGCACCGGCTGAATGCCTCCCAGGCCCTTTAGCCCGCTTCCCCGGAACAGGTTATGGAGGATGGTTTCCGCATTATCATCCCCATGATGAGCCACGGCGATCCTCACCGGCTGGCCGCACTGCGCCTCCCAGTCAGCCGCTTCCTCCTCCAGCACCTGGTAGCGCAGATTTCTGGCGGCCTCCTCTTCCGAAAGGCCCTGCTCCTCCACCAGCTCCTTTACGTCAATCCTTCGCAGGCTGCATGGTACGGAAAGCCTGCTGCAAAATTCAGCAGTAAAGGCTTCATCCCGATCTGCTTCCTCCCCGCGAAGTCCATGATTGATATGAACTGCCCGAATCTCCAGCTCCCAGCTCTCCCGCATCTGATTCAGCACATGCAGAAGGCAGACGGAATCTGCCCCTCCGGATATGGCAGCCAGCACCCGGTCACCTGGCTGCAGCAGCCCCTGCTTCTGGATAAAATCTTCCACCCTTCTCCTCATCTGTCCCCTCCTTCTCTTTCTCTAATTGTATCATCACCTCTATCATATACCATCTCTTGCAGAAGATGCAAATACTATTTCGACCTTTTTACGACCGGCTGCTTTTGCCGGTAACCGTCCGGATCGTTTCACGATCACTTCCGCTCCCAGATTCCTGCCACCAGCACAGTCATATCATCCCTCGCTCCTTCGCCCGAGGACAATGCAAACTGCATCACCTGATCTGCAATCTCCTGCGGCCGACCCTGGGGAAGGGCGATCAGAAACTCCTTCAGCACCTGTTCCTTCTCTTCCCCCGGCAGCGCATCCAGGATCCCATCGCTGACCATGACTACCCGGTCATCATCCCACAGCTTTTTCGACATCAGAACCGGCTCAATAGGATTTAAGATCCCAATGGGCACATCACCCGCTTCCAGCAGCTCCACGCCGTCCTGGCCCATCACAAAGGACGCTGCCGCACCCAGCTTCATTGCCTCCAAAACGCCGGTATTTAAATCCACGCAGATCAGATCCACAGCCGCCGGATGCTGCTCTCTTCCAGCCAGCAAAAGCACCGTATTTACCAGCTTCAGGGAGGCTCTGGCACTGAAGCCGGTCTCCATCAGCTGCTCCGTCAGATCAATGATCCGACCGCTTTCCCGGCAGGCCTGCTCCCCGCTTCCCATGCCGTCTGCCAGGCTCATGATCACCTGCCCCTCCAGATTCTTAAAAAAGGTATAATTATCTCCTGACACCTGCTCACCGGCTTTAGGAGTCCTGGAAATGCCCCAGAGCATCTGATATTTTCCTTCCTCCACGAACCGCAGTGTTCCCGACTGTCTGGTGACAATGGCCTTGCTGTCCTTAGCCGGGTTCCACCGCTGCTTCCCCATGGCCTGTCCCAGCACATTGGCCGCTTCCCTGGCAGTAAGGCAGGCTCCATGGGTGGTCCGCATGGTCAGATACGCCTCCCGCTGCTTATTCTCATACTCCAGCACCAGCATATTTTCCACCAGCATGTGACGCCTGCGGAAGGCTTTTTTCACCGCCTGCTCCTTCTCCCCTGTAATGTCCACCGCCTGCTCCATCTGCCTGGAAAATTCCTCGATGATCGCCGCCAGCTCCCGAAACTGTACAATGACCGCATCCCTGCTCTCCAAAAAGCGATTCTTCCAGGACAGATTCATGGTGGCACGCCCCAGGCTGCTGTTTAACTGATTCAGATACCGCTCCTTGTGGAAGCAGGTCTGGCGGAACAAAAGGGGCATGTCCTCCATCCGCACAGATCCGTGCACCTCAAAGGCCCGCAGAAGATAGTACAGATAATAGCTGTCTTCCCTTGCACTGTCCTGATACAGATTGCACCGGCTGCAGCTGCCGCACACCATGGCCGCCGCCGTCTGCATGGCTGCCGCTCCGTCCTCCCTTGTCAAATGCCTGCCGTCGATCTCTTCCGTAAACGACTGCGCCAGCCGCTTTAAGGAGGACGCCATATCCCCCAGTCTGGCTGCTGTATATACATTCACATCTGCCATATCCAGACGCTTCTGATTCCGTCCCTGAAACAGCACAAAAATCCCTCCTATCCGCATATCCTCTTTCGTATCAGTATCCACTCTTTGGATACACTCAGAAAGATTATATGCGGATAGAAGGGAAATCATTACTGACCTTCGATGGGTTTTAACAGGATTTCATCTGGATTGACCAGTCCCAGCTTCTCCTTCGCCACCTCTTCAATATACTGCTTTGTCTGAACATAGATCTTCCGCTCTTCCAGCTCCGCCTTGCGCTGCTCTTCCTCTGCCTTCTGCGCCTGCAGGTTTTCTTCCTTAACCTGATACTCCAGGTCCTTTTCTCTTAAGGAGGCGCCCTTTAGATTGACCACCACAGCCAGGCTCATCACCACCGCCGTAATGCCCACCAGAGCCATCTTGTTCCCCCACTTGTCCCGCCTGTGCATCTGGGACTGCCTTTTTCCGGTCTTCATCTGCATCACCACTTTTTATGTAAACTTTCCTTCGAGAACACTTCCACTTATTATAATTTATTTTAATACGTCCCAACCATTTTTGCAAGAACTTCATTACATTTCTGCTGATGATCCGGTCATAGCCCACCATCCCCAGAAACATTCCTGCAATCACATATCCACGCAGGATCCCGTCATTCTGCCGGTACAGCAGAGAAAAAGCCGAAAGGCTTACATAGATCCAATATCCCAGATCCTCCAGGCTGATCAGCCAGCTTGGCCTTGAAAACATCAGACGGCCGATCCTGAGGATATCGTAGCAGAGCATCAGCCAGCCTCCCAGCCCCACACAGCTGAGAAGAAGCACCGCCTGACTGCAGATCTCATCACTTATCGGTTCCATACCAGTTACCTGCCTTTTGCTTATTTAAACAGTCTGGAAAGCAAAGATTCCCCGGCCTTCCTCAGCGCCTCATTGGAGCTGTACACCAGGCTGTCAGCCTGTCCATCCACATCCACCTCTCCTTTATCCAGGGTCAGCCGACTGACGCACAGATCCTTCCCCTTTATGGTCAAAAGCCCTTTATCCGTATCCAGCACTACCTGATTCTCATCAAAAGAAACCACATCCACGATCCCGGTAATGCTCATCTTTCCCCTGTCCTCCATCATCACCCGATGGGGACGTCCGCCGATTCTCTCTTCCATCAAAAAACCTCCTGATATACCAAACTTAATTCAGTATATTAGGAGGTTCCAATATTTATGCCTGTTAAAAATGAATTCTGTGAGACGACGCAGAACTCCTGCTATATCTTCTATAAATACCGGTAACTGTTCAGTACCCTCGCTTCGCTGGGGCAGACCCTGCGCAGACCTACTGAACAATTACAAATACCGGTACAATTCTTTCGCTTCGTCTTTTTTTACTGTTTCCTGCACATCCAGCACTTCTACCTTTACTGACTTGGTGCCGAACTGAATCTCGATCACATCTCCTTCTTTTACATTCAGAGATGCCTTCGCAGGCTTGTCATTTACCAATACCCGCCCTGCGTCGCAGGCTTCATTTGCCACCGTGCGCCGCTTGATCAGACGGGATACCTTCAGAAACTTGTCCAGTCTCATAAATTATGCGTTCACCATATCCTTTAAAGCCTTGCCAGCTTTGAACTTCGGGCTCTTGGAAGCTGCGATGGTCATCGGCTCGCCGCTCTTTGGATTTCTTCCTTCTCTCTCTGCTCTCTCAGAAACCTCGAACGTACCGAAGCCTACTAACTGTACCTTCTCGCCCTTTACTAACTCTTCTGCTACTACATCAGTGAAAGCCTTCAGAGCCTTCTCTGCATCCTTCTTAGAAATCTCTGCCTTTTCAGCTACTGCTGCGATTAATTCAGTCTTGTTCATGATTTTCCTCCTGATCTACTGACGGGGTATCGGAAACAGATCACATCTCATTTCAAAAGAAAACCGGCTCCCCGCGCCCTAAAATTGTGTACCTTATCATTTATATCTGTTTCTATCCCTTTTGTCAAGGATTTTCGCGTTTTTCCAAGGCTTTTCGAGACTTTTTCCTAATCATTCCAGCCCTTCACCGCCGCCCTTTTTTCTGTTCTTCAGCCCCTTGCTTGAAAGTGCTTCCAGCATCCTCTGGCATGATCTATTTTATGTTCTTTTTTGCCTTCTCGGCAGCCGCTTTTTTCGCCTCTTTTTCCTGCCTCTTGATCTCATTCCACAGATTAAGGCTTTCCTCCGGCGACTGGGCCTTCGCATCTCCGAATACATGGGGATGGCGGCGTATCATCTTCTGGCAGGCTCCATCGATCACATCATGGATGGTAAATGCCCCAAGCTCACTGGCGATCTGGCTGTTGAGCATCACCTGCAGCATCACATCCCCCAGCTCCTCGCATAAATTTTCCATGTCATGATTATCTATGGCCTGATAGACTTCTTCCGCCTCATCTGCCAGACACTTTTTCAGTGATTCAAAGGTCTGTGCCCTGTCCCACGGACAGCCGTGGTCTGACCGAAGTTCAGCAATAATATTTACATAATCGTCAAAAGTATACATCCGCCCTCACCGCTTTTCCTTTCCAGCTTTTGATACCATCTTATCACCAAATGACGGAAGATGCAATCTCATATGCCTGCAGCCGCTGCAGCTGATTCACAGTATCCTGAATCTTCCCCTGGACCCGGAAGGCCTGAAGCTTGCGCTCTTCATGGGCCTTCCAGGCTTCTAAAGAATGCGTGCATTTCAAAGCAGAGCGCCGGAAGCGTTCTTCCAATGAAACCGGCCGCGTTCCCAAAACCAGCTTATCCGCCAGAAATACTACCGCCGCCTCATCGATTTGCTCCGCCTCCAGATGATGGTGCTGCCGGATGATAACCGGCAGCCTTTGGCCGGATAAAATCTCAGCGGTTTCTCTGGCCCGCGACAGAGGGCTGGCATATACAGCTGTGATCGCAGGACTCAACGTCTGAAAATATTGTCTCAGGGCTCTGGCCTGCCGTCTCCCGGCATCGTCCAACACCAGGTCTGTCCGTCCGATACAGCGCTTTCTCCCGTCGGGGAACTTTACCTTTCCATGACGGATCAGATAGATTGTCCGCATACTTTCCTTTTTCTTTCGGCGGCTCCACTCCAGCAGGGCATGGTACTCTTCCTTTGTATCCACATCCCGGCAGACAGCCTCATCTTCTACCATCAGTTCCGTAACCGCAGCGCCAGAATTATCAATCGCTCCCCGCAGTCCTCCTTCTCCCTGATACCTGCATAATCGGGCAGCCAGATCACTGGCTGCAATGATCGGATGCCCGGCCGCTCCTCCATACCAGGGGCGAACTACATCTCCCTCTGCCTGTATCACCTGAAATAAGGTTTCTGGTGAAATCGCTGGGATATCCATAGGCATGATCAAAATTCTCCTGCATTCTCCAAAGATCTCCCGGATTCCCAGACAAACGGAATCAAACATCTGATTTTCTCGAAACCTCTCATTTCTTACAAACCGAACTCCGGTGTGGGAAAGATGGTCTTCCAGCTCTCTGGCCCGATATCCGGTCACGACTACGATGGGCTTAATCTTCAGCTCCTTCAGCATCCTTACAATATGCCTGGAAATCGTAGATTCCCCAAAAAGGAGCACCGGCTTCCATTCCCCCATTCTGGAGGAAAGCCCGGCTGCCACCAGCACGGCTCCTATCTGTTCTATAACTACTGCCTTCCTTCTATAAAAAGTTACATATAATGACTACCATAATCCGAAACGTTTCTCCGATATCTGACAAAATATCAAAATCCGGCAGAATGCGCTGTACACATCCTGCCGGATCATCGTCACGATACCGCTGCTTAAAACAATATGTTAGAAATTACCGCGATCACCGGCACCGCAATCACGGTGCGGATAATAAAATGCAGCATCAGTTCTGGAAGCTTCATAGAAAATTTTGCCCCCAACATTGCGTTTCCTGCTTCTGTCATAAAGATAATCTGCACAATAGAAAGCAGGATGACGAAAAATACACTCTGCGCCGCCACGCCGGAGCTGACAGAGATAACAGGGAGGCTGACCTCGATAAAGCCTAAAAGTACAGCCGGCGCCACACGAGCAGCATCTGGAATTCCCAAAAGCCTTAAAACCGGCGCAATTGGATAACCCAGCCAGGTAAACAGCGGAGTCAAATGAACCAGTGACAGTGTAACAATTACTATCGGAATCATATAGGCAATGATTCGCTGTGAAAACTTTAAGGAGCTTAACAGGCTGTCTGTAAACGCCTTTGGCGTAAATTCCCTGGAACGGATCGCTGCTGCCTGAAGAGCCTTTTGAAACCGGGAGCCTTCTGCGCTGCCGGAGGGCTTTTTTTCTGCTGCGCCGGCCGCATTCACCTCCAAATAATCATTTTTTGTTGTAGAGATCGGCGGAATCCGAACCATAATGATGGTCATCACGATCACCATCACAAAGGTCAGAACCAGCATCGTTCCATACATCTCATTCAAGCCGCCAAGGGAACAGAGCACACCGATATACCCTACTGAAATGGTAGAAAAGCAGGTGGCTGCCGCTACAGCTTCTCTCCGGCTGTAAACGCCGTTTTCATAGTATTGGTCCGTCATATATACGCCGACTGCCGCACTGACTACATAGGAAGAGAGACAGTTCACAGCCGCCGCCCCCGGCAGCTTAAACAGCGGACGCATCAGTGGCTCTAAAAGAGTTCCCACAAACTCAACAATACCGGATTTTAAAATAAACACGATAAACCAGCCGCAGATCGACACTGTAAGCATTACGGTGCCAGCCAGACTCAATATCTGACCGCCGATCCTCTCATCTGAAAAAATAGCTGCCGGCGGAAGCTGGAACCACACAAACAGCACTACCAGGAATGCAATCACATAATGAATCAGCTTTGAGTTTTTATCATCCGCATGAAGGCGCACACACCAGTCCAATTTTAACAGCTTCGCCCCTGCAATCGTCCCCATCAGGGCTGTCAGCATCAGAAGCACCACATACTTTAAATAATCTCCCAGTGCTGCTTTTACCAAATTTACCAGGATTACAACCGGGACCCGGGAGCCATCCACTGGAATAAAGTACAGAAAAATTCCGATTATACTTAACACAGCAAATCGAATCTGATCTTTTTTCGTTGTCTGTTCCATAATAATTCCTTTCCCTAATTACGCAGGAGATAACGGTACCGTATCCCGCCGTTGCTACCTGCTGAAATATACAATGTGCGTTACACCGGCAACCAGCGGCAGAGCCACTGCTGTCCGGATCAAAAATATCTGGATCAGCCTCCAGGCATTCAGAGGAATTTTAGAACCTAATATGGCATTGCCTGCCTCTGAAAAAAAGATAATCTGCACGATTGACAACAGCGCTACGAAAAACCGTGTCTTTGCTGTCGCTGCCGTACCTCCGATCAGGATGCTGGGCAAACTGACTTCCACGATTCCGATCAAAACAGACGGTGCTGCCGCTGCTGCATCCGGAATCCCTAAAAGCTGCAGCACTGGAACCAAAGGCAGCCCCAGCCATTCAAATACCGGTGTATCATACACCAGAATCAGTACAATCATAACCGTAGGGATCATGACCCCAACGATTTTTTGTGCAAATACCAGCGCCTGGAAAAAGCTTTCCGTTACAAAGGACAGAGAAAATTCTGACGCCTCCTTTGTTCCAATCCTCCAGGCTGTCTGGATCCGCTCTTTCCAGTTCATGGCATCGCTGCTTTCTCCTGGGCAGGTACCGTCAATATATCGATCTGCCATTCCCCGCAACGGCGGGATCCGGACCATCACTGTTCCCATCGCCAGCACCAGCACAAAACTGCAGCCCAGCAGATGACCATACATTTCACTGATTCCGGACAAAGACGCGATAATACCGATATAGCCCACGCTGACCACGGAAAAGCCAGTTACCAACGAACAGGCCTGCCGCACCGTATAGCGTTTCTTGATGTAATACTGCTCGGTGAAGTAGACGCCAACAGAGGCAGATGAAACAAAGGAAGACAGAATATTCACCGCCGCTTCACCAGGCAGGAGAAACAAAGGCTGCATCACCGGTTCCATCAGCACCGACATAAATTCTACCACACCAGAACGGATGATAAATACGGTCAACGTTCCTGCTACTGCAATCGTAATGAATACGGTAGACCCCAGATTCAGAATCGTTCCTCCGATATTAGGATGAACCATAAAGGAAAGTTTAGATCCGCTTATTTTCAGCAGCACAATAACACAGCTGACCGCCCAGAAGACCGGCCTCACCTTTCCCTGGTCGCCATATGCTTTCTTCAGCGCAGGAAACGGCAGAATCCAGGCGCACGCCATCAAAATTACCAGGCTGACGCAGGATATGACTGCTACCCATTGAAACCATGTGCCCAGTCCGGCCTTTACCCCGTTGATCATGTGGACCACTGGAATCGTTCCTTCATAAACTGGTACAAAAAATAAAAGTACACCGATCAGACTTAAAGCTGCAAACCGCAGCCCATTTTCTGCTTTCATCTTTTTTCCCTCAGCCTTTCTATTCCCGCCGACATCTGGCTGCCTTGTCTTGCTGTCTTTTCTTCTTATGCCCGCACACGTTCATCCTGCACATTACCGGTTCTGTCCCAGCCGCTTAAATGCATCCATCACCACGCCTCTGGAAGCAAACACCTTGTAATCCCGGTCAAACTCCTTTGGTGTGATTTCCATGATCAGATCAGAAAGCATCTGCGCTACATCCATTACGATTTGCTCATTCAATGCCTTTCCCTTTATAAATTCCTCCGCTTTTGTAAGGCGCACCGGCTTCAGCGAGATGGCACCTGCCACAAACCGCATTTCCTTAACGTAGTCTCCATCCATTTCGATTCCTAATGCAACTCCGATCCTTGCAATGGTTACCTTCTTCCGGAATCCCAGCTTCACAAAGGAACTGATAAAAGACGGTCTGGGCAGAAGGATCCGGGTGATGGCTTCATTACAGGCCAAAGTCGTCCGGCCAGGACGTTCAATCACCTGATCAATGGCTGCTTCCCGCACACCCTCCGGTCCAGTTATCTCGATCATGGCATCATACAGGTACATGACCGGAATCAGATCGCCTGCCGGGGATGCATTTCCAATATTTCCGCCGATCGTACCATTATTTCGTATCTGGAGAGAACCTACATCAGAAGCGGCATCCACCAGCGCCGGAAAATATTTCTGGATATCTGGATGATTCTGCATCTGCGTCATAGTCGCATAAGCCCCGATGGACAGACGGTCCCCCTCCCATTTAATTTCCTTTAATTCCTTAATATATCCCAGATAGCAGAGTGCATCCGGCTTGCAGATACCCATATTTAGCCGGATGATCAAATCCGTTCCGCCGCCGATCAGCTTGCTGTCCTTCGTCAGGCAGCTCAGACTCTGCTGCAGCTCTTCCATATTTGATGGGGTATAGGATAACATATCAGGCTCCTTCCTGAGCAGTACGTTTTACCGCTCTGATAATCTGTGTGTATCCGGAGCACCGGCAAATATTGCCGGACAATGCCACCCGGATCTCCTCCTCCGTTGGATGTGGATTATGCATCAGCAGTGCCTTAGCCGACATGATCATGCCGGAGGTGCAGTAACCGCACTGGATCGCTGTTTCCTCCACGAAATTCTTTTGAATCCTGGAAAGCTCTCCATTCTCCTCCAGTCCCTCGATCGTCAGCACACTCTTGCCTTCCAGCTGACAGGCCAGCACCAGGCAGGAGTGAACGGCCTCTCCATCGATAATAACGGTGCAGGCTCCGCACTCGCCTTCCCCGCACCCCTCCTTCGTTCCGGTCATATGCAGATCCTTTCGAAGCAGATCGATCAGTCTTCGATCTGGTTCCGCCTCTACGCTCTTCTTCCTTCCGTTCAGCGTAAACGTAAGCTTCATCTCTATGCGTCCTCTCTTTCTCTCAGATAATTCACGATTACATCCGGCGATAAGGGAATGCTGTCCATATCGCTGTCCAGTGCATGGTTAACTGCCGATACCACTGCTGCCGCTACTGGTGTATGGCAGACCTCACCAATAGATTTTGCTCCGTAAGGTCCTTCTGTACCGCCGTCCTCGATCAGTTCTACCTTCACATCCGGCGCCTCAAAGGAATTTAGCACATGATAATCTTTTAAACTGTTGGCAGGCTTTCCGTTGGCTCTGGTAATCACATGCTCGCTCAGAGCGGCCCCGCTTCCCATGGTGACTGCGCCTTGTACCTGGGCTACACACATTTCCCGGTTAATAGCCTGGCCGATATCATGGACAGCCAGATAATCTAAAATCTTTGTCATACCGGTGTAAGTATCTACCTCCACCATAGCAAAATGAGCACCGCCCACGCCCGGATTAGATTCCGGAATATATTCATAGGAAACAAATACCTCATGCTTTAACACCTGCTGTGCCTGATCTGCGATCTGGCTCCAGGTATAACAGATCTGCGGATCCGCTGCAGAATGGACCGTCTCTCCTTCCACTACCAGCTCCTCTGCCGGCACACCAGACAGAAGTGCTGCATCCTGACGGAGCCGCTCCTTGAACTTTCCTGCACATTCTACCGCTGCCCGCCCCTGTACATAGGTGGTACGGCTGGAAAAGCATCCTACATCCAAAGGTGTATACATTGTGTCGCCTTCTCCCACCAGGACCTTGCTCAGCGGAATTCCCAGCGCCTCCGCTGCAATGATTCGAAAGGCCTGCACAGTGCCACATCCATGGTCGTGAAGGGTCAGATTACAGGAAACGCTTCCTGTTTCTGCCAGACGCATATCGACTCTCGCATAATCTGTTTTCGACGGATAGAAGCTGTTTACATGAGCGCCGAAGGACATGCCTACTCCTCGCTTAAACCGCTTATTTCCTGCATTAAATTCCTGAACCTCTTTCCTGCGTGCATCCCAGTTAAAATGCTCCCGTCCCTGGCGCAGCGCTTCCTCTGCCTTGAAATTACCGATGGGAACTCCGCTCAGCGGATCCACATCTCCCAGATGCATCACATTTTTGATTCGCAGGTCTACCGGGTCGATTCCCAGCTTCTTCGCTGCCATGTCCATGTTGTGTTCAAACATCACGGTTGCCTCCGGAGAAGTCCAGCCGCGGAAAGCGCCGCTGATGATGGTATTCGTTAAGACTACCTTAGGACGGACTCTCAAGTATGGATAATGATAGGCCCGGTACATCTTGTGCGGAATCGTCTTTGCATAATTAATAGAATTTCCCAGATATGCACCAGCATCCAGCATAAAATCTGTTTCGATTCCCATCAAGGTCCCATCCTTCTGGAACGTAAAGGTACTGTCAAAATGGAATGGAGCTCGGGAATAGGTAGAAGCGATTGTTTCATTTCGGTTATACACCAGCTTCACCGGACGCCCTACACGCAGCGCAGCAGCAGCGGCAACCGGTTCCAGCACCCATTCCTGCTTTCCTCCGAAGGAACCGCCCATAGTTGTTTTGATTACCCGGATCCGATTGTAATCCATGTGGAAAATATCTCCTAAGACTGTACGTATTCCGTACACAGTCTGGTTCGGCGACCATACGGTAAGCTGGCCGCTGAATGGCTCGTAATCCGCCACACATGCGTGTGTTTCCATGCAGATATGATTAACCCGTGACAGATCTGTGGTCGTATGGATCTCTACCAGGTCATCCCCCTCCGGCTTCTCCCCCACCTTCACCTCCGGGCAGTCAAACACCGCACCTGTTTCATGAATATTGTCAATCTTTCCGGTCAAGGTATCCTCCATGGTCAGCGAATACGGAAGCTCCTCATACTCCACCCGGATCTGTGAAACTGCTGCTCTTGCGATCTCCTCCGTCTCTGCGATCACAGCAGCAATCCGGTCTCCCACATATCTCACATGAGAATTAAACGCCCTGGTGGTGTGGAGCAGATCCTGCCCGAACTGTGTCTGATACTGGTTATACTCGGTATCAATGGTATTAAAGCAGTGAATCACATCCACTACGCCCGGCATCTCCAGCGCCTTGCTGCAATCCAGCTCTTTTACTATTCCATGAGGAATAGAGCTGAACAGCAGCGCCATATGAAGCATACCCTTCAGCTCCATATCCCCTGCATAAACGGCACGCCCTGCCGCTTTGCTGGATGCATCATGAATAGGAAAGCTTTTTCCAACGTATTTCATAGCAACCTCCTAATTTTATTATACCAATTTTATTTTTATATCTATTGGTATATGTATAGTGCATATTATAACGCCAATTTTGGTATATGTAAATATATTTTTGGTATAATAATTATTTTTTTAACAATAACTTTGAATGATTTCCGTTTTTCCCTCTCCAACTATCAAGCTGTTCGTTATGCATATAAAAATATAACGGTCACAAGGAAACTGATCCATATTATGTGCGTTATGCACAAAAAAAAAAAAATAGAACGAATATCTCGAATGCTGATTTTCGATTATTCGTTCTATTTTTTCCAGCTTCTCTTTAGGCTGTTATACTATTTATAATAATTATGAATAATTATGTACAATGGCGCATAATTATTCATTTTTCTCTTTGATTCTTCCCTGCCACAAATCTTCATTCGGCACCCGGTAGCAGAAAGTATCTCCAGGATGATAGCTCCTGCAGAACATGATCACAGTTCCCTCAGATTCAAATGTACTCTTGATCTGAAGGATGGGGGAATCTGTTTTCACATTCAGAAGCACAGCCGTATTATGCAGACAGAGCAGCGCCTCCACAGTTTCACTGAGCCGGATCTGCTCTCGTCCGGACTTTTCCTTTACGATCTGGTGCAGACTGAGCTGGTAAAAGGATGCATCTACCTCCTCAAATACTGCTGGATTCAAATAAATGTCCTCATATGCATACGGAATCATCTTCATCAGACGGATTCTCCTCAGCCTCCAAAAAGCTGTGCCGGATTTCTCTTTTGGATTCAGACGAAGAACCTTAAATCCGTAATTTCCATCGCTACAGAGTCTACAGCTAATCACCTTGACCGCTATATCCTGCTCGGAATCCGCTGTAATCAATTCCTCCTTGCTCATTTTTGTTTTTGTCAAAAAGGTTCCGCTGCCCTTCTTGCGAATCAGCAGACCTTCATACATCAGCTCCTCCACGGCTCGGCGCAGCGTCATCCGGTTTATCCCAAGGCTGGCCGCCAGTTCCCGCTCTGGCGGGATCGGCTCATCCTGCTTGTAGGCGCCGGACTGGATCTGTTCCAGAAGGTAAGCTTTCACCTCCTGATATTTTTTCGGCATGTAATACCCTCCTTTTCTTGCGGCTGATTACTCCGGTATCTATCTGTCGCCGAACAGGCGGCATGTATTCAGAGATGCCAAATATGATCGGTTTCTTCACTTTGCAGTAGTTTTTTCTTTGTGAGCTTACTGCCTTTGCAGTTTTGACAGTTTTCTTTCACATTTCGCCTGTGTTTTTGAATTCTCATATTTCCGTCTGTTTGATATTATGCATCAATCCTTTATTCCCAGATCCAGCTCAACCTGGCCTTTTTTTCAGGATCTCCTCCTTAACTGCCATAATATCCTTCTCCAACTTCCGGCATGCCTCATCAATATCCTGAGCTTTTAATGCCTCCACAATCGCCAGGTAATACATTCCGTGCGATTCCGCGGAGCGTTTTCATTACATAGGAGACGAAATCTCCTATGTAATGAAAAAAGTCCCCGCCTACACGACAGGGACTTAAAAAATACATATTTTTTATGAGCAAAGCCCTACCTAAATGATCCAAAAGCCCTTATAAAATCGAGGGATTAATCGCAGGTATATGGCATCAGAGCAATGTGACGTGCTCTCTTAACAGCAACGGTTAATGCTCTCTGATGCTTTGCACAGTTACCGGTGATACGGCGAGGAAGGATCTTGCCTCTCTCAGATACGTATCTCTTTAACTTGTTTACGTCCTTGTAATCAATAACGCCGTTCTTATCGCCGCAGAATACGCAAACTTTCTTTCTTCTGCGAACGCCGCCTCTTCTAACCTTAGAAGCATCTGCTCTATCACCCTTATTAAATGCCATTGGTGTTGTCCTCCTTTTCATATTCTGGAACCGCATCGCGGTCTTGTTATACTGGGCGCCGGGATCCTGCCAAATCCATTAGTTAAATGGAAGGCCCTCATCCTCGACTCCATCTGGAATGTTCATGAATCCGTCGCCGATCGCACTGGTGGGTGCAGGTCTCTGATTCTGAGCCGGCTGCTGATAGCCATTATTGTAACCGCCGCCATTGTTTCCATAGCTGCTGTTATTGTTATAATTGCCTGCGCCATAACCGCTCATATCAGATGCCGCGCCCTTGCTGTCAGCGAACTCCTGATCGTCTACAATAATATCAGTGGTATAAACTTTCTGACCGTCTCTATTAACGTAGCTGCCAGTCTGAATCCTTCCGGAAATCAAAACCCTCATTCCCTGACGGAAATACTTCTCTGCAAATTCACCTGCACGGTCAAATGCCACACAGTTGATGAAATCTGCGGTCTGCTCATTCCCATCCTGATTCTGGCTTCTGCGGCCTCTGCGGTCAACCGCTAAGGTATATCTGGCAATCGCCATGGCACGTTCGCCCTGGGAATATCTTAACTCTGGGTCTCTGGTCAGTCTACCCATAAGAATCACTCTGTTCATACACTCACTCTTTCTATTATGCTTCCTGCTTTACAACTAAGTATCTGATAACCGGTTCCATAATACGAACGTGAGCCTCAACTTCGTTCGGGCAGTTAGAATCGCCTTCGAACTGAATGAAGTAGTAGTAAGCTTCTTTCATCTTCTGGATTTCGTAAGCTAATCTCTTCTTACCCCACTCGTCTACATTGGTTACGGTGCCGCCGAAACGGGTGATGTAACCCTTTACCTTCTCGATTGCTGCTGCTCTCTCTTCGTCTTCCAGCTTCACATTCAGAACAACTGCTAATTCGTACTTGTTCATCTTGTTTTACCTCCTTGTGGTCTCTGGCCCCTGTTCGTCCAAGGGGATTTCACATTTCAAACCCGCAATGACAGGAGCAAGGAAATTAATATGTCACAGTATTTTAGTTTACCAAACTTTGTCCGATTTGGCAAGGGTTTTTTTCGTTTATTAATGAATTTTTGCTCCCGGTTTTCTTAAGCCCCGCATGTTCTTCTCCACCAGCTTCCGGGCCACCATCACCTGATGGCCGCAGCCCAGGCACTTTAATCGAAAGTCCGCCCCTACACGCAGGATCTCCCATTCCTGGCTTCCGCAGGGATGAGGCTTTTTTAATTTTACAATATCTTCCACTTCAAAATTTGGCTTTTCCAACATATCGAAAACTCCTGAATTCTATTTTTCTAATCCGGCAAACTCCCATCACTGCCGCAGGATCCCATCGATCTGCTCCAGCTCCTCCTCTGAGAATTCCAGATGCTCCAGGCAGGCTGCACTGTTCTCAAGCTGCGTCGTACTGCTGGCTCCGATCAGCACAGAGGTGACCTCCGGACGGCGCAAAACCCAGGCAAGAGCCATCTGTGCCAGAGACTGGCCTCTCTCCGATGCAATCTCATTCAGTCTGCGGATCTTCTCCAGATTTTCCGGATTGAGGTAGCGGCCTCCTACTGTGGTTCCCTCACGGGCCGCACGGGAATCCGCCGGAATCCCCTTCAGATACCGGTCTGTCAGTGCGCCCTGGGCCAGCGGGCTGTACGCAATACAGCCGGTGCCGCTCTCACCCAGCACATCTAACAGTCCATCCTCCACCCAGCGCTCCAGCATATTATACCGGGGCTGATGAAGGAGGCATGGCGTCCCATTTTTCTTTAACAGCTGGATTGCCTTCTTCGCTTCCTCTGCCTGATAGTTGGAAATTCCCACATAAAGCGCCTTTCCCTGCCGCACGATATCGCTCAGTGCTCCCATGGTCTCCTCCAAAGGCGTCTCCGGATCCGGCCGGTGATGATAGAATACATCCACATAATCAATCCCCATCCGCTTCAGACTTTGGTCCAGGCTGGCCATCAGATACTTTCTGGATCCCCAGTTTCCGTAAGGCCCCGGCCAGAAATCAAAGCCTGCCTTAGTGGAGATAAAAAGCTCATCCCGGTATTTTCCCAGATCACTCTTTAAGATGGCGCCGAAGTTTTCCTCCGCCTTTCCTCTGGCCGGATGGCCGTAATTGTTTGCCAAATCAAAATGGGTGATTCCCAGATCAAATGCCCGGCATAAAACCTGTCTCTGATGCTCCAAAGGCTTTTCCAGGCCGAAATTCTGCCATAACCCTAAGGAAACCCGCGGAAGCAGAACTCCGCTCCTTCCACAGCGCTTATATATCATGTTGTCATATCGATTCTCTGCTGCCTGATACATTTCAACCTCCTAGATCCTAGTTTTTATATTTTTTGATTGTTAAATTTACAAACCTTCCACCGCATCTCCCAGCACTTCTCCGATGGGCCCGCTGATCACCAGATCCGCCCGGCTGTCCATGGGCGTCACAGACTTATTGATCAATACCAGCTTCTGCCCGCTGTAATAGTCGATCAGTCCCGCCGCAGGGTATACCGTCAGAGAGGTACCGCCGATGATCAGCATATCTGCATGGCGGATATACTGGACGGATTTATTAATGGTATGCTGGTCCAGCCCCTCCTCATAGAGGACCACATCCGGCTTGATGGTGCCGCCGCAGGAGCATTTCGGCACCCCGTCTGCCTTCATCACATAGGCAAGATCATAAAATTTACCGCAGCGGCTGCAGTAATTCCGGTGTACCGACCCATGCAGCTCCATCACCTCGCGGCTCCCTGCCGCCTGGTGAAGACCGTCGATATTCTGCGTGATCACCGCCTTAAGTTTTCCCAGCTCCTCCAGCCTTGCCAGCGCCAGATGGGCACGGTTGGGCTTTGCCTCCGGAAACAGCATCCGGCTCTTGTAGAAGCGGTAAAATTCTTCTGGATTCCGCACATAAAAGCTGTGGCTGATAATGGTTTCCGGAGGGTATTTATACTCCTGATTATACAGTCCGTCCACACTTCGAAAATCCGGAATCCCACTTTCTGTGGATACGCCGGCTCCCCCGAAAAATACGATATTGTCACTTTCCAAGATCCACTGCTTTAACTGTTCCTCTGGCTTCATATAAAGTCCTCCCTTCATGTTTGGCATTTGCTCCACGCCTTCAGCTTTCCTGAAATCGCCCCCACAGCCGCTTGGCAACACTTTCATTAGTAATTATACGAAAATGCTCCCAAAATAACAAGAACCTTACACAACCTCATCCAAAAAAATCCCCTGCTCTGTCTGTACGGTTTTTAATAAAAGCTCCGGAATTTCCTCCGGCTTTCCATATCCCATCAGCCACTGCGTCAGGGCTTCAACCGTCACGGACAAGGTTCCATCTGGAATGTCATCGCCAAGCTTTTGAAGCTGGGATCCTTCTTTCGTAATCCTCCAGGAAAAAAGACCATGATTCCCTTCTATCTGACGGTCCCGGATCCCCAGTGTAATACAAATGGGCGCGGCATCTGGCTTTAATCGGATCCCTTTGAAAAACTCCTCCAAATTCACGATTCTCGCCATGATCGCAGGCCGTGCCTTCTTATCCGGCTCTGTAAAGGCCTCCTCCGCATACAAAAACCGACGTTCCTTCTCTTCCTTCCCCCAGAAGCATTCCATCCCAACCAGGCGCTCTCCCTCATAAAGCAGATCCCACTGACCATACTCGCTGACGATCTCCTTCCAAAGCCGTAGCATATAGGCACCATCCCGCTGGGCAAAAACCTGGTACCGCTGGGCCAGCCACTGATTCAGCCACCTTCCTGCCAGTTCCAGCTTCCCGCCCGCAGCCTTGCCTGCAGCCTGATCCTCGCCCCGGTCTCCGATCCTCACCCGGCGAAGCCTCTCTCCTGCCTCATTTAATTTCCAGAAGGGCTGGTCATACACATACACAAAGCCAAAGGGCTGGTAGATCGCTGGATCCGCAGGCATCAGGAAGGTAAAGGGCATCTTCTCCCGGTTCTGATCCTCCAGCATCTGCATCAGCAATTGCCTCATATAACCACGATGGCGGCACTCCAGGGCTGTGGCAACTCCTACAATATAATCCAGCTGATACCTTTTACCGCCATAATAAACCTGATACGGATTTCGCTGAAGCATGGCATAGATCTCATCTACATCCTCCAGCACTAAAATCTGGTTGTCCCGGCACTTTTCACCATAATAGTAATCCAAAAAGCGGGGGGAATCCTCTGCAAAGCACTGCTCCCACAGCTTCCTGCTCCTTTCTTTTTCTTCCTGCTCCAAATACCGAATCTCCATACATTCCTCCTGAATCTTCCCATTCTCTGCAACTGTTCCATGCCGCCCCGGCTGCAGGCGCTTTATCAAAAGAAAGACTTCTCAGACCACTACCTGGCCTGGAAGCCTTTCTGCCTTATCCTGTATTTTCTGGCGTATCCCACCGGCTGATAGCTGAGCTTTGCCTGCCGCAGTCCTGGAATTCCCACATCATCCTCCCGGTTTACCAGGAGCGCATCTGGAAATTCGTGGATCAAAAACTGCTGGTTAATAAACTGATACAAGCCCTTGATCGTGGGATTGGCCTTTTCAATGCTGATGACAGCCATCTTCTCCCGGGGATTATAGCTGCCTACTGTAAAGGCTTCCAGGCTCCCGTCAAGATACACGCCGCCCATCTGCACATGAAGCTGAGAGCAGTTTTTTAAAATCTCGTGGATGCCCTCCACCTCATAATCCAGCTCCCAGGCCTCGTCCACATTTTCTCCCTTCTGGTCTCTCCAAAAGCTTAGGAAATCCCACACATCATGCCGGTCGGAGCAGCACAGCTTCCGGTACTCGTACCGTCCTTCATACTCCCGCATAAAGGCATTGACCAGATTCTTTTTCTTGTGAAGCTTCTTTCCTGCCAAGGTCCGCATCGCTTCCCCATCATAGAGGTAATCTTTCAGATCCTCCATCTCCACCACCTCAAACTGCTCCGGATCCAGCTTCAGATACTCCACCGCCTCCGCATCAGCCAGGTAGATCCACAATGGCTTATTTAACTCCTCATTAAAATAAGCGACCATCTGATTAAAAAAGTAAGGAAGCTCCTCTTCCCGGCACAGCGGCATCGCTGTGGAAGTCTCTCCTTCATCCTCCATCAGCCACTGAACAGCTCGTCCCTCACTGATGGCGTAGCGCACCTGGTAAGCATTCCGCCAAAGAAAGCTGTCCAAAAATACACTGTCGCAGGTTTTATTGTCCCGCAAAGAAAAGAACGGCGTCAGCCGTTCGATATCTTCTGCTGTAATTGAGTGAAACTCTAATTTTGTCATACACCCATCCATGATCCTGTATAATCCTTTCCTATGCGGCTGCTGCCGCATTCCTTTCACAGCTGCTTCGTCCTCTCCACAGCCGTTAACTTCTCTTAATAAAATCCGTATGGCATTTGGGACAATGAATACTGATCTTTCCCTTGCCCCTTGGAATCCGGATCTTCTGTCCGCAGCCCGGACATTTGTAAATGTGAAATCTCCTTGCCTGATCCGCCCGGAATCTCCACTTTTTCAAACATTCCGTCACCTGGAAGCGGTACCGCATATAACGCTCATTTTCCTGAAAGCGAGCGGAAATATTTCTGGAGAACATACGGTAATAGGCAACAATCAAAAGCACAACTGCCAGACTGTACAGGATCCTGGTTCTGGCAAACAGATTCACTGCCAGCAGCACCACCACACAGGCATTTAAAAAATGCGTCAGCTGGTCTGCACCATATCTGCCGATCATAAACTGCTGCAGTTTTCGTCTCCATTCGCTCATCCTGTATCTCGCTCCTTCCCCGCAACGGCTCTCCGCCTTCCCAGTTACGGTCTCTTCTTCAATGTATGTGGCAGATCGCCTGCTTAGACATACTCAACTATACCGTTTGGCCGATTTAATGTCAAGGCGATGGCGAATAATTTCAGAATCTTTATTGAATTTTAAGTTATAAAAGAAGGTACTGCTTCCCCTCATCCGGTTCCGCAATACCTTCTATATTCTAAAAGCGTTCCGCTTCTCGCTCTGATCGGTATTTCTCTTATCTTTATGTATCGTCAATACGATTTTGTCGATTTTTAGTCGGAAATCCTCCTGCGGCCAAACAGCCGGTCTAAGCTGAATCCTCGCTTCAGCAAGGTTGCTGCAAAATTCTCACAGTTGTAAAACTGCTCTCTCATTACCCACTGCGGACAAGGCTGATCTCCCCAATATCCATACTGATCAAACGCATATCCCATCTCTTTGCCGTTCATAACCACACCTCCATGCAATGTGTTCTATGACTGATCGTCTTTCCGATTACATTTTTATTATAAGCAAAGCTAGACATTTCGTCCATAATCTGCTAATCTGAAAATATACGGAAAACATGTACTTATAATACATATAACAAAAAGGAGGAACCTTACATGGCGGTTCGTTTTTGGGAGCTTTATGAAAAAACACACGAAGCCTATAAGCTTCAGTTTCTGGCCGGAAAAGGAGGTATGAACCATGTAGTCGGCTGGGTCCACATGCTGGAGGATGAAACCATCGTCAGCCGCTTTTCCGGTCAGGAGCTGGCAGTCACCACCGGAATCAAGGCACAGGAGACCAACTGGCTCCTGCACCTGGTGGCTGCCATGAAGCACGCCGACTGTACCGGCCTGATCATCAACACCGGCATGTACATCCACGAGATTCCCCAGGATGTGATCGACTGGTGCGAGGAGCATGATTTTCCCCTGCTGGTCATGCCATGGGAGATTACCGTCACTGGCCTGATCCAGGACTACTGTATGCGGATCATGCGCCGGGATCAAAAAGAAAAAGAGGTGGGAATCCTTTTTAAAAATATTATGCGGGGCCGTGAAGTCACCGATTCCTTCCTGGCCCAGATCCAGCCCCGCTTCGATGCAGAAGGCGCCTTCCGCATCATCTGCCTCAGAATCAGCTTCGGTGTAGGAGAAACTGCTGCTTTCCACCGTTCTTTGTTAAAGCTTGAAAATATTTTCGGCCTGTGGCAGAATGGCAAAAAGATCCAAATCCCCTACCTGATCATTGAATTCGACGACTGCTATGCCCTGATGGTAAATAATTTCCCGGAGGAATCCGCCCAGGAGCTGACCCAGCAGATCCTGGATCAGTTTTCCTATTTCACGAAACATAAAAAGATCAGCCTGGGACTGGGGCCGGAGGTTCAGGGAATCCGAAATTTACGCCCCGCCTTCCGCCGCGCCCAGATCGCTGCCAAGATGGCCTTTCAGACGAAGCAGAAGGTGGTTGACTTTGATGAGATGGGTTTCTTCAAGATCCTGTTCGCCTCCGATGATACGGCTATCCTTCAAAGCTATGAAGCCCAGATGCTTGGGCCGCTGGAGGAATATGACCGCCGCCATCATGCCAATTACCTGGACACGCTGCGCAGTTACATTGAAAATGACCGCAGTCTGATCGGTGTGGCGGAAGCCACCTACACCCATCGGAATACGGTCAATTACCGGATTCAAAATATTAAAAAGCTACTGAATAACGACTTAAAAACTGCCGAGGATCTGTTCCCCTATCAGGTTGCTTTCTATATCCGGGAAATGCATTTATAACATTTTGGTGATCAGATTATCCTCCTCATCGAACTCCAGCTCTGCCGGCTCCGAAACTGCTGTCACGCCAGGATAAACGCCCTTGATCACATCCTCATAATAAGCCTCCGACAGCATGATCCGCCCTACATGGAGGGTATTCTGGATCCGGACGATCCGGCAGTTTTCCTTATCGATCTGGTTCGCCGTCTTAATGCAGGCCTGGATCGCTTCCTTGTCTGTGGCTACCACCGGCGGCATCATGCCGGAGCGCAGCACTGTGCTGGTAAAGCAATTGGGATAGATCACCTCCGGATCCAGCTTTTCAAACATCCTGGCTGTAATAATGTCCGCCAGCCCCATGCCGTTGGCATTGCCATGAGAGCAGTCTGTCAGATCCAAAAAGCAGGTCCGCTTTACCTTCAGACCGCCCTTTCCAAACTCTGTAGACCAGGTACCGGAGATATTAGGGTCAACGCCGGTACCGCTGAAATTCTTCCCCATCTCATTGACGACCAGCACATCCGCTTCCTTCACCAGGATGCTTGGCATGTTGCTGAATGCTGTCTGCAGAAGCTCCGGCTCCCGATCAAAGATCTTCTCCCTGGGGATGGCTTCAATGATGGCAGTTTCATCATAAGCATTCTCTACACATGGAATGGCAAAGAGAATCTTTGAGTTCTCCAGCACTACCCTTGCATTGGCCGGAAGATTCCGCGCCATATTACCCAGCCCGTCGCTGTGAACGCTCTCCGCCCCTTTCTGCTTTCCAAGGCCAACTACCATCATCTTGCAGACACCGCTTTCATACCGGCCGCGGAAGGCATTGTGAGGCTTAATGCGGCAGGATACGATGATTCCATCTGCCTCATACGCATTCTTATCCTGATAGACCGGCTTCCCATACTCCGAGTAGCCTAAAAGCACCGTTTCCATGGAAGACCGGATGGGACATCCCATCCTCTCCTCTGTGATTCCATAGCCCGCCAACTGCTCCGCCTGTCCCTCTGCTGTAGCGCCGCCGTGGCTTCCCATGGCTGGAACGATGAAGGGGCTGGCCCCTTTCTCCTTACAGAAATCTACGATCGCCTTTGTGATCACATCCACATTGGCCACGCCCCGGCTTCCTGCTGTGATGGCAATGCTCATTCCCGGTCTGATGAGATCTCCGATCTCCGGCCTTGCAAGCTGCTCATACACCACTGCAGGAATATGGGATGGCTCAATACAGTCCTTTGGGAAGCTCTGCTCTGCATGGAACATCCTTGGAATCTTAACACCATTAAGCAAACGGGATACATTTCCGCCTTTTACAATACGCATCGTTATCACTTTCCTCTGTTCTTTATTTTTATAATGCTTTATCATTACTATACCATAAATTTCTGCTTTGAAAAACCTGCATATATTAAAATTTCTCAGTATAATTTCTGCATAAAAAACGAGGCTTTCTGTGATATAAAATAAAGGCGGCCTTAGTTAATGCCAATCATATATCTATAAATAATTCTCCAATGGAAAAGAGAGCCGCTTTTCCCGCTAAAACTACTTTGTTATTTTTCATTCGGCAATATAATATTCCTCCTCGCCTGGAAGCCTGATATGCCACCAGCTCATTTTTCTGTAATTGTTTTGTCCAGTATGGTATAATATGGCAATGTCCCCGACCGCATACAGGATCTTCCGGCGTATTGAATTTTGGCGCAAATGTGCGGGAAACACAGTCAAACTCTTTTCCTTCTGCGGTTATATGAAGAATTAATCCATCTAATTCCTTTACCTTTTCCAGATTCGGACTAATTTTGCGAACTGTCTCTTCACTGTCAAATATACATAACAAATCCTCACCTAAATAGGCTGCTTGCGGTCTGGCACCAATCGCATCAATCATTTTTTCTGAAACAGGTATTTCTCTGAGAGAAAACGATGGGAATTCCATCTCAAACAGATCTCCGGCACGATTAATCACCAAATCGCCGCTTAAAGTTGAAAATGTTATTTCTGTGTTGTTTTTCTCAAAAAAGTTAAAGATCACGAAGGAAAATGCCAGCGTAGCATGACCGCACAAATTAATTTCTCCGGCTAGCGTAAACCAGCGCAAATGGTATTTTTCTCCTTCCTTTACGATGAATGCAGTCTCAGAAAAATTATTTTCCAGAGCGATCTTTGTCATGAGTTCATCTGAAATCCAGTGATCCATGACACAAACGGCAGCTGGGTTTCCAGCAAATATTTTGTCCGTAAAAGCATCAACGATATATTGTCTCATGTTAATTTCCCTTTTTAATTATTGCGGAGTTCTTGCCCTTATTCCTCATTCTTTTTAGAAATTCACTTTCATTCCATCATAAGATGCTATCATTCCATGAGCTTCTGCAAACTCCTCCAGCTCTGCATGGGTCATCTTTCCATTATGTGAAAAATGATTGATTACCTTTATGGTATTGGAATCAATACAGCCCTTTTCCTCCAGAAGCTTTACAAACTTAAGATCATCCGGCAGCCCCATGTGATATCCGTCACTGCTGTTCTTGCCCATGGTGGCATCCATGGAGATCAGGTCAAACTTATGGCTGAAGATGCAGTCCCATGCTTCCTGGCTCATCTTAAGTCCCGTATCATGCCCGTATAGCAAACACTTTCCATCTTTTTCAATAATGTAAATCAGGCAGGTCTCCCGCTTGTCATGATCCGCCGGCAGCGGAATGATGTGATATCCCTCTGCCATAAAATCCGCAAAGGGCTCCAGGCGGATAAATGTTACACTGCCATCAAGCGGATGAACTTTAAACCGATCAATAAGCACCGCATCATAAAATGCCTTTTCCACTGCTGCATTTCCATAAACATGAAGCATTCCCTTCGCATTATGACCGAAATGCTCATGACGGTGGATCAGCTCTACTGGAAAGAAATGATCCATATGGGAATGTGTAATCAGCAGATGCTGGATCTGACCCAGATTGAAAGAATACTTAAGCGCATGTGTGTAGGTATCCGGCGGAAAATCGATGAGAAGTGTTCCATCAATAATCGCCTGTGTTCTGGTTCGAAGATCCTTTCCTCCCAGCTCTCTTGCCTTGTGACAAATCTCGCAGTCACAAAAGAGTGCCGGCCAGCCTTCTGCGGCAGCCGTGCCTAAATATTGTATTTCCACCTTGTTCTCCTTTCTGCTGTGAATGTCATACACAGATATCATATTTCGTCACATTGATACAGGTCGTTCCATCGGAATCAAAAGCAATATGATCTGCCTCCAACGGAGTATAGAATACAGAAGACATAACCTTCTCTCCGTCATTGGCAAACACCTCAACGGAATATTTATCCATCAGAAGCCTCAGCTTCAAAACCTCTCTTCCATCTGCATCCCGCATTGGAGCCAGTTCCATCTTTCTGCGGCATACCACATCACGGTCAATTCCGGAATGTGTACGGTCCACGGTCAGTGTATTCCTTTTCTGGTTGTATTGCAGAAGCATTTCATAATCTTCATTTTTAGCAAAATGGATCCGGAAGTGTTCGAAGTCAAAACGGATAAGCTCTACAGAAAGATCAATTACCCGTCCTCGAATCCCTTCCAGTACAACTGGCTGTGCAACCGTCTGCCCCTCATACTGAACCAGATTCTTACGGTACTGCTCCAGCTCTCTAACCGGCTGCTGATAGATCCTTCCGTTCTTCAAAGTCAATTCTCTTGGAACCGTCATCATGCCAGACCACGGAAGTGTCTTCGGACTGATCTTTGCATCCCAGGATTGCATCCACCCAATCATGACGCGGCGTCCATCCTTGGTCTGCAGCGTCTGCGGGGCATAAAAATCCAACCCGTAATCGGCAGATGTAACCATCTCACGTTTAAACTGATGGGAAGCCTTATCGTACTGTCCATAAATAAAGATAGAATTATTTCCATTGTGAAATTCCAGTCCGCTGGCACGCATATCCTGCGGGGAGATCATCAGAATCTGCTTGTCTCCAAGAGGGAAAAAGTCTGGACATTCCCACATCTTTCCATATTCGTTTCGGCTCTGATCCAGTATGGTAATAAACTGCCACTGCTCCAGATCCTCTGAATGATACAGCAGGATCTGACCGCTTCCATCCTTTGCCCGGCTTCCTACCACCAGATAATATCCATCATCCTCTTTCCAGATCTTTGGATCCCGAAAATCCTCAAGGCTGCTTCCCTCGGGAATGCTCTCACCGGTAATAATCGGATTCATCTCACTCTTTCGGTAATCGATGCCGCTTCCCTTTGCCAGGCACTGCACCTGCCTGTAATAGTGAAATCCATCGTCCAGATGCCGGTCTATCACTCCCGTATATATCAGCACATGCTCCCCGTCAACTTCCATCGCACTTCCCGAGTAACAGCCTCCCTCATCATAGGATTCATCCGGCGCCAGCGCAGCCGGGAGAAACTCCCAGCGAATGAAATCTTCCGTCACACAATGCCCCCAGTGCATCGGCCCCCATTTCTTGCTAAATGGATGATACTGAAAAAACAAGTGGTATCGATTCTGATAAACTGAAAATCCATTCGGATCATTCATCCATCCAGTGGGGGAAGAAACGTGGTAAGCCGGTCTTTCCTCCTGCGGGATATCGTGAATCTGTTTCTTTTCCATCATTCGAACTTTTAAAAGTTGTTTGCTGATTGCTTCTCCCATGTTTCGCTGCGCCTCCCTTTTAAATCAGTAAAATAATCGGTAAAGTAACCGGTTATTTTATGTAATGCATTTTAGCATTTTACCATTCACTCGTCAATACCTGTTTTTTCATTTCAGCATTTTAACCGAAATTCCAGAATTCCTTTGTACAAAGCCAACAAAACCGGTACCATAATCGGTTCATCTTGCTGTGAATTTCTTTTTATGCTATAATGGATTCCAGTCAAGCGAACGGTCTTAATACCCGGAGAGCATAAAAGCAGAATGTTTCCTTGATTCGATAAAAACTACTCATTGGACTATAAAAAGGCGGCAAACAATGGCAAAAAAAAATGTAACCTTCGATGATATTGCAAAATACACAAATTTCTCAAAAACCACAATCTCCCGATATTTTAATAATCCAGATTCCCTGACACTGGAAAATCAGGAAATCATCGCAAAAGCTCTGGAGGAGCTAAACTACAAAGAGAATAAAGTGGCCAGGATCCTGGCTAACGGAAAGACTGAATTTGTCGGCATCATCATCCCAAACCTGTTTATGCATTACTATGCTCATATGCTGAACGAGATTCTAACCTCCTATGAAAAGTTTGGTTACAAGTTTCTGGTATTTGTGGGCAATGAAAATCCACAGACGGAACAGCAGTACATACAGGAGCTGCTGGCCTACAAGATCGAGGGGCTGATCGTCTTAAGCCATACGATTCCCTCCAAGGAACTGGCCTCCTACAATCTTCCAGTGGTGACCATAGAACGAGAAGACGAATACACCTGCAGTGTCAATACAGACAATTACATGGGTGCAGTACAGGCAACCAGCCTGCTATATAAAAACAACTGCGATATCCTGGTTCATATCAATGCACACGTTTCAAAGAAAACCCCTGGTTATCAGCGAATTCAAGGATTCCTGGATATCTGCACAGAATACCATCAGGCATACGAATTGATCCAGACAGATTTCGGGAAAACACATGAAGACAATGTAAAGCACATTGCTGCGATCTTCGACGAGTTGGAAGCCAAATACCCAAATAAAAAGAAAGGGATCTTCATGTCCAATGATACCCATGCTAATATTATTCTGAACCTGATCATCCGGAAATACGGTCGGCTTCCTGATAATTACCGTATTATCGGCTTTGACGATTCCCCTATCGCCAGCGAAGCTGTCATCCCTATCAGTACAGTCGGGCAGCAGATCGACAAGATCGCCAGCCAGGCGATGGAGCTTCTGGTCACCCAGATGAACGAGCGCAAAAAAAGAAAGCCGGTCCCACTAGACCAGCCAATCCACCAGGTAATAACTCCTGTTCTCATGCGCAGAGAAACTACCGATTAATCCAATCTCCAAGCAGGTGCCTGCAGCGCCACCGAGTACAAAATCCGTTTCCCTGGTTCATTCAACGATGTATAGCAGAAGAAAGTAAGGCTGAGATCCGATCCTTTGTATCTGTAATCTCAGCCTTATTTCAATCACTTCTATGAGGTCGTCAAAATCTTATCCAACTGTTTTACCTCTCCCGTCTTTACCATCTCTACCTGTTTCGGCGCAGGTACCAGCACAGCCGTAGTCACATCATAGCCTTCCGCCTTGATCGCGTCCATATCAAACTTCAGCAGCTTATCGCCAGCCTTCACCTTATCACCAGTTGCCTTCAATGCCGTAAAATGCTTTCCGTTTAATTCTACCGTGTTAACGCCCACATAGATCAGCACCTCCACGCCGTCATTGCTCACCAATCCAATGGCATGCTTCGTATCAAAAAACATAGAGATCTCGCCGTCAAAGGGTGCAACTACCTCACCCTTGGTCGGAATAATGCCGACTCCAGCTCCAACAATACCAGCCGCAAAGGTTGCATCATTGATTTCTGTATGAGGAATAGCAGTACCCTCAACTGGTGCATAGATGCAGCCAGCCTCTGTTTCAATAGTCACAGCTGCTTCACTCTTAACCGGATCATTTTTAACCAACTCACTTTTAGCAGGCGCTGCCCCCTTAGACTCTTTTTTTCCAAATGCTCCGCCTAACACCATCGTGGCGATAAATGCACATACAATCGCAACCACCATGGATACCATAAACTGCAGCATGCAATCCGGCCTGATGCAGATCACGCCAATAATACCGCAGGGACCCTGAGAAACAGATAATACTTTTACTAAGGTTGCATAAGCAGCTCCAATACCACCGCCGATCAATGCTCCGTAGAAAGGATATCTTAATTTCAAGTTAACACCAAAGATTGCAGGCTCTGTAATTCCTAAAAACGAAGAGATACCAGAAGCAGATGCCATACTTCTCATTTTCGGATCATCCTTCGATCTTAACATAACTGCCAATGCAGCAGCACCCTGTGCACAGTTTGCAGCAGCAACAACTGCAAAGGTAGGAGAACCTCCCAGTGTACCAATATTTGCAAGAATCTGTGTCTCTGCCGTTACCAGACTATGATGCATACCTGTGATAACAAGTAATGGATATGTAACGCCATAAATCAAACCGCCTACAGCACCCAGATCAAAGAATAACCACATAACTGCGTTTGTCATAACATCACCGACACCTCGCATAACCGGGCCGATGAACAGGAATGTCAATGCTCCTGAGATCAACACCGATAACAGTGGTGTAACAATATTGTCCAGCATTGCAGGAACTACCTTACGCAGTCTCTTCTCAATCATTGCCAGGCAGAAGGAGGAAGCGATAACCGGCAGGACAGTTCCCTGATAGCCTACCTTAGCAACATTCAATCCAAAAATATTCCAATATGGAACCGTTCCATCCAGAAGTGCCTGGCCATAGCTATAACCATTCATCAGGTCAGGATGGATCATAATCGCACCGATAACTGCACCAAGAATCGGGGTTCCGCCAAAAATCTTGGTAGCAGAAAAACCGATCAATACCGGCAGGAATGTAAATCCGGCATTTGAAAACAAGTTAACCATCTCTGCAAAATCTTTAATTCCCGGATACGCTTCAACAAGTGACTTCCCAGCCACAAACATGCCTTGGGCCGTCAGAATGTTATTAATACCCATCAGCAGACCGGAAGCAACCAGTGCCGGCAGAATCGGAACGAATACATCTGCAAGCGTTTTTAATAACTTCTGGACAGGATTCATCTTTTTAGCAGCCTGCTGCTTCAATTCCTCTTTCGTCATCTCGGTAATGTTGGCCATCTTTATAAACTCAGCATAAACCTTGTTAACGATGCCAGTTCCCAGGATGATCTGAAACTGCCCTCCATTATTAAAGTTGCCCTTTACAAGATCAATTTTTTCCAAAGCATCCAGATTGATTCGAGATTCATCCTTTAAAACAAGCCTCAATCGTGTAGCACAATGGGCAGCACTGATAATATTATCCTTTCCACCCACGCAGTCCAAAATTTGTTCCGCTGCTTTTACATACTTCTCTTCCACTTTATTTCCTCCTTCTACATTTATAACCGGTAAAGTTATCGGTTAAGTAACCGGTTTCTTTATGCCCTTATAATAACACTATTCCCGAAAAGTATCAACTAGAAATAATATTTTCGGGGATTCCTCCAATTTTATTTTTCTTTTTTATGCATTTTATACAAAACCCTGCCGCATCTTCTGTCTTATATTTTGTAATTCCGAAATTTATTGTGAATAATCGATCCAATATGAATGTGAGAATATTATTATCTGAAAAAAGATTTGCATGTAGAAAAAGAAAAAAGTCCTTGAAAATCAAGGACTTTTTAGAGGCGACAACCAGATTTGAACTGGTGATCAGGGTGTTGCAGACCCACGCCTTACCGCTTGGCTATGTCGCCATAATGACCCCAACGAGATTCGAACTCGTGTTACCGCCGTGAAAGGGCGATGTCTTAACCGCTTGACCATGGGGCCTCGCTCTTTCATGGTCTTATCTAACAAAAGACTAGATAAAACAAACTCCCCGAGTAGGACTCGAACCTACGACAGCGCGGTTAACAGCCGCGTGCTC
>JAUNGG010000088.1 GCA_030524635.1 Lachnospiraceae bacterium
GCAACGGAAGCAGCAGCTACCGAGGCAGCAGCTTCTGGTGATACTGGAGCAGCAGCTTCCTCAGGTGCGTATGACACTGCTAATATGCCGGAAGTAACTCTGGTATATGCAGAGGTTAACCCGCTGGATACCATTGTTGGTAAGATTGCAAGTGATTTCAAGAGCAAGGTAGAGGAGCTGTCTGACGGAAAGATTACGATTGACGTACAGCCAAGCGGCGTTCTTGGTTCTGAGAACGACGTTCTGGATACCATGCTTGGCGGCGGCGGTACCATCGATATCTCCCGTATTTCCGCATTCGCGCTGACCAGCTACGGCGGAGAGAAGTCTTCCCTGCTGTCTCTGCCATATACCTTTGTAAGCCGTGATCATTTCTGGAATTTCGCTACCAGCGATCTGGCTGACGAGTTCTTAAATGAGTCTCAGGAGAACGGTTCTGGTGTACGTGGTCTGTTCTACGGCGAAGAGGGCTTCCGTCATTTCTTCACGGTAAAAGAGATCTCCGGCATGGATGACTTAAAGGGCATGAAGCTGCGTGTGTCCAATGACCCGATCATGAACGGTCTGGTAGAAGGACTTGGCGCTAACCCAACTGTAGTTGCATTCAACGAGCTGTACTCCGCACTGCAGACCGGCGTTGTAGACGGTGCTGAGCAGCCGATCGCAAACTATAAGTCCAATGCATTCCCTGAGGTTGCTCCTACCCTGATCCTGGATGGACATACCCTGGGTGCTGTACAGGTTGTTATCACCGATGAGTCCTGGGCTAAGCTGACCGAAGATCAGCAGGCAATCCTGGTAGAGGCAGGCAAGTATGCACAGGAGAACAACCGTGCAAACTCCGAGAGCATGGAGAACGAGGTTCTGGAGCAGTTAAAGGCTGACGGCGTGAATGTTGTTGAGGTTGAGGATATCACCCCATGGCAGGAAGCTACCAAGAAGGTAATTGAGGACAACACCAAGGGCTACGAGGATCTGTATCAGCAGCTTCTGGATATGCAGTAAAGTCCAACTGTGAAGCAGTTTTTGATGTATGATTAAGTAGACATATGCAAAAGGGCACAGAGAAATGAGATGGCTCTGTGCCCTCATTTTTTAGAAGGGGGAACTCGTATGCCATCGATTTTTGAAAAAATTGATAAGATCAAGCCAGCATATGACATAACGTACAAGATTGTTATGTTTATCTGTAAGATTCTTCTGATCATAGATATTGCGATTACCTGTATGTCTGTAACCGGCCGTTATGTTTCGTTTATCCCGGATCCGGCCTGGTCAGAAGAGGTTGTATTGACCTGTATGTCCTATATGGCAGTGCTTTCCGCGGCTCTGGCGATCCGCAGAGGTGCACATATCCGTATGACGGCTCTGGATGTTTACCTGCCGAAGGCCCTGATCAAAGTTCTGGATGTGGCTGCTGATATTGCCGTGCTGATCCTGGCTGTGATCATGATCACCGTAGGCTGGTCCTATGCATCCGGACTTGGCGCGAAGGGTACTTATGTAAGTATGCCTTGGTTATCCCGTTTCTGGATGTACTTCCCGGTACCGCTGGCTGGCGTTGCAATGGTGATCTTCGAGATCGAGGCACTGTACAACGACATTAAGAAGTTTTTCGTAAAGGAGGTATAAGCATGAGTGCAGAGGGAATGGCGATTTTAGTTCTGTTAGCAAGCTTTTTCATTATGATTATGCTGCGCTTTCCGATCGCGTATGCAGTAGCGCTTTCTTCCGTACTGTGCCTGGTGTACAGAGGGAATTCTCTGAACGTTGTGTGTCAGCAGATGGTAAAAGGTATCAACTCCTTCAGCTTGATGGCAGTTCCGTTCTTTATTACCATGGGCTGTCTGATGGGCTCCGGCGGTATTTCAGAGAAGCTGATCGCACTGGCAAATGCCTGCGTAGGCTGGATGCGCGGCGGTATGGCAATGGTTAATATCGTTGCATCTTATTTCTTTGGCGGTATTTCCGGTTCTGCATCTGCAGATACCGCATCCTTAGGTTCTATCCTGATCCCGATGATGGTTGATCAGGGCTATGATGCTGATTTCTCTACCGCAGTTACCATCACTTCCTCCTGTGAGGGACTTCTGGTTCCGCCAAGCCACAACATGGTTATTTATGCTACCACTGCAGGCGGAATCTCTGTAGGAAGCCTGTTCCTGGCTGGTTATATTCCAGGCGCACTGCTGGCAGCTTCCCTGATGGTTGGTTCTTACATTATTTCCGTAAAGCGGAATTATCCGAAGGGCGAGCCCTTCAGCATCGGCAACCTGCTCAAGCAGTTAAGCGTGTCCTTCTGGGCATTGGCTGCTGTATTGATCGTAGTATTTGGTGTAGTAGGCGGTTTGTTTACCGCAACTGAGTCTGCTGCAATTGCAGTTATCTACAGCTTACTTGTCAGCGTATTCGTTTACAAGGGACTGGATTGGAAGGGCGTATGGAACGTACTGAATGATTGTGTTGATACCCTGTCTATCGTGCTGATCCTGATTGCAACCTCCAGTATCTTCGGCTACTGCCTGACCATGCTGCATGTACCGGAGCTGGCTGCCAATGCCATCACCGGTCTGACCAACAACCCGATCCTGCTGGCGCTGCTGCTGAATTTGATCCTGCTGGTACTGGGCTGTATCATGGATATGGCCCCGATCATCCTGATTGCAACCCCGATCTTGCTGCCTATCGCTACCTCCATTGGTCTGGACCCGATTCAGTTTGGTATCATGGTAATCCTGAACTGCGGTATTGGTCTGCTGACTCCTCCGGTAGGTGCGGTATTGTTCATCGGTTCTGCAGTTGCTAAGGAGCCGATGGAGAAGGTAGTAAAGGCAACTCTGCCATTCTACCTGTGCATGATCATCACCCTGCTGCTGATCACCTTCATTCCTGGTATCAGTATGTGGCTGCCAAGCGTACTTGGATAAAACGGAACGGCTGCATAGAGAATATGCAAATTGGCCGAACCACTACATAAAACTTTACAATAAGCGGTATCTTACAGTATAATTAAGGTACAGAAAAGGGCGTATTCGAAATCTTTTCCTGGATTTTGAATGCGCCCTTTGTTACAGGATATGCAGAGGGAAATGGAGAATTAACGTGAGGCGCAGAAAGAAGATTCTTCTGGCACTGGCAGCAGGAGCCATCCTGCTGTCAGGCTATCAGATTTATGAAACAAAGAAGCTGGAGAATGCTCAGACCATACCGGAGTATGTCTTTACCTATGCGGAAAATCAGGCGGCGGATTACCCGACGACGATGGGGGCATACCGGTTTGCCGAGCTGGTCAATGAGCGGACGGGAGGGAAGATCGAGATCCGGATCTACCCGGAGGCGGAGCTGGGAGATGAGATCTCTGTGATCGACCAGATGGAATTCGGCGGCATTGATTTTGCACGGGTTTCGGTGTCAACACTGGCAGACCGGATCCCGAAGCTGAACGTGCTGATGCTGCCCTATCTGTACCGGGATTCTGCTCACATGTGGAAGGTTCTGGATGGTGAGATCGGAGTCGATTTTATGGATTCCTTTGACGGTACTGCCATGATCCCCCTTTCCTGGTACGATGCAGGGGCAAGAAATTTTTACTCGGCAAAGATTCCCATTGAAAAGCCGTCTGATCTTCGGGGGCTGCGTGTCCGGGTGCAGGAAAATAAGCTGATGGTGGATATGATGACAACCTTAGGAGCATCGGCTGTTCCGCTGGCCTTTGACCAGGTATATTCGGCCCTTGAGATCGGGCAGATCGATGTGGCGGAAAATAACTGGCCCTCCTTTGAATCTACCAGCAACTATGAGGTTGCCAGATATTATACGGTAGATGAGCATCTTAGGGTTCCGGAGCTGCAGCTGGTATCCAAGGTGACCTGGGACAAGCTTCCGGAGGAGTACCGGCACGTCATTCAGCAGTCCGCCAGGGATTCGTCTGCCTATGAACGGCGGCTTTGGAAGGAGCGGGAGCGCAGCTCAGAGAAAAAGGTGCGTGATGCAGGGTGTGTAATCATAGAGCTGACACAGGAAGAGAAAAAAAGGTTTCAGGAGGCGATGCATCCCATATATGAAAAGTATGGCTCAGATTATGGGGAATTGATTCAGGCGATCATGGATATGGAGGAGTAGGGGAATATGCAGAGAAAGAACCCATTGACCCAATTGGAACTGTTTCAGGGAACTGCCCAGAATACCGTGGCTCGGCTGTGGCAGCAGGGCAGGGCGGAGAGCTTTCCCAAGGGATGTGTAATCATGCGTGCCAAGGAGCCCCTGAAATCCATCTATATCCAGCTTTCCGGAAAATCCATCATATATAATCTGACCCATACGGGAAAGCGGAAGATCATCTTTATCTTTGGGGCAGGAGCCCTGTTAAATGAGCATGTGCTGGATGCACATGACGCTTCTGTTTTCTGTGAGACCATAGAGGGCAGCCGGATTTTTATTGTTCCAGTATCTGTTTTTCTGGAATGCATGGAACAGGACTTTCAGCTGACGAAAGCAGTTTTGGAGGCCCAGGAGAGAAAAATGTGGCGGATGAGCCATCAATTGAAAAATACCATGGGCAGCATCTATATGGAGCGGAAGCTGGCGGCGAAGCTTTGGAAGCTGTCCAGGGATTTTGGGAAAACCACACCGGAAGGGATTGAGATTGACATCAATATGACGATCACCCTCCTTGCCGATATGCTGGGAGCGCCCAGGGAGACCACCTCCCGGCTCTGCGGCACATTGACGGAGCTGGGATTGATGCAGATGCGGAAAAAGCGGATCATTATTACCAATCCGGAGAAGATGTCCCAGTTTTACCGGACAGGAAGGATCGAGGACCGGTCGGTGAAGTAAAATCTAAAATTTATGCAGATTCTGTGACGAAAGTCACAGAATTTTTTTTGCCAAATTGATAAAATATTATCAACATCGATTTATATCTTTTAAGAAAGGAGTCGTTATGGGGTATCAATTAGCGAAAACAGAAGCGGAAAAGCTGCTTCACCAGTGGACCAGGCAGTATGACGTATTTGCGCCGATGCGGATGGAGGGGGAAGGCTGCTTTTCGGACACGGATATTATCCGGTACGGAAAGGTGACGAAGCTGGATGACATCGTGTGGGATCAGAAGTCAGATTATTCCTTTAAGGAAGTACTGCTGGCAATCAATGAAACCTTGTTTTACTTTACCGAGGATCAGACCACGGTGCCAAAGGGACCGGAGAAGGATATTCTGATCTTCCTTCGTTCCTGCGACCTTCATGGGGTGAAGCGCCTGGACGAGATTTATTTAAGAAATGGATTTGAGGACTTTTATTATGGCAGAGTGCGGGAGCGGGCGAAGTTTATCCTGATGGGCTGCCCTAAGACCTGTGCTTCCGGCTTCTGCGTCAGCATGGGAACCAACCGGTGTGAGAATTATGACGCCTATCTGAAGCTGGATGGAGAATGGGCGTATCTGGACGTGAGAGATGAGGAACTGGAAGGATTCCTAAAGTGTCAGGCAGGCGGCGCAGAGGAGAAGCCGGCATCCGGCAGGATATCTGCTGCTGCACAGCTTATTGTAACCCCGGATTTCGCGGAGGAAAATAAGGAAAAGGTCACCCTTCCCAAGCACCTGTCCAATGAAAGCTTTACCAAGGAGATCTGGAAGGAATACGGAAGCCGCTGCATCGGCTGCGGCCGCTGCAATTTCGTCTGTCCCACCTGTACCTGCTTTACCATGCAGGATATTTTCTACCGGGATAACCCAAAGGTAGGAGAGCGGAGAAGAGTCTGGGCTTCCTGCCAGGTAGACGGCTATACAGATATGGCCGGCGGCCATGGCTACCGGAAGAGCCAGGGAGACCGGATGCGGTTTAAGGTGATGCACAAGATCTACGATTATGAGAAGCGGTTCGGATATCCGATGTGCGTAGGCTGCGGCCGCTGCGATGATGTTTGTCCGGAATACATATCTTATTCCAACTGCGTAAACCGTCTGGCAAAGGAGGAGAGCGAAGTATGAAAAATGAATACATTCCTCAGTTATCAAGAATCCGGGAAGTGATCCGGCACACCGATTTAGAGTATACCTTCCGAATGGAGTTTAAAGGCGATGTAAAGCCGGGGCAGTTCTTTGAGATCTCTATCCCCAAGTTTGGAGAGGCACCCATCTCCGTCAGCGGAATCGGGGAGGATACGGTAGATTTCACCATCCGCCGCGTAGGAAAGGTGACCAATGAGATTTTTGAAAATTATGCAGGCGACCAGTTCTTTATCCGCGGTCCTTACGGAAACGGCTTTGACCTGGAGAACTATCGGGGAAAAGAGCTGGTGGTGATTGCCGGCGGAACGGGACTTTCTCCGGTGCGGGGCGTGGTGGATCATTTTGCCCATCACCCGGAGGAGGCGGTAAGCACCACCCTGATTGCAGGCTTCAAGTCCCCGAAGGATGTGCTGTTCAAGGATGATTTTGCCTTCTGGAAGGATCAGATCTCGGTGATCCAGACGGTGGATACGGCGCCGGAGGGGTACGAAGGTCCGGTGGGAATGGTGACCAAATATGTTCCGGAATTGAAATTTAAGGATCTGTCCAATGCAGTCTTTATCTGTGTGGGACCGCCTGTGATGATTAAGTTTACGGTGATGGAGATCTTAAAGCTGGGTGTGGCCGAGGAGAATATCTGGGTTTCCCACGAGCGGAAGATGTGCTGCGGCCTTGGAAAGTGCGGTCACTGCAAGATCGGCTCCACCTACATCTGCCTGGACGGGCCGGTGTTTAACTATGTGGACGGCAAAGAACTGATGGATTAGGAGGTGCAGGAATGGGATTGGATATTAATACAAAGAAATTAAAGAAAAATGCGTTTCGTGTGTCCAAGGTCCGGGGCATTGGAGCGTCCAGAATTCGGGTGCCCGGCGGATATTTAAACGCAAAGGTGCTGGGAATGGTGCAGGAGATCGCAGAGGAATATGGAAACGGCTATGTGCATCTGACCACCCGCCAGGGCTTTGAGATCGAGGGAATCCGCTTTGAGGATATGGAAGCCATCAATCAGAAGCTTCAGCCTATTATCGAGCTTTTAGAGATCAATCAGGAAGATCCCGGAACCGGCTATCCGGCTTCCGGAACCCGGAATATCAGCGCCTGCATCGGCAATAATGTCTGTCCTTTTGCCAACTACAATACGGCAGAGCTGGCAAAGGAGATCGAGCGGAATGTATTCCCCAATGACCTGCATTTTAAGATCGCCTGCACCGGCTGTTCCAATGACTGCGCCAAGGCCAGAATGCATGATTTCGGAATTATCGGAATGACTATGCCTCAGTATAACCCGGACCGGTGTGTGGCCTGCCAGGCCTGCATCAAGGGCTGCAATAAGCTTTCTGTAGGCGCTCTTCGGATGGAGAATTACAAGATCATCCGGGATACGGAGAAATGTATCGGCTGCGGCGTTTGCATCACCAAATGTCCTACCCGGGCATTTACCAGAAGCAAGAAGAAATACTACAAGCTTACGATTATGGGAAGAACGGGAAAACGGAATCCAAGACTGGGAGAGGACTTCCTGGTATGGGCGGATGCAGAGAACATTATCAAGATCATTATGAATACCTATCGGTTTGTGAAGGAATACATCTCACCGGATGCACCGGGAGGAAAGGAGCATATCGGCTATATCATTGACCGGGTAGGCTTTGAAGAATATAAGAAGTGGGCGCCACAGTTTTGCAGTAACATATGTTCGCTTATAGCTTGAAAGCCTTTTGTTTG
>JAUNGG010000032.1 GCA_030524635.1 Lachnospiraceae bacterium
GAACGGTACTAGGGTTCTAAAAGACAGAACCCAAGGACCGCCGTTTTTAATGGTTCCTGGGGACCATAGCGGCACGACGGCTAGATATCATCCTTTGCGGAGTATTTAGTTTTTGACGAATTCAGTATACATCCAAAAAGGGTTGATGTCTTTATATTTTGTACAATATTCAGATTTGCCCATTTATAGCATATAAAATGTATAATATCCATTTTCACTTTCCAGTTTCAAGCATCCAGCCGGGCATTGTTCCCACGGGAACCATTAAAAACGGCGGTCCTTAGGCGGGGTCTTTCACGCGCCCTAGTGTGCTGGCACGTTCATTTTCGAACTAAGGACGCAGAATGAATTTTCAGTCTGCAAGGCGGAGAAGGGAGGCGTAGCGGTGGCTACGCTGACTGACGACAACGCCGCAGATGGAAATTCAGACAAGTCATTAGTCGAAATGTGAACGTGTCAGTACACTAGTACCGCTCCGTTTTTACCTGAGCGAGAGCGTGTTTCCGTGGGAATGATGCCCGGATGGATGCGCACCCGGAAGCCAAGTTGATTCAATAAGAAAAAGCCCTTCCTAAAGTATACCACAAAAAAACACGCTTGCGCGTGTTTTTTACAAATCCGGTCCAGGACCAGTTCATTAATTGCTCTTTAAATATTTTTCAATATCAGAAATCGCCTGCTGCTCATCATTTCCGTCAGCGGTAATGATCAGTTCCTCTCCGGCAGCCAATCCTAATGTCATCATTCCCATAATACTCTTCGCGTTCACCCGTTTCGAATCGCATTCTACATAAATTTTACTTTCATACTGGCTTGCCACCTGTACAAGCATTGCGATCGGTCTCGCTTCCAAACCGGATGAGAGTTCAACGGTAACGGTCTTTCTAATCATAATATTCCTCCTCTTTTCCGGACGGCCCCACTTCCGTCTTCGTAACCAATCCTGCGGCGTTCTTTTCCCGCAGGGATTCTGCTATGGCACTCAGCTTCCTGAGCCGGTGATTCACACCAGATTTCCCTACCGGCGGGTCCAGTGCCTCTCCCAGTTCCTTCAAGCTTGCCTCCGGCCTGCTGAGCCGTACTCTGGCCATTTCCTCCAGATTTTCCGGCAGCTTGGAAAGTCCTATGGTATCGCGGATATATACAATATCATTTAACTGTTTCACCGCGGCGGATACAGTTTTGTTAATGTTGGCAGTCTCGCAGTTCACCTGACGGTTTACCTGGCCCCGCATCTCTTTGATGATCCGGATATTTTCCAGATCCATCAGCGATACAGGCGCCTCCATCACATTTAAAATGTCTACGATCTGGCTGCCTTCTTTCATATAAACCACAAAATATTTCTTCCGGACTATGATCCTGGCATCCAATCCAAATGTTTTGATGATCTCCTGAAGCTGGCGAGCCTTCTCCTCCGATGCACAGGTGATCTCAAAATGATAGGATTTCTCCGGGTCGCTGATGGAACCGGATGCAAGGAAGGCGCCGCGGATAAAGGCCCGTCGGCAGCATGCCTGCTTCACTACCACATTTTTCATGGGCGACAGGTTCTCTCCGATTTCCCCATCCTCTCCGATCAGCTTCGCCGCCATCAGAATGCGGACTGCATCCTCATGTCTTCCCACAACAACGGAATAGGTCCTGCTTTTCTTTAAGTATGAGTTCCTCCGAATTGAAACGTCCGCTACTATATTAAATGTTTTTCGCAATAATGTAAAGTACTTTCTTGCAACTGCCACACTTTCTGTGTGGATTTTTATGGAAAAACGATCATCTGCCGAGATGGAAACCCGTCCGCAGAGGCTGATGATCGCGGCAGTTTCTGCAATCTGACAATGTCTTGCAGCAGGCATCTGCCTTGACAATTCATCCTTTACCTTAGACGCATATGACACAGCTACCGTCCCTTTCTTCTCCCGCGCAGCGGTTTTCCTTCCCTTACAGTTACTTTCCGTCATTGTCAATATCACGGTGATAAAGCTTCACCCCGTATTCGGAATGAGTGGCCAGCCGGTCATAAAGCGCTCTGGCGATGGTGACGGAACGATGCTTGCCTCCGGTACAGCCAACGCCGATGACCAGCTGATTCTTCCCTTCCAGGATATAGTTGGGAATTAAAAATTCCAGCATATCAAACAGCTTATCTAAAAACTGATCTGCTGTGCCGCCCTGCTTTACATAGTCCTGGATCTCCTTCTCCTCCCCGGTTTTTGCCCGCAGCTCCTCCACATAGTAGGGATTGGGCAGGAAACGGACATCAAATACCAGATCGGCATCGGAAGGGATCCCGTACTTAAAACCGAAGGACAAAACGGTTATGTACAGATTCTTATATTCCTGATCATCTACAAAAATCTTTTCCAGCTCCTGGCGCAGTTCCCGGGTCAGCAGATGGCTGGTATCAATAATGTAATCTGCCCACTGCTTTAAAAAGGCAAGCTTCTCCCGCTCTGCCTCGATTCCCTTCTCGATCCGCCCGGCTCCGGCCAGAGGATGCATCCGCCTGGTTTCCTTATAGCGCTTGATCAGGACGGCATCGCTGGCATCCAGGAATAACACCTGATAGGAAAAGCTGCTCTGGCTCCAATCCTCCAGTACGTCTTTCAGCTGGGGCAGATCTTCGCCGCTGCGGATATCCACTCCCAGGGCCACCTTCTGAATATTGCCCGTGCTTTTTAAGCTTAATTCTGTAAATTTATCCACCAGAGGAATGGGAAGGTTATCCACACAGTAGTATCCCATATCCTCCAGCATCTTTAAGGCCTGTGTCTTTCCCGCGCCTGACATGCCTGTTACGATCACCAGCTTCATGTTCCTCTCCTCCGGTCTTCTCTTTTGCTGCTGATTTCAATACAGCTTCAGTCAATGCCGCCTCAGCTTGAAACAATTTCTGAACGCCCTGACCATCCTATGTCTGCCTTATTCAAATCTTCCCAGGGTCTTCACTTCCATCTCCAGCTCCACGCCGAACTGTTCCTTCACCGTTTCCGACACCTGGCGGCAAAGCTCCATCACATCGGATGCCGCAGCGCCGCCCCGGTTGATGACGAAGCCGCTGTGCTTTTCTGATACCTGGGCACCGCCTACCTGGAAGCCTTTCAGGCCTGCATCCTGGATCAGCTTTCCTGCAAAGTACCCTTGCGGTCTTTTGAAGGTGCTTCCTGCACTAGGATATTCCAGAGGCTGCTTGCTCCTTCTGGCGGCGGCAAGCTCTTCCATCCTGGCAAGAATCGCCTCCCGGCTGCCAGGCTGCAGGTCAAACTGTGCCCCCAGCACCACATAGCCTCGTTTCAGGATACAGCTGGTGCGGTATCCCAGCTCCAGCTCCTGTGCCGGGATATCCGCTTCTTTGCCATCCTCTGTCAGCACCCGGACGAAAGACAGCACATCCTTCATCTCAGCGCCGTAGGCGCCTGCATTCATCACGGCAGCTCCGCCTAAAGTTCCCGGAATCCCTGCTGCAAACTCCAGCCCGGTAAGCTCCGCCTCCGCTGCCCTTCTGGCAATCTGAGAAAGCAGTGCTCCTGCTCCTGCGTATACCTGACTGCCCTGGACGCGAATCTGATCAAAGCCCTTTCCGATCTGGATCACCACACCGTCAAAGCCGCCGTCGCTGACCAGCAGGTTGCTTCCATTTCCCAGGATAAACCAGGCGCAGCCGGCTTCCCTGCATACCGCAAGCACAGCAGCAAGCTCTCTGCTGTTCCCCGGCGATACGAAAAATCTGGCAGGCCCTCCGATCCGAAAGGTGGTATGATTCTTCATCAGCTCTTCCTGCCTGACCTTATCCTTTGTCTGAACTGCACTGCAGAGTGCCTCATATAATTGCCTGCTCATTGCTTCCCTTTCCCAAATCAAAAAATAGTATCTGGATCTCTTAGTCTGACCGCTTATTTAAGTTTGCCTGTACACGGTTATACAGCTCCTGAGCCGCATTGTAGCCCATCTTCTTCTGGCGGTAGTTAACTGCTGCAGACTCTACGATGATCGCCAGATTCCGTCCTGGACGGATGGGAATGGAGTGGCATACCACCTGATTGCCTAAAAATTCTGTGTACTGGTCCTCCAGACCAAGGCGGTCGTACTCCCGGTCCTTATCCCAGTCCTCCAGCTTGATCACCATGTCGATCTGCTGGGTATTCTTCACACTCTCAACACCGTAAAGAGTCTTTACATCGATGATGCCGATGCCTCGAAGCTCAATAAAATGCTTTGTGATATCCGGTGAACTGCCGATCAGGGTTTCATCGCTGACCTTGCGGATCTCCACCACATCGTCAGTTACCAGACGGTGGCCGCGCTTGATCAGCTCCAGAGCAGCCTCACTCTTGCCGATGCCGCTCTCGCCCATGATCAGGACACCTTCGCCAAATACATCCACCAGCACGCCGTGAATGCTGATACATGGAGCAAGCTGTACCTTCAGCCAGCGGATGGACTCTGCCATAAAGTCTGATGTGCTCTGTTCGGAAACCAGCACCGGCACATCATAATAATTGGCCAGCGTCAGGATATCCTCGTCCGGATCCATTCCCCGGCAGTATACCAGACATGGGATCTTGCTGGAAAGAAGACGCTCATAGACCTCCATCTTCCGCTCCTGGGTCAATGTGGAAACATAAGCCCGCTCCACAGTTCCTACGATCTGGATCCTCTCATGATCAAAATGATCAAAAAATCCTGCCAGCTGCAGTGCCGGACGGTTTACCTCCGGATGCGTCAGAACGGTCTTCTCCGTATCCAGCTCCGGAGTTGCATTTCTTAATTTCATCTTTGTTATCAAACTTGAAACTGTTACCCCATGCATGTTCTTCTTTTCTCCTTAATCTCATTTTCTGTTATTCCCAGCGGCTGTCCTCAGAAGAAAAGGATCCTCCGCCATTATTGTTATAGTAACACAACTTAACCAGATTGTCATTCCTTTTTCCCGTGAAAGAAATCATAGACCTGCCGCGCTGCCAGGCGATTCATCTGCGGTGTGCGCTCCAGCTCCTCCACCGTAGCCTCCCGGATCGCCTCCTGACTCTTAAACTGCTTCATCAAAGCCTTCCTTCTGGCCGGTCCGATGCCTGGTATCTCATCCAGCACAGAATGCACCTGCGCCTTGCTGCGCAGACTTCTGTGATATTCGATGGCGAACCGGTGCGCCTCATCCTGGATCCGGGTGATCAGCCGGAAGCCCTCCGAATGCTTGTCAATAGGGATCTCCACATTGTGAAAATAAAGTCCTCTGGTTCTGTGGTTGTCATCTTTCACCATGCCGCAGACCGGGATCGTAAGCCCCAGCTTCTCCAGCACATCCAGGGCAATGTTCACCTGGCCACGGCCGCCGTCCATCATGATCAAGTCCGGAAAACGGGTAAAGCTTCCAATGGACACATCCACGCCTTTCTCCTTCAGCTTTTCTTCTTCCTCCAGGCCGTGGGCAAACCGTCTGGTCAATACCTCCTCCATAGAGGCATAATCATTTGGCCCCTGCACCGACTTGATCCGGAATTTCCGGTAATCGCTGCGCTTCGGCTTCCCATCCTCATAGACGATCATGGAGCCTACCGATTCAAAGCCGCTGATATTGGAGATATCAAAGGCTTCAATGCGGCGGATGCCCCTTATATTCAGCCATTCTCCCACCTGGTTCATGGCGCCGATGGTGCGCAGCTCCTCCCGCTTGATCTTCTCCTTATCCTGGTCCAGGACCATTCTTGCATTCTTGGCTGCCAGCTCCACCAGCCGCTCCTTCTCGCCCTTCTTCGGGCTGATGATGCGGACCTTCTGCCCCCGCTTGGCTGTCAGCCACTGGCCGATCACCTCATCCTCCTCCAGAGGATACTGGACGAAAAGTTCCCTGGGAACAAAGGGCGTTCCCGCATAAAACTGCTTGACAAAGCTGGTAAGGATCTGGCTCTCATTTTCTGCCACTGCTGTGTTGATATGAAAATGATCTCTTCCGATCAGCCGTCCCTCCCGGACAAAGAATACCTGGACCACCGCATCCTGATTCTCCTTTGCCATGGCAATGATATCCCGGTCCTCCAGACCGGAGCTGGTGATCTTTTGCTTCTGGGCAACCTGCTTTACGCTGGATAACAGCTCCCGGTATTCAATGGCCTTCTCAAAATCCATGGCATCGGAAGCTGCCATCATCTTATCCTCCAGCTCCTTCATCAGCCCGCTGTAATTCCCATTAAGAAAATCCAGTGCTTTCTGAAAGCTGCTCCAGTATTCCTCCCGGCTGATATAGCCCTGGCAGGGCGCTGCACACTGCTTGATGTGATAATTCAGGCAGGGCCGTTCCTTCCCAATATCCTTAGGCAATGCCCGGCTGCAGGTCCGGATCTGATACAGCTTGTGGATCAAATCAATGGTATCCTTCACCGCCCCTGCGCTGGTATAAGGGCCGAAATACTTGCTTTTATCCTTCTTCATCTCCCTGGAAAACAGGATGCGGGGAAAATCCTCATAGACGGTTGCCTTGATATAAGGATAGGTCTTATCGTCCTTCAGCATGGTGTTATATCTGGGACGGTGCTCCTTGATCAGGTTGCACTCCAGTACCAGCGCCTCCAGCTCCGAATCGGTGATGATATATTCAAACCGGGCGATCCGGGACACCATCTGTTCGATCTTTGCCGTCTTGTTCCGGCTGCTCTGGAAATACTGCCGCACCCGGTTTTTCAGGCTGACTGCCTTCCCCACATAGATAATCTCATCCCTTGCATCGTGCATCAGATAGACCCCCGGCTTAGCCGGAAGCTTTTTTAACTCCGCCTCCACATCAAAGGCTCCCAGAGGAGATCGGCGTACATCTTTTATATGCTCTTTCTTCTTTTCCTCTTCCAGTTCCACCTTATCCGCTCCTCTCAGCTGTACCTGTCCTAACGCAGCCGGCTTCCGTCATACCGCTTCCGCATTTCCAAATGCTTCATGATCTGACGAAGCTGGCTGTCCACATCTCCGGCCGACTGCTGGATATCCAGAACCAGATAAATGCTGTCCAGTTCCTTCTGTCCCACCTTTCCCCGCATCTGATTCAACGCCTCAAGCTGCTTATCGTAGCCTTCTGCATCCAGAAAACGTTCCAGCCAGGGGTTAATCTGAGGTGTTTCCTCCTCTGCCGCTGCATCCGATTCAAAGCTAACACGCTGAAAGCGATACTTCTGCTTCACATCCGGATATTTTTCATGGTCCACTTCACTGATAAACATGCTGACCGGCCTTGCATAGACGCGATAGTCCCCGTAAAGGGCCTGATATACCACCAGCTGCTCTCCCGTCTCCGTATGCTCTGCAACTGCTGCGACCTGATATAATTTATTTTTAAAATGCCGGTAAAATTCCCCCGGCTTCGGGGTTCTGTCCTCTTTTTTCTGCTCCATATCCTCGTCCTTTCTCTATAAGACTTCTCCGGCGCTGCGAAAGCCATCGCCTCTGCTGGTGTCTAGCTGTCCTTTTCTTCTGCTTCTTCCTGTTCTTCTTCCAGAACTTCCTCCGCCGGCAGCAGCCCGTCATAATGGTAATTCACGGCTGCACTCCACAGGATCCATTCCTCATAACCGGCATCATAGACTGCCTGGATCTGCTGCCGCACCTGCTCTGGGCCGTAGTGAATATAATGCTTCAGATAGCTGGCTGTAAAATCCTGAAGCCAGGGCCTTACGATGGCTGCCGCCTCGCCTCCTGTCCTTCCGGCTTCCTGCTCCTGCGGACCAGTCGCTCCGCTTCTTTCTTCCTCAGCCTCTGCCTCCAGCACCATCAGATCCTCCTTGGAAGCCGTCAGCGCCCCCAGGATCGTATCATAAGGCTGGGTATCTGGATGGGGGATCCCAAAATTTCCATCTCCGTAATGAGACGGATAGATCATAGGACAGATGTAATCCAGGCGTCCTGCCATCTCCCGGTAATCCTGCCCCACTGCCGCTGCATCCACACCGCCGCCGATCACTGCGCCGAACACATCTGCCGAGACAAACAGCCCTTCCTCTGACAACTGCTCATAGGCATACTCAGTAAATTCCAGAATGATCTCCTGTCTGGACCTTCCCTCCGTGTCTGCCTCATCAAACACGACTTTGTTCATTCCCTTTTCTGTGCAGAACCGGATATAGTCAAACTGGATCTCATCAAAGCCTGCCTCTCCGGCTTTTTTGGCAATCTGGATCAAATAGTCCCACACCTCTTTTTTGTAGGGATTCACCCATGCAAGCTGATTCCGGTCCCGAAAAACACTTCCATCTGCCAGCTTACAGCACCATTCCGGCTTTGCATCTGCAAGGTAGGGATCCCGGAATGCCGGAATTCTGGCAATCATATAGATATCATGCTCCTTCAGCTTCGCCGAGAGCTTTGGCATATCTGGAATGTAATTCACACAGGCACCGATCTCCTGCACAGCAGGCGCATCCATCTCAAAGGTGATCCTGCCGTTATCATCCTTCACATCGATCACAACAGCATTCAGCTCTGTCTCATCGATCCGGCGGATGATCTCATCCATCATAGCTTCTGTACCGGCTGTATAGGCTGACACATAGATTCCTTTCACCTTAACCGGCGTCCGCTCCGGTACCGTCCGGATCATGATCGCCTCGTCTTCCTCTCCGGCAGATCCGCTGCTTTTCCCTAATAAGTCCTCCTGGCTGCCGTCTCCTGCTGCCATCCCTTCCAGATCCGCCTCTGCCCCTGCCAGATCATCCGTTTTTTCATAAGCAGCCCCGGCTGCACCATCTTCCCCGTCGGTTCGTTCCAGCCCGGAATCTTCCTTCCCATCACCAGCTTCCATCATCTGGTCAGACTCTGGAATCGGCTCATACCGCTGGCAGCCGCCGGCTGCCAGCAAAACCGCCATAAAAACGGCAGCCCTCCTAACAATTTTCTTCTTCATTCCCCTGCTCCCAAACAAATTTAAGTAAATCAAAAAATCCGATCCCAGGATCCGAACTTCACCTTTCACTGAGCCATTACGTATTTTTGATGTAACATATTATAAAATATCATCAGGCAGGCTGCAAGAAGTTCATAGCCGAATTGTCAAATTCATGCTATACTGTTATTGTTTTTCCATAACCGCAACATGCAAAGCAATCTGGTATTCCCGAAAGGAGGCCCCCCATGAGCCAGCAGCGCCTGATCTTCCATATCGATGTTAATTCTGCCTTTTTAAGCTGGGAGTCTGTCTATCGGCTGAACCAGGATCCATCGGCTCTGGACTTACGGACGATCCCCTCCGCGGTGGGAGGAGATGCCGCCAGCCGTCACGGAATCGTTCTGGCAAAATCGACCCCTGCCAAAAGGTACGGCATCACCACCGGAGAGCCGCTGGCACAGGCTTACCGGAAATGCCCGCAGCTGACAGTCGTTCCCTCCCGGTTCGACTACTACATCCAATGCTCCGACAGAATGATGGCCCTTTTGTCGGATTATACACCAGACAGTGAGAAATTCAGCATTGACGAAACCTTTCTGGATATGACCACCACCATCCACCTGTTCGGTGATCCCCTGGCCACTGCCAATCAGATCCGGGAGCGGATCCGGGAGGAGCTTAAGTTTACGGTGAATATCGGGATCGCCCCCAATAAGCTTCTTGCAAAAATGGCCTCTGATTTTGAAAAGCCAGATCGGTGCCATACCTTATTTCAGGAAGAGATTCCCACTAAGCTTTGGCCCCTGCCTATCCGGGAATTATTTTTTGTAGGACGTTCTGCCCAGAAAAAGATGGAAAATATCGGGATCCATACCATCGGCCAGCTCGCCGCCTGCGATCTGTCTGTGCTGAGAGCTCATCTTGGTGATAAGTATGCCAGATTAATTCACCAATATGCAAACGGCATCGATGATTCTCCCGTTGCTCCCAGAGATCCGGTCAATAAAGGCTACGGCAACAGCATCACCTTATCCCGGGATGTGGAGGACTACGATACTGCCTGCCAGGTGCTGCTGTCTTTATGCGAAACCGTAGGTGCCAGGCTGCGCGCCCACAGCGTCCTGTGCGGCAATGTCTGTGTGGAATTAAAGGACTGGGAATTCCATTGTCAGTCCCATCAGGAAAACTTAAAGGAGCCTACCGATTCCACATCTGTTCTCTACGACACAGCCTGCCGCCTGCTGAAGGAGTTCTGGGATCTTACCCCGGTTCGCCTGATCGGAGTCCGTGCCGGAAAGATCCAGGAGGAGGACTTCTGCCAGCTGAGCCTGTTTGACGATCCTCTTATTCAGAAGAAACGTGACATGGAAAAAACGGTAGATGCCATCCGTCAGCGGTTTGGAACCGACAGCATCAAACGAGCCAGCTTCCTGAAAAAAGATGCGCTGGTGGACCATGCTGCCAGCAAAAAGAAACATTTAGAAAGAAGTAATCATCATTATGATACGTGATCTAGCTTACCGGATCTCCCAGGAGGAGGCCGGACTGTCCATTGAGCGCTTTCTAAAGCGCAGAGGGTATTCCAAACACATTATCATTCAGGTGCGCAATGCCGGCGGCATCACAGTGGATGGAAGCCATGCCATCACACCACAGATCCTGAAGGAAGGCGAAACCCTGCAGATCCACCTGGAGGAACGGGAAAGCTCCCAAAAGGTGGTTCCTACCCAGCTTCCCTTAAACCTTGTGTATGAGGACGAGGATCTGATGATCGTCAATAAACCGGCAAACATGCCCATTCATCCCTCCCAGGGAAATTTTGAAAACACCCTTGCCAACGCAGTGGCCTGGTATTACCAGCAAAAGGGACAGCCATACGTGTACCGCGCCATCAACCGTCTGGACCGGGATACCACCGGGCTGCTGATCCTGGCCAAGCATGGCTTAAGCGGCTGCATCCTGTCTCAGATGGGTTCCCGCCGGGAAATCCACCGGGAATATCTGGCCATCGCCATGGGAAAGGTAGACAGCCAGGGCAGAATCGACACACCCATCGGCCGGGCCGGCCAGTCCACGGTTCTTCGCTGCATCGACTGGGAACACGGGGATCCGGCCTGCACCCACTATGAACGGCTCCTGTACCGGGAGGATCTGGACTGCAGCCTGGTACGGCTTCATCTGGAAACAGGACGCACCCATCAGATCCGCGTCCACATGAAGCACATTGGTCATCCCCTTCCAGGTGATTTCCTCTATCATCCCGATTACCGGCTGATGGAACGGCAGGCTCTCCACTCTCACAAGCTGGAATTTCTTCACCCGATCACAGGAGAGGCCATGTGCTTTGAAGCACCGATGCCGGAAGACATGAAATGGATACTGGAATCCTGACGATTCAGAATTCCAGTATCCATTCTTATAACATTACATCCACCTCAGGCCCTTGGGATAGTGGTTCTTTAACATGCTTCCGGCCTGCTTCGCCCATCCCAGGCTGAAACCGTCCACCGTTACCAGGATCCATCCCTTCCGGGATTCTTTTCCGGCTTCTGCCGGCAGGGTTTCTCCCTTCAGATACCGGATCACATCCATTCCATCTCCATCCAGATTCACAGTCTGCTTTCCCTGCTCTGCCTTTAAAAACAGCGCCAGCCCATGAGATGGCTCAAATCGGTTTTTCTTTGCCGTTCCCAGATGAAGCCCCGGGCGCAGCACTTTCATGCCTTTCATATCCGGCATCTGCTCCGGGACATAGTATAGCTGCTCTCCAAACAGCAGGTAACGGCCCGGCTTCTGCTCCCAGGGAAATTTGCTGCTGCTTTCTCCGCTGCCTTCCATCGAGCAGATGGTTTCCTTACAAAACAGTTCCAATGCCTTCCTTATTTCCCGGTCCAGCCCCTGTCCCGTCCGATCCTTAGGATGTCCGGCTCCCGCAGCACTTCCTTTTGCCTTTCCCCGCAGCGTCTGATTCCTTTCTGGCATTTCACTGATGGCTCTCTCTGCCCCGCCGCTGCCGCCGGCTGTCATACGGCTTTCGTCTGCCTTACGGAGGGAAGCCAGGTAATGACCTTCTCCTCCGGTGTGATGGGGCCAGATCCGGAAGGTATCCTGAAGCTCCCGGCCTCCCATTCCTCCCGGTACCCATTCCGGATGTCCGGCATCGAAAAATTCACGGCCTTCCCTCACCTCAATGGAAAATTCCGGATGTGCATCCAGAAAAGCCTGAATGCTTCCCTCATTTTCCTCCGGCGCAAAGGTACAGGTGGAATACACCAGACGGCCGCCGGGCTTCAGCATCTTTGCGGCATTGTCCAGGATCTCCTGCTGCCTGCGGTGGCACAGCGCCACATTTTCCAGACTCCACTCTGCTCTGGCTGCCTCGTCCTTGCGGAACATGCCCTCGCCGGAGCAGGGCGCATCCACTACGATCTTATCAAAAAATTCAGGAAACCATCTGGTAAGCTGTGCGCTGTCATGGTTTGTCACCACCACATTGGCAGCTCCCATCCGCTCCACATTCTGGGACAGGATTTTTGCCCTGGCAGGATGGATCTCATTGCTGACTAACAGTCCCTGGCCCTGCATCCGCCCTGCGATCTGAGTGCTCTTTCCCCCCGGCGCTGCACACAGGTCCAGCACCAGCTCTCCCGGCTTCGGATCCAGAAGCTGGGAAACTGCCATGGCACTGGGCTCCTGGATATAATAAAGCCCCGCCTCATGGTAGGGATGCTTTCCCGGCCGTTCACCGGCATCATAATAAAATCCCTCCGGCACCCATGGAACCGGCGTCAGATGAAATTGCTGTCTGCAGCTCTCCTCCAGATGCTTTCGCTCTCCCTTTAATCCATTCAGCCGCAGCCCCTGTACCCGCGGCTGCCAAAAGGCTGCTTCAAACTCCTGATACTCTTCTCCCAGCATTTTCTGCATCCTCTGCACAAATGCCTCCGGCAGCATCTCTGCCATGCCTGGCTCCCTCCCCATTTTCTTTCATTATTAATAACGGCAAAAAGGCCAGGTTTATCCTCATAAACCCGGCCTCCTAGTTTTAAAACAGGATCCGATCCTCCGGATACTCTACACCGTTTACTACGATGTAAGCACAGCCCTCATCTGCATTTACATAAAGCTGCATATCCTGGATCTCAACCTCTGCATGTGCAGCACGGAAGGCTTCCATTGCCTTTGCAAGCAGCTCCTTTGCCACGATCTGCTTATTTGCATACTCAAAGGTTACGGATACATTCGGCTCCTTTGCCTCTTTCTTTGCTGCAGTCTTTCTGGCAGTGGTCTTCTTTGCTGCGGTTTTCTTAACCGGAGCTGCTTCCTGCTCTTCCTGTACTGCCTGTGATGCTTCTGCCCCAGTCTCCTCTGCGGCCTTCACAGAAGTCTCAGCAGCCTTCTTTGCTGCAGTCTTTCTGGTGGTTGTTTTCTTTACCGCTTTCTTCGGCTCCTCAGTCAGAGCCTCTGTATTCTCTGCTGTTGCCTTTACTTCTTCTTCAGCTGCCTTTACGCTTTTTCTTGCCATAATACAAATCCTCCTGGACGAATGAATCATATAAATGATATGAACATTTCTGTCAAATTACATCCTGTAAACGTTAACATCAGGCATTATAGCCCGGGATTTCCGGTTTGTCAACCGAGCGACAGAATACTGTTAATTATTTACAATGATTTTTCCAGGTTTTTCGGCTATTTCTGTCAGATTTCCGATTGTTTTTTCTAAATTTTTCTAGTTTTTCAATCTATCCTTTCTTCCTCTGTCTGCTCAAATTCATCCAAAAGCTGTGCAAAAACAGCCAGTGCATCCTCCACCGGCTTTGCCGAGGACATGTCTACTCCGGCCAGCTTCAGCAGATCGATCGGCGGCATCAAACACCCGCTGCTTAAAAACTTCCGGTATCCTTCCAGTGCTCCCGGCTCGCCCTTTAAGATACGGCTGGAGATGGCAACTGCTGCAGAGAAACCGGTAGCATACTGATACACGTAAAATGGAGTGTAGAAATGTGGAATCCGCTCCCACTCATAGCCGATCTCGTCATCCACCACCATCTCAGGACCGAAATAGTCCTCATTAAGCTGGCGGTAGATCCGGCAAAGCTCGTTGGCTGTCAGCGGCTCACCAGCCTCCGCCTTTCGGTGAGCCATCATCTCAAACTCGGCAAACATGGTCTGTCGGAACAGTGTGCCCCGGAAGCTTTCCAGGAAATGATTGATCAGATACTTTTTCTCCCTGGGATCTTTCGTCTGCTCCATCAGATGACGGATCAGCAGCGCCTCATTGCAGGTGGATGCCACTTCAGCCACAAAGATCTTGTAGCCTGCATAGGTGTATGGTTGATTTTGATCGGAATAGTAGGTGTGGATAGAATGGCCCATCTCATGAGCCAGGGTAAATACATGATCCAGGGTCCCATTGTAATTCAGCAGCACATAGGGGTGAGTCCCATAAACACCCCAGGAATAAGCCCCGCTGCGCTTCCCTTCATTCTCATACACATCGATCCACCGGTTGTCAAAGCCTTCCTGAAGGATCGATAAATACTCCTCCCCCAGCGGAGCCAGACCTTCCCGGACCATCTGCTTCGCCTGCTCAAAGGAATAGGTCTGCTTCACTCCCTCCACCATGGGCACATACAGATCGTACATATGGATCTCAGGAAGCTTCAGCGCTTTTTTTCGGATATTCACATACCGGTGAAGCAGAGGCAGGTTCTTTCGGACTGCCGCGATCAGGTTATCGTATACCGTCTCCGGCACTTCATTGTCCGCCAGAGAATGGGCACGGCTGGAGGGATAATGCTTCACCCTGGCATAGTAGACAGCCTGCTTCACATGGGCGCTGTAGGTGGCGGCAATGGTATTCTGAAACTGCCGGTATACGCTGTAAAGCCCCCGGAAGGCATTCTCCCGCACGCGGCGGTCGCTGCTTTCCATCAGGGCAATATAATTTCCGTGGGTGATGGTGACCGTATCCCCATCAGCATCCGCAATGGACGGAAACTGGACATCGGCGTTGTTAAACATGGTAAAGATCTGGGATGCCCCCTGAGTTGCCTCATAGGACTGGGCCAGCAGCTCTTCCATGGGGCCGCTGAGCGTATGAGGTTTTTTCGCCAGTACCTGATCGATGGCCCGTCTGAAATGGGCAATGCCGTTGTCTGATGCCAGAAATGCATCCAGCCGTTCTGACGGGATCTCCATCAGCTCCGGGATCAGGAAGGAGGACAGCTCCGCCGCGCTGTAGGACAGTGACTGGGCCCTTCCAAACATTTCCTGATACTTCTGGTCTCTGGTATCCTGATCGGAGCGCATCCTGGCATAGACATACAGCCGCTCCATCTTCTGGGAGCTCTCATCATCAAATTTCAGACATTGGTATAACTGGTCTGCTGACTCTCCCAAATGCCCCTTAAACTCCTGATAACGCTCCAGCTCCTTTTTCGTTTCTCCATAAAGTGCTTCCCATGCCTGGTCATCCTCCAGAATATCCTCCAGCTTCCAGGTGGTCTCAATGGCTGCCTCGCTTCGTTTTTTCACAGAATCCTGCCTCACTTTCTAAACTTTACAACATTAAATGTTCCCATATTTTATAGGATTTTTGCATATCTCATGGAGAGAGCTGAATCATTTCATCAGATCAGCCCTGCCACCATAGGCACTACCACTACAGTCATCAGGCCTGCCACTGCAATCGACAGGCTGCTCATAGCGCCTTCGATCTCTCCCAGCTCCAGGGCCTTTGCCGTTCCCAGTGCATGGGAGCTGGTTCCGATGGCCAGCCCCTTGGCCACCGGGTGGGTGATCCTGGCCAGACGGCAGATGGCCTCCGCACACATATTTCCAATAATTCCCGTGACCACAATGGACATTACGGTAAGGGTAACAATCCCCCCTGCCTCCTCGCTGACGCCCATTCCGATGGCTGTTGTGATGGATTTCGGAAGAAGGGTGACATAGTGCTCATGTCCCAGCCCAAACACCTTGCACAGCAAAAAGATGCAGACCGCGCTGGTGATCACGCCGGAGGTAATGCCCACTGCCACCGCCATGCCGTGCTTTTTCAGCATATGAAGCTGCTTATACAGCGGAATCGCCAGGCATACGGTAGCTGGTGTCAGCAGCCCGCTGACAAACTGCCCGCCCTGCTGGTAAGCATCGTAATCCACACCGGTCACCGTCAGCACCAGCATAACGATCAGAATGGCGATAAGCAGCGGATTAAAGATGGCAAGCTTCAGCTTCTTTTTCACCATCAACCCGGCCAGGTATGCTCCTACTGTAATAAAAAATCCAAAATAGATACTGTTCTCCAAGATCTCCTTCATCATGCTTCCTCCCTCTCTCTGTCAGGTGCCTTCTTCTCTGTCTTCTGCATCACCCACTGAGCTGCTTTTCCGGTGATCACAAAAACGATCACCGTAGATATGGCATTGATCAAAAGATATGGAATTCCAACTGCCTTGATCTGATCCATATATCGGATGATTCCCACTCCAGCCGGAATAAACATGGGGGACATATTATCCAGAAGAAAATTTCCTGTTCCCTCCACATCCTCCAGCCGCACCAGACCGCTGCAAAGCAGGGCAAGCATTAAAAACAGCCCGTACACCCCAGCCGGAACCGGCAGCGGCAGAAGCTGGTTCAGAAGCTCTCCAATGCAGGTGATTCCTAAGATCAAAGAAATTTCTTTTGCTGCTTTCATCACGTTCTCTCCTTTGTCTGTTTCGTTCTGTATCGTTTCCCGCCGGCGGTTCTGCACATGAAAAGCGCCCTCACCGCCTTTTTCCGGAACACGCCTATTCTATCACTGATGCTTTTCCTAGGCAAGGGAGATTTCACTGCAACATTTCACGGAACTTCTTGTCTGCCGCTTCTTGAATTTTTATCCATTCTTCATTATACTGTCAATAACCTGATACAGAAAGGAATCTATCTCATGCTTATCAATCAAACTGCTGTTACTTCCAGACAGAAATATGACCTTTCCCGCCTGCTTAAGGCCTGCCGTCTTCAGGAACCCATTACACTGGGGCTCCCGGAGGATGGGGATCAGTATCTTATGATCTGCCGGCCGAAACAGGAAGCCGATGCTTCTTCTCTGCTTGCCTGCCTGATCATCTGTAAGGTTCAGGAGGATCTGTGGGAATGCTATGCCTTCACTCATCCCCACTTCCGCAGACAAGGATATTTTTCCCGGCTTTTAGAAGAACTATGTGCCATTGCTAAGGAGCAGGAAGCCCTTCTTGGAATTGAGATCGATCTGGTCTTTCTCTCTGACGGAAACAGCCCCGATGGACTGGCGGCTGCCCAGGCACTGGAAATGACCTTCTGGTACTCCGAATACCAGATGAAACTGGATTTAACCACCTGGAATCCAAAGCAGCTTAAGTCCCCCGCTTCCCGCCCCTTCCGACTGTGCCGCCAGATCATTCATGAGGACAGCGATGATACAGATGGCTGGATCTACATCGCCTCCTTTGATGAACCGGCAGATACCAGCCTGCAGAAGACTCCCCCTGCCTCCTGTATCGGCACCTGCCGCCTGATCCCCTATGACAGCTCCCGCTTTTACCTGTATCATGTGGAGATCCAGGAGGCTTTCCGCTCTCAGGGCTGGGGGACCTGTCTGCTTCATGCCGTCCTTCGGCAGCTTCCGCCGGAGTCTTCCGTCATACTCCAGGTTTCCTCCCTCAACGAACCCGCTCTCCGCTTATATAAAAAAGCAGGGTTTCGTGTTACCGAAACCCTGTCCTACTATCTTTATTAACAAATGCGGCCTGATCAATCCTTCACCGTGATGCCCTGCGCCTCGATCTGCTTCCGGATCTCCAGCATCTTTACATCCGTCTGGGCAATCACATCGGCACAGCCCTTCAGCTCCTCGCTGATGCTGGAGCCATCCACCAGCTCCTTTTTATATTTTAACTGATGATCCAGGCTGGCCCAGAAGTCCATGGCAATGGTGCGGATCTGCACCTCCACCCGCATGGGCTTCTTCCGGTCAGAGAAGAACACCGGCACCTCAATGATCATGTGGTAGCTCCGGTATCCATTGGCCTTCGGATTTTTGATGTAATCTTTAATGGCGATCACCCGCACATCATCCTGGCGGATCAGCATATCAGCCACATCGTAGATATCATCCATAAATGAACAGATGACCCGGATGCCGGCCACATCATCCAGATTCTCCACCACCGATTCCAGGGAGATCGGAAGCCCGCGGCGCTTTAACTTCTGCACAATACTTTCCGGCTTCTTTACTCTGGACTTGATCATCTCGATGGGATTGCGCTGGTTTCTCACGGAAAGCTCATCGTTTAAGACCTCCAGCTTCGTCTTCACCTCACGGATGGCACAGGTATACATCATCATAATCTGCTGAAACTGCCTGCCCACATGAATAAGGCTCTCCGGCACCTCCACGGCATCCGGGACACTGACAATGGACTGGCTCAGCTCACTGTTTGGATTCATGTTGATATTCATTGGTAAACATCCTTAAATTTCTTAGATCTCCTCTACTGCCTTCACAGCTTCTGCCAGCCAGTCTTCCTGAACATACTCGATCTTTCCGGCATCTACCAGCTCTGCTACCTTAGGATCGATGGGAAGCTTTGCCAGAACCTTAACTCCCTGCTCGGCTGCCACTTCATCAATACGGCTCTCACCGAATACCGAAATCTTCTTTCCGCAGTCCGGACATACCAGATAGCTCATATTCTCTACTACACCTAAGATCGGAATATCCATCTTCTTTGCCATATTGACTGCCTTGGCCACGATCATGGAAACCAGTTCCTGGGGAGATGCCACGATAATGATGCCGTCAACTGGAAGAGACTGGAACACGGTCAGCGGCACATCTCCCGTTCCCGGAGGCATATCCACAAACATGTAGTCAATATCCTTCCATAAGGTCTCTGACCAGAACTGCTTCACAGCTCCTGCGATCACCGGTCCTCTCCAGATCACCGGGTCAGTAGCATGATCCAGAAGAAGGTTGGCTGACATGACCTGAATTCCATTCATAGTCCTTACCGGCATCATCAGTGCGCCGTCGGAGGTGGTGCCTACCATCTCATCGTCCAGGCCAAATGCCTTCGGGATGGATGGGCCGGTGATATCCGCATCCAGAATGGCTGTCCTTTTATTTTTACGGTTCATGGCAACCGCCAGCATGGAGGTTACCAGAGACTTTCCTACGCCTCCTTTACCGCTTACAATTCCGATTACTTTCTTTACTGAGCTGGCTGGATGCAGCGGCTCCAGAAAGCTGGTCTGCTCCTGCGTTCTGCTGCTGCAGTTTTCACCGCAGGAACTGCAGTTATGGGTACAATTTTCACTCATAGTTCTATGCTTCTCCTTTCAAACAGTCCTTTAATTATACGGCTGTTTGTGGGAAATGTCCAGGGGTTTCATCGGACTTCTTGATTGTTGGCCGAAAGCAGATGTGCTGCGCCGACAGACCAGAAATCACCTTGCCAAACTTCCCCGCAGGGCCCGTGTGACTCCGGCAGTCTCCAGTGTCTTTCCTACCAGGTAGAGAATGATGGAATCGATGGGCCACATGATCAGGTTTTTCAAAAGCCGTGCCGGGAGCAGCACCATAAAGGCCTTGCCGTACAGCATGGACAGCCATAAAGTGTTAAGAAATACGTTGCAGATGAGAACAGCCAGAAGCTTTACTGCCAGGATCCGCCACAAGGTAAAGGGCCTTTTGTAGAAAAAGCTGCCGTAGATCACCCCTGCCAGAATCGCATTCAGGGTAAAGCCTGGGAAGAATCCTCCGGTGGGCTTAATGATGTACTTTAAAATGTCCAGCATGCCGCCGAAGCATCCGCCCACCACCGGGCCGAACAGGTAGTCTACCATGCGGTTTGGGATACCGGAAAAGCCGATCTTGATGTAATCGCCTACCTGGATGGTAAAATACCCCAAAACCACAGCCAGAGCTGCAAACATGGCACAGATGGTGATGGTGCGCACCTGCTTAAGCTCCTGGTAAGATTGAGTGAACAAAGTTGCTAATCTCTTCATAAAAAAATTACCTCCTTTGCAGAACTCATACTACTACAATAGGAGATAACTCTCGGATTGCAGCGGGATGCGACCTGCGTACCGCAAGAATGATCTTTCGATCCTTCTTTTCGTCCCGCTGACAACTCCCTGTTCAGCCGGCACTTAACGCACACAAGTCTACTCTGCATGTTTTATTTTGTTTTTGTATCAGGTATGATTATACAGAAAGCCAGAAAAAAAGCAAGTATTATCTTTCATTTCTTATTTTTTAATCTGCTGTGCCGGACCGCCGGGACATTCTAAGCTCCAAAAGATTCCATTATAAGGTCATCCGGCCTCCCAGTAAAGCACCCCATCCTGCTCTGACCGCACTGTAAAATCCTCATCCCGCAGATACTCCAGGCAGGAAAAGGTCTTGCTGGTCACCATCTTAAGCAGCAGAAGCTGTTCCTGGGTCTTAGGCAGCTCCTGAATGCCGTAGGCAAGCATGGCGATCTGGACCACAGTCATAGGCTTCCGGCCGTGGCGGACGATCTGCTCGATGATCTGGATCTTTTCCAAATAGGCAAATACGATCCGGTCAATGTTCTTTGCCACATCCTCACCTGTGATCATGGTATTGTGGGCAGGCAAAAGAGTGTATGTGCCGAACTTCTGCTTGACCGATGCCAGAGATTCAAAATATCCGCTTAACAGATGTTCATCCTTATAGCTGGTGGCCACGATGGGAACGATCCTGCGGATGATCTGGTCCGCACTGAATAAAAGCTTAATCCGATGTTCTGCCAGCCCCATCTGCCCTAAGGTATGGCCCTTCAGCAGGACTGCCTCAAACTCATAATCTCCATATTGGAACCGATCCCCTGGGCGGACCGGGATATGGTGAAAATTGGAAATATTAAACTCCTGGATCAGATCATCTTTCACCGCTCCGGTAAACATCTCCCACAGCTTCGGCGTCCCCTGCTCTGTGATCCCAACGTACCGCAGCACCTGCGCCTGATCGTCATGGAGCTGGGTATTATAATGAAGGCAGTCATAATGGTGACGCTCCTCCTCAGGATTCATAAAGATGCGGCTGCCCTGCCGCTCAAACATATACGCCAGGCCGCAGTGATCATGATGCTTATGGGTAAGAAAGATGTCCAGCTTATCAAAGGGAATTCCCAGCTTCTGCATGGTCCGCTCCAGATTCGCCAGACAATCCTCATCATGAAAGCCTACATCCACCATCAGGCTTCTGTCCACACCTGGATCCTTGCCTGGGATAATAAAAATATTAATCTTGTCAATGCTTTTAAATTTACTGTGAAGCTCCAGCCGATAAATTCCAGGGAGCACTTCCATCAGATCTTCTGCCATATGTTTCCTCTGCTTTCCGCATAATTTTCTCTTGCTGCTACGGCTTAACTTCCGTTCTGCCTGTCCCGCCATCTTTCCCCGGCCCTGTCCATTTATCCAGCAGGTAATGGACAAGAACGGCAATTCCGGTCCCCAGTACTGCTCCTGCCAGCACATCTGTAGGAAAATGTACAAAGAGATACAGTCTTGAAAAGCTGATCAGACAGGCTAAAACCAGCGCTGCAATTCCCCATCTGCGATAACAGAGCAGGATGCTGACCGCCGATTCAAAGCTTGCCAGCGTGTGACCAGAGGGGAAGGAATAATCATCCGGGCTTGCAATCAGCAGCACCACACCAGGATCAATCCAGCAGGGTCTGCTGCGCCCGATCACATTCTTGAGCAGACAGTTTCCCACGAGAAAGCCAACTGCCAGAGACAGCAGAACGGCTGCCCCGCACCTTCTGGTCCTCTTCACGCAAAAAAGTAAGGTTCCCGTCAGGATCCAGAACCAGCCCACCTCTCCTAAAAAGGTGACCGCTGCCATAAATGAATCCAGCAGCGGCCTGTGCAGGCCCTGAATCCAGTAGAGAATCGAAAATTCCATATCACTACTCCTATAACCGATCCGTTGCTACAGATCCGTTCCAAACACGATCCCGGCATCCTTCCTGGCAGTTACCAGAAGCTCCATGACTAAAAGGGTCTGGCCCAGCATATCGTAGCAGGAGGGATAATCCTTCTTTTCCAGCTGGCGGACAAACTCCTTCATCTCTGCTGTCAGGCGTCCTCCCTGGCCGTCCTCACAGAGGACCTCCCACTGGCCGTCATGGTAAAGCTTTGCACAGCTGCTGGAGCTTACCGGCCCCTCCAGCTGAAGGCTTCCCCGGTCTCCCTGGACCAGTCCAAAGCAGGGGCTGTCAGAATCCTTGGCGCCGCAGCATACTGCCTGAAAGCCATCGTACCCCATGGTGACGATGCCGGAGGTATCAATACCGTTATACCCTAAGTTCGCTGCATAGCGCACCCATTTGGGCCGCCCAAACAATGCCACCACGAAGTGAAGGTTATACATATTGATATCATACAGGCAGCCGCCGGAAAGCTCCGGATCAAAGGCCGGAAGCACCTTACCTGCAAGATAGGCATCGTACCGGCTGGAACGTCTGGAATAATTGCACTGCACCAGCTTGATCGCGCCTGCCTGTCCCAGATTCCGCTTCACTGCAAGGAAATTTTCTGAGTAAGGAATCTTGCAGGCCTCCCAGAGAAAGAGCTTCTTTTTCTTCGCAATGCGGATCAGCTCTGCCGCCTCATCATACTCGGTAGTAAACGGTTTTTCACAGATGACATGCTTTCCGGCTTCCAGAGCCGCCTTAGCGTACTCATAATGAAGACTGCTGATTACTCCAATGTAAACCGTATCAATATCCGTCCGGGTCAGAAATACGGAATATTCTGTATAGATTTCCCGGATATGGTGGCAGTCTGCTAACTCCCGCCCCTTATTTAAGCTGCCCCGGCGGACACAGATAGCCTTTACCTCGATTTCCGGTATCTGCTCCACATCTGCCAGCAGCCTCTTTACGATCATGCCGTTGCCGGCTACACCTAACTTCATGTGATGATATCCTTTCCTGCTGCCTGATTTGCCTCTGCCCAGCGCCTGCCTTGTCCTTCATAAGCGCGGCGCTTATTCACTCTGGGGAAGAGCACCCTGAAACATCTTATCCATCTCCAGATAGGATTTCTTCAGCGAAACCGGCCTGCCGTCCCGTCTCAGGAAGCAGTGCTTCGTCTCACCGACACATCTTAATTCTCCCGTTTCCTTATCGGTAACCGAATATTCAATGGTCATCTTAATTCCATTATACGATTTCAGAATCGGGATAATCAAAACTGTATCTCCAAAATGAGTCATGGACTTATACTCGCAGGTCACAGAAAGCACCGGGCTGATGATCCCCTGCGCCTCCATCTCCTCATAACCGATTCCCATCTGCCGCATAAAATCCGTTCTGGCCTCTTCAAACCACCGGATATAATTGGAATGATGGATGATACCCATCTGGTCTGTCTCATAGTACTGGGTTTTGTGTTCATACGTTGTTAACTGCATACTATCATCTCCTATTTCTGTCTTGTCCTGCAATCAAGCGGACGTTTCCCTCGTTCCCCAGCAAAACATTTTCCCAGATACAGTATAGCATAAAAAAAGGGGCCTTTCCAGCCCCTTTCCGATTACGTTTTCCTGTCTTTCCTACTGTCCCAGAACCTTTTCCGCGATCTGGCTCTCGATGGAAGCCTCTGTCTGGCCCGAAACGATAGACAGCTCCGTAAACAGACACTCCTGTGCGATCTTTAAATAACGGCTGTCCATGGACGGCAGTTTCTTTCCTCTGGCAGCCAGCTCAGCCCGCTTCTGATAAAGTGTATGCACCATCTTCATCCATTCCTTGCAGTCACAGCTTTTCAGCGCGGTCTTATAGCTCTCCTCCCGGTGCTTATAATCCGGAATCGGAAGCGTCCCGATCCCATCTACATTTTCCAGCAATTCATCAGCTTCCTCCTTGGATACCAGCTTCCGGAGAAGACTCTTATGGTTTTCTACCGGAATATACAGGCGGTTTCCCTTGATTCCCACCGGCTCCAGAAAATAAAACAATTTCTTCCGGTCAATGCCCTTCATATCTACCGTATTGATATCTGCAACTTTACACACACCGGCTGTCTCATAGATGATGAATTCACCTTTTTCAAACATACACTTCACCTCTTCACAAACTCAGAATATCCAGCACTTACAACGGTTTAACCCTTTACAGCTGCCAACAATCAACAAAAAACCGTATACTTGAATGAAAATCAAGTGACACGGTTCTTTTGCTGCAGCTTTTTAATCGATATATCCATCCGTCCTATAAGAATTATACTGCTTTTTCACCTTGATCACGATAGAGCCATCTGGTTCTTCCTTCTCTTCCTCCACCACGAACTTGGTTCCGCTCTTCTTTAAACGTTCGCAGTAATCCTCATAATCTTTCCTTGCATTCGCATCCTTTACTGTATCAAATCTCATGGTCTGCAGTAAGCATGCGGTTAAGATCCTTCTCATCTGTTAAAACTCCTTTCTCCCTTGAATCTATCACTATTTTACCATTTTTTCAGGAGAATTGTCAGTGTTTTTTGTGAGAAAAATCAATTTTGTGAATAATTCTAAGTTTAATTCGCGCATTTTTTGTATGTTTTGCACAAATTATATGGCTGCTGAAAATGTGTTACAGACGGGTTTCCCAGACTCTCCACAACTCTAGGAATGGTCTCTGCCAAGCATAAATTTTTCCACTACAAGTGCAACGCCGTCCTCATCATTGGATGCTGTAATATAATCAGCCGCCTTCCGCACCGGGAGGACACCATTTGCCATCGCCACACCCAGACCGGCAAACTGGATCATGGACAGATCATTGTACCCGTCGCCGCAGGCAATCATCTGTTCCCTTTTAAGTCCCATCTTCTCCAAAAGCCGCTCCAGGCTCTGGGCTTTATCGATTCCCTTAGGAAGAATCTCCAGGAAAAATGGTTCCGACCGATACACACTGAAATTTTTGCCAAGAGCAGCCTTCACCTTCGGTTCCACCATGGCCAGGTAATCCCCGTCATCCACCATCAGGAATTTGGGAACAGGAAAATCCAGCCTTGCAAACAGCTCATCCATCTCCAGCTGATGGACCCGCAGATGATTGATCCTGGATTCCAGCTGTACATAAGAGCTTTCTTCATTGTTGGTCAAGATCACATCCCGGTCATAGGTGAGAAGATCCACCCGGTTTTTCAGTGCAAGCTGAATGATCTGATAGTTGGATTCTGCCGGAAGCATGCGGCTGAATACCACCTCTTCCGTCCTGCAGTCCATGATAACACCGCCGTTAAAGGCCAGAATATACCCGCCGTAATCCTGAAGCCGCAGCTCCTTCGCCAGCGGCATCACGCCGTAGACCGGGCGGCCGGAAGCCAGGATCACCTTCTTTCCCTGCTTCATGGCCTCGGTCAATACTTTCTTCGTTCTCTGGGTGATCACCTTATCCCGATTGGTCAATGTACCGTCCAGATCCAGTACAATCATCTCATAATCCATTGGCTCTCCTCTTTTCTTTCGTTTCTATTTGTAAATCCGCCTTTTCCTATTCCATTTCTTTCTCCAGATGGTAAAGCTTCTGATATTTTTCCTTTAAGTATCGGACATAGTAGTCCGGATTGAAATCTTCCCCGGTGGTATCCTTTAAGATGGTGCGGCTGTCCTTCAGCTTTCCGTATTGATGAATGTGCTCCCGCAGGTACTCCCGGATCACATCCAGCTTTCCTTCCTCCAGAAGTCCCTCAAAATCCATCTCCTTCTTCATATGATAATAAAGCTGTGCACCGAACGCACTTCCCAGTGCATAGGATGGGAAGTAGCCAAAGGAGCCCTGTGACCAGTGGATATCCTGGAGAACCCCTTCCCGCTGATGCTTTGGACGAATCCCCAGATACTCTTCATATTTATCTGCCCATGCCTTCGGCAGCTCCTCCACAGACAGGTCACCCTCGATCAGCTGCTTTTCCAGCTCATACCGGATCAGCACATGAAGGCTGTAGGTCAGCTCGTCCGCCTCTGTGCGGATAAAGCCGGGGGCTGCCTTATTGATGGCATTGACAAACAGATCCAGCCCAATATCCGTAAGGGCTTCCGGGAATGCCTCCTGAAGCTTCTCATAGATAGGAAGCCAGAAGCTTTTATTCCTTCCAATGATGTTCTCAAAGAAACGGGACTGAGATTCGTGCATCCCTGTGGAAGCTCCCTGCCCCACCAATGTCTGGGTCAGATCATCCCGGATTCCGAACTCATAGAGAGCGTGACCAGACTCATGAATAATAGAAAACAGAGAGCTGTCCAGACGCTCATTATAATGGGTGGTGATCCGCACATCCTTATTGTGAAGATTGGTGGTAAAGGGATGGGCGCTGACCGCCATTACTCCCTTGGAGAAGTCGAAGCCCACATACTCTGCCAGGAAACGTCCGATCCGTTCCTGCTGCTCATCGGTAAACTCTCCCGTCAGGAAATCGTCCCGCACCAGCACCTTGCTGTTTTGGACCGCTCTTAAAAGAGGTACGATCTCCTGCTTCACCGTTTCAAAAAACTGGTCCAGAAGCTCCATGTTAAAGCCTGGCTCATAGTCATGCAGCATCACATCATATTTTTTTTGTCCGTCCTCTGCACGGTATCCGGCAAACTTCTTCTTGTACTGGATCACCTTCTCTAAAGTAGGAGCAAACAGGCCAAAATCATCCTGTTCCTTCGCCTCCGTCCAGACCCGCACCGCCTCGGAAGTCAATCTGGCAAATGCCTGGTATTCCTCCTTAGGGATGCAGTCCAGCTTATCAAGCTCTTCTGAAAGCTCCCGCACCTGGGCGGCTTCCACCTGAGTCAGAGTATCATCCTTCCGGCACTCCTTCACCAGCCTCTTTACCTCATCATTGTTCACTGCCTGAAAATACTCGCCGGAAAGGATGCTGATCACATTTCCGGTCAGCTCACCGGCCTGCTTCGGTGCCAATGTGGCATCATCCCACTCAAACAATACCAAAGCCGACTGCATCGCCATAGCGCGGTCCAGATAAGGCTTTAACGCATCAAATGATCTGCTCATCATGCAAAACTCCTTCTCATTTTCAAATCTATCGTCATAATGAATTATTCAGCAGTTTTCCAAAAAATAAACTGGTTTATCAGCAATTTCTCTCGATCCCTTCAACCTACACACGCAGCGACCATTCCGAGCAGTCCAGCACCCTGGTGGCCAGTCCCTGGTAAAATTCCGGCTCGTGGCAGATCAGAAGGATGGTTCCTTTGTATTCCTTCAGCGCCCGCCTAAGTTCTTCCTTGGCATCCACATCCAGATGGTTGGTCGGCTCGTCTAACAGAAGCACATTGCTCTCCCGGTTCATCAGCTTGCACAAGCGCAGCTTGGCCTGCTCACCGCCGCTTAAGACACGGACCTGGCTTTCAATGTTCTTTGTGGTCAGCCCGCACTTTGCAAGGGCCGCCCGCACCTGATACTGGGTATAAGATGGGAATTCCTTCCAAAGTTCCTCAATACAGGTGGACGTATTTCCCGGCGCCATCTCCTGCTCAAAATATCCTATATGAAGGTAATCTCCCAGCTCTACCTTACCGGACAGGGGCGGGATCTCTCCCAGAATACTCCGAAGCAGCGTGGTCTTTCCGATTCCATTGGCGCCCTTCAGCACCACCCGTTCTCCCCGCTCCATCATCAGATTCAGCGGACGGGACAGCGGCTCATCATAGCCGATCACCAGATCCTTTGTCTCAAAAATGATCTTCCCGGCTGTCCGTGCCTCCTGGAAATGGAATTCCGGCTTCGGCTTCTCCTTCGCCAGCTCGATCACCTCCATTTTATCCAGCTTCTTCTGGCGGGACATGGCCATATTTCTGGTAGACACCCTGGCCTTATTTCTGGCCACAAAATCCTCCAGCTGGGAGATCTCCTGCTGCTGCCGCTTGTAAGCTGCCTCAAGCTGGGCCTTTTTCATCTCATAAACTTCCATAAATTTATCGTAATCGCCCACATAGCGGTCCAACTTCTGGTTCTCCATGTGATAGATGATGTTGATCACACTGTTTAAAAATGGAATGTCATGAGAGATCAGGATAAATGCATTCTCATACTCCTGCAGATACCGCTTCAGCCACTCGATATGCTGCACATCCAGATAGTTGGTGGGCTCGTCTAACAGAAGAATATCCGGCTTCTCCAAAAGCAGCTTGGCTAACAGAACCTTCGTCCTCTGGCCGCCGGAAAGCTCCGTCACATCCCGGTCCAGCCCCAGCTCATTTAACTCAAATGCCCGGGCGATCTCCTCCACCTTGGAATCGATCAGGTAAAAATCATGAGCCATCAGAAGGTCCTGAATGGTTCCCAACTCCTCCATGGCCTCATTCATCTGGGCCTCATCCATGCTGCCCATCTTATCACAGATCTCATTCATCTGGGCTTCCATGTCAAACAGGAAGGAGAATGCACTTTTTAACACATCCCGGATGGTCATTCCAGCTTCCAGGACAGCATGCTGATCCAGATATCCCACCCGCACCCGCTTCGCCCATTCCACCTTGCCCTCATCCGGCATCAATTTATCGGTGATAATGCTCATAAATGTGGACTTTCCCTCACCATTGGCTCCCACCAGGCCGATGTGCTCGCCCTTTAACAGACGGAAGGACACGTCCTGAAAAATAGCCCGGTCGCCGAAGCCGTGGCTTAAGTGTTCAACGTTTAATATGCTCATAAGTAAACTCCTTTATTCTGTGGGGTTTTTCCAATATTTTTTCAACCATCACTATTTTACATGGAAGTACTGGTTCTGGCAAGCTTAAAAAGGCCGGCAGGAGATAACATAAGCAGCCCGGCCGGCATGATTTCCTGATGAAACCAGAAAAAGCCGGTCGGGCTGCATGTCTGAAGCTAAGTTACGAATCAAATGTTTAAACAGCTCATGTTACAAACTTCTTATCAAACTCCGGATTAAAATAATAAAAATTCTTCGCATCCAGGGATTCCTTTACCTTTTCTAAAGCCTCTCCAAATCTTTGAAAATGCACCACCTCACGTGCCCGCAAAAACTGCAGCGGTTCCCGCACATCCGGATCTGGTATCACGCGGATCAGATTATCGTAAGTCGTCCGCGCTTTTTGTTCTGCAGCAAGGTCTTCATAGAGATCCGTAATGGCATCTCCCTTCGACTGGAATTCACAGGCATTAAATGGCACCCCTGCCGCTGCAGTCGGCCACAGCCCGGTGGTGTGGTCCACATAATACGCATCAAATCCGGCTGTTTTCGCCTGTTCCGGCGTTAAATTTTTGGTGAGCTGAAAGATAATGGAGCAGATCAGCTCCAGATGTGCCAATTCCTCCGTGCCAATATCGGTAAGCAAACCGCCGACTTCCCTGCATGGCATGGTGTAGCGTTGGGAAAGATAACGCATGGATGCTGCCATCTCTCCATCTGGCCCGCCAAACTGACTGATGATCAGAGATGCTGTCTTCGGGCAGGCATTTTTAATATTTACCGGGTACTGAAGCCGTTTTTCATAAGTCCACATATTACATTCCTCCTTCCCATGGCAGCGGCCCATCTGTCCAGGTCCAGTGCTTCTGACCGGCATATTTCGTATGCTGACCGCTTGCATTGTTGGTATCCGGACGGATACAGCACCTGGTTAAAGGCTCAAAATCTTTCGCGTAGGCGCCTAACAACTCCTTCCGCTGCGCCATGGCCTGGGTCACCTGATCCAATGCATCGGTATCCAGTGGATGGGTGTCCAGATAAAGAACCAGATCATCAATGACAAAGCTGATTTCCGTGATCTGCTTCATAAGCTGCTGCCGATCAGACATGATGCTCACCTCCTGCAAAGAATGGAAGATCCAGGCCGGGAAAAACCGTTCCCCTGGCCAATGCCTTGGCTGGCGGATACAGCTCTTCCCACGGCTGCAACGGCACGGTAGCCATGGCCAGAGTCAGATTGAAACCAGCCTGGATCTTGCCGGAGGAATCGGCATTTGGAGAAATAATACCAGACTGAGCACATTTACATGCTTCCATATCAAAACACTCCCTTCTGTCTTGCTTGAAACCAGCTGTTTAAATACCTTTCCAGCTGCATGTTTGCTGCATGTTTAGTATCTGCGAATTTTATGATTTCTCTCTGGAGGGTTTCTGTCAGACATGGGAAAACATGTTCAATTTTTCGTGCTCCTGTATTTGTATTTTAAGCGCTTACCGCCCAAGCTCCCACTTCACATGGCTGCCCTTCTCTCCCTTGGTCACCACCAGTTTCGTTTCCATCTGGTCTTTCAGCTCGGTTACATGGGAAATGATCCCTACCAGGCGCTTTCCGCCGGATAGTTCATTTAAGATACGGATGGCCTGCATTCTGGTTTCCTCGCTCAGGGAGCCGAAGCCTTCATCGATGAACATGGTATCGATCCGGATGCTTCCTGCGGAATTCTGAATGATGTCGGCCATGCCCAGAGCCATAGCAAGAGCTGCAAGGAAGGATTCACCGCCGGACAAGGTTTTTACATCTCTGGTTCGGTCATTGACCAGACTGTAAACATCCAGATCCAGTCCCACTTCTCCCTGGGATCCCAGCTCTTTTACGTCACGGCACTGGAGAAGAAATTGTCCGCCGGACATCTGGAACAGCCGCTTGTTGGCTTCTTTCAGGATCATGGAGAAATAGCTTCTCTGGATATAGGTCTGGAAATTCATGTGGCGCTGGCTCAGCTTGCCGTTTGCAGTGTCGTCCAGGCGTTTTATGGTTTCATAGGCGGTCCGCATGTTCTGGCGGGCATTCCACAGTTCTTGGCACCGGGCTGTCAGCTTTTCATTTCTTGTGCGGATGCCATATACCTGGCGGCTTTCCTGCTCCAGCCTGCTCTGAGATTCTTTTTCTTCCCGGAGTTTTTCCAGGAACTCTTTTGTCTGAACTGGTTCCTTTCCCTGGGTCTGCTTCCGATAATGCTTCAGCCGTTCTTCGCTTCTCATCCGGGCGTCCCGGTAGGTCTGGTAGGTTTGACTGGCTTCCTTTCTCCACCCTTCAGGGCGAAGGGCAATGTGATATGCTTCGGAGGAGGAAAAGCTCTGACGGGCCAGCTGATCCTGGAATGCGTTTTTTAGCTGAGCGGTCTCGGAAATCAGACGTTCCTCGGTCTGCTCTTGTGCCATCAGGCTTCCCTGGTTTTTCTGAACCTGGCTTTCCAGCGTCTGGTAAACCTGAACGGCCTGAGCAGAATCGGTTTCCAGCCGTTCCTTTTCTTCTGCTGTCTTTTGATAAACCTGGGCTGCCTCCCTCTGGCTGCTGTATGGAAGTGACTGTTTCAAAAGCTGGATCTGGGATTCCAGAGCCGCCTTCTGAATCTCCAGCTCTTTCAGCTGCTCCTGAATCTCCTCCTGCTCCTTCTGCAAAGCTTCCAGCCGGGCTGCCAGATCTTCTATCTCTTTTTCCAGCTGCTCCAGCTGACCGACTGCCATTGCCGCCTGGTCACGTTCTGCCCTTTTTATCTTTAATTCCTTGTCACATGCCAGCCAGGACTCCTTTCCTGCCTGATTCAAAGCTTCGGGAGTCCAGCGTTTTGCTTCCTGATCCGGCATTTCCTTTTGACAGCCATATTCTCCAAATAATCTTTGCCCCTCATGCTCTGCCAGTTCTCTCCGGCTCTCATACCGGCGCTGAAGTCCCTGAAGCTTTTCATAGCTTTCCTGGGCGGCGCCGGCGGCCTGCTGTGCCCTGCGCTTCGCATCGTCCAGCTTTTTTCTCTCGATCACAATGCCGGAGGTATGGGCTGGTGCCGGGTGATGGATGGAACCGCACACAGGACAGGGCTCTCCCTCCCGTAAGGATGCCGCCAGAAATCCAGCCTGTCCTTCCAGGAAACTGGCATACATCTGCTCATAGGTATCCTCCAGTTTTTCCGCCTGCATCTTTATCGTCTGGTAGCTCTGCTTCCCTTCCTCCAGCTCCTTACGAAAGCTTTCCAGTTCCTTTAAGGATGCTCCCAGATTCGCCAGCCCGTTTTTCCGTTCCTGAAGGGCTGCCGCCTCATGCTCCAAAACAGGAAGGGCCTGTGCCCTGGTCCTGGCCTGCTCCTGCTGCTTTGCAGCCTCCTGATGCCGGGAAGTGCTTCTCTGAATTTCTTCTGAAACTTCTTTTCTTCGGCCTTCCAGGTTCTTAAGCTTTTTGGCAAGCTGGGACCGGCTGGCTTCCTTCGCCTCCAGCTCCCCATACTGCTCCAGACTTTTTTGAATCTGCTCCATCCTTGTGATCAGCTGCGGGCTTCTGGAGCGGAGCGCTTCTTCTGCCTGTTCCTTCTGCCGGGCTCTCGCCTCCAGCTCTCTGCCCTGGCGTGACAGCTGCTGCTTTCGCCATGCAAGGTCTCTTCTGCACAGCTCCAGCTCCTTTTCCTTGCCCTGCCAGCTGGCTTCCGCCGGCTGTACATTGGCAGCAGAAACAGCACCTTCGATTTCCAGGCGAAGCGCCTCCATCTCCGCTTCCCGGCTGCGAAGCCTGGCATCCTCGGTCTCTGCCTGTTTCCGTGCTTCCAAAAGCTGGTTCCGCTCCTGAGCCTGACTTACCAGCAGATTCAGACGGTTCTGGCTCTCTAAGTTCTCCTTTAATGCTCCTGACAGCTCCTCTTCCCGCCGGCAGGCTTCCTCTATGATCTCTTCCAGCAGTCCCAGGATCTCCTCCTGTCTGCTTTCAGAAAACCGGCCTGACTCCTCCCATTGTGCTGCAAACCGGCTGCCGGGAATACAGCTCACATCCTCCAGTTCCCGGATCAGCTTCCTTTTATTCTCATCTAATTCTCCATACAGCGCCTTGGCCCGGTTCCGCAGCTCCTCCTCAATCCGGCTGTAGATCCTGGTATTGAAGATCCGGGCAAAGATCTCCTTTCGCTCCTTAGAGGGCGCGTGGAGCAACTTTAAGAAATCCCCCTGGGCAATCATGGCAATCTGGGTAAACTGATCGCAGTCCAGTCCCATAATCTCTATGATCTTCTGGTTTGTTTCCTTCGCCTTTCCTGGAAATACCGTTCCATCCGGGAGGGTCAGCTCCACCTTCGGAGCCTCCTCCACCAGAGCTCTCACACCCTCCTTATTTTTCCGCTTGCTGACGCGGAATTGTCGGGGATACCGCAGGATCCGGTATTCCTTTCCCCGATACCGGAAGGTCAGATCTGCAAAGGTCGGCGTGTCCTCCGATGCATACTGGCTCCGCATCATCTCACCATCCCGCTTTCCGCCGCTGGTCTCGCCGTACAGGGCAAAGGTAATGCCGTCAAAGATCGTAGTCTTTCCTGCCCCGGTATCTCCCGTGATCAGAAATACCCCATGGTCGATTCCGGTAAAGTCAATGGTTTCCGTTCCTGCATAAGAGCCAAACGCCGACAGAATCAATCGAACTGGTTTCATCCTTCCTCCACCTCCTTTGCCTTCTGAATCACCTCCAGCATAATCCTTTCCTCCTCCAAGGTCATAGGCGCCTGCTGCATTTCCTGGTAGAAGGCACGAAATGCCTCCATTGGCTCCAGGATTACCGGTTCCTTGGAAACCTCATCCAGTTTTGCCCTGGTTCGGCTGTTATCCACCCGAATTTCCAGAATATAGGGATAATATTCCTGCAGCTGCTCCCTTGGACGGAATACTTCTTTCTCATCTGTCAATGTGATGCTGATAAAATCCTCCTGCCTCCGGGTTTCCCTGGCACGTTCCAGCACCTCCTTAAGGGTCCCCCGCTCTCTTCTCACATCCTGTATGGCTGTCAGCGGGATCTTTTCGATCTGGACCGGTTTCCCCTTCTCCTCCAGGGTGACCATGGTAATGGATTTTTCCTGATCCGCCTCACTGACTGAATATTTTAACGGTGTGCCGCAGTAACGAATGGAAGGCGCACCGATCCACTGGGCCCCGTGAAGATGGCCCAGCGCCACATAGTCAAAGTCCTTCACCCGGGACACATCCACGCTGTCGATGCCGCCCACCGAGATATAGGCCTGCTCCGATTCACAGGTATCCGGGCTTTGGCTCCCTGACACGTAAAACTGGTGGGACAGCAGCACATTTCGCTCTGTCACATCGATCTCCTCCCGGCGAATCAGCGCCCCAACCGCCTCATCGTAGCTGATGGATGCTCCTTCCGGAAACAGCTCCCGCACATATCCCGGTTTGGTGAAGGGGAGAAGGTAAAAATTTACCCTTCCAAAGGAATCCTCTAAAACCACCTTCCGCAGCCGCTCCTCTTTCGTTCTGGGAGGAAAGGTCTCCACGTAGATCTGGTGCTTCTCCAAAAAAGAACTGGCATAGTTAAGCCGTTCTGCCGAATCATGGTTTCCGGCGATGACCAGTACCGCTGTCTGAGGCTGAATTTCTGCCAATTGATTTAAGAATTCATCAAATAAGGTATACGCCTCCCCGGAAGGCACCGATTTGTCAAATACATCTCCCGCAATCAGCACCGCATCCGGGCGGTATTCCTTCACCCGCTCTGTGATCTGGCGAAGCACAGCTCTCTGGTTTTCTCTTAAATTATAGTAATACAGCTGCTTTCCGATATGCAGATCTGAAATATGAAAAAATCGCATAATCTCCCTCTTTCTGCCTACAAAAACAGCCAGACATCGCATGCCTGACTGTCCGTCTTCCTCTCATTTTGTGAAACTGGTAACGGTTCCGTACCTTCCCCGTTACTGAAACTGGATTTTAATAGACGAAATTCTTCCAGTTATGGAAGCAGTCTTCCCATCCAGATTCCTGGGTACCTCGATCGTGGATTCCGTATGTACCTTTACATCAAAAATCATCCCATTCTTTCCTGCCTTCGCACGGAGAGGCTCCTTTTCATCCGACAGGTACAGCGTACTCTCTCCGATCCACACCCCGTATATCTTCCGGTCCTTCTTATTTAAATTGTATTCCTTTGGGATCCTCAGTTTCGTTCCCGTAACCTTCTCTTCTGCCGAACCGATCGCAAACATAATCTCTTCTTCCTTTCTGACCCAAAACACGGTACATTTCCCATCTATTTTAACAGCATTTTTCGGTTTTGAGTGATATTTTATCGTCCTTTTATGAATTTTATCATTATGTTAAAAAAATATCCAGTGCTTTTTGTATATTTTTACGTAATTTTTAAAATTTGCTTTTCAAAATTTAATCCATCCGTTATCATTAAACTTAGAAGATCACAAAACTTGTAAAAAAGGAACCAGGAGGAGAGCATTGAAACAATTGAAGAAGATTCTGAACGAAAAAACCTTAAACCGGAAGCAGAAATTCATGCTGCTGTCCATCATTCCTATTTATTTTATCCTGGCGGGCCTGTATCTCCAGCCTCTGGACAGTATTCTTCACGGTGTTAAAACCATCATCATTGAGCCTGACTTTCTGATCACCGATTACTTTCTGATCGGCGGAGTAGGCGCTGCCTTCGTAAACGCCGGTGCTCTGACTCTGATGAGCATTGCCATCATTTATTTTCTGGGAATGGAGATGGATGGGCATACCATCACCTCCTGTTGTCTGATGTTTGGATTCTCCCTGTTCGGAAAAAATCTATTTAATATCTGGGCCATCCTATCCGGAATCTTTTTGTATGCAAAATATCACAAAACCTCTGTGAAACGGTATATCTATGTGGGACTTTACGGGACCAGCCTGTCTCCCATCATCACCCAGGTCATGCAGATCCCAGGCCTGTCCCTGCCCTTCCGCTTCCTGCTCTGTATTCTGGTAGGACTGCTGATCGGATTCGTCCTTCCTCCCCTGGCCACCCACGTTCACTTTTCCCACAAAGGCTATTCCCTCTACAATGTAGGCTTTGCATCCGGAATCATTGCCACTGTTATTGTATCCCTGTTTAAATCCTTCGGCATCGAAACAGCCTCCCGCTTGATCTGGTCCAGCGGAAACAACCGGCTGTTTGCAGGCCTTCTATGTCTCCTGTTCGGCGGCATGGCTGCTGCCGGCCTGCTCTTCGGCGGTAAGGAGACCCTGACAAAATTTAAGGCCATCCTGGCCTGCAGCGGCCGCAGCGCCGACTATCTCCGAGATTTCGGCGGCCCTGCCACAATCTTTAATATGGGAATCAACGGCCTGTTTGCCACGCTGTTCGTGATTGCAGTCAAAGGAGACCTAAACGGACCTACCATCGGCGGCATCTTTACCATCATCGGCTTCAGCGCCACCGGAAAACATGTCCGGAACATCTCACCGATTATGGTGGGAGTCTTTTTAGCCAGTCTGACCAAAGAATGGCATATCAATGATCCCTCCCCCATGCTGGCCCTGCTGTTCTCCACGACCCTGGCCCCCATTGCCGGAGAATTTGGGATTATCGCCGGGATTATCGCCGGATTCCTCCATTCCTCTGTGGCATTAAATGTGGGAATCGTCTACGGCGGCATGAACCTTTACAACAACGGCTTTGCCGGCGGCATCGTCGCCATCTTTATGGTACCGGTTATCCAATCCTTCTTAGACCGGAGGGCAAAAGCACGGGGCGGTCTGTCACTGTAAGTTAAAATCCTTTTTTAACACCTTAAAAAGCCCCACTGCATCCGCCAGAAACCAGCCAATGGGAATGGCACTCCAGATTCCCAGCACACCGATGGCCGGATGGGGCGACAGCACATAGGCCAGCAGCACCCGGGTTCCCAGGGAGATGATCGTCAAAACCAGCGACATCTCCGGTTGGCCGATCCCTCTGAAATAACCATAGAGCAGGAATAAAATTCCAATTCCGCAGTAGAAGGCACCTTCGATCCGAAGGTATCCCACTCCAATACGGATAATCTCCGTCTCCTTTCCATCAATGAAAATCTGAAGCAGATACGGAGCCAAAAGACACACTGCCGCAGAGATCGCCACGCAGAATCCCAGGGACACCGCTACTGCCCCCTTGATTCCCTGCCGCACCCGGTCCTGCCGCTTCGCTCCGTGATTCTGGGAAGTAAAAATGGAAAACGCATTTCCAAACTCCTGAGCCGGCATGTATGCAAAGGAATCAATCTTCACTCCCGCCGCAAATGCCGCCATCACTGCCGTTCCAAAGCTGTTCACCAGCCCCTGGATCATTAAAATACCGAAATTCATCACCGACTGCTGCACACAGGCTGCCGTAGAAAACCGAAGGATCTCCTGCACCGGCTCCCTTGCAAAGGAGAGTTCCTCCCTTCTGGGCCGAAATCCCGGCTCCTTCTGCCAGGTATAGATCCCGATTCCCACCCCAGAAAATACCTGGGCCAAAACGGTTGCCGCCGCAGCTCCCCGGATGCCCCATCCAAACTGCACCACAAACAAAAGATCCAGCAGAATATTCATCACCGCCGCCCCTCCTAAAAACCAAAGAGGCGTTACCGAATTTCCCACTGCCCGCAGCAGGAAGGCAAAATAATTATATAAAAACACAAAAAAGATCCCGCCAAAGATCACCGCCACATACTCCGCCATCATATCCAGAAGCGATGCCGGGACCTGCAAAAGAGAAAGAATGGGGTGTAGCCCGGCAAAAACCAGAATATTCATCACCACCGTCACCCCTCCGATAAACAGGAAGGACAGGGCGATGCTGTTCTTCATCCGCGATTCATCCTTCTGCCCAAAATAAAAGGAAAACACCGAACCGCTTCCCATGCACAGCCCGATCAGAATGGAGGTTAAAAAGGTCATCAGCGTGTAAGCCGAGCCCACCGCCGCCAGAGCATCTGCCCCTAAAAACCGCCCTACAATCAAGGTGTCTGCAATATTGTAGCACTGCTGCAGGAGATTTCCCAGGATCATGGGGCCTGCAAAACTTAACATGGTCAGAATCACATTGCCTTGTGTTAAATCTTTTTTCATGGTATCTTATATTTCCTTTAGTGTATTTTCTCAAATCCGTTTTTCATTATACTGAATCATAGGGGAAATGTCAAAAAAGCTTCCCCTTGCGTTATGCCAATGGCGGATGGCGCGCTTATTTTTCCAATAGCCTCCGGTAAATCGCCAGGTCCTGATTCGTAAACACATTAAAGATGACCTGATCAATGGAGCTGTCTGTCTTCAGAAACCGCGACACGGTTTCAACTGCTATCTTTGCCGCCTTATCCTGGGGGAAACGGAATACCCCTGTGGAAATACAGCAGAAGGCAATGGACTGCGCCCCGTTTGCCGCTGCTAATTCCAGGCAGGACCGATAGCAGCTTTCCAGCAGCTCACAGTCCTTCTTTTGGAGCATGCCGGTAATGATCGGCCCTACCGTGTGGAGCACATACTTACAGGGAAGATTATAACCAGGGGTGATCTTTGCGGTTCCCGTCTCCTCCTCATGTCCCTGAGCCTCCATGATTTCATTGCACCGGATCCGAAGCTGAACGCCGGAAAGGGAGTGAATGATGTTGTCAATACAGGAATGGCATGGCTGCCAGCACCCTAAAAGAGCGCTGTTTGCCGCATTAACGATGGCATCACAGCGCAGTGAGGTGATATCCCCCTGCCACAAACAGATCCGTTCATTGGCCTTAGTGCGGGGAAGGGCAGCGCTGTCTGTAATCCCTCTCTGTCTGATTTTCTCCGACAAATATTCATCCTGGATCTGAAGAAAATCCGATGATGCCGGATGGGGAGGACGGACATTAAACAGGGAACGCAAAAGCTTCCATCTTCCCTCCTCATCATCCGGGATTTTCATTTCCCGATACCGTGGCATTTCCTTTAAAAGCTCTTTGATCAGGTAAATTTCCCTTTCTGATTGATTCATGATCCCACCTCCTGCAGCAGATCCTCAATACTTGTTCTCATATCCTCATTGATCCCGACGGCCCGATCCCCAAAGGATTCCGGAACCACCGCTTCCTCCATGTTCAACCGGATCAATGACATATTGTTATACTCCCGCACCAGCTTCTCGAAGGGGAATCGGATGATCGTAGGCGTGTTAAAGCCGGCTCCCAGCTCCAGAAGCACCGTTCTTTTCGTTTCACATTCGCTTAAGGCCTCCGAAAAACGCCGCTCCGCCTGGTGCCAGTTCCCATCCTCCACAAAATACTGATCGCAGCGCAGATTCATCTCCATCGGCCCTCCGCATACCGGACACTTAGGAACCAGGTAGGACGGCACCAGGCAATCCTTTCTGGCCTGATCCATCTGCTGGAACATCTCCACCGCATCATAGGTCTTGGGATGACACCCTTTCCGGCACTGGATCAGACCGTAATCGCCTTGGGTGGCAAATACTTTCTTCTCATCAAAGCCGGACAGGAAAAACTGATGATCCACATTGGTGGTCAGCACAAAATGGGGCTTATCCGCTGCAAGCTGATACACCTTCCGATATAAGGGCAATGCCCCGGGAAGCACCCGGTTTACCATGCCGCTTTTCGACCAGTAGCCCCACTTTGCCTCTTCTGTCCGGAAGGGATAAAAGCCTGCACTGTACATATCTGTCATATAGGGACCGCCGTACTTCTCAATAAAATCCTTAAAATTTTCCGTGAAGCGGGAACCTCCCATGGTCAGTCCGGCTGCCGCAGACAGACCTGCTCCGGCTCCGACCAAAATAAACTCTGCCTCCCGGATCATTTCCGCCGCCTGCTTAATCTGCGCCTCATAAGGTGTTTTCTGATACATATAATCTCTTGCCGGCATTCCGCTTAAAAAGGTCTGAAATGTCAAATTCGATTTTCTTCCAAATAACATGCGCTGTACCATTCCGGATCCCTCCTGTATCTTATTCTCTCATTTTATAATGTTGGAGTCAAACGGTATTTTGACTCCTATGATACCCTTAGCCTCGCTATCCAGGGGACAGCACGGCCCTTGTTCACTGAGGACAGCCTTTCCTCACAGCTCCCATCGGACAAACTGTCAGACAGTTGCCGCAAATATACAGACAGCCCGGAATTGAAATCCACTCCGGGCTGTGCTTCGTTCCTTAAAACTCGTAAGGCGGATTTCCTGAGAAATCTGCGATTGCACCGTGGACATCCTTAATATAGAACACCTCAAAAATCGGGTTTTCTGCTGTCTGGTACTGTCCCTTTACGATCGGATTGTTCATCGCGCCTTCCTTTACCGCCATATTGTTTTCGAATACAGCAGTTCCGTGGATCCGAATCCATGCGTAGGAAGGATCCGATACACAAACCTCGATTTCCGGATTAGCCTGCATGTCCTGATAGACATCCTTTGTGTTGTTGGTGCAAAACCACAGCTTACCTTCCTGCTCAAACAGGAACATGAACGGACGTACCTTTGCTTTATTATCTCTGCCAACGGTTGCTAAGTACTGGACTGGGTTTGCCTGTAAAAATTCTGCTGCTCTGCTCATCTTATTTTCCTCCTGAATCTCTTTTAATGTAATATTTATTATTACATCTCGCAGAGTAAATATAGCATTGTTTCGTTGTAATGTCAATAGTTACATTAAACTTTTTTCATTTTTCCTGCCCTTATCAGGATGACATGATGTTGGGGTCAAAAGGATTTTGACCCTGGTATCATGACATTTGGAGCACGAAAAATGAGCAGGCAGTGAAAAAGATAAGAGCAGCCAGAATCATCACGATCCCGACTGCTCTTATTCATGTGATTTCGTTCAACAAGCCTGCAGATATCCGGCAAAAAGCTGAATCTTCGATTAAAACGAAACCGTCAGCTGCATTTTAGTTTCCCCCTCATTTAAAATAAATACCTCTCCGCCTACTGTAAATTTTCCTGTGCCATCCAACACAGTTACCATCGCATCCCCGCCGGATGCATGGGTAGAGATCTCCTCGCCTTTATCAAAGGAGAAAATCGTCATACTGACAGAATCATTCTGTACCAGCGTTTTGCTGACAACCTGCCCTTTCTGGTAATCAACCAAGTCCTTCAGCCGTAACCCCACCTGTTTCTCGATATTTTTATACATTGAAACACCTCCCAACTATTTTTAGCCTCGCACAGATCAAAATACAGAAAATTCAGAGGTTTTTGAACGGATCACAAATCCATTTTCGTTATCCTCCGGCACAATGGTAAAGCTTACTGTACCCACATTGCTTTCCCCTTCAAAATCAATATTGTATTTTACAGTGATATCACCATCAGCTTCTTCATAATCAGCAAACGTGTACTGATAATCAGGAAAATCTGAAACACCGATATAATAATAACCATCCTGATAATAACAGGAAGTCTGCCCATCTTCCATGTCATCAAAGGAAGGTTTGATATCCGGCAGTTCGGTACCGAAAACCAATTTTGCATGGTCTTCTGCTTCTTGCCTGCTTATTTTGACAATCGTTTCCTCAAACCCTAAATCTTCCCGATACACCTGTTCTGTTTCTGCACCTTCTGGTGATACGCCAGTGTAAGAATTAAACAGGAAATCCTGCCAAAATGCCGCATCCTTTGTGGTCTGGGAATCAAAATCTTTCAGTTCTCTGCACATCTGTGCCAGAAAAGCCTTTCCCTTGTCGGTAAGCTCAAATTTTTCCATTTCCTTTGGAGCTTCTTCCTGATCTGCCTTCACATCCGCTGTAATTTCCGGAGCAGTATTACTGATTACCGAAGCTTCCTTGTTTTTCTCCTCCTTGCAGGCAGTCAAACACATTGCAATGGCCATGCACATCAACAAACATGCTTTTTTCATTTTCTGTCTCTCCTTTTCCGCCTTGGATTTTCAGGAAACCATCCCTTTTTCACTCGTTCCTCCTGCTGAAACAGCTCCTTAATGCTCCAAAGACAGGTAACTCCTATGATTGCAAGTATGCTGCTGACGGCCACATCAGAAACGGTTAGAGATGCTGCTAAAAAGCACAAACCAACCAGGAAAAAGACCGGCCACACATTTTTCGTTAGGTAATATTCCGTCTTCACAACAATCGCATGAAAAATTCCTATCAGCAGAAAAGCTGTCGCTCCAACCAATAATCCTTTTATATTCATTTTCTCACTCTTTCCACCTTTCCAATCCATATGCAGCAAATATGGCCGCAGCATACATATCCATAAAATGATGCCCGAATCTCCCTTCCTTCTCCAAATCCTGATACAGGCTTCCTCTTGCTGCTACATTCAGCACCTGGATTCCACGGTAGATTCTGTCCTTACTCAATATCTACTATTTTACCACCAATAAGATCCAGATGCCAGAGATATCGAAACCCTATCTGTATCTTATTGTAAATGAAATGCTGCAGCTTCGAAGGCAATTAACAGAAAAACAAAAAATCCACTAAACATATAAACTGTTTAATGGATTTTTTTCATACTAAATCTTCTTTACAATCTTTTTCATCTCTTTTTAAAGGCTGCTGTATTTCTCCTTATCCAGTAATTTCTCTGTTTTTGCCACAACCACAGACACCGCCACATCACCGGTTGTGTTGATTGCTGTTCTGCACATTCCCAAAATCGAATCCACCCCCATAACCAGGCTGATGGCTTCTGCCGGGACACCTAACTGTACCAGAAGCACAGACAGACATACCAGCCCGGCGCCCCCACAGACAGCACGATAATCGAAAAGATCATAGAAAACATTGCCGAGCCGTCAATCTCTATGCCATATACCTTTGCAAGAAATAATCCCGCAACCGCAAGATAAACACACGATCCGTCCATATTTACGGTAGCTCCCAGCGGAATCGAAAAAGAACTGATCTTGGAAGATACGCCCAATTTTCTGCAAGATTCGATATTCATCGGCATTGATGCATTTGATGAACCCAGGCTATGCCGATGAGGATAGCCATAAACAAAATCTGCAGCATGTCTGCCTTCAGAAATGGGCTGACCACATCAGCAGGTATGATGTTAACGATCGTTTCCAGGATGGAGATCTCAGCGGTACCTGATGTTTCTACAGCTGCATCCGTTACCATAGCCGCCAGCGAAGCGTTGCCCGGCCTTATGAGCAAAAATATGCCTATCCCTGTCATTATGGCAAGCAAGGTAGTAAATATGTACATTCCCATAACTTTGGCGCCAATTTTTCCAAGGTCATGCAGATTTTCAAACTGTGCCAGACAGGAAATGATGGAAAAAAGCACTACCGGATCAGTAACCATCTTCAAAGCATTCAGAAACATGGTTTTTATCGGCGTAAGCAGATAAACATTCAAACCGCTCTGCACACTTTCCGGTAAAATAAGCTTAAACAGCAGCCCCAGAAGTACAGATAAAACCAGTGCGCCAAGGGTCAGGTACAGCTGCTTCCTGTTAGACTGATTCACTGTGATCTGTATGGTGCTGCGGTGGTTTTTATTTTTGTATCTGAACGTATCAGACCGGGCACGGAGAATCAGATTTCTGATTGCATTTTCCGCATCAGAATCAAAGCCATCCAGTTCCAAGCCGCTGACAACATTGGAACTTTCCGCAATATCAAACGCTTCTCCAGGTGCACTGATATTCAGCTTCACATTCCCAAGCAATCCTGTGAAACCAACTTCTATCTCTGAATCTTCCGGTGCATGCTCCATCAGGCAGACAATCCATTCCTCTGCCGTGAGCAGCAGCATTGCAAAATCCCGTCTGTTCAGATATGTCCTTATTTGTCAATCGCTAATCGTGCCGCTTTTGTTGCGTGAATTTGTGTCGTATCAAAAACCGGTAATGATGTGTCCTCTTGCTGAACCAAAAGACCGATTTCCGTACAGCCAAGTATTACACCCTGCGCCCCTTTTTTAGAAAGCTCCTCAATAATACCAAGATATTTTTGCTTTGACTGCGGAGATATGATACCCAAACACAGCTCATTATATATCACATTATTTACAATCTCAACGGAATCATCATCTGGAATCAAAACGGATATTCCCGCTTCTGTCAATTTTTCTTTGTAAAATTCCTGTGTCATAGTGTACTTTGTGCCGAGCAATGCAACTTTAGTAATATTCTTTTGGTTCAATACCTCTGCCGTCGCTTCTGCGATATGAATAATCGGAATACCGATACAAGCCTGAATTTTAGGAGCAACCTTGTGCATAGTATTCGTGCAGATTACGATAAAATCAGCTCCTGCTTTTTCAAGGTTCCTAGCGGCTTCAGATAAAATATCTGCACTTTTATCCCAGTCGCCCTCTGCCTGGCATTTTTCAATTTCTGAAAAATCAACGCTGTATAACAATACCTTTGCTGAATGTAAACCTCCTAACTCCTTTTTTATAACTTCGTTTACAATCTGATAATAAGTAACTGTGCTTTCCCAACTCATACCACCTAATAATCCAATCGTTTTCAATGCTGTCAACTCCTTTTTCACTTCTGCCTGTTTTATTTTTCCTAATCTATTCGATTAATACCCTTTTCCCTTGAAAGGCAAATCCATAGCTGCGGATTCGTTCTTTTTCAATGCCGCGGGCTATCAGCTGTGCAGCGTACTGCTTTTCCTCAATCTGTTTTAATGCAGCCGCCACCGTATCCTTCAGATCGGCCTCATCTTCCGAATCCTTCACTTTGAATTCCATAATAATGGCATCGTCCTTCTTTCGATCCTTCGGCTCCAACATCACATCGTACCGGCCAAATCCACTCTCCCGGTTGGAGGTAATGACATAACGGTTCTGCAGCTCTACTATTAAGCCCAGTACAAAGCCGTGGTAAAATCTCTCCGGCTCCTCCCCGGAAGGCCTTTTCCCTGTATCAAAATAGCTGAAGGTATTCAAGGCTACCCGGCTTATATAAGCATTCATGGCTTTCCTATCTCCCAGAAGCAGTGCTTTGATGAAATCATTATAATCGGTCTCTGCGGACTTAAACCATCCACGCACCATACTTCTGAACATGCGCTCTACCTCATAATTGGTAAGAGTTTCCTATGATTTTATTTCTTTCATCCCGTAAGTTCTTACTTCCTGATGCTTATCCACAAATTTCCTTGCTGTATCCAGAAACTGATCATCATCTTCGATCATCGCCTGCGCTTCCTGCATCAGCTTTTTCACTCCCCATCCCGTCTGGTTTCCAAGATAATCGATCCAAAGGGGAAGAAATTCCTTGAATTCCGGTAAGTCATGATTGCCAATTTGCATAATGTCTTCCAGCTTTACTTCGTAGCATTGATAATTCCCCATCAGACAAAATAATTCCTCTGAAATGATCCAAATGCTTGTCTGCAAGCAACGTGCGCGGCTTTTCTTCTGACATTGCTGTATGCATAATATCCAGAAAATGGCTTCTGCTGTTTTCCGGTAAGGTCCTGGCAAGTTCATTTTCTATCCCCCTTTATGGCAGTGATCGATCTTCTTTCCGCATGTTTTCCTTCAAAATTCCGGTTGTCCAAATACGGAACTGGGTGCCTCATTTCGACTTTACACGGTAGTTCACGATTATTATATCATACCATTTTGCTTTTTCAATAACACTCTCAGCATTCTCGGGGGACTTTACATCATCTTCTTTTCCCAAACACTTTGGCGGCTCTGGAAGATTTTCGATGCGGAAGTTTGACAGTTGAATAGAAGAAAAAACATCCGCAGGCCGCATAAAGCATGCATTTTTTTGTCAAATTTATTTCATATTATTGTAGCTATTTGTGGCTATGTAT
>JAUNGG010000089.1 GCA_030524635.1 Lachnospiraceae bacterium
CATACAGGGAAGCGGATGCTATGAATTTATTTTTGAAGATACCGGTATTGGTATGAAGAAGGAGTTTGTAGAAACAATCTTTGAGCCCTTTGCCCGTGAGAATAGTGCCGGAAGCCAGAATATTGAAGGAACAGGGCTTGGAATGGCGATTGCGCATAATATTGTCGGGATGATGAACGGGAACATTCAGGTCGAGAGTACTCTTGGCGTGGGTTCCAAATTCACTGTGCAGGTGTATCTGAAATTGCAGAATGTGGAAACGGAAACAGTAGAATGTCTTAAGGATCTAAGGGTACTGGTGGCAGATGATGAACCGGATGCCTGCAAAAGTGCCTGTGAGATTTTGGACGGTATCGGCATGTCTTCTGATGGTGTGTTCAGTGGAGATGAGGCAATCCGGAAATTATCAGAAGCACACGAAAATGCAGAGGATTATGCAGTAGTGATTCTGGACTGGAAGATGCCTGGAAAATGTGGTGTGGAAACGACAAGAGAGATACGGAAGCAGTTGGGAGATGAGGTCCCGATTATTATTCTTTCTGCTTATGACTGGTCCTCCATTGAACAGGAAGCAAGAGAAGCAGGTGTCAATGCCTTTATCGCAAAACCATTATTTAGGTCACGCTTAGTTTATGTGCTGAAATCTCTGATTGAGAAGCAGGAAGAAGAAACGTCGGACATCGATGAGCTGGGAGAAAAAGATTACAGTGGTAAACGAATTCTCTTAGTGGAAGATGGTGACCTGAACTTGGAAATTGCCGAGACGCTGCTGGAGTCTATCGGCATTGCCGTGGAAGCAGCGAGGGACGGACAGCAGGCAGTGGATACGTTGTTAGAGAAACCAGAAAATTACTTTGATCTGGTTTTTATGGATATTCAAATGCCTAACAAGAATGGCTATGAGGCGACAAAGGAAATCAGGGCGTCCTCCAGGGAGGACTTGAAGATACTGCCGATTGTTGCCATGAGCGCGGATGCATTTTTAGATGATATTCAAAGAGCCTTATCTGTGGGAATGAATGACCATGTTGCAAAACCGATTGAGCTGTCTAAATTATCAGCAGCAATAGAAAAGTGGATAAAATAATCCCTTACAGCCGGTAATGGACTGAGAGAGCCGCAGCCTTATGAGGAAGCGGCTCTACTTGTGTCCGTAATTCTCAAAATATGGATTGACAATAAAATAGTTTTCGTATATACTAATAACCGACAGATAGTCGGTCTGTAAAATTTGCAGTGAAGTAAGGAAGAGGAATATGCGGATCGTAAAAGAAGCCGAAGAAAGAAAAGAGGAGATTCTGGATGCAGCAGAAAAGCTGTTTGGTGTGAAAGGCTTTGACAACACCAGCACAGGTGACATATTGGATGCAGTAGGAATTGCCAGAGGAACTCTTTATTATCATTTTAAATCGAAGGAAGAAATCCTGGATGGTGTGATTGATCGAATGACGAACCGGCTGATGCAGAATGCGAAAGAGGTTGCCCGGAATAAGGAGCTGCCTGTGCTTGAACGCTTTACAAAAGCGATTATGTCCTTGAATGTGGAGTCGAAGATTGGATATGAGGTAATGGAGCAGGTACACCGGCCGCAAAATGCGCTGATGCATCAGAAGATGCAGACGACATTATTAGCAGGAATCACCCCAATCTTCACAGAACTGCTGGAAGAAGGGATAGAGCAGGGAATTTGTCATACAAAGTATCCGGAGTCAGTGATAGAGATGACGATGCTCTATGCCAATACCGCTTTTGATGAATTGAATATAGAAGGGATCCGTCTGGATCAAAGAAAAAAGAAGATTGCCGGGTTTATCTACAATGTGGAGCGGCTCATGGGAATGAAAGAAGGCAGTCTCCAGGAAACGATCATGGATATTTTTAGCAGGAGCAGACTGGGAAGCGGTGAAAGTTAGGGCAAAAAGGTGGTATACAATAATAGAAAGCCTGTAAATCATGCTTTCTATTATATTTTACATCATTACCGATAGACAGTCGGTCTAAATAGGAAGGAGACAAATATGGACAGTAAGCACAACTTTAATCGGTTTCTTTTATTGTGGACAGGAGAATTGGTGTCCTCCATCGGCGGAGGACTTACCAGTTTCGGTCTGGGCGTTTATGTGTTTGAGCAGACCGGGAGTGCAGCGAACATGGCTCTCATCACCCTTCTGGCTTTTCTGCCGACGCTGCTTTTCAGTGTTCCGGCTGGCGTTCTGGCAGACCGCTATGACCGAAGGCTGCTCATGATGATTGGGGATGGCTGTTCTGCAGTGGGTATCCTGTTTATCTTGGTTTGTACGTTAAGCGGTGGAGCAAGTCTTACGGAAATCGGTATCGGTGTGACAATCAGCTCGGTTTTTTCTTCCCTGCTGGAACCTTCCTATCGTGCGACGGTGACCGATCTTTTGGATGCGGAGGAGTATTCCAAAGCCAGCGGAATGGTCAGCCTTGCAGGAAGCGCCAGGTATCTCATTTCCCCGATTCTTGCCGGTGCGCTTTTGGCAGTATCGGATATCCAGCTGCTTTTGATTCTCGATATCTGCACGTTCTTCCTGACTGTGATCTGTATCGGAGTGGTAAGAAAAGGACTAACGGCAAAAGCAGCGGAAAAAAAGCCCCCTTTTTTGGCTGCCCTGCAAATGGGTTGGGAGGCTGTTACAGAGAAAAGAGGGGTTATCCTTTTAATCCTCCTCTCCTCTGTCATGACTTGTTTTATGGGGGCTTTTCAGATTTTGGCGGAGCCGCTGATTCTGGATTTTGCGGACAGCGCCACACTCGGAATCGGGGAAACAGTCTGTGCAAGTGGGATGCTGGTTTCCAGTTTGTTTTTGGGAGCCGGGGGGATTAAAAAAGGTTATTTGAAGGTTTTATCGGCATCTCTTGCTGTAGCGGGTATCGCTATGATTCTTTTCGGACTGAAGGAGAACATCTACCTGATCTGTGCTGCGGGATTTTTATTCTTTGCCATGCTTCCTCTTGCGAATAACTGTCTGGATTTTCTTGTAAGGACAAACATTGCAGATGAATTACAGGGCAGGGCCTGGGGACTTATTGGATTCCTGTCACAGATCGGTTATGTAGCAGCTTATGGTCTGGCTGGCGTTTTGGCTGATGAGATCGGGGAGCAGTTTCAAGTTGGCGTGGGGCGTGGTGCTGCCGCAGTCATCATGGCTTCCGGATTGCTGCTTGCTATCATGGCACTGGCCATCTATCCGATAAAAGCAGTCCGTAAACTGGAAACTGGAATTCCCAAAACCGATGAAGGGAGCGCAGGATGAAACATAGAATCATTTGGAATGAGATCAGAGGGAACTGGCTGTTGGCCGTCACCACCTGGCTCTTTATGGCAATTAGTGCGTTTATGTTTGCTTTGACATGCCTTCTCTTTGTCAGTTTGTTAGGTTCGGTGGATACGCTGATGGAGAAGGCGCAGACGCCGGATTTTTTGCAGATACATGCCGGTGGAATTTCAGAAACAAAGCTTCTCTGGTTTGCCGAAGAAAATGAACAGATACGGGATTATCAGACTTTGAACTTTCTGAATCTGGAGAACAGCTCCCTGATCCTGGATGGTTATTCTCTGGCAGACAGCACCCAGGATAACGGTGTCTGCGTACAGAGCAGAAGTTTCGACTATCTTTTGGACTTGGAGAATAAAAGGATTCAAGTATCTGACGGTGAGATTTATGTTCCGGTCTGCTATCGGAAGGAGTATGACCTTACTGTTGGGGAAAATGTGCAGATCGGTGAAAACTCTTTCATCCTTGCCGGATTCCTCCGGGATTCCCAGATGAATTCCATGATGGCGTCCTCCAAGCGTTTCCTGGTAAGTGAGTCCGACTATGAAAGGCTGAGAGAGGCAGGAAGTGAGGAATATCTGATTGAATTTTTACTGTGGGAGGGAACAGACATAAAAACATTTGCCACGGAATATATGGATGCCGGATTACCTTCCAACGGACCGGCTATTACAAAACCATTGATCCGCATGATGAATGCACTTTCAGACGGATTGATGATATTGGTAATTCTTCTGGTGAGTGTTGTATTGTTGTTGATCTCTATGCTCTGTATCCGGTTTACGTTGCTGACACAGTTGGAGGCAGATCGGAAAGAAATCGGAATGCTGAAGGCTATCGGAATATCCAAAAGGGATATCCGGAAGCTCTATAATTTAAAATTTTTGGCATTGTCCGGACTGGGAGCCGCGGCGGGTCTGCTTTTGGCGGTGTTGACAGAGGGTATGATATCCGCACATATGCAGGAATTATATGGCGCGTCTGAGAACGGATTACCAGCATTATTTGCGGCTTTTGCAGGTGTGGCATTAACGGAAGGAATTCTGCTTTTGTCAGTCAGGAAGACATTGAAACGCACAGAAAACATATCGGCGGTGGAGGCATTGACCGGACAGTGTGGGATGCAGAAAAACAAAAGGAGGCAGTTTCTTTCTCCACAATATTTAATCGTTATGCTGGTCATTGTCCTGGGAATATTTATGATGATTCTGCCTCAGAATCTGTTAAGCACTATTTCATCCGCTCAGTTTGTCACGTACATGGGAATTGGAGGCGGGGAAATCCGTCTGGATATCCGTCAGACAGAGGACATTGCAGGCAAGACAGCACAGGTAGAAAAGATGCTGGCAGGGGACGGTCAGGTAGAGCGGTTTGTTGCTTTGCGGACCACTTTATGCCAGGCAGTTCTGCCGGACGGCTCTCACACCAGCTTGCAGGTGGAGCAGGGCGGCCACACCACCTTCCCGGTCACCTATGCAGAAGGAGAATTGCCAAAAGAGAAAAACGAGATTGCGATTTCCTGTCTGTGTGCAGATGAACTGGGGCTGTCTGTAGGAGATGGAATTCTCCTTTCGCTTGATGAAAACATAGAGGAATACATTGTCTGCGGCATCTATTCGGACATTACAAACGGAGGAAAAACAGCGAAAGCTGCATACCTTCATGATGATGGGCCTCTTATGTGGAGTGTGTTTTATGTTTCGCTGAAAGATAGTGCTGTAAAGGATCAATGGTTGTCCAAGTATGCCAAAATCCTGTCTGATGGCGGCATCAACGCGAAAATAGTGGATATACAGGAATATGTAGCCGATACCTATGGACAGACGATTCAGGAGATCCGCACGGCGGTGCAGGTGGCAGTCCTGGCAGCGGCTTTGGTGATGTTTGTGGTGGTGGTTCTGTTCACCCGTCTGCTTGTAGCAAAGGATCGCTGTGATATTTCTTTGAGAAAGGCGATCGGCTTTACAGGTGGGGATATCAAAAGGCTGTACTTTCTTGAGTATCTGCCGGTGCTGCTTACGGGTATCCTGACGGGGATTTTATCCGGCAATCTGCTGGGCGAGAGACTGGCAGGAATGTTCTTAAAGACACTTGGGGCAACGGGTTTCCGTTTCCTGATTGATTATAAAATTGTATGCGGCTGGATTCCTGGTATTGCAGTCATAACAGTATTTTGTGCGATCCTCCTTGGACTGTCGGAGATCAAAAACATCAGGGCATATGAGTGTTGTATGGGAAAGGAGTAAAGAACGATGTCAGAATTGTTGGTTGTTAAAAAGCTCTGTAAGGATGGAATCCTGAAAGATATCAGCTTTGCCATAAATGACGGGGAAATGGTGGCCGTCATGGGGCCCTCCGGTTCGGGAAAATCCACCCTGCTTTATCAGGTATCCGGCATGGATCGTGCAGATTCCGGCGAAGTGTGGATGGACGGTGCAGAAATCAGCGGCTTATCGGAAGATCATCGGGCAAAGCTGCGGCTTGGGCAGATGGGGTTTGTATTTCAGCATATGAACATGCTGAAAAATTTGAACCTGATCGATAACATCAGGCTGCCCGCCTGCCACCTGCAAAAAGGAAAGTCTTCCGGGCAGGAAATCGAGCAGAGGGCGCGGATGCTGATGCGGAAAATGGGAATTGAGGAACTGGCGGGGCGGAAAATTACAGAGGTATCCGGAGGGCAGCTTCAAAGGGCCTGCATCTGTCGAAGCATGATCAATCAGCCGAAGATCTTATTTGCTGATGAGCCAACCGGTGCGCTTAACCGGAGTGCGGCGCAGGAAGTTATGGAGGAATTTACCCGCCTGAACCGGGAAAGCACCACAATTCTCATGGTGACCCATGACAGCAGAATTGCTGCAAGATGTGGTAGAATCCTATATCTTCTGGATGGCAGTATCAAAGGAGAATTGTTCCTTGCAGGTATGCCAGAAGGCAAAGGCAAGGAAGAAAGAATGAACCGATGGCTGACGCAAATGGAGTGGTGACAAAGGAAATGAATGTGGGTAGATGGCGCTGTGTCTTATTTTGCATATGGTGAGGAGTAGGGAATATGGTTGCAAAAAGAAGCGGATCGCAGTATTATGAACTATAACAAAATCCCTAAACAGCAAGGTGAAAAGCCACTTTGCTATTTTGCATGTTTTTATGATAATGATATGATATAAGGAGGCTTTTGCCATGAGAAAGAACTTTGGAGCGAAACCGTGGACCTATCCGCAGCCAGTATTTATGATTGCAACCTATGGGGAAGATGGAACCCCAGATGTGATGAATGCGGCCTGGGGCGGCATCAGTGATGACGCACAGATTTCTATGTGCATCAGTGAAAATCACAAAACTACAAAGAATATTCTTGAGAGAAAAGCATTTACTGTGAGCATGGCAGAGGCGGCCTATGTGAAGGAATGCGATTATGTGGGCATTGTATCCGGGAACGACGTACCGGACAAGTTCGCAAAGGCCGGTTTCCATGCTATTAAGTCAGAGTATGTGGATGCGCCCGTCATTGAAGAACTGCGGATGGCAGTAGAATGCAAACTGATAAGCTATGACCCGGAAACCTGTCGGTTAGTTGGAGAGATTGTTAATGTCAGTGCAGATGAGAGCGTGCTTGGCAAGGATGGAAAGATTGATCCCAAAAGGCTGCAGCCGATTATTTTTGATCCCGTAAATCTGGGATATCATGCAATAGGAGAAAAAGTTGGAAATGCCTTTAAGGATGGGAAAGAATTGAAATAGTGTTTCGTTTCAATTACATTTGTAAAATAAGGATAAGTCAGGGAGGCTGCAATGGATTTTGCAAAATTATATTTGCGAGAAATGACGATCAATGATTATGATTTCATATTTGAATTATGGGCAAACACCGATGGAATGGGGCTTAGAAGCCTGGACGATTCCAAAGAAGGTATCAGTGCATTCCTGAAGCGCAATCCTAGTACTTGCTTTATTGCTCTTGACAGCCAAAAAGTTATAGGTGCGATTTTATGTGGACATGATGGGCGGCGCGGCTACATTTATCATACCGTAGTAAGCCCTGAATATAGAAAACAAGGAATTGGTACGGCGTTGGTAACTGCTGCTACTGCTGCTTTGAAGAAGGAGGGCATAACCCGCGTGTGTCTGAATGTTATGGACAGCAATGAAAGCGGCAAGCTTTTTTGGATCAACCAAGGGTGGGAAAAGAAAGATTTTCTTGGCTTTTACAGTAAGTCCATAACTGACAGGGAGAATTTACCCTTATTTAAC